>NZ_RQYH01000100.1 GCF_003860215.1 Desulfovibrio sp. OH1186_COT-070 | reverse complement strand
GTATTATAACAAAATATAATAGTCAATGCAATATTCAATTAATCATGAATGTTTAAAAATAAACATTCAAAACTGAATACAATATGTCACGTTAATCCGTATCATCTCTATGAGATGTTCCGAATATATCCTTAGAAAGGAGGTGATCCAGCCGCACCTTCCGATACGGCTACCTTGTTACGACTTCACCCCAATCATCTATCCCACCTTAGGCGGCTGGCTCCTAAAAGGTTACCTCACCGACTTCGGGTGTTACAAACTCTCGTGGTGTGACGGGCGGTGTGTACAAGACCCGGGAACGTATTCACCGTAGCATGCTGATCTACGATTACTAGCGATTCCAGCTTCATGTAGTCGAGTTGCAGACTACAATCCGAACTGAGAACAACTTTATGGGATTTGCTTGACCTCGCGGTTTAGCTGCCCTTTGTATTGTCCATTGTAGCACGTGTGTAGCCCAAATCATAAGGGGCATGATGATTTGACGTCATCCCCACCTTCCTCCGGTTTGTCACCGGCAGTCAACTTAGAGTGCCCAACTTAATGATGGCAACTAAGCTTAAGGGTTGCGCTCGTTGCGGGACTTAACCCAACATCTCACGACACGAGCTGACGACAACCATGCACCACCTGTCACTTTGTCCCCCGAAGGGGAAGGCTCTATCTCTAGAGTTTTCAAAGGATGTCAAGATTTGGTAAGGTTCTTCGCGTTGCTTCGAATTAAACCACATGCTCCACCGCTTGTGCGGGCCCCCGTCAATTCCTTTGAGTTTCAACCTTGCGGTCGTACTCCCCAGGCGGAGTGCTTAATGCGTTAGCTGCGGCACTAAGCCCCGGAAAGGGCCTAACACCTAGCACTCATCGTTTACGGCGTGGACTACCAGGGTATCTAATCCTGTTTGATCCCCACGCTTTCGCACATCAGCGTCAGTTACAGACCAGAAAGTCGCCTTCGCCACTGGTGTTCCTCCATATCTC
>NZ_RQYH01000099.1 GCF_003860215.1 Desulfovibrio sp. OH1186_COT-070 | reverse complement strand
CTCATTGGTGATGTCCATTCCCACTTCGTGCGGGAAATGGACGGAAAAGTCTAGAAAATTTCCAAACTCAAACCCTTTTGATTATGAGATGGCTTCTATGGTTGCGGCAAGGCGCTTGCTGACCCCGTCAAAATCCATGCTGTCAATGTAATATTTTTCAAGAACGCCATGTTCTGCTTTGATCTGCGCCAGGGTTTGCATTGCAAGGGAAAGAGTCTGTTCATATCGGGCCATATTTTCCGAAATTTCGTCCTGAAGCCCGGTTGGACGTTTGGAATTCTTTCCCTGAAGCGTAAAGGATTCTTTGATAACCTGCGTCGGCAACTCGTCAGGTTGCGTTGTCATCAGAAGGTTCAGTGCGGGAATGTGCACGTGATCCAGCAGATGAGGGTCAATGGGTCTGTGGTAATATTCCACATCAAAACCACGGAGTTTCGCTTTTTCGGCCACGTCCGCCAGAATTTTTGTCCGGCCCATGCCCGCTTCTCCCTTCACAGCCAAAGCCGTAGTTTCTGGGCGCAGCAGGCTGGCGATGTTGTGAATGGCTCCTTCCGGTGTATTGGAAGAAATGTAGGCATGGCGTTCCGCACCGTACATTTCCGAGTTGGAGCGAAGAAGAGCGTCTGCAATGATACGCTCTGCTACAGCGGACAGCTCTCTAGATAGTGTCGTCAAACTATGAATCCTATGATAACACCTCTTCCTGCATGACAGGAGAGGCTATGTGCGCACATCGACGACATGATATTTGTGACAGGGTTTGGGAAAATCTACAGGCACATCTTCCCGGCAAAAAGGGGAGTGTTGGTCGCCCGGCCGGAGACAACAGGCTGTTTATCAACGCGGTATTTTGGATATTACGAACGGGAGCGCCATGGCGCGATCTGCCTCCTGACCTTGGGGACTGGAAAAATACTCATCGCCGGTTTTGCCGTTGGCGTGACCGGGGTGTTTGGGAAAAACTCCTTGAGGTGCTCGT
>NZ_RQYH01000098.1 GCF_003860215.1 Desulfovibrio sp. OH1186_COT-070 | reverse complement strand
CTTAATTTCATTTGGATGCGGAATTGCCTTGCACTGTTTTTATGCCGCTATTGCGGCAAGACTTGTATAACAATCCCCTCTAAATTTTATACAACAAGCAATTTCCCCGGAGACCACCCATGCCATACCCTCAAGCCATGAGAGAAAGAGCCATCGCAGCACACCTGGAACAAGGCATGAAAAAGACAGAAGTCTGCACAATCTTCAAGATACAGCGCTCTACCCTTGACCAATGGCTGCGCATCTATGCGGAAGAAGGCAGAACTTGTGCCAAAGAAAAGTATCAGAAAGGGCATAGTCATCACGTTCAAGACATTGAAGCCTTTCGTCAGTTTCTCCAGGAAACCCCGTTTAACACGATCTCCGATCTCCTCATCCCTTTTGAACGGCGTTTTGGGCGCAAAATCCGCTATGAAGCGCTACGCCGTTGGGTGCACCGGCTCGGATTTACGCATAAAAAAAGAGCCTGACCTATGCCGAAGGTGACAAAAGCGCACAGCAACGCTTTGTATGGCAAATAATACCTGGACGCAGAGCGTATCCTCTACATGGACGAAGCTGGCATGCTAGCAAGGGACGTTTACCGTTGGGGCTGATCGGATAAAGGCCGGCGCGAGTACGGACAGCAGATGGGCAAAAGACAGGGACGGGTTAACTTCATGGCGGGGGTAGACAAACAGGGGCAATTCATGGAGCTGCTGGTATTTGAAGGGGCGTGTACAAGGGAAGTGGTGGAAAGCTGGCTGGAGGCGTTGGTAGAACGACTGCCGCGTGACGCAAACGGAGAAAAACAGCCCCATGTTGTGGTGATGGACAATGCGGCTTTTCACAAAGGCGGGAGAGTGAAAGAGATTATGAAGAAAGCGCGCTGTTTGTTGCTTTACTTGCCGCCTTATTTGCCGCAGTTTAATCCGATAGAGCGTTGCTGGTTGTCAGTCAAATGCAGGGTGGGGCAGTGGCTGGATTGGGGGATGGATTTGCGCCAGGCCGTGG
>NZ_RQYH01000097.1 GCF_003860215.1 Desulfovibrio sp. OH1186_COT-070 | reverse complement strand
TAATATTCATAGTAGAAGTAAAGGGTGGATAACCAGGAGTGTTATAGATAAAAAAGGATATAGTCAATGGCACTATAAATACGCTGAATTAAAAGATTTAGATATGAGAGATGAAAATATCTATATAACTTTAAATACCTTCTATAAGCCTTGTAGGAGGTTAGAAAACATAAAAGAGTTAAATACATTGTTTATAGACTTGGATTATTATAAAACTGGCAAAACTAGAAATCAGGTATTAATGGATTTAGAAAAGAATTATTTTAATCAAAGTATTCCTATACCAAACTATGTAATAGATAGTGGAAGAGGAATGTATTTAATTTGGATAATAAATGCAGTACCTAGTAAAGCATTACCATTGTGGAAAGCAGTTCAAGAATATTTATATAATCAATTAAAATGTTTTGGAGCAGATAGACAAGCCTTAGACGCAACTAGGATATTAAGAGTTCCGGGAAGTATAAACTCTAAATCAAAAACAGTAGTTAATATATTAGATGAGTACGAATATATTTATGACTTAAGAGAAATACAAAATGAATTTTTACCTGAATTAAGACCATATGAAAAGAAAAAAGGTAGACCAAGTAAAATAAATTATATTTATAGGGAAAGAAGTTTATATTATGGAAGAATACAAGACATAATAAAACTTTGTGAACTAAGAGAATATGATTTAAAAGGACATAGAGAGCTTATATTATTTTTATATAGATATTATATTTGTAGCTTTACAGAAGACATTGAGAAGGCGTTAAATGACGTTTTAGAACTTAATAGTATGTTTAGACAAGCTTTAAGTGAAAGAGAAGTTATAAGAGCAACTAGGAGTGCTGAAAGGTGTTATTTAGATAAAAATAAACAATATAAGTATAGGAATGAAACTCTTATAGAGCTATTAGAAATTACTAAAGAAGAGCAAAGATATATGACAATAGTAATTTCTAAAGAAGAATATAAGCGGAGAAAAAGAATAAGAAATAAAAATAGTTATGATGGTGA
>NZ_RQYH01000096.1 GCF_003860215.1 Desulfovibrio sp. OH1186_COT-070 | reverse complement strand
CTTCTATTTTATGCGGCTTTTCAAACAACGTCATACAATTAATCGTTTTTCGTGGTTTACAAGGTATAGGTGCGGCAATGTTACAAGGCACTGCTACGGCTATTATTACTACAACCATTCCTGAAAATAGACAAGGTTCTGCGTTAGGAACGTTAAGTATTCTATTAGGAATAGGTCCTGTTTTAGGTCCAAGTATTGGAGGTCTTTTAATATCTGTAGGTAATTGGAGATGGATATTCTGGATCAATATTCCCTTTATATTTATCGGTTTAATCGGCTGTTTATTTTTAAAAAGATATATTAAAGAGCAAAAAAGTACGTCTATCCATTTAGATATACGTGGAAATTCATTATTATTTCTATCTATCTTTTGTTTATTAATAAGTTTAACATCTTGGTCTTATCACTCAATTTTTAATATATCAGTATATGGCAATTTCCTAATCTTTATTGTTTCTTTTTGCCTATTTATTATATGGGAGTTAAAAACAAATCATCCTATCATCGATTTACGTTTATTCAAGAATGTATCATTTTCATCTCCAATATTTGCAATATTTGTATTTGGAGGTACAACATCTTTAGGTTTTATAATTCCTCCATATATTTTAGAAAAGATTAATCATCTTTCATCTTGGCAAATAGGATTAGTTAACCTTACTTCTCCTTTAGGATTAGTACTTACTTCAAAAATATCTGGTAAATTAATTTCTCGCATTGGCAATATTGTATTAATGACTACAGGACTAATTATTATGATTGTGGCATATACAAGCCTAGGATTATTACAATATATATTAAATCCAGTGACAATAAGCTTATTATTACTAATATATGGTATAGGAGGAGGTTTTTTCCTACCGTCTAATACTTCAGCAATAATGGGAACTGTATCTCAAGATATGCAAGGTACTGCTGGAGCTACACAAAGAATGGTTCAAAATATAGGTATTGCTTTTTATACAGCAGTTACTTCATTATTTATCAGTAATTCATCAAATTCAGATAAACTCATAGA
>NZ_RQYH01000095.1 GCF_003860215.1 Desulfovibrio sp. OH1186_COT-070 | reverse complement strand
TGTCAATTCTTTTTCTAAATTAACGTTCTTTGTTTTTAGCTCCTCATAATCTGTATATTGTTTTGAGATACTTTCTTTTTGTCTTTTCAATCTCTCTCCGATTATAGAATCTAATTCTTCTTGTGTAGTGATTGGTTTAAATTCACCCATTCTTTTTCCTCCTATTTGTCCAGTTTGATTCTGTATTTTTATATTAAAAAAGACACTTTTAAAAGTGTCTTTAATAATCAAATATTTAATTTTAATACTTAATTTTTTGTTTTTTTGGTGGTTTTGAAATACTACAAATCCAATGTGCAAGTAAAGCACTATCCATTAGTGCTATATCATTGTCTTCATATTGTGATTTATATCCAAATCCACCACTTACTCCTATAAACCTCTTTTCACAATTTGTAGCCACTTTTGTTAGAGATGGTTGATCTTTGTGACATATCGTTTTTTGAAAAATTCCTTGTTCCCACATAGAATTTGCAACTACAACCTCTTTTACTGTTGGTAAAATTGGTTTTCTTAGTTTATAGTCCAAAATTTCATCAAATAATATTTTTTGTCCTGATTGTCCATCAATAACAACCTCTGCAACATCAGCATTTTTTAAAAAATTTATTATCCAAAGATTTCCATTTCTAACAGTTTGACAATCTATACTTTCTACAAAAATTCTTTCATCTTCAGTCTTAACAGCAATACTCATTGCAACATTAGTTCCGTCAGCCCCATATTTTATCCCTGCAAATAGCTTTCCTCTTAAATTTGGAACTTTGTTTACTTTTAAAAGTCTCCAATCCGTTTCACTAATTGCTGATTTTTGATTATATTTTATCCAAAGACCTAGTCTTTGAATATTAAAGTCTATTTCGTCAGAACCTATTTCATCTTCGACAGACCTTTCAGTAAATATTGTTCCTAAACTAGGATTTGTTAAATACCATGATTCGATATTTCGTGGATCAGTTTGTTCTGAAACTGACCATTCTGCCCACCCTGTATTTTTTGTTTCTTGATTCAAAGCCTTATTT
>NZ_RQYH01000094.1 GCF_003860215.1 Desulfovibrio sp. OH1186_COT-070 | reverse complement strand
TACCTAATTTAGTGGTTACTATCCTCGTTATTTCTTTTTCCACTTATCTCCTTAACTAAATAACCGATGTTCGTAATTACCATAACTAATATAAATACTGCTGTTCTTTTAACACTTACATCTAATTATCCTTTCTTATTGTAAATAATTCGCTAGTCCTTGATATCCCAATGTAGTATCTAATTGGCTCAATAATGCTTGACTTAATGAAGTATTTTTATGCCTTATTAAGTTTACTTCTTTTGTAAATTCATTAATCTTTTTCGTACACGTGTTATCGTTATTTGTATAATTTCGCTTATTCTCTACGTAAAATGATATGACTTCTTTAATAAACAAGTTGCTGCTTATATTCCTTTGTTTTACTTTGCGTTTAATTTTCTCATTTAATTCACAATCTATGGTAAGGCGTTTACACATTTTTTTGCCATAAATTGCACCGTTTACAGTTCAAATCTTATTTTTAGCAAAGTTCATTATTTCTCTATCAGTTCTACTATTCAGGTAATTGTTTAAACTATTAATATCTGTACCTAAACTAAAATTATCTGCTAATAGTAACCTTAATAATACTTCAATTGTTTGTAATTGACTATCTGATGAGCTATTGCTGTCTAACGAATTTTCTAGATTGTCTAATTTATCATTTATGCGCTTAAAATCTTTATTGAAGTTTTCGTTAGTTAATCTCTTTCTTTTTTTAATGATTTCGCTTAAGGTTTCTTTGTCTAGTGAATAATCCTCTGCAAATAAGTATCGCCCTCTTTCAGGTAGGCTTGATCCAATAGCGTATAATACAATCTTTCTTTTAGGAATATCGTCATTTATATTATATATTTGTTTAAATAAATATAAGACAGATTCCGGTAATTTCACAGTAATCTTTTTTTCTCTATTATCCATGTTGTTGCACCACCAACTTCTTAATTCTAATTTTTCGTGAAAATAACTTTATTCCTTTTAATGCTACACTCAATCCATATTTATAATCTTTATAAGCTATACCTTCATCTACAGTTACATCGGAATTGTAACTAGCTTTTATCTTGCTTAAGACAGATTTAGTA
>NZ_RQYH01000093.1 GCF_003860215.1 Desulfovibrio sp. OH1186_COT-070 | reverse complement strand
CCCCTTGTGTAACAAGTTTGTGTTACAAATGGAAGAATAAGCGTTTTATTTTTAGCCAGTTATAACTGATTGAACTGGTTGGATATTCATGGTGCCGAAGGGGAGACTCGAACTCCCACTCCCTTGCGAGAACTAGACCCTGAACCTAGCGTGTCTACCAATTCCACCACTTCGGCGCGAAGAGTTATCTATCCCAAGAGGGAGAGATTGGCAAGTATTTTTTTGCGGCACTCACTCCTCCGCCTGCGGGTAAAGGCCGTGCCAGACGATTTTTTCGTACTGCTCCGGATCGGTGGCCCCTTCCGTATTGATCAGAAGCACATGTGCATCCGGCCCGAGTTTCAGGGAAGAGCGCAAACAGGCCATGTGCGGGCTGCGCATGATGTATTCCAGAGCGCCCGCAGTCACGGCTCCGGACTCTCCTCCTGTCACGGCAGGATCACCGGGGCGCGGGGCCGCCAGAATGCGCATGCCGCTGGCGGCAATGCTATCATCGCAGGACAAGGCCACGTCCACATGATGTTGCAGAATTTTCCATCCGAGAGTGCTTGGCTTTCCGCAGGAGAGTCCGGCCATGATGGTTTCCAGGTTCCCGGCAACGGAGTGGGGCAGACCGTCAGCCATTTTGATGGAGCGAAAAATGCAATCGGCCTTGGCGGGCTCCACAAGTATGCAGAGGGGGGCTTTGTCTTTCCAGCGCATAACATGCCATGCCAGGATGGCGGCGGCAAAGGAGCCTACGCCTGCCTGCAGAAACACATGGCTGGGCGGCTCCGGAGAAAAATGGCGTATCTGCTCGTCTGCCTCATCGGCCAGGGTTGTGTAGCCCTCCATGATCCATTGCGGGATTTCCTCATATCCGTCCCAAGCGGTATCCTGAATCAGGATGCCGTTGGTGGCAGCGGCATATCGGGCCGCAAAACTGACCGTATCGTCATAATTCTGATCTGTTTCCGTACAAACAGCTCCTGTTTCCCGGATTTTTTCCTGCCGTGAGGGTGTAATCCCCCCAAAAAATGGTAGCGTTTGAAAGTAGAATTTCCCATACTCATGAAGCGGGAGATTTTACATGAAAAAATCACGGTTTACAGACAG
>NZ_RQYH01000092.1 GCF_003860215.1 Desulfovibrio sp. OH1186_COT-070 | reverse complement strand
CAACTACTGATAATCGTAGTTGTTCTTTTTTTGCTATTTTAATACTTTTCTATATTAGTACTGTCTACATAAAATTATATCTTAAATAATAACGTTTTTATGTAAACATTAATTATCATTTTGATTTAGCTTTAATATTATTCTCTACATATTTAATTGAATGTTTAGGTATCATAATTCTACCCTCCGCATTAATCGTATCGCTATCCTTACTTTTTCTGTTTACTATTAGTAAAATTTCGTAAGTATATTCTTTTATTAAATACCCACTAAATGTTTTACCGTCTAATAAGTGTACTCTCGTAAATTTGTTATGAAAGAAAGTGTAAGCATGTTTTGGATAGTCATAATTCTTGTAGTAATCTAATCTTGCTTTATCTATTGCCATTTAAATACCTCCAATGAATAAAACAATCAGTAATCTATCAATGATTACAATATAATAATAACATAATTCTAGGTATTTAACTACCATTGTATCGGTAGAATGATATCTTATTATATGATACGATATAATTGCAGCACAAATCTACACCTATAAAGTATTTAGGAGGCAAAAATATAATGAAAAAAAATATAGAAAAATTGTTTGAAGAACATGTAGATAGATCTAAAAGTAAATCAGTTAAAATTTTTACTGATTGTAAGTATTTGCTTGATGATATGGTTTACTATTCGACAAAAGTAGATGTAAAAAGAAATAATATGGATTTAATAAGTTTAGCCATTATCGAATATGCTAAGAATCATTATCCTGATAGCTTTAACGAATGGAAAAACGGTTCATTACCTGGTCAAAGTAATAGCAATAAGTAATTTAAATTTCACAAGTATACAAAGTATTTTGTGTATACAATTTTATTGAATACACTTAGACACCGATTAAATATTGATATAAAAAAGGATGTTGCGATATGTATGCTGTAAAGAAGATGAATGGAGAAGTCCTTGAAAAAGGTGAATATACTATCAGAATTATTAGAGTTAGTCGTTTTAAAGCATATTGAGTATATTGAAAGTACTACCAATGTACTCATAAGACTTGAAAAAGGATATTATAAATACTTAAACCAGTTATCTTGCATTTTCAAGTTATCTGAAGAGTATGCTATGACACTTGAAGTTGATTGGAATTACATTGAAATTATCTTAGATATTTATAATCAAGAAAAATATATATCTAAAGAAAGTTTCATTAAAATAAAAGAGGT
>NZ_RQYH01000091.1 GCF_003860215.1 Desulfovibrio sp. OH1186_COT-070 | reverse complement strand
ATTCTAGCTAGAGGCTTTTCTTGGCAGTGTGAAATCAACGACTCGAGGAAACAATTTCCTCTCCCCATCACAACTTGACCTTAAGAGTGCCGGATTTGCCTAACACTCAGTCTCATTGCTTGGACGTACAATCCAATCGTACGCTTCGCCTATCCTACTGCGTCCCCCCATCGATTAAAACGATTATAGGTGGTACAGGAATATCAACCTGTTATCCATCGCCTACGCCTGTCGGCCTCAGCTTAGGACCCGACTAACCCAGAGCGGACGAGCCTTCCTCTGGAAACCTTAGTCAATCGGTGGACGGGATTCTCACCCGTCTTTCGCTACTCACACCGGCATTCTCACTTCTAAGCGCTCCACATGTCCTTGCGATCATGCTTCAACGCCCTTAGAACGCTCTCCTACCATTGTCCAAAGGACAATCCACAGCTTCGGTAATATGTTTAGCCCCGGTACATTTTCGGCGCAGTGTCACTCGACTAGTGAGCTATTACGCACTCTTTAAATGATGGCTGCTTCTAAGCCAACATCCTAGTTGTCTGGGCAACGCCACATCCTTTTCCACTTAACATATATTTTGGGACCTTAGCTGGTGGTCTGGGCTGTTTCCCTTTCGAACACGGACCTTATCACCCATGTTCTGACTCCCAAGTTAAATTAATTGGCATTCGGAGTTTGTCTGAATTCGGTAACCCGAGAAGGGCCCCTCGTCCAAACAGTGCTCTACCTCCAATAATCATCACTTGAGGCTAGCCCTAAAGCTATTTCGGAGAGAACCAGCTATCTCCAGGTTCGATTGGAATTTCTCCGCTACCCACAACTCATCCGCTCACTTTTCAACGTAAGTCGGTTCGGTCCTCCATTCAGTGTTACCTGAACTTCAACCTGACCATGGGTAGATCACCTGGTTTCGGGTCTACGACCAAATACTCAACGCCCTATTCAGACTCGCTTTCGCTACGGCTCCACATTAACTGCTTAACCTTGCATCAAATCGTAACTCGCCGGTTCATTCTACAAAAGGCACGCCATCACCCATTAACGGGCTCTGACTACTTGTAAGCACACGGTTTCAAGTTCTCTTTCACTCCCCTTCCGGGGTACTTTTCACCTTTCCCTCACGGTACTGGTTCACTATCGGTCACTAGAGAGTATTTAGGGTTGGGAGATGGTCCTCCCAGATTCCGACGAGATTTCACGTGTCTCGCCGTACTCAGGATACTGCTAGGTATAAAGACTATTTCGAATACGAG
>NZ_RQYH01000010.1 GCF_003860215.1 Desulfovibrio sp. OH1186_COT-070 | reverse complement strand
TTTTGCCAACCCGCCAAGCTGTCGGCGGATTTCATCCGCAATCGCCAGCTTTAGCTGTTTCCGATACCACCGGCTTTAGCCGGTGGAGCATTCATTGTCCGGCTGGGGGCGGAGGAAAAAGTCCTTGAAGAAGGGGGCCACCAGCCGAATGGTCTTGATGATTTGCTGATACTCTCTGGAGTAATTGTTTTTCAGCAAATAAAGGAAAGCTGCCAGATTGGACGCGTCTTCTCTGAAATACACGTTGTCGTTGAGTCCATGGCGCTGCTTGATGGGTGAGCTTTCACCTGTGTCATGAAAATGATAGACAACCCATCGTTTCATTTTGGGTATCGTATAACTGTATATGGCTTGACTTGTACCAATGTTTTTATGAAATTTTGTTTCAAAGTGTCCGGAATTTTCGTCCCAATCACCTCGCATATTCCACCACAGGCATTCTTTGGAAAACATCATCCTGTTGTCATTTGTCGGTTCAAGGACGAACTTGTATCCATTATTTCCAAAATACAATTCAGTGGAGATTTGTTTTGTCACTTTGCGGCCAAAGTAAAGCACAGAATCAGGGCCGCCGTTTTTGCTGATATAGTGTTGAAGCCTGCCTTCAAGAAGTTCACGAATCATCTTGAAAAAACTGATAAAATTTGACTTCCCCGCGCCATTGGCTCCGATCAGCACATTCAGGCCGTTGTTCAGAGTGAGGTCGCAGTCCCGTATGGATTTGAAGCCGCATAAAACTATGCGCGACAGGCTCATGCCGTCCTCTCTTTGGCCCGTGCCGCCTGTTGCCCGGCCGTGGCATGGAGATGGTGTACAAAATCAAACCGCACAAGGAGATTTTGGACTTGAGTTCTTATGCCCGTACTCTCCGCCCAGATGCTATCCTGCCCGAGCCAGTCCTTTCAGGCAAGGCTGTCCGGCAGGCTGACAAAAGCGCCTTCTGCGCTCAAGCCGTTGATAGTGCGCCGAAATCTGGAGCCTTCAAGATCTGACGCCACTATTTGATTTTCTTCACGTTTTTGTTTGCCGTGTCTGCTTTTGCCCGGCAGCGGAAGTTTTCGCAATACGGGCATCCGTCAGCCTCTGTCAGGCTTTCCAGAATGCCGCATGTGCCCTTTCTTTCGCCGGAACACTCGTGCAGCAATTTTTCCAACTGTTCTTTGAGGCCAAGCAATGACGCGATCTGGTGGGTCACATTGTCGATGTGCTTTTCAACCAGGGTGTTGATCCAGCCGCAATCCGCCCTGGGCTTGTCTTTGAACGCCAGAAGCTCCCGGATTTCCGAAAGCTTCATGCCGTGACGGCGGCAATGCATGATGAACCGCAGCCGCTCGATATCTTCATCGCCATAGAGCCTGTAGTTTGCGCCTGTACGCTCCGGCTCACGCAACAGACCTTCCTTCTCGTAAAAGCGTATCGTGACGACCTGACACCCGGCCAATTTTGCAAGTTCACCAATTTTCAGCCGCATGCATTCCCTCCAAGATATATAGTAACTATAGGTTTTCCGTCTGTCAAAATGCCGCTGCCCACGCCGCGTCAGCGCGCAATATTTTGACATTTTGTAAGATTCTTGCCGCCAGTACGGAATCTGTATCAACCGTAGCGTCAAGCGATGTCATTTTTTTTCTCCATTTAAAAAAAACCTTGACCCTATACCGGCTATAGGCAGCAATCTTTACATCAGGCTGGTGGTCCGGAAAATATTTTTTGAAATCTGCCTGACCCTGCAGTTCCTGCGGGCGCCAGTTTTGACGAAAAGAAAGATGACCGGGCAATACCGCCGTAAAATTGCACACCATACCATATTCGGAGAAAATCCATGACTGTAGCTACAGCACTTTGTCCCTGCGGCTTGCAGCATCCTGTCGGCTATGTTTGTGAAAAAGCTGTGGGGCAAAGCCATGCGCATAAGGAATCATGCGGATGCGGTCACAAGCATGACCGCGAAACGGCACACGCCCTGAACCATGAGTCCGCTCACGGCGAATCGTGCGACCATGATCACGGAAGTTGCAAGGGACACGACCATGCACATGACCGTCATGCCCGCGGCCACTCGCATGAGCATGGCGGTTGTTGCAGCCATGACCGTGCCGCCCCGCAGCCGGTGGGCATGCCGTCTGTCGGTGAGTCCTCTGATACACGCGCCGTTTACCGGATCATGAACATGGATTGCCCCATGGAAGAAAGTCTGATCCGCAAAAAGCTGGCGGGCATTCCCGGCATCAGGAACCTTGAGTTTGACCTGATGCAGCGTGTGCTTGCCGTTGACCACGAATTGCCCACAACAGAACCCATTGTAGCCGCGCTGAAGGCCATCGACATGGCGCCGGAACCCGTCAGCGGCAAGCAGGGCTCCGTGGCCGTATTTGCGGTCAACGGCATGGACTGCCCGGTGGAAGAAAACCTGATCAGGACAAGGCTTGCGGGCATGCCCGGCGTTTTGGGGCTTGAGTTCAACCTGATACAGCGCATCGTGAAGGTACGCCACGAGCCTGCGGCTCTGCCCGCCATTGCGGATGCTCTGACATCCCTGAATATGGATGCCAGACTCATGGATGCGGAAACCGGGGAAACCAACGTCATGCCGGATGCGCAAATCCCCTGGGCCAGGCTTGCCATTGCCGGGGTGTTTGCCGCTCTTTCCGAAGCCTTCGAGTTGATGGCCGCATGGAAGGTCAGCCCCTTTGGCAGTGACCTGCACGCCTGGAAAATTGACGGTATCGGGGTCATGGAATGGCTTCCCGTGATTTTCGCCGTGCTGGCCATCATTTTTGCCGGATTTTCCACATACAGAAAGGGCTGGCTTGCTGTTTCCCACCTCAATCTGAACATCAACGCGCTCATGTGTGTGGCCGTTACCGGCGCGGTCATGATCGGGCAGTATCCGGAAGCCGCCATGGTCATGGTGCTGTTCAACCTGTCCGAAGCCATTGAAGCCAAGGCTCTGGACAAGGCCAGAAAGGCCATCAGGAACCTGCTGGCCCTTGCGCCGGAAAAGGCCACGGTGCTCCGTGCCGATGGGACATGGGCGGACGTGGACATCCGTCAGATAGCGGTTGGCAGCCGTGTGCGGGTGAAGCCCGGTGAAAGGGTCGGCCTTGACGGCATCATCGTACACGGGCAATCCGCCATCAATCAGGCTCCCATCACGGGCGAGAGCCTGCCGGTGGAAAAGACCGTGGGCGATACCGTGTACGCGGGCACCATCAACGAATCCGGTTCCTTTGAATTCGCAGTGACGGCAACCGCCACCAACTCAACGCTGGCCCGCATCATCCATGCCGTGGAAGAGGCGCAGGGCAAACGCGCGCCCATACAGCGTTTTGTTGACCAGTTCGCCAGGTATTATACCCCGGCAGTGTTCCTGACCGCTATTCTCGCCGGCGTCATCCCGCCGTTGTTCATGGGCGGCGTGTGGGCAGAATCCGTGTATACCGCGCTGGTTCTGCTGGTTATCGGTTGCCCCTGCGCTCTGGTCATCTCCACGCCGGTGAGCATTGTTTCCGGCATGGCTGCCGCCACGCGCTACGGCATTCTGGTCAAGGGCGGCACGTTTCTGGAACAGGGACGGCTGCTCACGTGGGTGGCTCTGGACAAAACCGGCACCATCACTCACGGCCAGCCGCGCCAGACGGATTTTGTGAACCTCGGCAATGGCGACAGCGCCGAGACCGTGACCATTGCCTCCAGCCTTGCGGCCCGCTCCGACCACCCCGTATCGCGGGCCATTGCGGAAAACGCGGCGGCAAATGCTGTGCCCCTGCGTGATGTGGACGATTTTGCGGCCATTCCCGGTCAGGGAGTCAGCGGCGTGACAGGCGGCCAGAAGTGGTATCTCGGCAACCGCCGCATGGTGGAAGAACTGAAAAAGTCTTCGGCCCCACTGGAGGAGCAGATCTCCGCCCTGGAAAAGGAGGGCAAGACGGTCGTGGCCCTGGTCGGCGAAAAAGGCGTGCAGGGCCTGTTTGCTGTGGCCGACACCCTGAAGGATTCCAGTATCGAGGCTGTTCAGGAGCTGAAAAAGCTTGGCGTAAAGACCATGATGCTCACCGGCGACAATGAGCATACGGCCAGGGCCATTGCCGGGCAGGTGGGCGTGGACGGCTTCAGGGGGAACCTTTTGCCGGAAGACAAGCTCCGTATTGTGGAAGAACTGGAAGCGGCAGGCGGCAGGGTGGGCATGGTGGGTGACGGCATCAACGATGCCCCGGCTCTGGCCAGGGCTCATGTGGGCTTTGCCATGGCGGGCAGCGGCACGGACACGGCCATCGAAACCGCCGACGTGGCCCTGATGGATGACGATTTGCGCAAGATACCGCGTTTTATCGGCCTGTCCAGAGCTACCCATGCGATTCTGGTGCAGAACATCATTTTTGCCCTTGGCGTGAAAGCTCTGTTCTTCGCCCTGACCTTCATGGGGCTGGCAACCATGTGGATGGCGGTTTTTGCGGACGTGGGCGCGGCTCTGGCCGTCATCGCAAACGGTCTGCGGGCCATGCGGAAGTAGTGGAGCAGTCAGACTGGAGCGGGCCGCTTCGAGCAGAAGCGGCCCGCTCCAGTCTGTTCAGAACAAGTCAAAACCAGTTCAGATCAGTCCCTCACCACAACTTCCACATTGGGGCCAAAGCCTTTTGTGGCGGCTTCCGGCGTATTCTCGTCCACCTTCACCTTGTTCTCATTCGGTATTTCCTGCTGGCCACAGGGAATTGTCCGTAGCGATGTTTCTGAAGAAATCCAGAAACCACAGCGGATTCCAGTGTTTCTCCGGCAAAGTGGCGCCGCCGCCCTCGGCATGGGCCGTGATGCGCTCGCCCGATGCGTAGCGAATGTGCAAATCCAGCAGTTCGCCCAGGGCAGTGTCCCTTTTGGCGTGCCCGTTGAGGCGTGCGATACCGCGCAGTTCAATGAGTTCCTGCAGGGCCGGGAGCGTGGCAGAGGGCACAGTGCCCGCCACCCGCAGCCCGGCGTTCTGGCACTGTATCTCCAGCACAGCGCTGTCTTGCGATTTTTTCAGCGTCAGTCGCCAGATTCCCTGCGGGTACGGCTGCTCGGCATCGGGAACAAACATGCCGTTTTCCGAATGGCCGATTTCGTCATTCCAGGCAAATTGTACGGAAAATGCGACAATATCTTTGGATACAGTGCTTTGGGGCGCATCCCTGCGGGAAGTGTCCACCACAGCCCCGTCAGGTTCGGGTTCCGCACTGGCGGCAGCCCACCCCGTCAGTGTCATGATCACCATGCACCCCCATGCTATTATCGTCTTCCGGTTCATCCCGCCTGCCCGGCATGCGTGCTCTGTAGAGAAGTTCCAAATTCCCGAAAAAAGCGGCAGAGCTTCGGCCTGCCGGACTTCACCGCCTGACCGGACAGTAATGGGTTTGCTTTCCGTATGCAATGTCTTCCCCTGGCGGTTTTTTTCTCGTAGTGTTTGGGCAGGCAGTACATGACGGGCCAGAGATGATGTGACACGGGCAGAAAGTGAACGGCAAAATCAAGAGACACGTGGCGCCATGAAATCTGACATGAAGGACAATCTGAACGGGATGTTCTGGGAGACTGCCGGGCGGAACTTCAACATTCCCCATGCTGGCAACACCCAAAATGCTGTGCGTGTTTTTCAGAAAAATATCGCCCCCATCACATGGCATTGCATGACAACCCTTGAAGGCAATCCCACAACACTGCCGCAGACAGAAACAATCCTGAAAGGGCAATCGGTCAGCGGAATACGTATTGACCAGTTGATGCAGGTGAAAAATTACGGTGATGGAGCAAAAAAACTTGTGGAACTGCTTTCAGAAGGCACTTTTGCCCTGGACGCACAAACAGCCAGTATTCTCCATGGGTATGTGGGGAAAGAAGATGCGTTGACGTGGGGAAAGTTCAGGGATTCCGATATTGCCATTGGAGGCGTGGAGTACATTCCGCCAAGCCATGAAAAGCTCCCCCGCATTGCCGAAAAAGGCTTTGCGTTTCTGCGCCATATGGCGGAAGCAAAAGAATCCGCCATTGCCGCCTTTCTTTTCATGTCACGTTCACAATTTTTTCATGACGCAAACAAGCGGACTGCATCGCTGATGATGAATGGACTTTTGCTCCAACGCGGCTATTATCCGATAACGGTCATGAATGAAGATTCGGAAGAATTTCATACCAGATTGTCCCGTTTTTACAATTCGGGCGATGCCACGGACATGATGGAATTTTTTGAAAAGGCGGTTGAAAAGAATTATCAGCCTCAAGGTTGTTCTGTTGAGAGATAAGTGCATCTGCTCTCCGTCTCTATGCCCAAGGGTTGATGAGGCGAACTCCGGCAGGGGCAAAATGTTTTTCGTTGCGTGTCACCACGGACATACCGTGAACAAGGGCCGTGGCCGCAATCAAGATGTCGGCATCACTCCGGCCCAGTTCGGCACCAAGCTGCCCCCAGCGGCGGGCAATGGGTATGGTCACGGGCAGAATCCGGTCAGCATGGCTCAATAGCAACTGGTCGAGCCAAGCGGCAAGTTTTTGTGCAAAAGCAGCGTCCCTGGCTTGCTGTCGGCATATGCCGCGCTCTATCTCGCCAATACTCACTACGCTGACAAAGAGATCACGATCCTTTTGTTGCCCGATCCAGCGCACAAGTCCGGGGTTACGGTCTTTTTTGCGCAATTCCGAAAGCACCATCGTGTCGAGCAAAAACATCAGAAAAGCACCTCCCGCAAGGCAATATTTTGCCGGGGGGAGGCTTCTTCCGCTTCTGTGGCAGCAGGCATGGAAAGCAGAAATTCTGTAAATTGCGGAGCGGAAGCCTTGCTGCGCTCAAGAAAAACTTCGTAATCATGCATGGAAAGTACCACCGCCGCAGGCTTGCCGCGCCTGGTCACAACTTGCGGCGTACCGGCGCAGGCGGCGTTGACCACTGCGCTGAACCTGTTTTTTGCATCCTGCAGAGTCCACTGGCTGTGCATGACATGCTCCTTTTGGCTGGATGAAAAGTCTAGCCCGAAGAAGATGCAATGGCAACGGCATACGGGGGAAGCCGTGCAAAGGCGGCGTTTTCAGCGTTTGTCCGCCCGTGTCAGGTGGTAGACGCGGGGGATCATGTACATGATGCTGACAGAGCGCGCGGCTTCGTGGCGGGTGGCCACAACAACGGAGCCGAGGTTCCACAGGCGGGAATCCTCGCCCTCGCCTGCCGAAGGCGCTCCAAAGCGTTGGCTGAGCATGGCCTCCACCTGTTTTGCCGTGTCCGGAGCAGCGGCGGGATAGTCCAGTTCCAGAAAGCCCAGCGGAGCCGGATTGCCGGGGCCGTAGCAGGCAGACAGGCGGTGCGCCCCCGGCGCAATGCGCCCGGCTTCGTAAATATCGCAGATATAGGTTGCGTCCTCGCGGACGGGCTTGGCCCCGTATTTTTTGAGCACGGCACGCATGGCCTCGCGGTTGGTGCTGTCCAGGCGCTGCCCCAGAAGCACGGCCTCGGCGCGCGGCTGTGCGGCCGCCATTTCTTCCAGTTCGCGCATGGCCCCGGCATCGCCGTTCATGGCTGCGGCGTAGAGCAGCAGCGTGGCTCTGGCTGCATCGGCGTTCACGCCCTGCCCCACGCGGTACATGTGCCCGAGGCGCGCCAGAGCGTCGGTCTGGTTTTGCATCGCGGCGCGGCTGTACCAGGCTGCGGCCGCCTGGGCATCCTTGCTGACGCCCCGGCCCAGTTCGTAGAGCATGCCCAGATTGTACTGCGCCTCCGGCAATCCCTCACGGGCTGCCAGATCAAACCAGCGGGCGGCCTCCTGGGGATTGGCGGCAATGCCGCGTCCCTGCTCCAGCATGCGGCCGTAATTGCTCATGCCTGCGGGATATCCGCGCCCGGCGGACTGGGCATACCAGTGCAGGGCGCGCCCCGTGTCCGGCTCCACCCCCTGCCCGAGATCGTACAGCACGCCCAGATTGTTCATGGCCTGCCCGTCTCCTGCCCCGGCCTGGCGCTCCCAGATGATCCGGGCGCTGGTGTGGTCCCCCCGGGCATAGGCCCGCGCCGCTTCCTCCATGGGCGAAAGGAGGGGAGGCGCGGGCGGGGCGGCATCCCCACTGGTTCCGGGTTTTCCGGCCTGTTGGGCCTGCGGCGGCGTGGGTGCGTGAGCTGCCGGGTTGTGGGGGCCTGTCGGGACTGCGGGAGCGGGGGGAGCGGTGGGGGCCGCCGTTGTTTCGGGAGCACGGCTTGCGGGCGCGGAGGGCTGCGCAACGTGGGCCGGAGGAGAGCTTGCGGGAGCTTTGGGAGGCGCTGCGGCGGGAACAGACGGGGGCAGCGGCGCGGTCGGAGCGAAAAAGGCCGGAAAAGCGCAGGCAGGCAGCGCCAGAAGAACCGCCAGTGCGAGAGATGCGGCGTTTTTTGCCCGGCAAAGCAGGAGCATGCCTATTCCCGCACAGTGCGCTTGGGGCAGTTGAAGTTCATGAAGTCGATTTCCGGCAGGCTGGTCAGGCGCTTGTCAAAAACCAGGGCGTGTCCGCGCCAGTCGCGGATAACGGCATTGATTTTTTCCATGTCCACATGGGCCAGCAGGGAGGGCCAGCGGTCGGCCATGTCGCGCAGCATGCGCACATAGGTCACTTCGCCACCGTGAAAGCCGTCGAAAAATTCGCAGTCACCCGAGGCAAAGGAGCGCGGGTCGGTAAAATCCATCACATTGATGCCGCGTTCCAGCAGGGCGTTGCGCAGGTGGAAAAGGTGGGGATAGTCGGCCTCGTGCTGGCGCATGGCGTCCAGGGCGCGCGTGGACAGGGGAGAGATGAACACGAAAACGGCAATGCCGCGGGAGACAAGGCGGCAGTAGATCTCGGCAAAGGCGTCCAGATGGGCGCTGCTGATGCCGCCCGCATCGCGGCTGTCCGGCAGGGGTTTGGCCCGGTAGAAGGCCTTGATGCCGTGGCGTATCTGGCTCAGCGTATCGGAGAACTGGTAGTCAAAGGGGCGTTTTTGCCCGGTGCTTTCGCCGGTATAATACCAGGAACCGTCGGGGCCGAAGCCGTCGTCGGTCTGCTGGGCCATGATGCCGTAACGGCCGGAGCGGAAGCCGCCCAGGCTCCCGGGCAGCAGGGAGGCCGCAAGGTCGCGCGCCGAAATCTTGCCTTCCAGCAGCCAGGTCCAGGGTTTTTTCAGGCTTTCAAAGCCGTAATTGTAGGAACCGCTGGTGGGCGGCTCTTCCGTGAAGGGATCGGGATTCCACTGGGGCATGAACCACCAGAAATCCAGGCCGATGAGCACGGCCTCGGGCCTGTGCGTGCGCAGCATGGCTTCGAGGGTGGAACGCAGCACGGGCAGATTGCCCGCGGTGCCGCCCACATTGAGGAAGGAAGAACGAAAATAGGCCGAACGGAACTGCATGACGCGCGACGAACCCACCGCCGCAACCGCGGGCTTGACGCGGGCGTAGAGTTGCAGCTTGTAGTCCACAAAGTCCTGGGAAATTCCGGAGCCGAACAGGGCAAAGTCGCCTCCGGCCTGTGCGTCCACAGCGCGCTCCACAGCCACATCGCCGCTGCGAAACACCCACCAGCAGGTATAGGGCAGAAGCACGGCGCAGCCCGCTGCGGCGAGGGCCAGAAGAACGCCGAAATACCGCTTGAGAAAAAGGCCTGGGGATGGGGTGCTCATGGTGACGCAGCCTGTCTAGAATTGGAAATACAAAAAGGTCGCCTTGCGCGAAACCAGAATCAGACTCACAAAGGCCAGCGCCGCCAGCCCCGTGGCCCAGGCCCGTGACGCCTGCCAGCGCAGGAAAGGCTGTGTGCCGTCGCGCCTGCCGTGGAATATCTCGCGGGTGTTGGGCAAACCCCAGACAATGGCAAAGCTGAGCAGAAGGAGGGCAAGGGGGAGCCAGTTCTGGAAATAGTGGTTGGGCAGCCAGGAGCCCATGAGGGCGGCCATGCCGGAAAGCCCTTCCGTATTGGCGCCGGATCCGGCGGCAGGGGTGAAGGGGCCGCAGAACATGGCCGTATAGATGCGCCCCGCGCCTTCCATGCTGGTCGCCCTGAAGACCACCCAGCAGAAATTGATGCAGAAAAACGTGAAAAGAACGGAGCAGAGCCGCACGGGGGCGGCCGCCATGATGCGTTCCAGGGGGCTGTCCCTGATCAGCGCGCGGAAGAAGTGGTTGACGCTGAGCATGAGGCCGTGCAGCGCGCCCCACACAAGAAACGTCCAGCCCGCGCCGTGCCACGCGCCGCCGATGAACATGGTCAGGAAAAGATTGCGGTACTGGGTGAGGCGTCCCTTGCGGTTGCCGCCCAGCGGAATGTACAGAAAGTCCCGCAGCCAGGAGCCGAGGGTGATGTGCCAGCGCCGCCAAAAGTCCACAATGCCCGTGGATTTGTAGGGAGAATGGAAGTTTTCGGGCAGGCGCAGGCCGATCATGAGGCCCAGGCCGATGGCCATGTCCGTATAGCCGGAAAAGTCGAAATACAGCTGGAAGGTATAAGCCAGAGAACCCAGCCAGGCCTCGCCCCCGCTCAAGGGAAAGCCCTTTTCCGCCGCGTTGAAAACAGCATCGGCATACAGGGCCAGGCTGTCGGCCAGAAGCACCTTTTTGCCCAGCCCCAGAGTGAACAGCGCAAGACCGCTGGCCAGATCGTCCGGTGTGGCTGCGGAGAGCCTGTCAAACTGCGGCCCCATCTGTTCGTAGCGCACGATGGGACCGGAAATGACGTAGGGAAAACAGGCCGAAAAAAGCGCGTGCCGGGAAAAGCCCTGCGGCGTGACCTGCCCCCGGTACACACTGACCAGCCAGGCGATCTGGATGAAGGTGTAGAAAGAAATGCCCAGGGGCAGGCCCGGAGGGTCGAACTGCCACTGGACAGAAAAGAGGGCGGCCAGATTCTGGACCAGAAAGGCGGAATACTTGAACCAGAGCAGGGGCAGCACATTGAGGGTCAGCGCCGTTGCCAGCAGGCATTTGCGGCTGATGCGCCAGCGCCCGGCAGGGGCCGCGTCCGCCTCCGCCTCCGCGCGCTCGGGGGCGGCCAGAGCCAGGGCAAAGGCGTAGTTCATGCCCAGCACAGCCGCCAGCAGGCAGAGAAAGGGCAGGCCCCACAAGGCGTAAAAAACCGTGGAAAAGAGCAGCAGCACAAGGCCGAGACTGGCGGCACCGCTGTTGGCGGCCAGCCGCCAGAAAATCAGCAGCAGGGGAAAAAAGACAAAGAGAAAGGAATAGGAGTTGAAAAGCATGCGCGTCTCCCGGTGCTTCCTGAACCGGCGCCGGGTGCGGCACCGGGCGTATGCTGTGGCCGGATTCCTGCCCTGCGGCATCCGGCCCCGCCCGGCAGGCGGCAGGGGCCGTTACGGCGGGAGCAAACGGCTGACCGAAGCAAGGCCATTCCTGCGGGAGCGTGCGTCAGGGGTTCAACTCGGCGCGGAACTTGCGGGAAAGCCGGAAAACCACCACCTTGCGGGGAGGCAGGGTGATGGTTGCCTCTGTCTTGGGGTTGCGGCCCTTGCGCGATGCCTTGTCATAGCACTCGAATTTGCCGAAGCCGCTGATGAGCAGGGCGCGGTCTTTCTTGATGGCGCCCTTCATGATCTCCAGCAGTTTTTCAAGAACGCCCTTGACGTCCACGCGGTTTTTGTCTGTCTCTTCGTAAATGGCCTCCACAATGTCGGCCTTGGTCAGGGTCTTTTTCATGGCACACTCCGGCATGCCGTGCGGAGCCGCCGGAGCGGCGCGGCACATGTCTGGTTCAGCTTCACAATACAAAAAATCTTGTGTACAAAAATACATGCAACGTGCGGATTGAGCAAGGCATTTTTTGATTGTTTCCCCTGTTGCGTCCCGTGCCGCGCCCCTGCCGTTCTTTTGTCCGTCAATGCCCCTGCCCGCGCCGCCAGCCATGCTCCAAACATTTTTTTCCCGGCCCCCGCACAGCGGGCGCTCCTTTTCAGCTTCTGCGCCCGGCAGCGTGCTGACGCTGCCCTGGCACATGCCCCGCTTGTCGAAGGCATGCGTTGTGCCCGTATTCCTGCCTTTTGGCGGATGCCACGCGCGTTGTGTCTTTTGCGCCCAGCACGAGCAGACCGGCCAGACGCCGTGCCCGCCGGGTGCCCCCGGCGGTGTGCGAGCGGATTTGTCCGCCGTGCTCGCCGCGGCCCGTCGGGAACTGGAAAGCAGGGCAGCGCGGGGGCTGCCGCCTGCGGAGACGGCTTTTTACGGGGGCACGTTCACTGCCCTGCCGCCCGCGGAAATGGCGGCCTGCCTGCATTTTGCCCGCGGGGCGCGGAACGGGGGTCTGGTCACGTCCTTTCGTGTCTCCACCCGTCCCGACCGGGTGGATGCCGCTGTGCTGGAGCGTCTGCGCGGCGAAGGTTGCGGTATTGTGGAACTGGGGGTGCAGAGCTTTGCGGAGCATGCTCTGGCCGCTTCCCGGAGGGGCTATGACCGGAGCGCGGCCCTGGAAGCCTGCGCCCGTGTGCGCGCGGCCGGGCTGCGCCTGGGGGTTCAGCTCTTGCCGGGCATGCCGGGGCACAGCCCTGCGGATTTTGCGGCGGATGTGCGGCTGGCGCTGGATGCCGGGGCAGAAATGCTGCGCTTCTATCCCTGCCTTGTGCTGGAAGGCACGGAACTGGCCCGCATCTGGCGCGGGGGCGGCTATGCCCCCTGGCCGCTGGACGTGACGCTGGGTGCCCTGGCCCACGCCTGGCTTGCGGCCCTTGAGGCCGGAGTGCCCGTGATTCGCATGGGCCTCGCGCCGGAAGAAAGCCTGGCGCGCTCCCTGCTGGCCGGGCCTGTGGACCCGGCTTTGGGCTGCCGCGTCATGGGGCGGGGGCTGTTGCTGGCTGTGCGCCGCGCGCTGCGCAGGGCGCAGGAAGACCGCTCCTCTTTTGCCGTGCAACTGCCTGTGGCGGCACAGGGCTATGTGTGGGGAGCGCGCAGGGAACTGCGCCCGGTCTGGGAGGATATGGGGCTGGAGCGGATATTCTGGAGCAGAGAGCCTGTGGTGCGCATTCTGCTGTCCGGCATCTGATTGCGGGTGCGATTTTCGGGAGCGCGGTTTTCAGACAGAGTACGGCCGCCGGTGGGGGACCGGCGGCCGGGGAGGAGAGGAGGTTTCATGGGTTAGAGGTTAACGGAAACAAGGAGGACTGTTTTTGGGAGGGGCCGCCACATGCCCTGTGGGAGAGAATGTGGCGGGAGTCTGCCTGTATGTGGACTGACGGGCTTACTGCTTTTCGCCCTTGCGCATGCCGCCGCCGGGGCATCCCGGCAATCCCGCTTCGCTTTCCAGCTTTTGGGACATTTCTGCATGCAGGGTGTGCAGTTGCCTGTACAGATTGCGCAGTTCCGTGGCTTGCGCGCGCACGCTGTCCACATTGGGGGTGGCCGCGTTCTGCAGGGCGCGCAGCTCCTGCCGTTTGACAAAGATCTGGTCTTCCAGGGGGGCCATCTTTCCGGAGTATTCGTTCACAATGGCCTTGTATTTTTCCTGCTGCTCGGGGCTCAGGCCGGAACGCATGCCCATGTGGAAGCCGTGGCCGTGACCGTATCCGCCGGGGCATTTGCGGAAACCTTCGTCCGTACAGCCTCCGTGGGGATGCGCCATGCTTGTGGCAACCGGGGCGGCTCCGGCAAGGACGACAGCCAGCAGAAGGGGCAGAGCAATGCGACGTGTATTCATGGTATGCGTATCTCCTGTTTGCGCGGCCGTGGGCCGCGGTCTTGCCAGGAATATAGCAACGGCTGTGCCAAACCTGTTTTTTCTTTGGGAGAGAAGGGGTCAGGGAGAGTGAGGGCTGTTTGGGGCATTTGTGCCCGCGTTCTTCTGTCCATTTTTTATACTGTCAGGCGCAGAGACTGTCTTTTTTTTTGACACATGGGGCACGAAGATGCCAGACTGCGTCAGGCAAGGCTAGTCTTGCGCGGCGGGTGCGGGAAAGTCCATGCTGCATCCCCGGCTTGCGGGGCGGCCCGGCGCAACGCCCAGTTTGGCGCGCATTTGCTGGTCGGCGCGCAAAAAGAGGGCGCGCAGTTCGTCCCGCAACTGCTGCAATTCCCGTCCGAGGCGGGGCAGGGTTTCGGGCGGGGTGTCCTGGGCGTAGCAGAGGTGCTCCAGTTCGCGCTTTTTTTGCATGATGCGGTGGCGCAGTTCGCGCACCTGCCGCTCGTGGTCGGCCATGATGGCCCGGGCTTTGAGGCGCTGCTCCGGCGGGAGGCTTTGCAGCCAGGCGTCCAGAGCTGCGGGGCCTTTTTCGGGGCAGGGCGGGGGGCCGCACAGGGGGTCTTTGGCAAGGGCGGGCAGGGCGGAGCCGGCGAATGCAAGGGCGCAGATGGTCAGGAAGGTTTTCAGCATACGGGTCGCCATGCAAGAAGTGGGCAAAAAACGGGCCAAAAAAGCCGCCTGCGTGCGCCCACAGGGCGTGAACGCAGTTACCGGAAAGAATACCCTGTCCTGAAGGCCAAGTTCAAGCACAAAAGTTGTCGTCCATGAGCCAGAACGCGCGGTTTGCCATTCTTCCGCAGGCCACAGCCGCCCCGGCGGGTGTTTTGTCGCGCTCTTCCCGCGCTTCCCTGGGGCTTTTGCTGGGAGGAGCGGGGGCGGTGCTGGTTTTGGCCATTGTTCTGCTGGCCTATATGGCCAACCAGCGCAGCGAAGCGGGCATGGCGCGTCTGCTGGGCGAAAAGGGTTCGTCCCTGATCGTGGCCCTTGAGGGGGGCCTGCGTTCGGGCATGCGCAGCGGGGCCGGGGTGCGCCTGCAGATACTGCTGGAAGAAATCGCCAGCGGGCCTGACATCATTTTTGTCGCCCTGGCCATGCCCGACGGCACCATCGTGGCCCACAGCGACCGGGAAAGGCTGGGCGAGATCGTGCGCTTCAACGGGGCCGAACTGGACGAGACGCACATGGCGGGGCTTGCGCCGGACAGCCATGCCCGTTGGGGCATCATGCACATGGAAGGGCACAGGGCCTTTGTGGTGTACCGCCAGTTCGTGCCGGGGCTGCGCAATGTGCCCGCGGGCCTCCCCCTGCCGGTCATTTTTCTGGGGCTTGACGTTTCTCCCTTTGAAATCACCCGCAACCAGAACCGCGACTACCTCATCATGCTCACAGGGGTGCTGGTGGTGGTGGGGCTGGTGTGCCTGCTGGCTCTGTATTATGCCGAGCGGGCGCGGCAGTGGCGGCAGGGCCAGCGCCGGGCCGAAGGCAGGGTGCGGCGCCTGGAAGAAGAAGTCCGCCGCAAGGAAAAGATGGCGGCTGTGGGCAACCTTGCGGCCGGTGTGGCGCACGAGATCCGCAATCCCCTGAGTTCCATCAAGGGATACGCCACCTATTTCGGACAGCGTTTTCCCGAGGGCAGCGCGGACCGCGCGGCCGCCGGGGTCATGGTCAGCGAGGTGGACCGCCTCAACCGCGTGATCACGGATCTCATCGGCCTTTCCCGGCCCAGCGACATCCGCCCCCGCGCCGTGAAGCTGGAAAGCGTGCTGGACCACATCCTCTGCCTTGTGGCCCGTGACGCGGAAAAACGCGGCGTGCGCATTGTTCGCCGTTTCGCGCGCGCAACGCCCGCGGCCCTGGCCGATCCGGAGCGCATGGAGCAGGTTCTGCTCAACCTCTGCCTCAATGCGCTGGACGCCATGCCCGGCGGCGGCGTGCTGACGTTGGGCCTCATGCGGCAGAAAGGGCGCATTTGCGTGCTGGTGCGCGACAACGGAACGGGTATTGCGCCCGGCGTTCTGCCGCATATTTTTGATCCCTATTTCACATCCAAGGCGCAGGGAACAGGGCTGGGCCTGGCCACGGCGCACAAGATCGTGGAGGCTCATGGCGGCGAGATCAGCGTGGAGTCCCGTCAGGCTGGCGAGGGGCGTCGCGGGGAAACCACGTTCCGCATCTGGCTGCCGCAGGCCTTTGGGGAGACGCAGGCGGCCATTCCCCACGAGGGCTGACAGGCCGAAACGGCCCGAAATCCGGGAAAAGGCAGGCTCCCCGTCCGGCGCACCCGGCAAAGGGCCTTTTGGGCGTGCAGAAGGAGAACAGCGTGGCAGACTGCATTCTGGTTGTGGACGATGACGCCGCGCACCGCGGCATGTTGTGCACGGTGCTTGCCTCCTGGGGCTACCGGGTGGAGGAGGCCGCGGACGGAGACGAGGCCGTGGCCCTGGTGCGCGAAAAATCTCTGGACGCGGTGCTCACGGACGTGCGCATGGCGCGCATGGACGGCATCGGCGCACTGCGGGAGATTCTGGCCTACAATCCGGCGCTGCCCGTGCTGCTCATGACGGCCTACTCCTCGGTGGAAACAGCGGTGGAGGCCCTGCGGCTCGGCGCGTACGATTATCTGGTCAAACCCCTGGACTTTGACGCGCTCAAAAATGCCCTGGCCCAGGCCATCGACCACTCCCGCCTGAGCGTGGAAAACCGCGAACTGCGCCGCCAACTGGGCGAAGCCGCCGCAAGCCCCGGCATTCTGGGGCGCAGCCCCGCCGTGGTTGCCATGCGGGAGATCATCGGCACCGTGGCGCCCACGCGCGCCACAGTGCTCATCACCGGCGAATCGGGAACCGGCAAGGAACTGGTAGCCCGCGCCCTGCACAGTGGCAGCCCGCGGGCGGAAAGGCCGCTGATCACGGTAAATTGCGCGGCTCTGGCGGAAAATCTGCTGGAATCGGAACTCTTCGGGCACGAAAAAGGCTCTTTTACCGGCGCTGACCGGCGGCGCGAAGGACGTTTTGCGCAGGCTGACGGCGGCACGCTTTTTCTGGACGAGGTGGGCGAAATGCCCCTGCCCCTCCAGGCCAAGCTGCTGCGCGTGCTGCAGGAGGGCGAGGTGCAGCGCGTGGGATCGGACATTCCCCTGCGTGTGGACGTGCGCGTGCTGGCGGCCACCAACCGCGATCTGCGCGAGGAGGTGGCGCAGAAGCGCTTTCGCGAAGACCTTTATTTCCGGCTCAATGTCATCACTGTGGAGGTGCCGCCCCTGCGCGAGAGGGTGGAAGACATTCCCCTGCTGGCGGCCCGCTTTCTGGAACGTTTTGCCGAGCGCAACCGCAAGTCTGTCAGGGGATTTTCCGCCCAGGCTCTGGATTGTCTGCTGCGGCACGACTGGCCGGGCAATGTGCGCGAACTGGAAAACGCGGTGGAAAGGGCGGTCATTTTGTGTGCCGGTGATCTTGTCACGGGGCGGGAACTGCCGTCAGCCGTGACCCGTGACGGAGAAGGCGAGCGCCGTCCGGGCGAGGGTTTTGCGCTGGCGGGCCTGTCGCTGGACGCAGTGGAGCGCAGGGCCATTGAGGAAACATTGCGCCTGTCGGGCGACAACAAGAGCGAGGCAGCCCGCCGACTCGGCATCACCAGAGCCACCCTGCACAACAAGCTGCGCAGGTACGGTCTGGAATAAGGGGACGCGGCGCGCCTTGCGCGCGAAAAGCGGGGCAGAGAGCATGAAGAAGGACGGAGCAGGGCAGACGCCGTTGGACGCGCCGCAGGCGGAGCGCCTCACGGATTTTTTTCACGAGGTGGGCATGCTGCGCCACACGCCGCGTTCGGGCTATGCCTTTCTGGGTTCGGGAAAAGAGAGCGTGGCCGAGCATTCCTACCGGGTTGCGGTCATGGGCTACGCGCTGGCCCGGCTCGGCGGGCTGGACCCGGCGCGGGTCACGTTTTTGTGCCTGTTCCATGACCTGCACGAGGCCCGCACAGGCGACCTCAACTACGTCAACCACCGCTACGGTTCACTGGACGCCAGAGCCGCGCTGGAAGACTGCGTACGGGGCACCGGCCTTGAAGGGGACATCCTGCCCCTGTGGGAAGAACTGTCGGCAGCGGGCAGCCCGGAAGCCCAACTGGCCCATGATGCGGACCAGCTTGACCTCATCTGCAACCTCAAGGTGGAACTGGAGAGGGGCAATGCCTTTGCCGCCCGCTGGCTGGAAAGCGCGGTGGCCCGGCTGCAAACGCCCCTTGCCCGGCAGGTGGCCGAAACCGTGCTGCGCACGGACTCCAGCCGCTGGTGGTATGGCCAGGTTGATCCGGACTGGTGGGTGCGCCGGGGGCGTCAGGAGCGCCAGGAGAGGTAGAGAAACGCCGCCCTCAGTCGTGCGGAATCACCGCCGTGCCCAGGGCTTCGCCATCCTGCAGATAGCGGGCAAGGCTTGAGGGCGCGCGCCCGTCAAGAATGAGCGCCCGCTGACAGCCGTGGGCCAGGGCGTTGAGGCAGGATTCCACCTTGGGGATCATGCCGCCGGAGATCACCCCTTCGTGCCGCAGGCGGTCGCAGTCCTTTCCGGTGAGAACCGGAAGGAGTTCGCCGTGTGCGTCCAGCACGCCGGGCACGTCTGAAATGAGGACAAAATAATCGGCCTTCAGCGCACCGGCGAGCATGCCGGCCGCCGTATCGGCATTGATGTTCAGGGCCTGTCCCGCGGGGCCGGTGGCCACCGGCGCCACCACGGGCACAAAGCCTCCGCCCAGCAGGCAGTGGATCAGGGCCGGGTTGACCTGCTGCACGTCGCCCACCAGTCCCAGATCGGGATTGCGGATCACGGCCTGCAACAGGCTGCCATCCCGCCCGGAGATGCCCGCCGCCTTCACGCCCCTGCGGGCAAGGGCGCTGACCACGGCCTTGTTGACCTGACCGCAGAGAACCATTTCCACCGCCTCCATGGCGGCTTCGTCGGTCACGCGCAGGCCGTCCGCAAAGCGGCTGGGTATGTCCAGCCGCCGGAGCAGGGCCGAGATCTGCGGGCCGCCGCCGTGCACCACCACAAAGTCCGTGCCCCCTCCGGCCAGCCGGGACAGGTCGGAGCCGAAGGCCGCGCCAAGTTCGGCATTTTCCATGGCGTGACCGCCGTATTTGATGACAACTGTGGAAGACATGGCATTCCCGCTGGTGCTTGCGGCCTTCCGAAAGGCCTGGTTGTCGGACAAGGATACGTTCATGCTCGCGTACCATCTTGCAACATTCCGCGCAAGTTCCCGTTTTTCTTTCGGCAACTGCCCGGTTTTGCAAAAAATACGGCAAAAGTGCCGCGCCGCAGCGGTTGTCCTGCAAGCTATTGTTTTGTGAGAAGAAAAGGGATAGCCTGTTGGTGTGAAGGGAGACTGGTTATGAAAAGGCCGATAGCTGTTCAGGACGGCAGTTGGGTGAGCAGGGCCGCGGATGCGGCAAGCGTGGGCCTGTGGTCGCTGGAAATGGACGAGCGCACCGGCCGCATGGGTCTGTACGTTACCCCGGTGGCGCAGCGCATGGTGGGCATTGAAGGTGAACTTTCCGCCAGAGAGTTCCTGAAAGCCTGGGTAAGCCATGTGGACGCACAGCACCTGCTGCCGTTGCGGAAACTTTTTCAGGGGTTCCGGTCAGACACCGATGTGCACGAAGCCTGCTATCCCTACAATCATCCCCGGTGGGGAAAGAAAATCTTTCGCCTGGGCGGGCGGCGGCTGTCTGGCGACGGCGATGCCGTGCTGTGCATCACGGGATACCTCCAGAGCATGGTCGGCGCGTGCGAGCCGCGCCATCTGCACGACGAAGGGCGCACCCTTCTTGCTCTGGCCTGCCGCCTGGGCCGCTTGGGCGTGTTCAGCCTGGAGGCTGACGGCGACGGTTGCCGCCTCACGGGCAATGCGGCCTTTTATGAACAGATGGGCATGAGCGGCAAGGGCGGCGGCGTGGAAAGGCTGCGCGTTGTGGAGAGCCGGTTTTTGCGGGACGATGTGCCCCGGTGGCGCGGATTGTGCGATCCCGCACAGTGGATTCCCGGGCGGCGCGACCCCCTGGAACTGCGCATCAGCCACCCCCGCAAGGGGCTGTGCTGGCTCATGTTTGTGGTCGAAATTCTGGAAGGGCCAACCGGCCGCCGGGTTATGGGCTATGTGAATGACGTGACCGAAAGCCATCTGCGTGAGCAGACGCTGCGCGAGGCCAAGGAAAACGCCGAGTCGGCCAACATGGCCAAGAGCATTTTTTTGGCCAACATGAGCCACGAGATACGCACGCCCATGAACGGCATCATGGGCATGGCCCGCCTGACGCTGAACACCGAACTCACGGCGCAGCAGCGCGATTATGTGCAGAAAATCTACATCAGTTGCGAATCGCTGCTGGGCATCATCAACGACCTTCTGGACTTCTCCAAGATAGAAGCCAACCGCATGGATCTGGAGAATCTGCCGTTCCAGCCGGAAAAGGAACTTGAGGCCGTGCTCGTGCTTTTGCAGCCCAAGGCCTGGGAAAAGAAAATCCGCATCGAAAGCTCGGTGGACGCGGACATTCCCCCTGTGCTGACGGGCGATGCCCTGCGCCTGCGACAGATACTGGTCAATCTGGGCGGCAATGCCATAAAGTTTTCCGCGCACGGCACTGTGCGCATTGCCCTGCGCCTTTTGCGCGGCGATGGCCATACCGTGCGCCTGCTCTGCGAGGTCAGCGATGAGGGCATCGGCATGACCGAAGAGCAGATCACCCGGATTTTCGAGCCTTTTTCTCAGGCAGAGTCCTCCATTACCCGCCGTTTCGGCGGCACGGGCCTGGGGCTTGCCCTCTGCCGGCGTCTGGCGGAACTGATGGACGGCCAGATCAGCGTGCGGAGCGAGCCGGGCAAGGGCAGCGTTTTTCAGGTGGAGTTGCCTTTCGGCGTGGGCGAAGATGCGCCGGGCGACGAGAGCGAAGAGGAGCAGGAAGACTGCGACTGCCTGCGGGGCATGCGCGTCCTTTTGGCCGAAGACGGCGACATCAACCGCGAGATCATGGAAGTTCTGCTGGACGGCATGGGCATACACTGCATCCCGGTGGTCAACGGGCAGGAGGCCCTGGACACCTGGCTGCAACGCCGGGAGGAGATTGATCTGGTGCTCATGGACGTGCAGATGCCCGTCATGGACGGTCACACCGCGGCCCGCAAGATCCGCGCCAGCGGACTGAGCGGGGCGGAAACCGTGCCCATTGTGGCCATGACGGCCTATGCCATGCGCGGGGATTCCGAACGCAGCCTTGAAGCGGGCATGAACGGGCATCTGACCAAGCCCGTGGACATGCCGGAACTTGTGCGGACTCTCAAGAAATTCTGCCCCATTGTTTCCCGGACGGAAGAAAAGGGCACTGCCCCGGACACGGGGGAGTAGCCTCCGGTCTTTTTTTCGGACGGCCCCATACAAACAAGGATCATTCATGACCGCTGTTGTCACGCGCTTTGCGCCCAGTCCCACGGGGCATCTGCATATTGGCGGGGCACGCACCGCCATTTTCTGCTGGCTTCTGGCCCGCCACTCTGGCGGCCGTTTTTACCTGCGCATCGAGGATACGGATCTTTTGCGCTCGCGGCAGGAGTATACGGACTCCATTCTGGCCTCCATGCGCTGGCTCGGTCTGGACTGGGACGGCGAGCCGGTCTACCAGACGCAGCGCACCGATCTGTACAACAGGTATGTGGACAGGCTGTTGCAGTCGGGCCATGCCTACTGGTGCTCCTGCACGCCGGAAGAGGTGGAGGCCATGCGCGAGGAGGCCCGGCAAAAAGGACTCAAGCCGCGCTATGACGGACGCTGCCGCGAGCGCGGCCTCGGCCCTGCCGAAGGCCGTTGCGTGCGCCTCCGGCTTCCGGCTTCGGGCAAGGTGCTTTTTGACGATATGGTCAAGGGCAAAATCGCCGTGGACGTGGCGGAACTGGACGATATGGTCGTCAGGCGCGCCGACGGCATGCCCACCTACAATATGGCCGTGGTGGTGGACGACCACGAAATGGGCGTCACCCATGTGCTGCGGGGCGATGACCATATTTCCAACACGCCGCGGCAGATTTTGCTGTACGAGGCCCTGGGGCTGCCTGTGCCGCGTTTTGGGCATGTGCCCATGATTCTCGGGCCGGATCGTCAGAAATTGTCCAAACGGCACGGGGCGCGGGCGGTCATCGAGTACCGGCAGGACGGTTTGCTGCCGCAGGCTCTGGTCAATTATCTGGTGCGGCTGGGCTGGTCGCACGGCAATCAGGAGCTGTTCAGCCAGGAGGAGCTGGTGCGCTATTTTGACGGCACAAGCCTCAATCCGGCGGCAGCGGCCTTTGACCCCGCCAAGCTCCAGTGGTGCAACGCCCATTTCATGCGCGAAACGCCTCTGCCCCTTCTGGCGGAGATGGTTGCCCCCTTTGTGGAAGAAGCGGGTCTCGGTACGCCTGCGCCGCAGAGGCTGGAGGCACTGTGCCGCATGTTTCGTGAACGGGCCGACAACCTGCGGGACATGGCCGAAAGCTTTCGCCCGCTGCTTGTGCCCGCCGCAGAGCTCGACTACCGCCAAAAGGATGCGGACAAGCATTTCACCGGGGCGGGCAAGGCCCATCTGCGCGCCCTGGCCGGTATTTTCGGGGCGTGCGCGCCCTTTGCGGCGGAAAACATCGAGGCCGCCCTCAATGCCTATGTGGCGGACAACGGCCTGAAGTTCAAGGAGGTCGCTCCGCCCGTGCGCACGGCCCTCATGGGCTATATGGGCGGATCGCACCTGAACGAGATCATGGCTTTTCTGGGCCGGGAGGAAACTCTGGCGCGGCTGGAAAGGCCGCAGGGGGGAGTATAGAGGAAACCACACTGCCGCTGCATGAACCTTTTGCCGTTTTTTCAGCATCGGCTGCAAAGGATGCCTCACATGACAAAACTTACTGTTTTGGACACCACGGTTTCTTATTATTCCCGCAAGGATGAGGATTACATCAGCCTGACAGACATGGCCCGTTATCGGGACGCGGAACGGGTTGACTATATCATCCAGAACTGGATGCGAAACCGGAATACCATAGAATTTCTTGGGCTTTGGGAGCAGTTGAACAACCCCGGCTTCAAATCCATCGAATTCGATGGATTTAGAAATCAAGCCGGGTTGAACAGCTTTGCCCTCACGCCCAAATTGTGGATTGAAAAAACTGACGCTGTGGGGATTACTTCCAAAAAAGGGCGCTATGGCGGGACGTATGCTCACAAGGATATTGCCTTCGAGTTTGCGTCCTGGATAAGCGTGGAGTTCAAGCTTTACCTTATCAAGGAGTTTCAACGTCTCAAGGACGAAGAACAACGCCAGCTTGGCTGGGATATCAAGCGCAACCTTGTAAAAATCAACTACCGCATCCATACGGATGCCATCAGGGAACATCTTGTTCCGGAAACCGTTACGCCTGCCCACGCCACTATGGTATATGCCTCGGAAGCGGATCTTTTGAATGTCGCCCTGTTTGGCATGACTGCCGCCGAATGGCGGCGGGACAACACGGACAAAGACGGCAATATTCGCGACTACGCCACAGCGGCGCAACTCGTCTGCCTCTCCAACCTGGAAAACCTTAATGCCCTGTTCATCAAAGAAGGCATTCCCCAAGGAGAGCGTCTCGCCCGCCTGAACGCCATAGCTATTCACCAGATGACTTTGTTGACAGCGGATGGCGGAATCAAACGGCTGGGATCTTCAAAGGGGTGATTTCCGAAACCGCCCCAGGATGTCCCGGCATATCTCCAGTTTTTGCTGAAAGGCCCGATACAATACCCCGTTTTTTCCGACAAAAGTTCGCAACAATACGGTTTGCAGGGTTTGTGAATGTATTGTGCGGCAGTTTTATAAAAATCTCTAGACTTTCTGCTCTTCATCGTCAACAATATGACAGTGCGCGGCGCTGCCTGATTCAGGGAAAAATTCCCCCGTGCGTTCGGCAAGGCACGGACGGTTTTTCGGCCTGTTTTTTGGCATCTGCGGCCTTTCGGCGGCTTTTTGCGGGAGAGCGTGCTTTCCTGCTTGTGGACAGTGAAGACTCGGTGGATGCCGAAAATACGCAAAAGCCCTGGCTGCATCTGGCTGCCCGGACGGAAGATCGCTGGTCACAGCCAGAGGGCGCCACTCATGAGCAGTGTCATCTCATGGTGGTCTGTATGGAAAGCTGGTTTCTCGCAGACAGGCAGGCTTTGGAAAAATTTTTTGGTCAGAGGTTCAAGGCCAGCGCATTGCCCGCACCTGACCGCGCTATCGAGGGTATCAGCAAACAGCAAGTCCATGATGCGCTTGCGAAGGCAACAAGTCATTGCAAAACAAAAGCTCCTTACGGAAAAGGCGAACATTCTTTCAAGCTTTTGGCAATGCTCAATCCCGGCAACGTAACCAGCGCATCTGCATGGGCCCAACGCCTTGTTGAAGGTTTGCAAAAAGCAGTGATGTAATGTGGAAACGTGCCCGCGCATGCGCCAGTACGCTGGCGGAGTATGGAGTGGGTTGCGAAATCGTGGTTTTTCTGGGCCGGGAGGAAACTCTGGCGCGGCTGGAAGGCCGCAGGGGGGGAGTATGAGGGTGTTTATTATTGCGGAAATCGGTATCAATCATAATGGCGATGTCGGCATTGCAAAGCAGCTTGTTCAGATGGCGAAGTCGTGCGGATGTGACGCTGTCAAATTCCAAAAGCGAACCATTGAGCGCGTCTACAGCAGGGAATTTCTGGATTCTCCGCGTGAAAGCCCTTGGGGGAAGACACAGGGTGAGCAAAAAAGGGGGCTGGAGTTCGGCAGGGACGAGTACGACATGATTGATGCGTATTGCAGGGAAAAAGAAATTCCCTGGTTCGCTTCGGCTTGGGATATGGAAAGTCTGGCCTTTCTTGACAGGTATGATTGTCCGTACAACAAAGTGCCCTCTGCCATGATTGTCTGCGAAGATTTTCTTCATGCCGTGGCCGCGCGGGGCAAGCACACCTTCATTTCCACAGCCATGTCCACCATGGACGACATTGCCCGTGCTGTGCGCATTTTCCGGCAAGCCGGGTGCTCTTTCGAGCTTATGCACTGTGTGGGCACATACCCTATGGCTGTGGAGAATGCCAACCTGCGCTGCATTGAAAGCCTGCGCGAAGCATTTCAATGCAACGTGGGGTACAGCGGGCACGAGACCGGCCTGGCAGTTTCCGTGGGTGCTGTAATGTTGGGCATTACTTCACTGGAGCGTCACATCACTCTGGATCGCTCCATGTACGGCTCCGACCAGGCTGCCAGTGTCGAAGGCGCGGGCCTCCTGCAATTGTGCCGCTATGTGCGCATCCTTGAGCGCGCCCAAGGGGACGGTATCAAGCGCATCCTTCCCGAAGAAGAACATGTGGCCAGAAAGCTGCGGGCACATCTGTGAGTCCCGCATGCACGCCCGAGAACACTCATTCATGCCTGCCTTTTCAGATCATGCGCTGGATTGCCAGCGCAACAGCACTGCTCCACTCAATATCCTGCTGATCCTTTTGCGAGACTCATACCAGTTGTTTGACTGGTCAGTGCCTCCCATTGGTCCGGCCTACGTATCGGCCTACCTGAAAAGCCGCGGTTGCCATGTTTTCACCCTGAACCTCAATGCCGAACATGGTGACGAAAGGCAGATAGTCAGTGACTGCATCCGGCATAACAACATTCATCTGGTGGGCATCGGGGATCTTGTTACCCGCTTTGCCCAGATGAAGGAGATGCTGGAGTACATCAAGTCTGTTCACCCTGAAATCATTGTCTTCATGGGTGGAGGGCTTGTGACCTACAGTCCCGACGAAGCCATGCGGGGCATCCCGTGCGCCGATATTGGTGTGATCGGGGAAGGGGAAATCACTGCCTATGAAATGGTCAGAGCGCTGGAGGAGGGGCGTTCTCTCGCGGATGTGGACGGGCTTGTGTACAGAACAAAAGACGCGGGCGTGGAGAAGCTCGTGTTCAGCAAGGCGCGCAAACCCATACGGGATCTCGACTCCCTGCCTTTTCCGGACTGGGATGGCTTCAAATTTTTTCAACAGGCAGAGCAGCATTCTTCCCCGGATAACCAGAGGATTGTTTCGGCGCCCCTGGTGACAAGCCGCAGTTGCCCTTTTTCCTGCACATATTGCTCGAAATCCGGGGGGCAGACATACAGGCAGCGTTCTCTGGACAATATTTTCGCGGAGCTTGAGCTTCTGGTACGCGAAAAAAATGTCAATCGCCTTTTTCTGGATGATGAGCTGTTTGCTTTCAATGCGAACAGATTGTATGAATTCTGCGAGAGGATAGAAAGGTTTCATATCCAGTGGCTGGTATACCTGCGTGTCGGAAAGCACATGACGTCCGATGTTTTGAGAAAAATGAAAAACAGCGGGTGTATACGCATTTTTTATGGATTTGAAAGCGGGGACGACAGCGTTCTTGCCAGCATGAAGAAAAAAATCACGGTCAGGGATATCCGTGACACTGTCCAGCGGACATACGATGCCGGAATCCTTTGCACCGGACAGTTTATCTTCGGGGATGTCGCGGAAAACAGGACAACCATAGAAAATACGTTTTCCTTCGCCAAATCCATACAGGACAAGGTAATTTTCATGGAATACGCCATGATCCGCTGTTATCCCGGTTCTGCACTTTTTGCTGCTGCGGTGCGGTCAGGGCGCATCCCGGATACTCTGGACTTCATCCGCAAGGGGTGCCCGCTTGTGAACATGTCCCAGCTTTCCGACGAGGAATATGACATTTTCGTTGCCGGGCGGCTTGTTGAAGAAAAAAAGGCCCTGCTGCTGGACTGGGCGCAGAGGGAGACTTCTCTGGTCATGCGGGCGGCGGACAATTCTGCATACTATACCGTTTCTTTTGTCTGCGGGCATTGCCTGCACGAAAACGCCGTCAACGTGTATCCCGTCAATCTGGCCAAGCACTGCAAGACCTTGTGCGTACAGTGCGGCGAATCACATACCTTTGTTGCCCTGAAAGCGTATGCGGAGCATATCGATCTCACCTTGCGTTCTCTGCTGCATGGTTCAGGGGCGGTCTTCTGGGGAGCCGGGGCCTTTTTGATGCTTTTTGCCGCTGTTTCCCCGGCTCTGGAGGAAATGCCCTGGATACAGGTGGACAAAGACCCCGGACTGTGGGGAAAAACCAAAAACGGCAGAACCGTTTTCAGTCCGGAGGAAATCGGGAAGAAACAGTGCGACACGGTCATCGTGTCGGCCGTGGATCAGTTCGACGCCATCGCGGGCTTTGTGCGGGCGCATTTCCCGCACGTCAGAACCATATGCAATCTGCGGGAGATCGGCTTCGCGCAGGGAGGTGTGATGCACACGGAGAAAAATCATGCCTTTTTCGCGCGCCCTGGGGAGGAAGACGCATGAACAGTCTGGCAGGCCTTTTTTCTCCCGGCGAACTGGACAGGCTCAGGAAAACGCGTTTCCCTTTTTCCGGGGGGCGGTTTTCTTCATGGGACGATGTCAGGGATCGCCAAATCATTGTTTTCGGGGCGGGGCATTACGGGCGGGGCACGATGGACATGCTCCTGAAAGAAGGAGTGACTCCCCGGTTCTGCGTTGACGCCAATCCCGCAGTTGTGGGTTCCAGCTACAGAAATATTCCGGCGCGCCCTGTTGCCGCACTGGAAGAAGCAAAAAACGCCCTGGTGATACTCACCTCGGCCTATGCCGGAGAAATGCATGCGCTGTGCCGGCGCTTTGCGGTGGAAACAGCCCTGCCCACGGAACTGCCCGCGGCTTCCTCGCCGGTTGCGCCCATAGGGCTGCGCATGGAAGAGTATGAGCGCAATGCCGCTCTGGAAGAAATGATCGCGGTTCTGGACGACAGGTCAAAAAGTGTTCTCAAAAATTTTCTGGCCTTCCAGTTTACCCTTGACCTTGAGTACATACGGAGCGTGTATACGCCGCACCCGTACTTTGACAAAGATTTTTTGCGCCGCGTTCGTTACGAGGTCTTTTGTGACCTGGGGGCCAGCTTCGGCGACACCTGGGAAGCCTATTGCGCTCATACGGACTGCGGGAAACAGAATGCATATACATATTACGCTGTTGAACCAGATTTGGGCAGCTTTCTGGAACTGCAAAAAAAGACGAGCGGAAATCCCAATGTTATCCCGCTGTTTTTTGCCGTGTCTGCTGAAGACGGCATGGCGCACATCTCCGAGGAGGGGCAGGGTTCAAATCTCTGCTTTGTGGATGAAAAAAAAAGCAATACAGTCCCCCTGCGCAGCCTTGACAGCCTTTTTCATCGAATGGGGCCAAAGCCTACTGTCATCAAGGCGGATGTGGAAGGAGTCGAGGCCGATGTTTTGCGCGGAGGCCAGAATCTTTTGCGCACAGCGCGTCCCGATCTGATTTTTTCCCTGTACCACAGGAAAAATGATTTTTACGAAATCCCCCTGAGTATCCTCAGGGCGGGCAGGTATGAAATCGCCATACGCCAGCATACACGGTCCTACGGCGAACTTGTGGTCTATGCCCTGGCCGGGAGAGAAGAATGAAAGCATGCCCTGTGATTTTGTGGGGAGCGGGCAATACCGCCCTGTATTACAGCGGAATTCTCGCCTTCGAGGGGATTTTTCCTGAATTTTTTGTGGATTCGGCGCAGGAGAAAATCGGCACATGCCTCAACGGCATTCCTGTCCGCGATGTGCGGAGCATCACGGCGCTGGAAGAACCTCTTGTGCTGGTCGCAACGCCGGTTGCGGAAACATTTTCTGTCATACAAAGGCAGGCACTCACGCTGAATCCTCATGCGCACTGTTTTTCCGTAGATACCTATCTCATGGAAAAAAACAAAGAACGTATACAAGAAGTCAGTGATCTGTTTTCCGATGCTGCATCACGAAAAAAATACGCGGCAGTCGTGGAAAGCAGAAAAAACATGAGCGATGTTCCTGCGTGGGTCGTTGAGTCACCATTTTTGCGTTATGAAAGTCCTCTTTCCTTCCAGTTGCCGCGCCTTGACGATATTGTTGTGGATGCCGGAGCGTACTGCGGTGACTCGCTGGAAAAATTTCTCCTGCTGCATGATGCGCATATGCGGGAATACTATGCCTTTGAACCTGACGAACGCTTTTTTGCGGCACTTGTCGCCCGAAGCAAGAGGCTTGCTGTGGAGTGGGCATTGGACGGCTCAAAGCTTGTGCCTGTCAAATATGCGCTGGGCAGGGAGTCCGGTGACGCTTGCCTCAGAAACTGGGATCTGCCCGGAGGGGGAAGTGCGCTTTTGCACGGTGATGCACCACCCTGGGAGAGAGTTTCCCGTGTCCAGCTTACGAGCATTGACAGCTTTTTTGCCGGAAAGGATATCACTTTTCTCAAAGCGGATATTGAGGGTGCGGAGTATGACATGCTTCTGGGCGCAAAAGAAACCATATGCCGGTGCAGGCCCAGGCTCGCCATCTCTCTGTATCACTCCCCATCGGACATGTATCGGATACCGTTATTGCTGAAAAGCTTTTCCTTGGGTTATCGCTTTGCGTTCCATCACTACTCCCCGACATGGGGGGACAGCCTGCTCTATGCGTGGTAGCCGTTTACGGGAGGGGGTACATGCGCGAGATTCGCGAAATGTCCATTATTGAAATAGATATCACCAATGCCTGCCACAGGCAGTGCTCCAACTGTACCCGCTTTTGCGGGCATCACAAGAAGCCGTATTTTATGGACTTTGCGACATTCAGGCGAGCCGTGGACTCTTTGGATGGCTATCAGGGGCTTATTTCCACCATTGGCGGCGAGCCCTTGCTGCATCCCGAATATGGCCGCTTTGGCGATTACCTGCTCCAGAAAAGAGGGCGGCTGAAAACGGCTGATGCGGGGCGTTGCCGGGCGCTGGTCAGGGATTGTCTGGGCTTTGCGAAAATGCAGCGGTGGTTTGAGGGGTCGGTCAATGCCGGGCGCGGTTTTCTGCTTTTCACGTCCATGCCGCGAAATTTTTACCGGCATTATGAAATGATTCAGGATGTGGTAACGGATTTGTGGCTCAACGACCATACCAGCCCGAGTTTTCACCAGCCCATTCTGATCAGTCGCAAGGATTTGGGCATCGGCGACAAGGAATTCGCTCTCATGCGCTCCGAGTGCTGGCTGCAAAATTTCTGGAGCGGCAGCATCACTCCCAAGGGAGCTTTTTTTTGTGAAATCGCGGGAACGCTGGACATGCTTTTTGATGGCCCCGGCGGAAAACCCATTGAGCCTGGCTGGTGGAAGAAAGATATCAGTGAGTTTTCCGACCAGTTTCATTGGTGCGATATGTGCGGCATGCCGTTGAAAACATACAGCCGCAACGCCAATGACGGCATTGATGACGCCTCCCCAAGTCTTTGTGAACGTCTTGCAGAAGCGGACTCCCCCAAGCTGAAGGCGGGCAAGGTTCATCTGTTTGATCCTTTGGCTTCTGCGGAGTCCGGTGGCGGTGGATCCGCACTGGGGCCGGACATGGCTTCGGTGACGGCCAATTATCAGCCCGACAATGCCCTGCGTGTGGGTGATGCTGTGCAAAACATCAGGCCCGGAGGCGTTTATCCTGTGTTGCCGGTGCGCTCCGGGCAGGAGCTTTCTCTGGCGTTGCAGAGTGCGTGTTCCCTGCGCGATGCGGTATCCGGATTCTGTGTGGTGGCCGCTGCGGGGATAAAATCCGCTGTGGAACATGCCTTCAGGGATGCAAAAAATACCCGCCTTGTTTTTTCGGACTATATTGACACCACAACAAGCCTGGGGGAAATCCTTCGCCGCGCCCTTGCCGTCTGCCCGCTGCGAGACTGGCTCCTGCTTGCCGAACCAGGGCTGGTGCTGCCGCGCGGGTTTGCGGAAACCATCGGGAGCTGTTTTCTCAATCCCGGCTTTCTGTTTGTCTGCGCGTTCGGCACAGGCAAGGGGGTGATGGTGTCCACAACCGCTTCTGCCCTCCGCAGGCTGGGCAATGACGGTCTTGCCGCCTGCTCTTCGCTTGAGCAGCTAACAGATGCCTGGGGGACAAAGGTGCACAGGCTCGAAACAGGCTTTGAGCTTCTGCCGGACTTCGATATTCCCTGCCTGCGTCAAAAGGCATATGACGTCTATGCCGGAGACCGTGACTTTGTGGCGCGCCTGCGGCGTCACCTTGGTGACAGGGTTGCGCCGGGGGGGACGCTGCTGGTGACCCACAGTGCCTTTGTTTTTCATACCTTGAGCATTGTCCGGCTCGTGCAGGAAATGGGGTATGGGGTGCATGTGCTTTCCAACGAAAAATTTGCGGAGTATTTTTCTGGCTGGCTGCCGGAAGACAGCTGCACGTATTTCAGGGAGAGCCATTTTTCCCATGAAAGGCAGCGCGGCTTGCGGGAGGAACTGAAGAGCCGGAAAACCTTCTGCGGCTCTCTTGTGCCGTATTCCTTCGGCCCGGATACGGTCAAACCCATTGATGACTATACCGATGCCCTGCGCACGGCAGAGGATATTGGCGGCAGGATTGTGGGCATCATCAATATCCGTCGCCGTTTCATCAAGCCCGAATACGACATATGGCAAGACAGATGACACCGCGCGTTTCCGTGATCGTGGACAATTTCAACTATGCGCGGTATCTCCCCCAAGCGTTGGATTCCGTGCTGGGGCAGTCGCTGGGCGATTTCGAATGCCTTGTGGTGGACGACGGCTCGCAGGATGCTTCCCGCGAGATCATGGACCAGTATGCTCGTGCCGATCGGCGCGTACTCCCTGTCCTGAAAGAGAACGGCGGTCAGGCCAGTGCCTTTTCCGCCGGTTTTGCCCGCGCCCGTGGTGACATCATTGCCTTTCTGGACAGCGATGATTTCTGGTACGGGGACAAGCTGGAAAAAATCGTTGCAGCCCATCAATCCTGCCGGATCGTACAGCATTATCTTGCGCCCAACGGGGAGGGCATCTACCGCCAAATCCGAGACGATCCGGACAGGCGTCACGCTCTGCTTGCGTACGGGCACATGTACAACCACAGCCCATGTTCGGCCCTGTCTTTTGCCAGAGAGTGCCTGGAGCCGTTTTTTCCTCTCCTTGAGCCGGAAAAAATGCGTGGTTATGCTGATGGATGCCTGCTCATGCTGGCCATGACGCGCGCTCCGGTCTGCATTTTGTCTGACGTTCTGGGTTTTTACCGGATTCATGGCGAAAACATGCACGCCAACAGAACAGACAGGGGGGCTGAGGCCCGTGCTGTTTTTCGTGCCCAGCGTGCGTATGTCAATTTGCAACTGCGCGCACGGGGCCTGCCGGAAATCCCGTTCAGCGACACGGCCTATATCGCCTCGCAATTACGGGAGCGGGCCGAAGCCCTGAAGGGAGGCAAGGGGCTTGTCGTCTACGGCACGGAAGCTGCGGGCGAAAATGTCACACGGGCTTTGCAGGATATGGGCATTGCCGTTTTCGCTTATGCCGACTCGGATGCGGCGAAATGGGGGAAGGAGTTTTGCGGCAGGGAGATTCTCAGCCCACGGCAACTGGCCGAAAACCCGCATGCCAGCACGGTGATCATTGCCAGCAGCGCCACGCATGCCATTACACAAACCCTGCGCAACGCGGGCATTGATGACAAGCGGATTTTCCCTCTGACCCTGTAGCTGTGGCGAAGGGCGGCGGCCGACTTGCCGAACGCCCGGTGTTATGCCCGAAACAACAAGCGCACCCTTGCCGGGCAGGCGCAAAGCCGGAATCATCCGCCGCGTTGCCCCGGGGATGGAAAGAGGGAGGTGCAGATATGCTGACAGTCGCTCGCCATGTCATGGATTTTCTCGCGGGCAAGGGCCTTTCCCAGGCGTTTCTTTTTACCGGGGGCATGGCCATGCACCTCAACGATGCCTTGGCTTCCGAAGATCGTATCAGGACTGTCTGCTGCCACCATGAGCAGGCCTGTGCCCTTGCTGCGGAAGGGTATGCCCATGTGACAGGACGGCCTGCTCTTGTTCTGGTGACGGCAGGCCCCGGCGCGCTCAACGCTCTGACAGGTGTTTTTGGTGCCTATACGGACGGCGTGCCCATGATTGTGGTTTCTGGTCAGTCCAAAACAGAAACAACCTGCGCATCTCACGGCCTTGTGGGAGAAGTGCGTCAAATTGGCGAGCAGGAAGCACAAACCATTCCCATGGCGCGTTATGTTGTCAAGCGCGCTGTGACGATCCATGCCCCTGAGTGCGTCCGGCATGAGATGGAAAGAGCCTGGCATGAAGCCACTTCCGGCAGGCCGGGGCCTGTCTGGATAGAGATTCCCGTGGATGTACAGGGCATGTGCGTGGATCCGGAAAAGCTGCCCGCCATGCCTGTTGTGACAGAGCCTGCACAGGATCTTTCTGCTGTGGCCGATGCAACGGCACAGGCTTTGGCTGCGGCAAAACGCCCTCTGCTTGTGGCCGGGCCGGGATTGCGCATGGCCCATGCTGTGGAGGATTTTCGCTCTCTTGCGGAAAGTTTGCATTGCCCCGTTTTGTGCGCCGGAACGCTCGACATTATCCGGAAAGAGCATCCGCTCCATGCGGGAGGCATGGGTAATGTTGGGACGCGTGCGGGCAATATCAACATGCAGAATGCGGATCTGTTGCTCTTTCTGGGTGTGACCATGCATCTGACCATGACCACCTACAACTGGAAAGCTTTGGGAAAAAATGCCCGAAAAATTGTGGTGGAGTGCGATTCGTCCGAATGCAGGAGGCCGCAGTATCTTGGTGATGAGACCATTCTGGCGGAAACCGGTCCCTTTGTACGCGCCTTGGCGCGTGCCTGCACAGAGCGCGGTGTTGTGGCAGACAGCTGGTGGCTGAACCATTGCCGTCAGCGTGTGAAATTGTTGCCCACAGTCCCTGCACACCTGCGCGCCCGTACCCCGGAAGGACGTATCAACCCGTACTGGTTTGCCGAGGAGCTTTTTGCGCGTTTGCATGATGGGGATATTGTGGTGCCGGGCAATGCCAGTGCCGGTGTAACAGCCCAGCAGGCGGGCGGATTGCGCCCTGCACAGAGGCTGATTGCCAATTTTGGCAGCGGTCCCATGGGCATGGCCTTGCCTGCTGCGGTGGGCGCTGCCTGTGCTGCTGACGGCAGGCGCATCGTCTGTCTGGATGGCGACGGGAGCTTCATGCTCAACATGCAGGAACTTGCCACGGTAAGGTATCATGACATGCCGATTATCCTGTTTATTTATAATAATGACGGCTACATGTCCATCCGGCAGACACAGCGCAGCTTTTTCCGCCGCCAGATCGGAACCGGGCCAGACAATGGGCTGGGCTTCCCGCAGTATGAAGGTCTGGCGGCTGCCTTTGGCCTGCCGTATGCGCGGATAGAAGGCGAAGACTGGCAGGATCAGCTGACACAGGTACTGCAGGAGCGCGGCCCTTTGCTTGTGGAGGCTCTGCTGGATCCCGAGCAGGGGTTTGAGCCCAAAATTGCCTCATGCAGACGGGAAGACGGGCGTATTGTCTCCCTGCCGCCGGAAGATATGTCTCCTTTTCTGGATGCCGAAGAATTGCAGGGGCATTTGCTCTTTCCTCTGGATCGGCAATCGTGATCCGGTCGCAACTTTATGTGCGGATCTGCGGATTTTTCCCTGCTTGTTGCGGAAAAAGCAGGGCAAGGCCTGAATCGCAGGGGGAAAAGTCAATGTGGACAATATCCCTGCCCAGACTTTCGGCCATGTGCTGCACGGCATGCATGACTTCGGGATAAGCACTGCCGTATTTGTTGACGGCAAGGATTGTTTCGGGCTTGATAACTTCCGACAATTCTTTGAAGTCATTAATTATATTTGGAGATGTGTTGAAGAAAAGAAGATCCAGGGCTTTTCCCTGAAGGGATTCGTGCCATCCTTCGCGGCGCAGCAGAAAATGGATGCTCTGTGCCGCAGGAATGCCCGCCCAGAGCAGATCGCGGGTCATGGTCATCTGGAGGTATTGCGGACTCATGAGCATGATCAGCTGGTCTCCGGGAACCGGATCCTCTGCAAAAACACTCCCCACCACGCCAGTTGTGTGCAGGCGTTCAGCCCAGAGAATACTGTGGTAACCTGAACCGGTGCCGATTTCCAGAAGGTTGCGGAGATTTTTTTGCTCCACAATATCTGCCAGAATCTGGGCCCTGAAAGCCTCCATATGCCCAAGAGCAGCAGTGCGCAGGTCCCAGCCGTCGGGCAGGATGACGGTTTTTCTTGTTTCGCTATCCAGGTATTGCAGGGGGAAAAGCTGATGCCAGTAGTGCCATGTCTCCCTGTCCAGAGTTGTGACCATTTGCCACCACTCTTTTTTGTATACCCGGGGGGCTGTGGGTTTTGCCACGTTTTTACTGCGCGAGAGAGCGCGCACCAGACGGAAGTTGGGGCTCAGGTCGATCCAGCCATGTGTTCGTCCTCCGTCGAGAATGGGCGGAATCTGTTCCGCCAGCTCTTTGGTGCGGATACGCAGCGTATGCCGGGAGCGGAAAAGCCTGTATGCGGCTTCTGTGGTTTCTGCATACAGATCCGGGTCTGAAAGCCAGCGTCGCGCTTTTTCCACACAGTTGCCGCTGTCAGCCAGGATAAAGTGTTTGTCCGCCTCAAGACCCAAATGTTCATAACCGCAAGGGGCATCGCACAGGGCAATTGTGCGACTGGCCATGGCTTCAAAAAGTTTCAGGGGGGTAAAGTGGAACTGTGAGGTGCAGAAAGCAGAAATACGGCTTCGGGCAAGGTCTTTCAGGTAGGTGCTCGGTGGGGAGACAGTCTTCAGGTGGCTGTATCCGGGATGACGGGGTTCGCACAGGGACAATCCTGACTTCCGGAATGCCTGGGCCATCTGGGCGCGCACGGGATAGAATGCCGGAAGGTTGTATCCTGCAAGCAGAACATCGTGTTTTTTTTGCAGATCCGGGATGTAGATATTTTCGGAAGCGGAGCCTGCGACAGGCATGAAGATGATATTTTCCCATACATCGCGGGAAAAATAGTGGCGCATGGCTTCCGGAATAATGAAGGGGGAAAGAAAGGCACTGATATAGAGACAAAACTTGTTGGCAAGAAGAACCCTGTTTCGCTCGCGCGGCGTGAGATGCCAGAAGTCATCGCCAACCAGGATTTTGGGCAGCTTTGTTTTTTCCAGATGGAGAGGAAAATGCCAGAGATGGGATGGAAGGCTGGCCTTGAGGGGGAGTTCCAGGCCCAGCGGCTCTCCAGCCAGTTCTCTTTCGGGCAGAACGCAGAAGATGGCGTCGAAGTTGTTTTCCCCGCCGTACTCTTCAAGGATTTCCCGCACATCAGCGGTTTGGTAGCCGGGATGCCCTGGTCCGTAGATTACGCTGCCCGGAAAGTATTCGAGAATCCGTTCTTCTGCTTCGCGTACCAGCAGACCCTGAATCAGGGCCGTGGTCTGTGTGATACTCAGATACAACAACCGCATGCCGGACTCCTTGCAGAGGCAGCGCCTGTTCTGGACAGGGCTTGGTTATCCGTGATGTTTTTGAAGGGCAAACCAGCGCAAAGTTGCTGCGAGGCCTTTTTCCAGTGAAACATGTTCCTGCAGATGCAGGCGGGAGCGTATTCTTTGCGTTGCGGGAACATAGCGTTCCGGCGCGTTGCCCTGTACGGCGCGCCCCTGAATACGCACTGTTTTGCAAGACGGGGTCAGCCGGGCGCACATTCGGGCGAGATCCAGCAGGCTCACAGCCCGTTCGCTGCCCACGTTGCAGGGCACACCGTGCTCTCCTTCGGCAAGCATGGCCAGCAGCCAGACGGCCATATCGCTGCCGTACAGGTAAGAGCGTACGGTTTGCCCGTCTCCCTGGATCTGAATTTCCCTCTTTGCCAGGATGTCGGCAAGAAAGCTGGCCAGCGCATTGCCGGAGTTGAGATCAAGGTGTGCACCGCAAAAGGCGAAGCAGCGTGCCACCGGTACGCGAATGTTGTAGCGTTGCCCCAAGGATACGGCGAACAGTTCCAGAAAGCGTTTGCCTTCGCCGTAGAGGACAGACTCCTGCAATCTGCTTTCCAGCGAAGGAAGTTCTTCGCAAAATACTTCGGAATCCGGACAAAGAGGGCACACGCCGTAAACCGCTCCGGAAGAAACAACAAGAACAGCGCGGCAGCCACAAGCTCCGGCCATACGAAAAAGTTTTTCCGTGCCCAGCGTGGCCACTGTGCAATGGTGTGCTGCCCAACCAGGCATGCCGGAGTTTCTGTAGTTCATCGCCAGAACAGCGTATGCAAAATCAGGCAGGCGCGTGCTCCCCAAATCCAGAATATCCCCTTCCAGAACAGAAAGATCTGTGCGTTTTTCCAGATGCGGAAGTGCGTCCAGAAAAGCCTTTTTGTTTCTGGTCAGAATATGCAGATGCATTCCCAAGTTGGCCTGCTCATTGCACCAGAGCAGGCTTTCCGTCAGCCAGCGACCCACAAATCCCGTACAGCCCGTCAAAAGAACAGAACTTTTGGCAAAGTGCTGCGCTCTGCTTCCCAACTGGTGGGCAATATTGTGCAGATCCTGTGCAAACAGGCTGAAACCGGGGTACATGAAATGTGCTCTCAAGAAATTTTTGCCCGGGCCAGGACGGCATCCGCGAGTTCGCGCACCGCGCCCCGACCTCCGCACGATCTGGTAATATGGCTGGCGATGGCCAGAATTTCGGGATGGGCATCCGCAGGTGCCCAGCCATATCCCACTATGCGCATGGCTTCACGATCATTTATGTCATTGCCCATGTACACAACATGTTCCGGAGAGATATGGTGGCGGCGCAGCCAGTTTCGCAGAAAGGCGGCCTTGTCGCCGCAACCCTGTTGTACGGGGATGCCCAGCTTTGCGGACCGTGCTCCAACCACAGGGTTGGTTTCGGTGCTGCAAATGAGCAGGGGGATGCCGGCCTTGCGCAGCCTGTCTATGCCCAGTCCATCGCCACGATTGCAGAAAACAGCCTCGGTGCCGTCCTCCAGCGTCAGAACTCTGTTGTCGGTAAAAACACCGTCAAAGTCGAAAACGATCAAGGCTACAGGATCAGGCAAGGCGGGATCGCGGTCTGTGGTTTCGAGAGTGTGCAGAGGTTCTTTTTGTATCCGTTGCCCGCCCGTGTCCTGGCGAAAGAATTTGCGGATGGCCCGGACACTGTATGCAAGATGTTCTTCCGTCAGGGAGGGATAAAGTCCTATCCAGAAGGTCTGCCGCATGACAATATCTGTTGCGCGCAGGGGCGCGGCAAGGCGATGGGGAACTCCGGCAAAGCAGGGCTGGCGTGTAATGTTGCCCGCGAACAGGAGGCGTGTCCCGATTTTCCGGAAATCCAGCCAGCGCAGGATATCTTCACGGTTGCAGGACGGATCGAGGGTGATCAAAAATCCGAACCACGAGGGAGAAGATCGGGGGGTGGGCTGTGGCAGGATCAGCGGCCCGCCGTCCAGATCCGCCAGTTCCTGGGACAGAAAGGCAAAGTTGCGGCGTCGTGCCTTTGTAAAGGCTTCCAGTCGCTGGAGTTGCGCCAGCCCCACGGCAGCCTGCATATCGGAAAATTTCAGGTTGTAGCCCAGATGCGAGTATACATACTTATGGTCATAGCCCTGCGGTAATTGAGAAAATTTTTGTGAAAACCGGCGCCTGCAGGAGTCGTCCGCGCCAGGCGCGCACCAGCAGTCACGCCCCCAGTCGCGCAGGGAAAGAAGAATTTTGTGCAGCAGGGGATCATCGCAGGCAACAGCGCCGCCCTCGCCCGTGGTGATGTGGTGGGCGGGGTAAAAGGAAAGTGTGCTGATATGGCCAAAAGAACCACAGGGGCGGGGGCTTCCCTGCACGGAGTACAGTGACCCCAGGGCATCGCAACTGTCCTCTACCAGCCAGAGCTCGTGCTCTTTGGCAATGGAGGTCACTGCATCCAGATCAAAAGGGTTGCCCAGAGTGTGGGCCAGAAAAATGGCGCGTGTGCGCGGCCCCACTGCGGCAGCGATCTGCCCGGGCAGGGCATTGTAGTCAGGGATGCCGATATCCACAAAAACCGGCACAAGCCCCATCTGCACAATAGGCGCAACCGTGGTGGGAAAGCCTGCGGCCACGGTAATGACCTCATCGCCGGGTTTGAGACGCCGCTCGTGCAGCAGAGGCGAGCAGAGGGCAGAGATAGCCAGCAGGTTGGCGGAAGATCCTGAATTGACAGCCAAGGCAAACTTGCGCTCAAGAATATATGCCAGCCTTTTTTCAAAATCCCGGCAAAAACGTCCTGCTGTCAGCCAGAAATCCAGTGAGGCGTCCAGAAGGTTTTCCATTTCTTCCGGTCCCCAATGCTTCCCGGATACCGGAACAGAGGAAACGCCCTCATGAAAGGGAGGCGGACTGTGTATCGCTGTATAGTGCGCGTGGGCCAGACCGTGGCCGATCATCCGGAGGAGTCTGTCCAGAGAGGAGATTTTCAGGCGGCCACAAAGTTCGTATTTGTGTGCATCTGCACGGGCAAGGCGTATGTTTTGCCACAAATCCACGCACAGAGGTGTGCTCCGATGCCACTCCTCGAAGTCGGAGGCATTGAGGACTTCTTTGCCCGTAACCTCCGCTTCGGCACACAGTTCCAAGGGGGTGCCCCGTAACCAACCATCCCTTTGTTCCAGAACAAGCAGGGTATGCTGTGTGTTGTGCCCCAGAATGATGTCGCCCGCGGTAAAACCGGTTGTGGTGTCGAAGGTCATGGAATTTCGGTATATTCCTGAATTTGGCGAAGAGTTGTTTCTCGCATGTGGAGAGGATCGGGATTGTCCATCCATTGCCTGTACCAGGTTGTGGTACGCTCCAGCGCCTCCGCCACCCTGTAGCGGGGATGCCAGCCCAGTTCCCTGCTGGCTTTGGCGCAGTCGAGACAGAGCGCATGCGCCTCGTGCGGTTGGGGGGATGCATCAATCGTGTACTCCCCATTTCCCCAAAGTTTGCAGATGTGTCGCACCACACGCTCCACAGACCAGATGTCGCCCGGATCCACAGGCGCAAAATTCCAGCCGCAGCCAAAGCGCGGGCCGTGTTCCAGAAGGCGCGCCCCCAGAAGAAGATAGCCACTCAGGCAGTCCAGTACATGTTGCCAAGGGCGGACTGCTGCAGGAAAGCGGATATGGACGGGTCTTGCTGCATGCAGAGCACGAAAGCAGTCTGGAATCAGCCTGTCTTTTCCCCAGTCGCCCCCCCCGATGGCATTTCCCGCTCTGGCGGAGGCCACGGCGACATGGTGTGTTTTTCCGTATTCTCCTTGAGGAAAAAAAGATTTTATATAAGAGGTAGTTATCAGTTCTGCGCAGCCTTTGCTTGCGCTGTACGGGTCATGCCCTCCCATGGGATCGTTTTCCCTGTAGCCCCAGACCCATTCGTTGTTGCGGTAGCATTTGTCGCTGGTCACAATGACTGCTGCCTTCACCGAGGCTGTATGCCGACAGGCTTCAAGCACATGGGCTGTACCCATGATATTGGTGTGCAACGTGTGGAGGGGATCCTGATAGGAAGGGCGCACCAGAGCCTGAGCTGCCAGATGAAAGACTATGTCCGGCTGGAAATCTTTCATACTTTGCGCCAGGAGCGCATAATTCGCAATATCGATATGGGCATGCGGTATCAGGCTGTCCAGATCAAGCGCGGCATTCATGCTGGGGCCGTGAGGCGCAGGCAGCCCAAAGCCCAAAACCTCGGCTCCCAGCAGGCGCAACCAAAGTGCCAGCCATGATCCCTTGAAGCCGCTGTAGCCTGTGAGCACAACCCGGAGTCCGGCGAATATGCGGGAAGCGTCTTTCAGGTTGTCCATGTCTTGCCTGTACACAAAGGTGCTTGTTTTGTGCTGTCACAGGGCCAATGCGTGCGTATTTGTTGCATTGGGTGTATGGCTTGCTTTTTGGCAAACAATCTTTCAAAGAGGTGGAAGTTTTTCACTGATTTTTCGTAACTCCCCATAGAGTTTTTTTGCTTCAGCAAGGCGCCCGTCCGCAGCTTTTTCCGGTTTTCGCGCTTCTGTCTCATGCCACGGATCCTTTTTGCCATTTACGGCAAAGTATGTCGCCGTTGCGGCAAGCTCCAAAACAACCGCATTGGCCTCTGCTGCTGTACGGGCCAGACGTTGGCGCACGCCATCTGTTTGTGATGCGTTTTCTGTTGTATAAATTGAGTAACATCCACCCCAAGCTGCAATTTTTTCTTGCTCTGCAATATCTCCTGCCATGCTTGCAAGAGAAGTCGCTCTGGCAAGGTCTTCACTGTAGGGGCCATAGTGATGGTATTCAAAATAAAAATTTTCACCTTCACCTGCTGCTTCCAGCAAATAGGCTATTTTCTGAAGCCTTGTTCTTCCGACAATTTGCCCTCCGGCATCAGCAATGATGCTTTTCACCTTCGCGCCATCATTTTTTTGTTCTTTTTTCATTTTTCACTCCCTTGATGGCATTTTCCAGAAAAACTTTTGCGTCACAGTCTTCATCTGCCGTATAGGCTCTAAAAAATTCAAACGGGCGGATGGCCTTGATTATGGCAGATTGTTCATTTATATCAACAACATCCCCTTTTGGAGTGTTCATCATGATTTGGTTCAGGGGACCTTTTTCTTCTTCTATGCGCTTGTACGGCTCACGTCTGCCAGAGTCTACCAAAATACGTGCCGGTTTGTCTTCAGCCTGGTGTTTATCAGCCCATTCCTGGATTTTTTTGCGTATTCCTTCAACAGCAAGAGACAGTTGGGCATCTTTCAGTCCTTTTTGCAATAACCGTTCCCGAACATCTATGCATTTGTAGAGCTTTCTGTGCTGAAGGCGTTGGGAAAAACTTCTGACAAGAGGATCCTTGGCGTCAGCCATCAATGGCAACGCTCCCATGATAACGGAGTCATCCAGGCTCAAGGCGCTTTCCAGCAAATCAGGTTTTTGGGCAAAAATTGTCAGTGGGTGATTTTTGGGCAAATTTATCCTTGAACAGTTTTTTCCACTGTCCTGAACCAAGGAAAAAATACGCAACAAAAGCTCTGTAAAAAGTTTTTCTGCCCCTCTTGTTGTTTTATGAAGGTAAATTGTTGGATAAAGCTGGAAGAGCCCCAGAACATATGCCTCTGCGGCATGGATCGACTTTGCTCCCAACACAAAAGTCTGTTGCGTCCCAAATTTTTCACCGCCAGCCCCCCAAGGCACATCGGCAATTTCCAAATTGGCCGTTAACCATGCCAAATCAATTTTTCCCAGCCGCGTTCCCGTCATCAAGCGGTCTCGTTGCATATAGTCAAGCCGATCGGCATCAAATTGACTCGACACCACAGCACCATAAATTTTTGAAGGCCCGGGGGCGCGGATCAGATCTGCAATATTTGCACTAAGTCCCGTATGCATTTCGTCAAAAATTTTTCCCACATCACCACTGCGAATAATGGCATCACTTACATCCTCATGTTTTGCCATTTTAAGATGCAATTTTTTCCCGATATCTTCGAATGCATGACTGAAAGGACCGTGCCCGACATCATGGACAAGAGCCGCAGCGATAGCATGTTGTGCAAGAGTGGCATTGAACTGTTGCGCTGCTGAACGTTCACGGATCACGCGTAAGAGATTTTTCGCAATGTGGTATGCACCGATGCAGTGAGAAAAGCGTGTATGGGTAGCTCCAGGGTACACATATTCTGAAAAACCAAGCTGTTTCACCCGGCGCAAACGTTGAAAAGATGGAGTTTGGAGCACTCTCCAAAGGATTTGCTCAAAAGGGTCATCGCCAAACTCGATGAGGTCGTGTAAGGGATCGCGAATGCGTTGGTGCTTCGATTGCATAAAATTTTCTAGACTTTTCATGTTCCCTCGTCAATAGAGTGAAGGGAACCAACGCCCGTTTGATTCGGGAAAGTGCTTTCTCATGCTCTGGACAGGGCAGAGATGGTTTCCGGGGCTGTGGTTGTCGCCCATCAGGCAGGCCTTGCTGTTTTCCGGAGAGTACGGGCTTGGGGAGAATCCTTCCGGCGCTTTGCGTTGGCGGGTGAAAAGAAGTCGCATGCTCTTTCGGCACTGTGCTTGCATAGTATTTCGATATTGTTCGGGCAGTGCCAGACACACAACACGGCAGGCAGACGGCTGGAGCGTATGCCGGAGAGGATATGCATGGCTGAAAAACGTCTTTTGAAAGCGGAAGCGCCCCTGATTGCGCCCGAAGATTTTTCCGGGCCGGTGGCCTGGTGGGCCAATTCGCTGACCTGCGGCGGGGTTGAGCGCCAGATTGTCGCCAGCGCGCGGGAGTTCCAGCGCCGGGGACTGCCGGTGACGCTCTTGTGCAGCACCATTTCTCCCCAGGGAGGCAATGATTTCTTTCTGGAAGAGGCGCGTGCCGTGTGCCGCGAGGTGCAGGAGTTCGGGCTGGAGGTGGTGGACACCGGTATTTTTGCCCTGGCGCGGAGGAAAATAGGGATCTTTTTGTCGGGCGCCACACCGGATTTCTACAATGCTGTGGCGGCATACGCGGGCTGGCTGGGGCGCGTGCGCCCGCGGCTTCTGCACATCTGGAATGCCGATCTGCTCATGCCTTTGCTGGCGGCCGTCATTGTGGGGGTGCCCCGGATCATTGTTGCCGGGCAGAGCCTTTCCCCGGCGCAACGCTCTCCCTATGGCTTTGAAGGCATTGACGATGTTGTCGCCTTCAAGGTGCTGTCCAATCTTCTGCGCCTGCCCCATGTGCGCATGACCAACAACAGCCGCGCGGGTTGCGCCTCCTATGAAGCTTGGCTCGGGCTGGCGCCCGGCAGCGTGGCCCTTACCCCCAATATTTTTGACATGGAGGCCTGGGATTTTCCCGATGTCCGGCGGGAAAGCGCCCTGCGCCAGAGCTTGGGGATCGGCGCGGACGCGCCGGTTCTCGGCGGTTTGTTCCGTTTTGTCTCCATCAAGGATCCGGATCTCTGGGTTTCCGTGGCGGCCAGAGCCTGCGCCGCCCATCCGGGGCTGTACGCCGTGGTCGGCGGTGACGGAGAGGAACTGGCCCGCATGGAAAAACAGGTGGCCGACTCGCCCTTTGCCGGGCGCATTCTTTTCCCCGGCCCGGTCAGGGACGTGCCCGCCTTTCTGTCCATGTGCGGCGTTTTTTTGCACACGGCCCATGTGGAAGGTCTGCCCAATGTCCTTCTGGAGGCGCAGGCCATGCAGGTTCCCGTGGTCACCACCCTGTGCGGCGGCGCGGCCGATGCGGTGGAGCACGGCAAGAGCGGCTTTGTGCTCGGCAAAAGGGACGAAGAAGAACTGGCCGCGCACGTGTCTTTTTTTCTCCGGCACGAAAACATGGCCCGCGAGGCGGGCCGTGCCGGGCGGGAACATGTGGAGCGGGAATTTTGCGTCGCGCGCTCGGCGGGACTGCTCTGGCAGGTCTATGCGGACATGCTGCCCGACGATGCGGGAGAGCTCGCGTCCGTGCCGGTGGAAGACGCTGCCCCCGCCGTTCCGGGGTACCTGGAGGAAGGGGAGGCCCCCTGGCCTCTGGTCAGCATCGTATTGCCCACATACAACCATCTCACCTGGTTGCCGCAGGCCGTGGATTCTGTTCTGGCGCAGGACTATCCCCACTTTGAACTGATCATTGTGGACGACGGTTCCACAGACGGCACGGGGGAGTATCTGACGAGCCTTGATTCGCCCAAGGTCCGCGTGCTCGGCGGCCCCAACACCCGCCTGCCCGCAGCCCTGAACAGGGGCTTTGCCCTGGCGCGGGGCGAGTTTCGCACCTGGACCTCCGCAGACAATATCTGCCTGCCGCATTTTTGCTCCACTCTGGTGCGCGCGCTGCGCGCCTTCCCGCAGGCGGGCTTTGCTTCGGCGTCTTTTGCGCGCATCAACGGCAGGGGGCTGGTGCTGGACACGCTGGACGGGGAGCCTTTTCTGGAGAATCTCCTGTGCGGCAACCCCGGCATGGCGGCCTTCATGTACCGCACGGATGTGGCGCAACAGGCGGGGGAATATGACGCGCGGCTGGAAGGCGCGGAAGATTGGGACATGTGGCTGCGCATTCTGGACATCACCCGACCCGTGCATGTGCCCGCCGTGGTCTATCAGTACCGCTGGCACAATGACTCCCTGCGCGTGAAGATTTCGGCCAAGGTGCGCGAAGCCTCCGCCAGAACCGCTCACCGCGCCCTGCAAAGGCTGGAAAAGCGCGGGGGTGTGCACGCCCTGTACCCCTGCATTGACGCCTGCGCCGACAGGGAGCTGGCGCTGTTTCACGCCAATCTGTTGCTGGGCATCAGCATGCTCTCGGCAAGCTCCTTTCTCAAGGGCGCGGCCGCCGTGTATCTTGGGGAGGCCCACCGCCTGCGCCCGGATGATCTTGTGGCAATGGGCAATTATGCCGTGGCCCTGGCCTGGCACGGCCGCATGGAAGAAGTCGGAGAACTGCTGCGCCGGGGAGAGCCCGCCGCGCCGGAACAGTTCGGGCTGTTGCGCAAGGCCTGCGGCGAGCAGCGGCGTCATTGGGGCAGTTACGAATTTGTCTGCCCGTTCATTGCCGGTCCCGACCCGGAAACGAGCGAGCTTCTGGGCCGGGCAAGGGCCGCGCGGCAGGTGTTTGTGCCCGGTGTTACCCGCAGTGCGCAGGGCTGATGCGCGAAGGGGTGGAGGAAAAAATGCGTTTTCATCAGACAGTGCTGGATTTGAAAGAACGCTATCTCGACCGCACACCGCCGGAACTGGTGCGCCGTGCGGCCACGGAATTTCTGGGGCAGCCGCCGGAAAGCCTGCGCGAAGTGCCCCGCCAGTGGACTCCCGGCGGCGGCAGCCAGAATTTTCTGATCCGGGCGGGCAGTGTGCAGTACTTTCTCAAGGCCAAGCACAAAAGCCTGCTGGTGGAAAGCGCGCTGGAGTCCGAGCCGGGTTTTTCGCAAACGCCGTCGCTGGAAAACGAATACAATTTTCTGACAACGCTGGCGCCTTCGCCCCATGTGCCCGCGGTGGCCGGTTTCGCACAGCACGGCGACTGGCTTTTCCTTGCCACGGAAGCACTGCGCCCCTTTGATGCCCTGCGGGAATTTTCTCCGCCGCAGATGGTGGAGGCCTTTGCGCGGCTGAAAGATTTTGTGCGCGGCCTGTACGAAAAAGGCATTGTGCACACCGACATTCATGAAAAAAATGTCTGCTTTCGGGGGCTGACGCCCGTACTCATCGATTTTGAAGAGGCCCGGTATTTCCCCCAAGCAGTGCCCTTTGAGCAGTCGCTGGACATGGTGGGCGTCTGCGGTGGGGATCATGTGGGGGATTTTCCTGTTCTGGAAAAAGGCGCTGTGCCCGGCCCCACCTGCCTTGCGCGGCTGAAAAAGGTTTTTGCCTCCGCCCTGCGCCCCGGGCTGCCCGCATACCTTGCACAGTGCAATTTTGACTGCACCAGCGGGTACAACCTTGACGCGGAGCAGCAGCCCGACGAGCGCATCTACCAGTCCGTCATCCTGCACGACATGACCATCGCCGGGCAGCGCCCGGTGGAGGACGCACGCCTTGTCCAGGTGCGGCATGCGCTGGAATACGCCCATTCCGTGCTGGGGCGGCCGCTGGATGTGGTGGACCTCGGCTCCAACATGGGCATGGTGTCTTTTTTCTGCGGAGATTTTCCTCATACCCGCCGGGTAACCGGGCTTGAGGCCGATGCGCGCTATGTGGAGGCCGCAAGGGTGCTGGCTTTTTACGGCGACAGGCCGTCAGGCGTGGACTTTGTGCGCTACATGACCGGCAGCGCGCCCTATGCCTGGGCCACGGACGTGCTGCTCATGCTTTCCGTCTACCATCATGTGGCCGACAAGGATGCCTTTCTGGACGAACTGTCCACCAGGGAAATCACCTGCATTCTCGGCGAATTTGCCACGCAGGAGCGCTATTACCCGCAGCGCGGCAGTGTTGCCGCGGAAATCGAGCACATCAGAAAGACCCTGGATTTCCGTCATGCGGAATACATTGCCCTGTCCGCAGACTACCAGCGCCCTCTGGTGGCCTTTCACAACGGCGATGCCAAGGCTTTCCGCACGCTGGCGGCAGCCGGGAGTGTGCGGAAGGCAGGGATAACGCCGGGCGGGGCGGAAAGCCGGCGGGCGCTTGCCTGGGTGCGCGCGCATTCGCCGCAGGGGCAGGGAGTCAGCGTCAGCAACCGGCAGCCAACACCCTATCCCGAGGTGACGGGCTATTTTATCCCCACCCTGCTCCAGTGGGGAGAAAAAGACCTTGCCGTCCGTTACGCGCGCTGGCTCATGAGCATCCAGAATGCCGACGGTTCCTTCTCCGGGCCGGGCATTGCCAGCCCCTTTGCCTTTGACACGGGCCAGATCATCCGGGGGCTTGCCGCCATCACGCCGCTTTTGCCGGAAGCCGCCCGGCCGCTGGAGCGGGCCTGCCGCTGGATCATGGACACCGCCTCCCCGGAGGGGCGGCTGGCCCTGCCCGAAGATATGGGCGCGTGGTCTCTGGGAACGCGTGGCCACGTCAACGAGGCCATCCATCTCTATGTGCTGCCCGGCCTGCTGGCTGCGGGCAAAGCCCTCAATACGGGCGGCTTTGACGCCTTTGTCCGGAAATCCCTGGCCTGGTACATCGCGCACTGCAATCTGACCAATTTTCTTGCGCCCAACATGCTCCTGCATTTTTACTGCTATATTCAGGAGGCGCTCTTTGACCTGGGCGCGGTGGACATCTGCCGTCAGGGCATGCGCGAACTGGCGGAAAGGCAGGCGGAAAACGGCATGGTACCCGCCTACGCCAATGCCGCATGGATCTGCACTCCGGGGTTGATCCAGGCCGGGCTGGTCTGGCTCAAACTGGGAGACAGGGCGCATGCCCTGCCCGCCCTGCGCTGTGCGCAGAGCCTGCAAACAGCGGACGGGGGCTTTCCCGGCAGTGTGGGGGAAGGCGCGGACTATTTTCCGGGCGAAGAATTGTCCTGGCCTGTCAAGTTCTGGCTGGACGCCATGACCTGGCTTTCTCCGGACGAAAAAATGCCCGCGAACGCTGCCGGAACGGGTGCGGCCGTTGACACGGGGAACGTGCGCGCGGAGAACATCCGCGAGGAGGATGTGCCTCTGGTGGCGCTGGCGGGAGCCGCTGCCTCCCGTCTGGAGGAAGATGCGCGCTCTCTGGCGTCCGGCCCTGCCGACACGCCTTGCATGGAACAGGCCGCCCGGCTTGTGCCCGTGCTTCTGGATCGGGGGCGGCGGCAGGAAGCTCTGGACCTGGCAAAATGGCTGGCGAAGAACTTTTCGTCCGCACAAGGCAAAAATCTGTTCCTGACCGCGGGGCTTTTGCGGGTCTTCCGCCAGCCGGAAGTGCTGGCGGCGCACGGGGACGGCCATCTCAAGCAACTGTGCGCCACGGTGCTGTCGCTCCAGCGGCGCTCTGCCGAGCAGGAGCCGGGGCTTTTCTGCTGCTTCGGCGAGCTGCATCAGGCCGGGCAGGCTCTTGACCACAATGCCTGGACAGACTGCGCCCGGCACTGGGCCTCGCTCCAGAGTGCTCTGGCCGATCAGCGGGCCGGGGAAGCCCTTGTGCGGGAAGCCGCTGCCGTGGGCCTTTTGCAGAAGCCGGAAAACGGCCTTGCGCTCCTTGCGCGCATGGCCGAAAGCATGGGGGCGGAGATTCCCGCAGACCCGGAGCCGCGCGCAAAATACGCGGAGATAGCCCTGTGGCTGGCCTGGGGGGCATGGTCTCTGGGCGATGACGTCCTTGGCGGGGCGGCCTACTGCCTGGGCATGGGCGCTCTGGGCAACGGGCGCAGGCAGTGGCCCAAAAATGTCTTTCAGGGCGGAGCGTCTGCGGCTCTTGCCTTTGCCAGCGCGGTTTCGGCCATGCAGCGTTGCCGCTTTGTCCGCTTTTTCCCGCAGTTTCTGGACGATATTGCCGATGACGACGGGCGGCTTGCCTTTGTGCGGCAAAGCCTGCAAGGCAGGGAACAGGCCCGTGTGCTGGACATGGGCACGGGCAAGGGGCGCTACTTGCGCAGGCTGCATTACGGAGGTTTTGCCAACCTCACCGGTCAGGACGTGCACCCGGCCTTTGCGCGGTTCATGCCCAAAAGGGCGTCTGCCCGCGTGGGCACGGTGCTGCGTTCGGGCTGGGACGACGGCAGCTTTGACGCCGTGCTTTTGTGCGAGGTTCTGGAACACTGCGTTGACCTGCACGCCGCTCTGGGCGAGATGCGCCGGATTCTGGCCGACGGCGGCACGCTGGTCATTGTGGACAAGAACGTGCAGCGGCTGGCTTCCTGGCCCGGCGGCATCCCCCCCTGGGAGCAGTGGTTCGACTGCCGGGAACTGGCCCGGATACTCGCGGGCAGCGGCTTTGAGGTCACGGCCCTTGATCCGGACCTTGGTTATGAAAACCGCCGGGACGGCCTGTTTTTCGGTCTGGCGGCCCGCAAGCGGAGTGCGGCGTGAAAAACATTCTTGTCATTGCGGGCACGCGCCCCGAAGCGGTGAAGATGGCGCCTGTGGTGTACGAACTGCGCCGCCGCTCCGGGGAGTTTGGCGTGCACCTCTGCGCCGCCGGGCAGCACCGGCAGATGCTGGAACAGACCTTTGCCGACTTTGGCCTCACGCCCGATTCGTCTCTGGATGTCATGACCGGGGGCCAGAGCCTGGCCTCGCTCAGCGCCCGCCTGTTCGGCGCGGTGGACGCTCTGCTGGAACGCCTCGCGCCCCATGCTGTGCTGGTGCAGGGCGATACCACCACAGTGCAGGTTTCCGCCCTGAGCGCCTTTTACCGGAGAATCCCCGTAGGGCATGTGGAGGCGGGGCTGCGCACCTGGGACTGCCGCGTCCCCTTTCCGGAAGAAGCCAACCGGCGCATTGTGGGGCTGGTGGCGCGCTGGCACTATGCGCCCACGGGGCTTGCGCGGGACAATCTGCTGGCAGAACGCGTCAGGCCGCAAGACATTCTGGTCACCGGCAATACCGTGGTGGATGCGCTGCTCATGACGCGGGAAGCTGTGCGCCGCGATCCTCCTCCCCTGCCTGCCAGGGTGGAGGAAGCCCTTGCGCGGCATCCCGTCATCCTGGTCACGGGCCACCGCAGGGAAAGTTTTGGTCCCGGTTTCGAGCGCATCTGCGCGGCCCTTGCGGCCATTGCCGCAGCCGCGCCCCGTGCGCGCATTGTCTATCCCGTGCATCTCAATCCCCGTGTGCGCGGTCCTGTCACCGCCCTTCTGGGCGCTGTTCCCAATATCTTTCTGGAGGAGCCTTTGCCCTACAGGGCCTTTGTGCGCCTGATGGAGGGCTGCTCCCTGATTCTCACGGATTCGGGCGGCATTCAGGAAGAAGGGCCGTCCCTGGGCAAGCCCGTGCTGATCATGCGCGATGTGACAGAAAGGCCGGAGGGCGTGGAGGCCGGAGTCAATGTGCTGGTGGGCACGGATGCGGAAAATATTTGCGCGCAGACCCTGCGCCTGCTGGACGATCCGCAGGCTGTGGCCCGCATGGCTGCAACGCGCAATCCTTACGGCGACGGCATGGCCGCAACGCGCATTGCCGACCATCTGGCGGCGCAGAACCTGCCGGAAACGGCATAACCGCCGACGCATTACGGCAAACAAAAGGACAAAACATGCTTTCGGAACGGGAATATGCCCATATTCTGGACAAATGGCTGGAAGGCGTGCCCAGCGAAGTGAAATTCTGGAATACCTATATGGCGTCCAGGGGAGCCACGGGAAGCCACAACTGGGAGGAAGTGATTTCCGCTGACCGGCCCTTCCGCCTGGAGGAAGATCTGGAAAAAGCCGCAACGCGCTTTCTGGATGCGGGCAGCGGGCCTTTTTCCCGCTGCGGCTTCAAAACGTCCCGAACCGCCCTGAGCTTTGTGGCCGTGGACGCGCTGGCCCCGGCCTATGCGCGGCTCAAGCAGATGTACGGCATTGTTTCGGGAATGCAGCCGCAATTCGGGTTTACCGAAATCTTGAGCGACATTTTTCCTCCGGAATCCTTTGACATCGTGCACATGAGCAATTCTCTGGACCACTGCATTGATCCTGTGCTTGGGCTGTACAACCTCTTTCATGTTTGTGCGCAGGGGGGCAAGGTCATCCTGCGCCATGCGAAAAACGAAGGCGCGTCAGCGCATTATGACGGCCTGCACCAGTGGAACCTCTGCGTGGAAAAAGGCCGTTTTGTGATCTGGCGCGGAGATTTGCGCGTGGATATTGCAGAAATGCTGGGCGACTGCGCGGAAATGGAAACTTTTGAAGACATTTTCGAGTTTCCGGAAAAAAAGTGGAAGTACGACAAGGTCGTCATCAGAAAGCGCGCTCCGGTGGAAATCCCGCAGAGCGCCTTTCGTCGGGTCTGCTTTGAAAAATTGGCCACAGCCGTGTATGACCGGGCTTTTGAAGACATGAGCGCCGATGTTCTGGCGCAGCGTTGCGCGCAGTACGAAAAGGAAATCGCTGCGTACAAGCAGCGCCTTGACAGGTTTGTCAAGCGATACGAGGCGCTTGCAGAAGAAAAAAGGCAGGGGGCGTGACATGGCGAAAGAGATGCAGGGCGCGCTGGCCGCCAAGCATGCCCTGGTGTACGGCACGCTGAAGAAGAATTGGCCGCTGATGCCTGTTGTGGACGGCGTGGAACTGACCAATATCTGCAATCTGTCCTGCCCCAACTGCCCAACGCCCACAACGCAGTACCCCAGGGGCTACGCAACGGAACAGACGGTGACGCTGGCCATGCGCTATGCCGCGCCCGACAGCCTGTTTTCTTTTCACCGGCTGGGAGAGCCTTTTCTGCACAAGAGCTTTCTGCACTATCTGCGCCTTGCCGGTGAAACGGGCCTGCGGGCCGTGGTTTCCACCAACGGCACGTTGCTGAACACCGCGCGCATGGAAGAAATGCTGGACGCCCGCCCCTGGTCGGTCATGGTTTCCCTGCATACCCGCAAGTCGCTGGAGGCTTTTGCCCGTCTGGCCGAGCACTGCTTTGCACACAATGTGTTCCCGCCCAAATTCTGCGCCAATCTGCTCAGCCACAACAGGGACGACGTGTTTGCCTGGGCGGATGACATGCAACTGGATTCGCGCATCCGGGATCTTTTTCGGGATGTGCAGTCCCACTCCTGGGCCGGAAATGTGGCCGCGCGCAAGACCGTCTATGACGATGCGCACATGCAGGAAATGGTGCGGCGCTGCTTTTTCATTCGTTTCAACCACGTCAACATCCGCTGGGACGGGAGTGTGGTGGCCTGCTGTCTTGATTCGGAAAACATCACCCAACTGGGCCATGTGCACGATTTGCCCAAAATCCGGCAGAACCCTGCGGGCTACGCCCTGTGCAGAACCTGCGACAGGGACTGGATGCACGACTGAGCCAACCGCCCGCGCGACGGGCAGACCGGAGTTGCCATGTTTGATCTGGAAAACGCGCGCTACAGAACAACATTTGTTGGCGCTGAAAACGAGATGCTCACGCAAAAATCCAGAAAGCTCGACTACATATTCCTGCTGGAATACATCACCCGCCTGTACCTGAAATATCCTGCGCTGTTTGAAGACGAATATGTGCAGAACCGCGTGGGCCTGAAAAAAATTCTCAACCTGCTGGTCAAGACCGGGCGGGACGGCAAGGTGCTGGACGTGGGCTGCGGAAATTGCGAATTGCTCATGGCCCTGGCCAAATTGGGGTTTTCCGTGACAGGGCTGGACGCCAGCCCCAGCAGAGTTGTGGTCAACCGGCAGCGCCTGCGCAAGGTTTTTTTCGGCTTTTCCGAGTCCATGCCCTTTGACGACGGGGAATTCCGGACGGTCATTGCCACGGAATGCCTGGAACATGTGCTCAGCGCGGATCTGACCCTGCAGGAGATGCGCCGCGTCATGGAGCCGGGCGGCACAGCGTATATTCAGGTGCCCAACAAAAACCTTGTGGACTCGGCCACCCACGTCCGCCTGTTTTCGGCGCAAAGCCTCGCGCAGCTTGTGGGGGAATATTTTACGGTGGAATCTGTGGAGTGCATGCCGTATCTGACCGGAGAGCACGAGAACAATCTCTTCTGCATTGCGCGCAAGGCGTGATGCGGGCGGCGCGTCTTGCGCCGCCCGCACGGGGTGCTTCGGTGTGTTGTGGGCGGTTCAGCCCTGATTTTCCATGAGTATTCTGGCTGCGACATCGTCCGTCATGCCGGTGTCAGGCAGAACAACAGCCGCCTGCATGCCGCCAGGGGGTTGAGCCTGCTCTGTGCCCGCTGTTTGCCGGGGCGGAGAGCCGCTGCCTGCTCCCAGCAGGGAGTCAAGGCTTGCTCCGTTGGCAAGCAACTCGGCCATGACAGGGGAATCTCCGGCATCGGGAGCGCCCGCAAAGGACGCCATTCTGCCGCGTCCGGTAATGGCGGGCGCTGTGCCGCCCTCAAGGGTGATGGTGAGTTGGCGCTCTGCAAATGCGCCATTGGCGTCGGTGGCCAAAACGGTAAAAACTTCCCTGCCGTTGCTCGGAACATCCGCAGGGTTCACGCCGGATCTGAGCGTGTATGTGTAGTTGCCGCCATTGCCTATGGTAATGGTGCCGTAGTTTCCGTCAACGGTCGTTCCTTCGGTCACTTCTCCGACTGTTTCTTTGCGGATTGCGTATGTGAAGGGAGAGTCCGGGTCAATGGCCGTGACTTTTCCTGTGGTTGTTGTGCCCCCGGTTAGATCCAGGGTACGGTCAAAATGGGAGTCTGCCGCAATGAATTCCGGCGCGTCGTTCACGCCGCTGATCTGAACGGCAAAGCTTTGGGGGTGGGAAGTTGCGCCGTGATCATCCCTTGCGGTCATCTCAAAGGTGAGGGTAATGGTCTCGCCGCCGCCGAGAGCCTTGACCGCCTCCTTGCTGTTGTCCAGTGCAAACCAATATTTGCCGTCCGCCTCCAGATGCAGCGTGCCGTAGTCCTCCGCCTGTTTTCCGGAGAGGGGCGTTCCGTTCTGGATGGCTGACTTGAATGCGCATTCGTATTGCAAAGCCCCCTGATCGGAATCAACATCCGTGGCTTTGGCCTGCCGGGTCTGGCTGGGCACAATGTCGGCGCTGTTGGCTTCGGCCGTGACGTTCAGGCCGCTCAAAGACGCAAGCACGGGATTGTCGTTGGTGCCGGTGATGGTGATGGCGAGTTCCTTGTCGCTTTGGCCGCCGTGTTTGTCCGTCACCCGGATTGTGAAGACGGCCGTGACGATTTCGCCCTCGCCAAGGGCCTGCACCCGCGGGAGCTGGTTGTTCAGGGTAAAGGTATAGTCTCCGGTGCGGGAATCGTTGATGAGCAGGGTGCCCCAGTTGTCGGGGTGGGTCAGCAGCATGGTCTGCCTGTTCCCGTTCATGATGCTGAAGGTCAGGCCGTCTCCCGCGCCTGCTCCGGTATCATCGGTAACAAGGGCATTGAGCGTGCCCGTGCAGGTGACGGAACCTCCGGGAGGCATGTCGTCTTCTTTCACGTTGTTGGCGGGCGCGGCCGTCCATACGGGCGGGGCGTTGTTGCCCTGAACGGACACAGTGACCACAGCCGCCTCCGAAAGGGAAAGTTCGTCGCCGTTGCCTGCGGTTGTTATGCCCGCGCTGTCCCGGGCGTAGAGGGAAAAACTGACAGGAGCGGAATCGTCGGCAGTCAAGTGCCTGCCGTTGGCCAGATACACAAGCTTGCCCGCGCCGGTGTCCTTGTTGACTTCCACCCTGTAGTCAGCCTCATTTGCCGCGCACTCTTGGGTGCCGGTGATCTTGCCGTTTCCGTCAACCGTGAAGCGGTAGTGGGCGACGCTTTTTTCGGAGCCGTCGCTGGCCAGGGTGAAGGTGTGGCTGTCGTCCGCGTCCAGATCGCGGACAGAAAGCGCGCCCCAGGCGGTGGACGTGTCTTCCCCGTCTTTCTGGGAGACGGTCAGATCTGTCTGCCCGAGAAGAATTTCGGGGCGGTCGTTGGAGCCGAGGATGGTGATGTCCACTGTGCCGCTGCCGCTGCCCCAGAGTCGAAAGGATTCTGTCAGCGACGCATGGGCGGCAAGCTGCTGCACCGCGCTCAGGCTGTTGTCCAGCGTGTAGGTGTATTCGCCGGTGGTTTTGTCGATGCTGATGCTGCCGTAGCGGCCTTTGGTGGTCAGGCTGAAATGGCCGGAAGATGTCTTGAAGCCGTAAGGCTCCGTGGCGCTTCCCCCGGTGGCTGTGCCCGTGGCCTGCACATTGGTGGTTGCGGAAAAATGGTCTTCCTTGAGGTTATGCGCGCCGCCGTGCAGGGTATAACTTGTGCCCGGCCCCACGGGCGGGCTTGTGAGTGCGGCCACGCGCACGGCAATGTCCTGCGTTGCCGTGCCGCCGCGCCCGTCGTCCGCCACAAGGGTGAAGTTTTCCGTATGCGCGATGTCCAGATTGGCGGCGTATTCGTTGAGGGTATAGGTGTATTCGCCGGTGGTGCGGTCAACCTTTATGGTGCCGTATTTGCCCTCCAGAGACTGGAGTTTGTTGTCGCCATTCTGAAAATAGAACGTGTGGTGCCCGGAAGTGATTTTGCCGTGCGCATCGGTGGTGACTGTCTGGTCCTGATCCACATCGGTGATGGCCATTTTGCCCGTGGCCACGGTATTGCCGCCCGGATTGCCGTTGACATCAAGGCTGTAGTCCCCGGCGGTAATGACAGGCGCGTCATTGGAGCCTTCAATGGTGATGACGAGTTGCCCCTCTGTGCTGGAGCGAAACGCGCCGGGCTCGGTGCTCTGCCCGGTGGTGACGCGGATTTTGAAGCTCTCGGTCAGCGACTGCTCCGGAGCAAGCTTCTGGATTTCGTTGTCCTGATTTCGGGTCAGGGTGTAGGTGTATGAACCGTCGGTTTTGAAAGCAAGCGTGCCGTATCTGCCTTCAACCGCATAGCCGTCGGTTGTCTGCACCACGGAATTGCCGGTGCCCGTGGCTTCCAGGAGGGAGAAGCTGCGGGATATGTCCAGTGTGTCCCTGTCGCTGGCGGTTACCGTGCCGTGCGCCACGACCTGCGCGCCGGGCAGGCTGCCGCTGTCGCCCATGTCTTCGCGGATGCTGCCGGAAAGATTGCCGAGCACGGGTTTGTCGTCCTTGCCCTGAATATTGATGCGCAGAAGCTGCCGGTCATACGCGCCAAGACTGTCCACGGCGCGGATCCAGAACTCGTCATGGGCTGTCTGGCCTTCTGCCAGCTCCTGGGCTTTGCCGTTGTTGAGAATGTATTTGTATGCGCCTGTGCCTTCCGTGATTTCCAGGCGGCCGTACTTGCCTTCTTCAATCTGGACAAGGCGTTCGGCGGATCTTTCGATGGAGTAAAACAGGCGGTCTCCGGTATCGGCATCCCTTGCCGTGACCTGACCCGTGGTCTGCCCCGGCCCGGCATCTTCCGCAAGGGTGGCGGGGGTGCCCAGGCTTGTGATCTCCGGTTTGTCGTTGGTGCCCTTGACAGAAAAGGCAAGCTGCTGAGCCCGTGTCCCGCCGGCATCCGCAGCGCTGACGGTAAAGTGGAGGTTCACGGTTTGCCCGTTGGACATCGTGTTGACAACGTCCGCATCGTTGTCGAGAACAAACCGGTACTCGCAGGGGTATTCGGCATTGCTGGCGGGCTTTGGCTCAAGATACAGCGTGCCGTAGGCGGTTTTGAGCGTATGGGGATCAATGACGGTGCCGGTCGTGGCAGCGCCGTTGATGTGGACTGTCGGCGCGATGCTGTAGGTGATGCCGTCCGCTCCGGCATCAATATGGGAGGCCACAAGCGTGCCGCTGTAGTGCGGGGTGCCGTTTTCCTCCACATTTTTTGCAAGGTGGCCTTTTTCTTTCACTTCTCTGCCCGCAGTATCGATGCTGAACCGTGGCGGATCGTTTTTTCCGCCGATCTCCACGCTGACAGTCTGGCGTGACCAGGCTCCGTGCGCGTCCACGGCCGTGAGAACAAAAACATCGGTGTGCGTGGAACTTGCGGTCAGGGCATGCACCTTGTCGCTGGCGCTGTTCAGGGTATAGCCGTAGGTTCCGTTGGGGCGCACCACAAGCGTGCCGTATTCGCTGCGGAAGGAGGATGCCTCCCCCCAGGAGCCGTCGCTGGCCGCGCCTTGTGTGCCTTCACCAGCGCGGATTTCGTACCGGTGGTTCGCGTTGTTCGTACCGGAAGTCCATGCCCCGTCGGCATCACGGTCCTGCACACGAAAGGCGCCGCCGACGAACGCCGTTCCGCCGTCTTTGAGGCCGCTGTGCGCGCCGGAGCCGACGAGGGTGAGGTCGGGCCTGTCGTTGGCGCCCACAATGGTTATGGAGCAGTCCGTGGTCAGGGGGTTGCCGTCCGCATCGTGCAGGACAGCATGGGTGGCTGCGTCCCTGAGCACAAAGGAAAGGGTGCTGACAGCGCTTTCGTGCGCGTTCAGGCTCTGGGTGGCGGTTTTGCCATTGTCCAGGGTGTATGTGTATTTTCCGGTGGTGGTGTCCAGCGCAAAAAGGCCGTAGGGGGTTTCCACGGTCTGGTTGCCTGTGCTGTCCACAGAAGAAGCGCTGTGCCCGGCGGGCAGGCTGCCTGCCTCCGCCTCCCAGTAGGCGTTTTGCCGGGGAGCGCCGAGGGAGCCTCTTTGCAGGCTCACGCCGGGGGTGAAAGTATTTCCGTTGGGGAGAACACCTTCTGCCACAAGCGCACCGGCAGCATAGGGAGAAACATCCGGCGCGGGGGCCGTTGGCGTGCCGGGCAGAAGCGGGCTTGCGTGTTCCCGGAAGGCTTCCGGGGTTTGCCTCTGCTCGGGATGCCAGCTCCGGGCATCGTTCATGTCCAGAGAACCGAGGGGAGAATAGCCGCCGAGCAGTTTGAGGTTGCCCATTTCGTACAACCGTGTTTCCTGCATCTGGAGCGCCGCGTGCGCTCTGTCGCCGCCATCGGCATTTCGGCTGTCGGCCTGTTCTGCCTGACCGGAGTCCTGTGCTGCCTGTGCCATCGCCTGACCGGAGGTTTGGCCGGATTGGCCGACAGCTTCAGAGTGCTGGCCGGAGTTTTGCCCGGCTGTCTGGTGGGCATTTTGCCCCTGCGCAGCGCTGCCTGCCGCATCCTTGCCGTCACCCCCGGTCTCTGCCGCTTTTTCCGCGCCCCTGCTGCTGTCGGAGAGGTAGTCCTCTCCGTTCAGGTGCGTGATGCCGTCGGCAAACTTCAGGCTGGCGGTGCTGGCGCCGTGCGAAAAATATTCGTCAAAAATGAGCACAGCGCCGTCCGCAAATTCCAGCACAAGGTCATCGCCCCGCCGCACAAGAACAACGTCGGAAAGCTTGAACGTCAGTTCTGCTTCGCGGGTTTCCCCGGCAGGGATGGAGACTGTCTGGCCGCTATGGGGTTTGTGTATCTCGCGCATGAAAAAACTCCACTGTCGCCCCGGCAAAATTTGGGGGCACGGGCGCAGGTGTGTGCGGACTGGCGCAAAAGTGCCAAGCAGCAAGGTATAGTACGCTACAATTACAGTATCTTTTTCGGTGGAGCTTGTCCATCTGTTTGTGCTGCCGCGAAAGGCTTGCAGGCCGGGCAGGCAACGGTCACGGCGCATCTTGCCCCGCCCGGAAAGTTTTTGAGCTTTCAGGTTTTTTGCGCTATCCTGCCAATGTTTGCCCCGAAGCGGGCAAAACCCTTTTTGCGGGAGAAAGTGTGCCGTGAGCGCGTGCGTGAAAATGGCTGTGGCCTTGTCGCTGGCCTTCTGGGGAATGGCCGCAACGGCCGCACTGGCCGGAGATTCGGGCGAGGAACGCACCATTCCGGTCATCGAATGGAAATGCTTTTCCTGCGAGAAGCAGTTTTTTTCCTTTGCCCCGGACGATCTTGCCGCCAAAGCCAGGCCGGAGCACAAGGACGTGCGGCACCAGCAGTCCCACTGGATGCGCCTGGCGGACAAGGGCAGACCCGTTGAAAAATGCGGCAAAAGCGGAGACGGTGCGCATTTTCTGGAAAAAAAGCGGGAGTTCTCTGCTTCCGGACTTCTTCTCCGCGCGGATTTGGGGAAATACCTTGTCCTGAAAAGCGGCGGAAGCAGCATCAAGGCCAGGGTGCAGAAAGTCAAATGCCTGGTCTGCGGGCTGGAGCGTTACGCCTTTGCCGGGGATGATCTGGATCTGTACGGCCCCCTGACGCTTTCACGCCCTGCGGCAGTGTTCTCCCTGCTGACAGGCGCGCGCATCGGCGAGTGCCGGGGAAAGCTGGCAGGGGGCATCCCGTTGGCGGTACACCTGTTTGCGCCGGTGAATGAGGCGCAGCCTTCTTCTTTTCAGCTTGCCTCCCATGCGCAGTATCTGCTGTATTCCGATTAGGCGCACCCCGCTACGGCAAGGGGCGGACGCCGGGGTGTGCTGCAACCAAAGGACTTTCCCATGAAAAAATGTTTTGTGCTGCTTGTTCTGGCCCTGTTTGCGGCGGGTTTGTTCCCCGGCGGGGCGCAGGCCCGCCTGCCGCAGACCTACAAGGAATTCAAGGCCCGCTACCAGCAGGAGGCCAGTACCCCCGAAGGCGCGCTCAAAATGCACTTTGAAGCCATTTTCTGCTATATCAACGAGGCAACACGGGCAGAGGCCTCAAAAATGCTGCGCTATTCCATGCACTATCCGCAGCCGCTGGAACGGTCGGGCAGCGCGGCTGTCTTTCTGGAGCGCATGCGGGACACGAACGCCAATTTTGTCTTCCGGAGTTTCTGCAAGGGAGCCCTGCCGGAAAACGACTACCGCATGTCGCCGGAAAACTTCACTCTGGAGATTGTGGGCAGGCGCAACAGTGATGGCTATCTGAAGCTTTTGCTCAAAAGCTCCGGAGCGGACTCCGCACGCGCCGTGTGGATGTATGCGCACGATGGCCTGTGGTATACGGAAAACAATGCGGCGCTGTATGTGATGGTGCGCGAGCCCAGGCAGCTTTTGGACAAGAGGAAGAACCTGCACGACGCCGATTATGATACGGAAATCACGCCTCCTGCCGGAGCCGGGAAGCATATCCATGACGGCGGAGCAAAGCCGCAGGCCCACGATGCCGATTTTGACGCGCTGCCCGCCCAAATTCCGGACATGACAGCCCCTCCGGCACAGTAACGGCAAAGACCCCGGGCAGTGCCGCTACGGTTCCAGTCCGAGCAGTTTTTTCCAGCGGGGCAGGGCCGAGTCGAGGCACAGATAGTCTGCGGACAGGTTCAGGGGCGTGGCGGTATTCAGGGCCGCTGCCACATGGTCGAGGGTTCCCGTGCGCGGCAGGTCGGCCACGTCCTGCAGGGGGCAGAGGTCGAAATCGCCCAGAGGCAGCATGGCCATGACGGGCAGCCCCTTGAGCGCGGCTTCCAGAACCGCTGTGGTGGAATTGGAGGCCCAGACCACCACGCCCGGTTGCAGGCAGTCGGCGATGGGGCCTTCCTCCACGAAAATGGCGTCGGCGCGGCTGCCCAGAAGGGCATGCAGGCGATCGCGCACGGGCAGATAGGGGTGCGGCTTGACGCGCACTTCCCAGCCGTCCAGCAGTCCGGCGCGCAGGGCGCGGGCCAGCAGTTCAAGGTGGGCCTGGGTTTCGTCGGCAAAGAAGCTGGTTACCGCCAGCAGGCGCTTGCCGTGCGGCGGCGCGCTGTGCGCGGGAGAGGGCGTTTTGTCTGCCAGATAGAGGTAGCGCAGGGCTTCTGCGGCGGCGAGGCGCTCCGCAGGCAGATGGGCCGCAAGCCATTGGTCGCAGGCCGAACTGCCGTTGCCCAGAATGGTGTCGGGCTGAAAGGTTGCCAGTTGGCCCGCAAAGGTGCGCTTGTCGTCAAAATAGCGGAAGTCCGTGGGCCGGAGGCTGGAGTGCTGCGCGCCGTACACCGGGCCGTTGCCCGCCTGGTGCACGGCCTGGGTCAGCATGCGCTCCCAGGGGCAGTTTTCCAGGGGAAAGAGCGTCCAGCGCTGCTTTCCGGCGCAGGCCGCATAGCGTTGCAGGGCGCGCTGTTGCAGGCAGCGTTCCAGCCCGCGCCACCCCCGGAAGGATTCGGCCCAGAAGCCCCCCAGATATTCCCAAAAGTTCAGGCGCGAGCCGGAAAAGCAGAAGGTCGGCTGCACGGATCTTTCCAGGCGCAGGCTGGCAACGCACAGGCGCGCATGACGCCAGAGCGAAGCCCAGAGGTCGCGGTGGCGCAAAAATTCTTCCAGATAGTGAAAACTCGCGCCGTCCCTGCCTTCTTGCCGGAAGCGGTTACGCAATTCCAGGCACTGCGCCAAATCCAGCCCCGGCGCGGGAAAGCGCACAAAGAGCCAGCGCACAAAGTGCCCCCCCTCGCGCCGCGCCGCGTCGCCAAGGGCATTGTGCAGGCTTTCCCAGTAGCGGGAGCGAAAGCGGCCCTCTTTGGCGGCCTGCATGTCCACATTGGGAAAGTAGGTGGCAATGGTGGCGGCGGGGGTGCGGGTTGGCGGCAGGGATGCGGCAACGGGCATGAGCTTGCGCCGCACCGTCCACCACCAGTGGGCGTAACGCGCCAGAGCGCGCAGGGGGGCCGGAGCCGCCGCATAAAAGCGCCGCAGCAGGCCGGCGGCTTTTGCCTCGGGGGCCGCGTCACGGCTTTGCGCAAAGCGGCGGCCGCTGGCGCGGCAAAAATCGGCCAGAGTCCGCCGCAGGGCGCTGTCGCCCCCGTACAGGCGCAGGGCGGTAAAGCCTTCGGCGTCCATGAGGCGTTCCAGAGCGCGCAGTTTGTAGACGGCATACAGGCCGGGAGTCATTTTGGGGTGGCGCTCGTAGAGCAGGGAGCACCACCACAGGGAAAGGCTTTCGCCGCAGGCCAGCCAGTGCTGTACCTCGCGCCCTTCCACGCGCATGCGGCCCATATCGTGCGCCCAGGCCATGTGTTCGGCGCGGATGGCGGTCAGTTCCTCACGCAGGCGGGCGGCCAGGGAGATTTCGCCCGGCGGCGCGTCCCATCCTTCCCAATGAACAACCACACGCCGGGCACGGGCCTCCCCGGCCGGGCCGTACTCCGTTGCCAGCGCGCCGGGGGGGTGCTCCCCGTCCGGCGGCGCGGCCACCAGCAGCAGTTCTTTCATGCCCGCGCTCTTTCTTCCTTCGGGGCTTCTTCTTTCGGGGCCGCTTCTTCCAGGGCCGCCCGCACAGAGGCGGTGTAGGGCGGACGCAGCACACCCCTTTCCGTGATGATGCCGCTGATGCAGTCTGCGGGCGTCACGTCAAAGGCCGGATTGTACGCAGGCACTCCGGCGGGGCAGACGCGCCTGCCGTCCGGGCAGGTCACTTCATCCGCCGGGCGTTCTTCAATGGGAATGGCGCTTCCGTCGGGCAGGGAAATGTCAATGGTGGAGAGGGGCGCCGCCACATAGAAGGGAATGCCGAAGTGCCGTGCCAGCAGGGCCACGCCCAGGGTGCCGATTTTGTTGGCCGTATCCCCGTTGGCGGCAATGCGGTCCGCGCCGACCAGGGCCACCTGCACAAGCCCCCGGCTCATGAGCAGGGCGCAGGCATTGTCGCAGGCCACGCTGACCGGGATGCCGTCTTTGTGCAACTCCCACGCGGTCAGGCGCGCGCCCTGAAACAGGGGGCGCGTTTCGTCGGCAATGACCCGGATGCGCTTGCCTTCTTCCACCGCAGCGCGGATAACCCCCAGAGCCGTGCCGTAGCCCGCTGTGGCCAGGGCTCCGGCATTGCAGTGGGTGAGCACGCAGTCTCCGTCTTTCAGGCAGGCCGCCCCGTGCCTGCCCAGGGTCTTGCAGGCGAGCACATCCTCTGCCTGAATGGCGCGCGCCTCCTGCACAAAGGCTTCCATCAGCGCGGCATGGCCGTTGGGGGGCATTTTGCGGCGGACGGCGCGCATGCGCTCCACGGCCCAGCGCAGATTGACCGCCGTGGGCCGGGCACAGGCAATGCGCTCCAGATGTTCCTCCAGTTCGTCTGCCTGTTGCGCGCCGAGGGCGTGGAGCGCCAGAACGCAGCCCCAGGCCGCGGCAACGCCGATGGCCGGAGCGCCGCGCACGGTCATGTTCTGGATGGCATGCACAATATCGTCTGTGCTGCGACAGACCACGGTTGCCTCCTGCCCGGGCAAAAGACGCTGGTCCAGCAGGTGCAGGGCAAAATCCGTGTGGTCAAAGCGGATATGGTCGTCCATGATGTCCTCCCGCAAAGTGTTTGCAGCCTACTCCCGGACAGGCAAAAAAGCAAAAGAAAGGGTGTTCCCCCGTCTGCCTGCGGGCAGGCTCCGCCTTGCGGAATGCGCGCTGCCCGGACCGTGCGGGGCTTGGCGGAAAGACGCGCAATTCCGTCCTTTACAAAGCGGTGCGGGGCTGGCTATGCTGCAAGAATACGCCGCGTGCGCCGCTAACTGCTCCTGTCAGAACTGCTCCTGTCAGGGGGGGGCGCAGGGCTGCGCGGCCCCGATGCTCTTTTGCTGTCCTTTTTCGGGATCGGGCAACGAGCAAAACTTCTGGAGTGCCGCCATGGAAGAATTTTCACGGATCCGCCGGCTTCCCCCGTATGTGTTCGCTCTGGTGGGAGAGCTGAAAATGCGTTTGCGCCGGCAGAATGTGGACATTGTGGATTTCAGCATGGGCAATCCGGACATTCCCACCCCCGCGCCCATTGTGGAAAAGCTGGTGGAAGCCGCGCAAAAGCCCGTCAACCACCGCTATTCGCTCTCGCGCGGCATCCCCAACCTGCGCAAGGCCATCTGCGCCCGCTACGAGCGCCATTACGGCGTGCATCTGGATCCGGAAACAGAAGCCATCGTCACTTTGGGTTCCAAGGAAGGGCTTGCCCATCTTTCTCTGGCCATGCTGGAACCGGGCGATGTGGTGCTGGCGCCTGATCCCACCTATCCCATCCACAAATACGCGCCCGTTATCGCCGGAGCCGATGTGCGCAGCGTGCCCATTGGCCCTGACCGTAATTTTTTTGAAGATCTGGAAGCCGCCACCCGGCAGGCCTGGCCCAGGCCCAAGGTGCTTTTTCTCTGCTATCCGCACAATCCCACCACAGAAGTGACGGACTTGGATTTTTTCCAGAAAGTGGCGGACTTTGCCAAAGAAAACAAGCTCTGGGTCATACAGGATCTGGCCTACGCGGATATGGTCTTTGACGGCTACAAGGCGCCCAGTTTTCTGCAGGCCAGGGGCGCAAAGGACGTGGGAGTGGAATTTTACTCCCTCTCCAAAAGCTATTCCATGCCCGGCTGGCGCGTGGGCTTTTGTGTGGGCAACAGCCATCTTGTGCACAGTCTGGCGCGCATCAAGAGCTATCTGGACTACGGCATGTTCCAGCCCATCCAGATTGCCTCCACGGTGGCCCTCAACGGCCCGGAGGACGATGTGATCCGCATCCGCGAAATTTACAGGGAGCGCAGGGACAGGCTGGTGGAGGGCCTGAACCGCATCGGCTGGCACACGCCTTCGCCCAAAGCCACCATGTTCGTCTGGGCGCGCATTCCGGAAGAGTTCCGCAAAATGGGGTCAGTGGAGTTTGCCAAGCTTCTTCTGCAGGAAGCGCATGTGGCTGTTTCGCCGGGGTTGGGCTTTGGCTCGTACGGCGACGAATATGTGCGCTTTGCCCTCATCGAAAACGAGCACCGCACGCGCCAGGCCATCAGCGGCATGCGCCGCCTGCTTTCCGGCACAGCGGAGTGAGCCGCGCATGCGGTTTTTGTCTTGTGGTCACAAGGGGCGGGCATGGCCCGCCCGCAGACGTCTGGCGCGAACAATCCTGAACCGCGCTGTATTTTTCAAGGAGAAAGCATGAGCAAAGGCAGCGAAAAGCCCCTGCGCATCGGACTGGCCGGTTTCGGCACTGTGGGGGGCGGCCTTGTGCGGCTGCTCCGGGAAAATGCGGATGTCATCCGCCGCCGCGCGGGGCGTGATGTGGTTCTGACCAGGGTTCTGGTGCGCAATCCCGCCAAGGCCCGCGACACGGCCCTGCCCGATGGCGTTGCCCTGACCACGGACTATCGCGAACTCACCGACGATCCGCAGATCGACGTGCTGGTGGAACTCATCGGCGGCATTGACCATGCCCGCGCGCTCATCGACCGCGCGCTGGATCAGGGCAAGCATGTGGTCACGGCCAACAAGGCCCTGCTGGCGGAAGAAGGGCCGGATCTGTTCCGCAAGGCCGAACGCAAAAAACGCATCCTGCGCTATGAGGCCAGCGTTGCCGGGGCCATCCCCATTGTGGAGGCTTTGCGGCAGAGCCTTGCCGGAAACCGCGTCCACGATCTCATGGGCATCCTGAACGGCACGAGCAATTATATCCTGTCCGAAATGACCAGCAACAATATGGATTTTGACGTGGCCCTCAAGCAGGCCCAGACCTTGGGCTATGCCGAAGCCGACCCCACGCTGGACATTGACGGCCACGACGCAGCCCACAAGCTCATTCTGCTCATCAGGCTGGCCTACGGCGTCCACTATCCCTACACGGCCCTTTCGGTGCGCGGCATTCGCGGGCTCTCCGGTCTGGACATCCGCCTGGCCCGCGAGTTCGGCTACCGCATCAAGCTCATCGGTCAGGTGCGCGAAGTGCCTTCCCCGCAGGCAGGGGAGGACGACAGTCAGGTGCGGCTGGAGGCCGGTGTTTTTCCGGCTCTGGTGCACCACACCTATCTGCTGGCGCGGGTTGGCGGGGTGTACAATGCCGTGCGCGTGGAGGCCAATGCTGCCGGGGCGCTTTTCTTTCACGGCCGGGGCGCGGGCGATCTGCCCACGGCCGGAGCCGTGCTGGCCGACGTGCTGGCCGTGGCGCGCGACGAACGCCCCAACAACACGGGTTTTGCGGGCAGCGATCTGCCCAGGGCTTCCATTGTTCCGCCGCAGGAATGGCGTTCGTGCTATTATGTGCGGGTCATGGTTCAGGACGCGCCGGGCGTTTTGCGGGACATTTCGGGCTGCATGGCCGCCGAGGGCATCAGCATGGCCCAGGTCATCCAGAAAAGCGACGAGGGACACGGCGTGCCTCTGGTCTTCATGACGCACGAAACCACGGCCCAGGCCATGAGCGATGCCCTCCAGTGCGCGCTGGACGCCGGGCTGCTCAAGGAACCGGCAGTGTATTTCAGGGTGCTGGGCGGGGCGTAGCGGGCAATACGGCGGACGCCATGATCCTGCATCTGGACATGGACGCGTTCTTCGCCTCTGTGGAGCAGAAGGACAATCCCGACCTGCGCGGCAGGCCCGTCATCGTGGGCGGCGGAGAGCGGGGGGTTGTTTCCACCTGTTCCTATGAGGCGCGCGCCTTTGGCGTGCATTCGGCCATGCCCATGAGCACGGCCAGGCGTCTTTGCCCGCAGGCCGTGGTGCTGCCCTGCCGTCACCGGCGCTATGCGGAAGTTTCGCGGCAGGTCATGGCGGCGCTGGGCGAGTTTTCTCCCCTGGTGGAACAGGCCAGCGTGGACGAGGCCTATATGGACGCCTCCGGTCTGGAGCGGCTGTTCGGCCCTCCCGAGGTTTTTGTGGCGCGCCTCAAGAGGCGGGTCGCAGAGGCCACGGACGGGCTGACCTGCTCTGTGGGGCTTGCTCCGGTCAAGTTTCTGGCCAAGATCTGTTCGGACATCCGCAAACCCGATGGCGTGTACATTTTGCCGCCGGAGGAGGCGGATGTTTTTTTGCGCCGCCTGCCCGTGGGCAAAATTCCCGGTGTGGGGCGGCGCATGGTGCAGGACCTGCAAGCCCTGGGCATCAGCACGGTGGAGCAGTTGCGCGTTTGCGGCCCGGAGTTTCTGGAGCGGCGTTACGGCAAATGGGGAAGAACGCTGCACGAGCGCATCCACGGACGCGATGAGCGGGGGGTGCAGCCGGTGCGCGAGGCCAAAAGCGAAAGCGCGGAATGCACCTTCGCGCGGGACACGCGCGACCGCGCCCTGCTGGAAAAAAGCCTTCTGGCCCATGCCGAGCGCGTGGGGGCCAGGTTGCGCAAAAACGGTCTCAAGGGGCGCACCATCACCCTCAAGGTCAAGTTTGCCGACTTCCGGCAGATCACGCGCTCGCGCACGCTGGACGAGCCGGTCTGCGCTACCCGGACCCTGTTTGAGGTGGGGCGCGAACTTCTGCGCGCCCTGCCCCTGCCCGCGCCCGTGCGGTTGGTGGGGTTGGGCGTTTCGGGCTTTGGGGATGCGGCGGCGCAGCTTTTTCTGCCCGGAACAGGCAAGGCCGCAGGCGGGGTGGACCCGCGCGAGGAGGAGCGGCGGCAAAAACTGGACGCGGCGCTGGACGGCCTGCGGGAGCGTTTCGGGCCGCGCATTGTCCAGCGCGGGCGTCTGTTCACGCCAGGCGAAAGTGCGGGCAAAAATTCCGGCACGGTATAGGGGGCCGTGCCCAAAGCGCGGGGCCGCCCGGAAGTTTTCTGTGCAAAGCCAGACTGCCTGTCATGACGCGCGCTGGTCGCCGGGTGCGCCTTCCTCTTCTTCGTGCCCGCGCAGGCGCTCCATAAGGCGGAAAAGCGCGCTCATGCCCACTCCCACCACAGTGGCCAGGGCCATGCCCTTGAGTTCCACCGCGCCGATATGCGCCTTGGCTCCGCTCACGCCGATGATCAGGATAACGGACGTGAGAATCAGGTTTTGCGCCTTGTTGTAGTCCACCCTGGACTCCACAAGCACCCGGATGCCCGATGCGCCGATGACGCCGTACAGCAGCAGCGACACGCCGCCCATGACGGGAACAGGAATGATCTGTATGGCGGCCGCCAGCTTTCCCACGCAGGAGAGCAAAATGGCCAGAATGGCCGTGCCGCCGATGACCCAGGTGCTGTAGACCTTGGTGATGGCCAGCACGCCGATGTTTTCGCCGTAGGTTGTGTTGGGCGTGGAGCCGAAAAATCCGGAAAGCATTGTGGACAGGCCGTTAGCAAACATGGAGCGGTGCAGGCCGGGGTTGCGCATGAGATCCTGGTTGACGATATTGGCCGTGACCACCAGATGGCCCACATGCTCGGCAATGACCACCAGGGCCGCAGGCAGGACGGTCAGCACGGCGAACCATTCAAACTTCGGCGTGTAGATGGTGGGCAGGGCAAACCAGGGAGCTTCGCGGATGGGGGTCACGTCCACCATGCCCATGACAAAGGAAAGCCCGTATCCCGCCAGCACGCCGACAAGAATGGGGATGATGGCCAGAAAACCCCGAAACAGCACAGACCCGAGCACCGTCACCGCAAGGCTGAAAAGGGCCACGGTCACAACGGCGCTGTCGGCCCGGGCGCCTTCCGGCGGCAGCAGCCCGGCCATGTTGGCGGCAACGCCCGCCAGTTCCAGCCCGATAACCGCGACAATGGCTCCCATGGCCGCTGGCGGAAAAAGCACGTCCAGCCAGCCCGTTCCGGCTGTTCTGACAACAAGGGCCACCAGACAGAACAGCGCGCCGCAGATGATGAAACCTCCCAGGGCCAGCTCGTAGCTCAGAGGAAGGAGCAGCATGACCGGAGAAATGAAGGCAAAGCTGGAACCCAGATAGGCGGGGATTCTGCCCTTGCAGATAATAAGATAGAGCAGGGTGCCGATGCCGTTGAACAGCAGCACCGTGGCCGGATTGATCCCGAACAGGATGGGCACCAGTACCGTGGCGCCGAACATGGCGAAAAGATGCTGGAGGCTCAGAGGAATGGTTTGCAGGAGGGGCAGACGTTCGTTGACGCCGATAACGCGACGGGCCATGTGCATACCTCTGGCGTTGGGGGTGAACGGCGCGCATCCTCCCGCGCCGCAAGGTCAGTCGCTGGCTGTCCGGCGGCTGACGTAGGGGATGCGCTCGAAAAGTTTTGTGCGGGGAGTCAGCGAAATACGGTAATACTGGTCCTGGGGAACGTGGACATACGGCACATCCTCCGTGCGCTGGCGCAGAAAAAGCGAAAGCAGCACACGGTTGACGGCCTGGTGCCCTACAATGAGCATGGGTTTGTCCCCGGCCAGAAAAAGGGCCCGCCGCAGCCCCCGCTGCACCCTGTCGGAAAGCATGGCATAACTTTCCCCGTTGGGGTAGGCGTAGCGGTATTTGTCCGCATTGCGGCCTGCGGTCACGGCGGGCATGTTTTGGCGGATGTCGCTGTAGAGCATGCCTTCGCAGTCGCCAGCCCGGATTTCGTCAAATTCCGTGAGCGCCATGACGTGGGTTTTGGGGCGCTCGCCGAGAAGGGGAGCGGCGGTCTCGTGCGAGCGCATGCGCGTGGAGGTGAAAACCCAGTCCACGGGGTGCCCGCGCAAATGCTCTGCCAGAGCCTGGGCCTGCGCGCGGCCTCTGGCTGTCAGCGGGGGGTCGCCGCCGATGCGCCCCTGAACATTGAATTCCGTCTGCCCGTGGCGGGCCAGATAGAGGCAGTGGACCCAAGGAGTGACCAGAATTTCGCGGATGGCCGGATAATAGGGGGAACCCTCGCAGGGTTTTTCGTCCAGAATGCGGTTGGCTGTGGCGTCCACGCATATCCGGAATTTTTCGTCCTGCAGGGGCTCGTAGATGGCCTCATAATAGCCGATGCGCTTCATGAAGCTGTCCAGCGCCTCCTCCCTGCTGTGGTCTGCGTATTCGGGCAGGTCGGCCTTGCGCTGTATGCAGGCCTTGAGCAGCAGAGGGTCTTCGTTGACGCATTCCACAAAAAGCAGGGGATGGTCCGCAAGCGTGCGCTCCAGCAGCGCGCGGCGGGCGCGGCTGGCGTTGGTGGCGTCCAGAATGGCCACCTCGCCGTCCTCTGCCAGCCAGGCGCGGGCCAGATCCATATTGCGGCGGCAGATCATTTCACGGGCCTGACGGCCAAAGCTGTTGTCGTGGTTGTAAAAATCGGCCTCTGTGGACTCCGGTCCCATGAGCGCGCGGCGCAGGTCGCCGTTGTTGAACAGGCGCGCCCTGATGCCCTCTGCCGTCAGCCCGTCGCGGATGCGTTTTGCCAAGGTTGACTTTCCGCGCGCGGGCAGGCCCACCATGGCCACATAGAGTTTCTGCACGGCCTCTCCCCGGTCAGCGAACCGTCAGGCGCAGAAAGCGTTTTTTGCCCAGCCTGACCACATAGGAACCCTGCGGAAGGGGGGCTGCGTCGTCCCAGCGTTGCCCGTCCAGAGAGAGCGCGCCTTCTTTTATCAGGCGTTTGGCCTCTCCCCGGCTTTTGACAAGGCCCGCCGCCTCCAGAAAGACCGGGGGCGAACTGTCCTCGCCCTGGGCGCAGCAGTGTTCGGGCATGTCGGCGGGCACTCCGCCGTCGGCAAAGATGGCGTTGAAGCCCTGACGGGCGGCATCGGCCGCATCGACGCTGTGGTAGCGGCTGACCATCTCGTGGGCAAGCTCTTCCTTGGCGGTTTTGGGGTGTGCGCTGCCCGTGCGCACGGCCTCCCTGAGAGCGGCAATGTCGTCCAGGCTTTTTGCGGACAGAAGTTCGTAATAGCGCCACATGAGCTCATCGGAAATGCCCATGATCTTGCCGAAAATCTGATCCGGAGCCTCGTCAATGCCGATATAGTTGCCGTAGGACTTGGACATTTTGCGCACGCCGTCAGTGCCTTCCAGCAGCGGCATGGTCAGGATGCACTGGCTTTCCTGCCCGTAATGGGCCTGGAGGCCGCGGCCCATGAGCAGATTGAACTTCTGGTCCGTGCCGCCCAACTCCACATCGCTTTTCAGGGCCACGGAGTCATATCCCTGACAGAGGGGGTAGAGAAATTCGTGGATGGCGATGGGGCGCTGCTCGCGGAAGCGCTTTTCAAAATCATCGCGCTCCATCATGCGCGCCACCGTGTAGCTGGAGGCCAGGCGGATAAAGTCCGCCGCGCCCATTTGGCCCAGCCAGGCAGAGTTGAAGGCAATTTCCGTTTTTTGCGGATCAAGGATTTTGAAAACCTGCTTCTTGTAGGTTTCCGCATTGGCCAGCACCTGTTCCTCGCTGAGGGGGGGGCGGGTTTCGGAGCGGCCCGAAGGATCGCCGATGCGTCCGGTAAAATCCCCGATGAGAAAGGTCACGCTGTGCCCCAGTTCCTGAAAATGGCGCATCTTGTGCATGACCACCGTGTGCCCCAAATGCAGGTCGGGCGCGGTGGGATCAAAGCCTACCTTGACGCGCAGGGGCGTGCCGCGCGCAATCTTTTTGCGCAGTTCTTCCTCGTTGATGAGTTCGGCCACGCCGCGCTTGATGGCGGCCATCTGGAGGTCTGTCTGGCTCATGGTTCCCTTTCCGGTTTGCGGGCAAGAAGCGGGCAGCGGATCTGCCGCGCCGTGGGGCGGCAGAATCGCGCACGATGTGCAAAGCAGACAAACATAGTCCCGGAGAGATTGCGCTGTCAAATGCGGCCCTGCGGGCTGTCAAACGCATCTCTGCCGGAAGAAGGAACCTGCGCGCCCGCCGCGCGGACGCCCAAACGGCCTTTTGTTTCGGGAGCCGGGACTATATGCCGAGCAGGGCGAACACGCGGCCCTGATTCAGGCCGCTGTGTACGGAAAGCGCGCCCGCATGGTCGCCGGTAATGGCTTTCAGCGCCTGATCCAGCACGCCGTCAACCTCATCGTCCTGCAACAGGCGTGTGGCGCTGAGGCTGACCATGTCCCGCGTTGCAGGCGTGGGCGAAGCCGCAGCATCCCTGTCGGGCTGCAGAAAGGACAAAGGGGACGGCGTGGTGAGGGAGGTGATTTTCATGGCATATTTCCTTGATGCGTGCAAAAGGGTCAAAATTTCCGCGTTGCGGCGGTATGTGTTTTTGCACGAAAATCATGCAAGGAAAGTGCCATGTTTTTGCAATGCATGCTGTGAGCACAAAGCCCCCGTATTCCGGGCAGGCGGTTTGCTGTCAGCGCGGGGCCTGTTGGCGCAGCCTGCGCGCAAGAAGAAAGGCTGCCAGGCAAAGTGTGCCGCCGGTCTTGAGGGCCAGCAGGGCAAGCAGGATCTTTTTGTGTGCCAGAAATGCGGGGAAGGACATGGTTTTCTCCTGATTTTTTCAGTCTTTTTCGGGGTCGGCGCTCAGCAGAACCACGGAGGCGAGCACCAGAGCGGAGCCAAGCCAGCCGGCCGGAAGAAAGTTTTCGTCCCTGAACAGCCAGACCCAGAGCGTGCCGAGAACCGGTTCAAGGTTGCAGATGACAGCAGCCCGGACCAGACTGATGCGGCGGAGGGCCAGGCCGTAACAGACATAGGCCAGATAACAGGTCAGGATGCCCGGCAGGGTCAGCCAGAGCCATATCTGCGGGGGAAAGTCCGTGCGGACGGGCATGCTCAGGCCAAGGGCCGCAAGGCCTCCCAGCAGCATCAGGGCGTAGATGGAGGCTGTGGAATAGCGTGCCTGCCACCAGCGGTAAAAGGGGTAGTGCGAGGCATAGCACAGCCCGGCCAGCAGCCCCCAGGCAATGCCCGCAGGGGAGGCATGCTCGGGCAGGCTGCCGCCGGAAAAGGAAACCAGGGCTGTTCCGGCCAGGGCAATGCCCATGGACAGCCATTTGCGGCGCGAAATGCGCTCCCGGAAAAACAGGCGCGCGAAAAGCGCAACCCATACCGGCGCCGTGTACAGCAGAATGACCGCCGTGGCTCCGCCGCTGAGCCGGATGGAATATTGCAGGGAAGCAAAAAAGATGCCCACGCCCCAGGCGCCGAAAAGCACAAACAAAAGCGCGTGCCCCAGCTTGACGCTCCTGCCGTCGGTGCAGGCGGCGTGTATGAGAAACAAAAGACAGCCAACAGCCGCCCTCCAGAAAGCGGTTTCCAGAGGCAGAACCCCTGCATCCAGGCAGACGCGGGAGACAATCCCCAGAAGGGACCAGCACAGGGCTGCCAGCAGTATCCAGATATAGCCGAGGGATGCCTGGTGCATGGGGGCCTTTGCTTCAGGATTTGCGAGTTTCAGGGGCGATGCCCAGCGCCTTTTCCATCAGGGCGGCAACTGCGCGCTGGCTTTGGGGCAGGGCAAGATCCTGCGCCTGCGCGCCCGCCAGCCAGAAGGGAACGCGGCGAATGCGCTCCAGATCGTCGTAGTGGCTGCCCTGGGCGTCCATGCCGTGGTCGCTGGTGACCACAAGGGTGCTTCCGGCCGCAAGCCATTCCGGCATCCAGCGGGCCAGCAGTCCGTCGGCCTGGCGGATGGCTTCATGATAGGCCTCGCTGTCGCCGCCGTGGGCATGGCCCGCACAATCCGCGCCCATGGCGTGCACGAGCAGCAGATGGGGCCGGAAGCGGCGGAACAGGCAGGCCGCATCATGAAAAAGATCCTGATCGGGATAGGCGTCGTGGCTGTAAAAAAGGCCGTGGGCAATGGGCAGCGCCGGGTCGTGGGTCAGGCGGTGGCGCGCCGGATCGTAGGGGCTGCTGTTGCACACTTCGCTGATCCAGAAATAGGCCGCAGCGGCCGTGGTCAGACCGGCATCGCGGGCCCGCGCGAAAACCGTGGGCAGGGGGCAGAGGTGTGCGGCATCATTATGCAGAATGCCGCTCTGCGCTGGCGGCAGGCCGCTGAACAGCGTGGCGTAGGCGGGGCGGGAAAGCGGCGGCAGTTCGCATTCCAGTTCGGCATAGCGCGCCTGGCCCGCCGCTTCCAGCGCCAGCATGTGGCTCATGCAGCGGCGCGCGGGCTGCGCCGCAACTCCGTCCAGAAGAACAAAGACAAGGGGCGGCATCACCAGTCTCCGTTGCCCTGGGGGCGCGGCCCGAAGTTGTGGGCAGGGGCCAGGGCGCGCAGGCCCGCGGCCGTCACCCCGCGCGCATTGTGGCGGACGCGCAGCCAGGCCAGGAAGGCGTGAATCTTTCGCAGCAGGGCATCGGCGGATTGCTGGTCGGGCACGTTGGGCGACGCGCCGGGCAGAAGTTCGGAGGAGTGCCAGAAAAGGTTGAGCACCCTCCCTCCGCGCAGCCGGTGCAGGCAGGCGGCCGCGCGCATCACGGGCGCGCTGTGCCAGACGGGGTTGGGGCTTGCAACACCCCAGCAATGGAACGAATCTGCCCAGGATTTTTGCCGGAAAGCGCGGTGCCACAGGCGTGCCAGCCCCGGCCACAGGGGGATCTGGGTCAGGGGGGCTTCCAGCAGGCCGGGAGCCTCGGCGGGCCAGTAGGGATCGGACGGCGCGAGAAAATGGTCCGGCCCGCCGGAAAAAATGCGCAGGGGGCAAACGGAGCTGTCCAGGGTCAGGCCTTCTTCGGCCAGCAGGGGGAGGAGGGCGGATTTCAGATCCCAGCGCCCCATGCGAAAACTCGTGAGCGGTGCGGACTGGAAGTCGCGCCCGGCGTCCAGCAGGGTGCGCAGGCGGCGGCGCAGGAGATCGCGCGGCAGAAGGTGGGTGCGCGGGGGCGCGCCTGCGGCAGGTTGGGGCGACAGCGGGGGGGTGCTCCAGTGGTGCAGGTGCGCCGCGATTTCCGCCCCGCAGTGGTCGCGCATCCAGGCCAGATGCCCGCAGGCCTCTGCGCTGGCAAAGACCGTGTGCGCGCAGAACAGGGTCAGCGGAAAATCCAGTTCGCGGCTTATGGGGGCAAGGCGGCGCAGCAGGGCCACGTTGCGCACCGTACAGTCCGTGGAGGCGTAGCGGCCCGAAAAAAGGCCCTCTTCCTCCACGTCCAGGCTGACCACCACCAGCAGGGGGGGGGCGTCTGTTTGCGTTGGGGAATCCTTCATGCCGCCACAGTACGCACAAGCGGCACGCAAGGCAATCGGCATGGGGCTGGGTGCTGGCATGTGAAGGCCGCGCATGCGCGACCGACAAGGCCGGTGCAAACGGCCGTGCGGTGCCGGGTTCATTGTGCGATGCGCCTTTTTCATATAGCATCCGGGCATTGCAAGTCCGTGTTTCCCTGCTGCACATGCATGCAAGAGGTGTGATGTTTCGGGGGGAGTTTATGAGTGCCCACGTTGCCATAAACCCGGCATTGCTGACCTGGGCGCGTGAACGCGCCGGAGTGGAAGCATTTGTGCTGGAAAATCGCTTCCCCAGGCTTGCCGCATGGGAGAAAGGCGAAGCGCAGCCAACCTTGAAGCAGTTGGAAGACTTTGCCCGTGCCGTGCATATGCCCATCGGGTATTTTTTTCTGCCTGCCCCCGCGCAAGAAGCGTTGCCCATAGCCGATTTTCGTACCGTGTCCGGGCATGCTGCACTACGCCCCAGTCCTGACCTGCTGGATGCGTTGTATCTCTGCCAGCAACGACAGGACTGGTATCGCGACCATGCCCGCATGAGCGACTTTGAGCCGCTGGATTTCATCGGCAGCGTCACCATTGCCAGTGAACCTGTGGGGGTGGCGGAATCCATGCGCCACACCTTGAGATTTTCGCTGGAAGAACGTCAGAGCCTTCCCAACTGGGAAAAATCCCTGCGCCAGCTTGTCAGCAAGGCCGAAGACGCAGGCGTATTGGTCATGACGAGCGGCATTGTGGGAAGCAACAGCCACCGGACGCTGCGGGTGGAGGAATTTCGCGGTTTTGCTTTGGCCGACAAGCTGGCCCCTCTGATTTTTGTCAATGGAGCGGACAGCAGGGCAGCGCAAATGTTTACGCTGGCACACGAGCTTGCACATTTGTGGCTGGGAAAAAGTGGTGTTTCCAATACTGAGGCAGGCCGCCTTCCTGAACGGCGCACAGAGCGTTGGTGCAATGCTGTTGCCGCCGAATTTTTGATGCCCCTTCAGGCTGCGCGTGAAGCGTACAGGCCAGACTTGCCGCTGGCCGAAGAAACGACTCGGCTGGCTCGCTTGTTCAAAGTCAGCACACTGGTGGTTCTGCGCCGTTTGTTTGATGCCGGATTTGTGGATAAAGAACAATTTTGGCAACAATACCGCGCAGAGTTGGCCACTCTTCAGGCCCGCAAGCAGAGCCCCAGTGGCGGCGGTGATTTTTATCGTTCCCTGGGAACACGCGCCAGCAAGCGTTTTGCACAGGCGTTACTGGGCAGCACCCTGGAAGGGCAGACCTTGTTCCGCGATGCCTTTCGCCTGCTGGGGGTGAAAAAGAGTGGGACACTCTTTACCGCAGCGCGTGTGCTGGGGGTAGCGCCATGACCTACCTGCTTGATGCCAATGTGTTCATCCAGGCAAAAAATCTGCATTATGGGCTGGATTTTTGCCCGGCATTCTGGGAGTGGCTGGCAGAAAAAAATGCGGCGGGCATCGTGTGCAGCATCGACAAGGTGGCTGATGAACTGGAAATTGGAGCGGACGATCTGACCATGTGGGCGCGTCAGCAACGCACCGACTTTTTTCGCAAAACAGATGCCAGCGTCATGCCGCATTTTGCTTCTGTCAGCACCTGGGTCATGGGCCAGAGCTACGAACAGGCAGCCATTCATACGTTCTTGCAAGCAGCGGATTATTATCTCATTGCCCATGCTCTGGCCGACGGCCTTGTGGTTGTGACCCATGAGGTGCCCGCCAACTCTCCAAAGAAAATCAAAATTCCCAATGTTTGCGCAGGGCTTGGCCTGCGTTTCATGACCCCCTACATGATGCTGAAAATCGAAAAAGCACGCTTTGTGCTTGGGCGCGCATAAGCAAGGCGGCAGTGATGCGTGCAAGGGCAGCCTGCATGGGTAAAGTGTTTGGAAAAGCGCTGCAAAGATCAAAGGCCGATGCGCCATGAATATTGATGAAGCCAGTCTGAATCATGCGCAACGCCTGTTTGAAAGCGGCGACATTAAGGCCATGGAAGTGGACACAACCTGAGGGCTGCGGCAGATCCATGCGTATTTGTTTGAAGGGGGGTACGATTCAGTCAGTTTCCCGCACGAGGTGGGAATGGACATCACCAATGAGCAGTGGGAACGACTCGCGCCCCTTCTTCCCGACAGCCCCAAGGGGCCGAGAAGACAAGGCAGGCCGGTGCTCAATGAGCCTCGCGCCATCCTGAACGGAATTCTTTGGATTCTGCGTACAGGCGCGCCGTGGAAGGATTTGCCGGAACGGTATCCGCCGTACCAGACTTGCCACAGATGGTTCCAGCGATGGCGAAAAGAAGGCGTGTTCGACACCGTGCTGCTCGCCTTGCCGACGACTTGCGGGAACGCGGCAAGCTTGATTTGCGGGAAGCCTTCATTGACGGGACATTCGCCCCGGCAAAAAAGGGGGCCGTGCCGTTGGTAAA
>NZ_RQYH01000090.1 GCF_003860215.1 Desulfovibrio sp. OH1186_COT-070 | reverse complement strand
CGTTTATGTTTATCAGGAAGCGCTTTATACCCGCTCCCCGAAAAAATCGGGGCTGACGTAGATTAGCAGTCATGATAGGCTGCTAAAATGAAGATAACCCACTGTAAATTAAAAAAGACGACACAAAGAAAACTGCTCGAATATTTTGTGCCGGAAGTAACCGCACGTTCCGCTGCCGATATCTTAGGTATCCAACCTAACACCGCCATACTCTTTTACCGCAAAATCCGCCTCGTTATCAGTCATCATTTGGCTTTACAGGCAGACCAGGTTTTTGAGGGTTCCTTAGGTAGTGTAGTCACAATATTTTCAACCACATCGCAATAATCCGGATTTCTATTGCTGCAGCAAATGAAGTCAATCTCTTCGCATAACGCGTGGCAATGCCCCGCCAACGCTTGAAATCCAAAAAGCGATTCTCCACCAAATGGCGGTAACGGTACAGATAGCGGTCAAAAGACAGTTGCTCCTTGCGCTTGGCCTTTGGCGGGATAACAGTATCCATCCCCAGCGAGGCCGCCAAATTCCTGATCGCATCGCTGTCATAAGCTTTATCGGCCAACAGATGGTCGGCTGTCGTATCGGCAATCAGTGCTTCGGCAAACAGGCAATCTGCCGCACTGCCTTCGCTTAACACGAATTTTACCGGCATCCCGTGGGCATCCACCGCCAGATGCAGCTTGGTATTCAGCCCCCTTTTGTACGGCTCATGCCTTCATTGCCGCCTTTGGCTCCCGCTGCATGGGGGTGAACCTTGATATGGGTAGCATCCATCATCAGCCACTCCATGTCTTTTTCTCCCGCAAGGATGAGCATCAGTTTCGTCCAGATACCTTTGTCGCGCCAACGGATAAAGCGGCGATGGGTATTGCTCCACCCACCGTAATCGGGTGGCAGGTCTCTCCAGGGTGCACCGGTGCGCAGTATCCAGAAAACGGCGTTGATGAATTGCCGGTTATCCACTGCCTGACCACCCCGGCTGCCTTTGCGTCCAGGCAGATGGTTTTCAATCAAGTTCCATTGGTGATCGGTTAAATCGTGGCGGCGGTGGGCAGGTTGTTTCATGAGGGGACTGTGGGATGTCGGATGAAGGTCGGATAATCTCATACTTTACAGATTGTGACTACACTATCTAGGGTCTGTTGACAATTCATCTTGTGCAACAGCCATCATCTTGAAAAAATGGCGCAATCCTGTATTGAAGTTTACTTCTCACACAAATTTCAAGGATTGTGCCATGCCTCGCACCATGCCCAATGATGAACTCTGGACGAAGT
>NZ_RQYH01000089.1 GCF_003860215.1 Desulfovibrio sp. OH1186_COT-070 | reverse complement strand
ATTTAGAACTTAATAATTTAAAATTAAAAGAGTTCATTAAGTCAAGTATAAAGCAAACTAAAGACTCTATAACTTTTGATTTTGAAAAGTTTAAACAACTTTATCAGAATGATAAAAGTGTTTTTGAAGGAAAGTTTGATGATATATCAAGCTATATCCGTTTCGATATAGATGGTATGGAAATGGGAAAAAAGGATGGAGAATTTAAAATGAGATTATCTCCAAAAAAGCAATCTTTCTTTATGAAAGAAAAAGAGGTTGCATACTTTTCTAATGAGGAACTGTATATAACAGATGCAAGAATTTTAAGAAGCATAAGAATAGGAAATTTTGCTTTTGTTCCAAGAGAGAACGGCAATCTATCATTTAGAAAGGTGGTGGATTAATGGCTTTATCAGGAAGCTTTTCAGGGAGTTATAGAGGTTACACTCTTAGAACAGAATGGGAAGCTACACAAAACATTAACGAGAATTATAGTGATTTAGAAATAACACTACATTTAGATTGTCAGAGTGGATACAATCTTTATATAGGCGAGAGAACACACACTATAAATATTGATGGTACTGACTACATTGTTACGTCATCAAGTATAAGTACAAGTGGTGGTAGTTCGATTACTCTTGGTAGCATAAGTAAAAGAATATATCACAATAATGATGGTACTTTAGATGTATGGCTGTCAAGTTATTGCGACTTGAAAGCTAGGATAAGAGGAAACTATGTGAGTGGTTTTAGTGGTGGCAGTGATACTATATCTCTTGATAAAATACCTCGAATGTCAACAGTAAGTGATAACATGATAGGGTCAAGATATTTAAACACACCACATACAATTCATATTGACAAACAATTATCAGGGAATGTAACTCATACTGTATGGTATGTAATTCGTGGAGATAAAGGAAGTAGTGGTTGGTACTATATTGCACAAAATACAAGTAACTTAGACTTAACTTTTGTACCTACTGACAAGCATGTCGACTTACAGCCAAACAGTTCAACAATATTTATGGATATCGGGATTAAGACTTTTAAAGACGGAGTTCAAATTGGTGAAACAACTTATAACTCAGGCTGGTATATGAAAGTTCCTGATGAATATTCTCCAACAATAGATTCAATAGATATTTTAGACGTTAATCCAAAAAGTAAAGTATTAGGAGTGTATGTTCAAAATCATAGCAAGCTCAAAGTCAATACTAAAACCACAAGTAAAGAAGGAGCTACTATTAAAAATATAAGTGTTACAGTTGATAAAAACACTTACAATGGAAGCAATATAAC
>NZ_RQYH01000088.1 GCF_003860215.1 Desulfovibrio sp. OH1186_COT-070 | reverse complement strand
AACCCGCGCGAACTCTTTCACATTGTGCGTTATGAGCGTAAAGCCCTGGGCTATGGCTTGAGCGGCAATCAGCATATCCATGCCGCCTATGGGCGTGCCCTGCCTTTCAAGCATCGCCCTGATCTTTCCGTAGGCAAGAGCAGAGCCTGCGTCAAACGAGGCAATTTCCAGAGGCAGAAGAAAGGCTTCCAGCGCCAGAAAATTTTTCTCTCTGGCTGCGCTTTTTTCAACCCCGTACTGGAGTTCGGCAACGGTGATCGAGGATATGGCAATGTCCCCCGGCACAAACCGCTCAAAGTGCTTGCGCACTTCCGGCGGCCTGTTCTTTATCATGTAAATGCAGATATTCGTGTCCAGAAGAACGCGCATCAAAGCTCCTCCCGAACATCCAGAGGCGGCTGCCTGCGCTCGCCCATGAAATCCCGCGAGAACTGGTCAAGAGCATCAAAAAGCGTTTCCCACGGCTCAGTGTGCGGCAAAAGCACAACCGCCCTGCCCACACGCTTGATGGCAACGCTGTCTCCTTCAAAGCGGAATTCCCTGGGCAGCCGCACCGCCTGGCTCTGGCCGTTCCGGAATAATCTGGCCTGTTGCATGGCAACCTCCGAAATATATATTATTAATATATACCCGTAAGGTGAGGTGTCAAGACCCCGCCCTGCATGCGCGTTTCACGTTTGCAATCCGCACTCCGGCCACAGGCAAGTCTCCCTCTTGTCCGGGCAGTCATGATTTTCCTTATGTCATGGGCCACGGGCAGCCATAGAAGAAGCCGGTGGCACGCTCGCTCCAGGCTGTTGCCGTGCCGCGGCTATTTCAGACACAGCAGCGCAACAAACCCGGACACATGCCTTGCCACAAATTCCTGCTTTTCCACCGGCAAGTCCCGCAGCATTTCTTCGATATGCCGCGTATGCCGTGGCTCTGTACCGTCTGTTGGCCGGAAAAGATCAGGAACGGAGCGCTGAAGGCTTTCGGCCATGCGCGGCAGGTGGTCCATTTTCGGGGCCATTTTTCCCTGCTCGATCCGCGACAGGGCCTGATGCCCGATGCTCAGCATTTCCGCCAGTTATTCCTGCGTCAGCCCCAAGGTTCTGCGCTTGGCGCGTATGGTTCTGCCAAGCTGCCGGGTCAAGGTTTCTGGCTTGTTCATGGCGAAAACTCCCGTTTTTCGCCATGCTCTTGCTATTTTTGCGAGAAAATGAATGCTCCACCGGCTAAAGCCGGTGGTATCGGAAACAGCTAAAGCTGGCGATTGCGGATGAAATCCGCCGACAGCTTGGCGGGTTGGCAAAA
>NZ_RQYH01000087.1 GCF_003860215.1 Desulfovibrio sp. OH1186_COT-070 | reverse complement strand
ACGCCCATAGGCGGCATGGATATGCTGATTGCCGCTCAAGCCATAGCCCAGGGCTTTACGCTCATAACGCACAATGTGAAAGAGTTCGCGCGGGTTCCCGATCTGAAATGCGAAACGTGGGTTGATTGAGAGGCCCCAAATCTTGACGGTACGTAAAATTTTACGTACTGAATGTGTATTGTCGCGTGGAAGGGGGCACTCATTGACTGCCAGAGAAATTTTGAAAAAGCTCACGACAGAATGGGGCTGTACCGTTGAGGAAGGCAGCAAGCATACCAAAGTCACAGCCCCGGACGGCAAATACACCTTTGTGCCACGGCATGCCAAAGACATCCCGATCGGCACGCTGGCAAGCATCGAAAAACAGATTGGCATAAAACTTCGTTGATCGAAGCGGGGAAGTTCTTCGCCCATCAAATACGGAACGCAGTGCCATGCACATGAAAAGCACTGGGACGAGAGCGCAAGAAACCGTTTTTTGTGCACCAGTCATATGCACATTTGTTTCCGGAGGGAAAGTACAGTGAAAACCTACTATATCGGAGCGTTTGTGAAGGAAGAAGCAGGAAACTACTCTGTGTACTTTCCGGACATTCCCAATGCCGTCACGGGTGGGTATTCTGTTGAAGAGTGTATGGAGTATGGCGAAGATATTCTGGAGGTTGTTCTTCAGCATATGGTTTCAGAAAAAAAGCCTGTTCCTGCGCCTTCTCCCCTTGAAGACGTGAAAGAAATGGTGCGGAAAATACGGGAGGAAGATGGACTTCCCATGCCCGAAGATGTGCTGTATCAGCTTTTCCCCGCTCCCAGCCTCGATATGGTTCCGGTCAGGGTAACCATCTCGCTGCCCAGGGCGATTCTGGAAGAAACAGACAGAAAAGCGAAAGCCTGCGGTTATACCCGCTCCGGCTTTTTAGCCCATGCAGCGCAGGTTTATCAGCCGGGCTGCTAGCCGTTTGCGGAATACATGAGACCCCAAACCAAAGAACAGGCCGCCGGAAGTGCGCAGGCATTTTGAGCGGTTTGTGCCGGGGGACATTGCCATATCCTCGATCACCGTTGCCGAACTCCAGTACGGGGTTGAAAAAAGCGCAGCCAGGGAGAAAAATTTTCCGGCAAGCCTTTCTTCTGCCTCTGGAAATTGCCTCGTTTGACGCAGGCTCTGCTCTTGCCTACGGAAAGATCAGGGCGATGCTTGAAAGGCAGAGCACGCCCATAGGCGGCATGGATATGCTGATTGCCGCTCAAGCCATAGCCCAGGGCTTTACGCTCATAACGCACAATGTGAAAGAGTTCGCGCGGGTT
>NZ_RQYH01000086.1 GCF_003860215.1 Desulfovibrio sp. OH1186_COT-070 | reverse complement strand
CACATACACTATAGCATACATAAATAATCACGTCGATAAAAGTCGAATTAAAAGTTTTAAAGCCTTTTAACATTGTTCAATCTTAAACAATACAAAGTTACTAAAAAGTAAAGCTTTAGTTTTGATTGTTTAGTTAAATGAAAAATAATTAAATAACTCTTTCTACTACTAAGTAAGATAGGAGGTGTCGAGAGAGATATTAAAGATTAACTTTTGGTATATTATCTATTATGTATCTTTATTATTTTCTAAAAAAGGTCTCCAGTAAGCTAACAAAACTTACTAAAAACCTAATAGGAGACATTTTAATGAAAACGGTGTTAATTCAATATAGCTATACTATATCACAGATGCACAATTATGCCGAGAAGAATCATTATACTGTTTAGAATTTTTAATTAAACCAATACAGTGAATACTAATATAACTTAGAGCTGAAAACTATAAAATCTTAGAATATAACATTAGCAAGTTAAGTAAAACATTTATTGAAATTAAAATTAATAATCTTAGATATTTATTTGCATAAGAAGAAATCTGATAATAACTAACGCTTTATTTCCTCAAAAAAGCCTTTAGCAAGCTATTAAAGATTACTAAAGACTCTTAGAAAAGGAAATTGTTGTGAAAAAATCTATATATCGTTTAGCTATTTAGTATTTCTCCACTACAATATAAATACATTAATATTTCAAATAATGAGTTTTCAAAAAAGATCCAAGTCATTTATTTTGGACCTTTTTATTCTTTCCAATCTTCTTCTAATAATCTTTTAAATTCTTCTCTTTTTTTTTCAAACTTAGCTCTTTCTTCTTCTGACATTTCTTCATTTTCATTTCTATTTGTTCTATTATTTAACCATTCAGGTGTTTTCTCCTTAGAAAATTGAACAATACTGTTTTTTTTATTACTTATTTTAAAATTTTTTGCTTGTTCTAAAGTTGTAATATTAGCGTTTTTCCAGTTACTTAAAACTTTCAAAAGAAATTGTTTTGGTCTAGATCCATTAATAGATGTATACTCGATAGCATAATTAATAAACTTAGCATCAAAGCATGAGGATAACTTTAATATTTCATTTTTATATGCAGGAGTAATATTAATACCTAACTCAACTCTAATTTTATTTATTATATTATTGTGATAATTACCACTACGACTATTTTCAGTAGTAGTAGTATATTCAGTATCATTTGCGTGTGATTTTAACACGTCTTGACATGTGATTTTAACATTTCCTTGTCCCGTAAGGCTTTAGCTGTTCTTTCTTCTTCTGAAGTTGTGTAAATATCGCTTTCTATAACTTCAGGTT
>NZ_RQYH01000085.1 GCF_003860215.1 Desulfovibrio sp. OH1186_COT-070 | reverse complement strand
CTGAGACCTTTGCAAAATACCCCTTTTACCCAACAGCTGAACCCCAAACACAGGGTTTCGGCTGTTTTCCGTTCCAAATACTCCCTTTATTCCTCTCGGACACCCGATAATTGGGTATCTGAACTGCTATTCAGGCAACAACAGGCGCACGTAGCCTGTTGGCTGCTTTCAACAGGTTCAAACACATCGCCTTCAGATGGCTTTGCGCACTCACTTTGCTCAGACCAAAATAGGCTGCCCGGGCATGACGGAATTTACGGTGCAGCGTACCAAAGCTTTGTTCGACCACATAACGGGTTTTCGATAAATGTCGGTTACGTTTGGTTTGCGCTTCCGTCAGCGGCCGGTTGCGGTGGGATTTGCACATGATGCCGTCCCGCAGCTGATGTTCTTCCAGATGTTGCCGGTTTTCCATACTGTCGTAGCCTTTATCGGCATAGACAGTCGTGCCTTTGGCTAGGCCTTCCAACAAAGGCAGCAGGTGTTTGCACTCATGGGCATTGGCGGCAGTGATGTGCAGTTTCTCAATGTAGCCTTCCGCATCGGTACGGGTATGTTGTTTGTCGCCCAGTCTGTATCGGCCGTCTTTCTTCACCCAACGGGCATCGCTGTCTTTACTCGGTGTGGTTTGGCTATTGACTTGCCCTTCGGCGTCCACTTCTATGGCCTGACGCTGTTTGCCGCCGGCCGTCTGAATAATGGTAGCGTCAACGATGGCGGCGGATGCTTTCTCTACTTTTAAGCCCTTGTCCGTCAGTTGGCAGTCAGTAATTCGGCCAAGGTGTTGTCTTGCGCCAGCCAGTTGCGGTAACGGCATAAGGTGCTGTGATCGGGGATGCTCAGTTCGTCAAAACGGCAAAACAGATGGAAATCGATGCGGGTAATGAGGCTGTGTTCGAGTTCGGGAGCAGAAAGGCTGTGCCATTGGCCGAGCAAAACGGCTTTGAACATAGACAACAGGGGATAAGCCGGACGACCGCGGTGGTCTCGAAGGTAACGGGTTCTTTGATGGTTCAGGTAATGCTCGATCGGTTGCCAATCAATTACTTGCTCCAGCTTCAGTAGAGGGAAGCGGTCGATGTGTTTGGCAATCATGGCTTGGGCGGTTTGCTGAAAGAAGGTGCTCATGAGAAATCCCCTAAATATCTTGGGAGGAAATTTAGGGGATTGGAGGGAATTTTGCAAAGGTCTCTATCTGTATGATTTTTCGGAGACCCCGCTATACCAGCTCCCGCAAAAAATCAGCCAGCACTCTACTTTTAACCTGTTGAATAAAGCGCTTTATTCGAGACTGTCTGTCCGCTTTTTCAGGGATCCCGCTATAAATCCGCATCTTGGTCATGCGGACAAAAGTATTG
>NZ_RQYH01000084.1 GCF_003860215.1 Desulfovibrio sp. OH1186_COT-070 | reverse complement strand
GCCATACTCTTTGACCGCAAAACCCGCCTCGTTATCAGTCATCATTTGACTTTGCAGGCAGACCAGGTTTTTAGAATTGGACGAGAGTTACCTCGGCGGTAAGCGCAAAGGAAAACGCGGCAGAGGAGGCGCAGGCAAAGTGGTGGTTTTCGGTATCCTCAAACGCGGCGGCAAGGTTTATACCGTTGTGGTGAACAATGCCAAGAGGGAAAGTTTATTTCCTGTTATTACGAAGAAGCTCATGCCGGACAGCGTGGTTTATACGGACAGTCTGAGCAGTTATGACGTACTGGATGTGAGCGGTTTTCACCACCATAGGATTAACCACAGCAAGGCATTTGCCGACCGGCAAAACCACATCAACGGCATTGAGAATTTTTGCAATCAGGCGAAGCGGGTGCTACGCAAGTACAATGGGATTGACCGGAAAGCGTTTTCGGGCGTAAGGGACAAAAAAGGTGTTAAAAACGGCTGCGAGCCTTACGCTGCAAGGCTTTAAGCGGAGTCAAAACCTTTGAACACAAAAAATGCCCTTTTTGCGCTTCAAAACATGTCAGAAAAGACGGTCGGCAAAATGCCAAGCAACGCTACAGATGTTCGTGCTGTGGCAAACGATTTTCGGGCGGACAAAAACTCAATGCAGACGCACTATGGCAACACTACAGCCAAGGCAAACAAACCGCCGCAGAGCTCGCCAAACACTACAACGTCAGCCGCAAAACCATCGCCCGCTATCTGAAAAAAGCTCAGACAAAATCCGTACTTCCGACACCAAAAACCGCCAACCTCATCATCGATACCACCTACTTCGGGCGCGATTACGGGGTGATGGTGCTCTTGGATTCCATCAGCAAACAGGCGCTGTTTGTCGATGAAGTCGCTTATGAAACCACCGCACTTTACCTGGCAACCATCACCGCAGTCCAAGAAAAAGGCACGGTCATCCGGAGCATTACCTGCGACGGGCGCAGAGGGTTGGACAAACTCTTGCCCGGAGTGCCGATGCAACTGTGCCACTTTCACCAAGTACAGACTGTAAACCGCTATCTCACCCGCAGGCCGAAAAGCGTGGCGGCGTGTGAGTTGCGCGAGTTGGCGTTAAGCCTGAAAAACAGCACGCGGGCTGGCTTTGCAGGAGCGTTGGAGGCGTGGTACGAGCGACATAAAAGCTTCATCAACGAGCGCAGCACCAACCCCATCACCGGCAAGTCGCATTACACGCACAAACGCTTGAGAAGCGCGTACAACAGCTTAAAACGCAGCCTTGAGCGGCTGTTTACCTTTGAGCGTTACCCCGAACTCAACATCCATAAAACGACCAATCTGCTTGAAGGGAAGTTTGCCGACTTGAAGCGCAGATTGAGTTGTCATCAGGG
>NZ_RQYH01000083.1 GCF_003860215.1 Desulfovibrio sp. OH1186_COT-070 | reverse complement strand
GGACTAGTGTTAGCTAGTCCTTTCGTCTATAATGTAGATGAATTTAATATTGTTCTATTCCTTGAAAGAATAGTATTCAGATAATGCATTATTCTGTTTTTCTGATGCCTCTTGCTCAAAGTTCCCAAATTCGAGTAAGAGGTATTTTTGTTTTTGGTCATCGCCTCTCATAAGTAATTCTGGGTTTAACATTAAAGCTCCAGTTTTTCTTTTTATAATATTTCCATCTTCTAAGATTTTAAGAGTTGTAGTTACGGTTTGTAAGCTTGTGTTTGTAGCTTTAGCTATTTCTCTCGTAGTAGCTATCATTGTGTTATTACTTAAGTGTACGTTATCAAGAATGTAATTTACGATTTTAAGTTTTTTTCCACCAATCATATCTAACATACTTATTAGTTGAACGATATATGCCTTTACGAAGTTACCAGACGTTTGTTTTCGGTATAACTTATCTACCTCTATTACTTCTCCACTTTGTTCGTCTATGAGCCTCTGAGAGCCCTTATATACTGTTCCATATCTTTCTTTCACTTTCAATCACTCCTTTATTTTAAGTTATTCTAAATATATCATAACAGTTCTAAAAAAAAAAGAACATTTGTTAAAAGAAATTAGAACAAAACAAGTGAAAAATTAGAACAAAGAAATTCTTAATAGAAACTATCATATCAACCTATAATAAGAATTTAAGTAGTTAAATCTTCTTTTCTATATAAAGCGTCGGAGCATATCAGGGGGTTATCTAACGTAAATGCTACCCTTCGGCTCGCTTTCGCTCGGCATTGACGTCAGATACTGCACCCCCTGAAACCCCATGCTCCAACAGCAAAAAGGAAACTTTTTGCTGCTTTCCCGACGCTTATTCACTTCGTTCATATTTATATAGAAAAGAAGTGAATGCATTTATGCTTACAACTAATTTTGTTATATGGCTAGCATTTGGCAGGGGGATTGGGGGCATGCCCCCAACAAGTGTATTTGCAGTCACGAAATGAGCGTAGCGAATGAAGTGGCTAGCAAATACGATGCTTGCCAAACCTAAATTTTACATTGTGAAATGAGAAAATTTTTGACGAGCAAAGCGAAAATGATAGCCACTGAGGTGGCGATTGGTGCAGGTTTTAAGTTGGATTAATTCCAACTTAACAACCAATCCAAATCATTAAAGCGATATCGTGAAGTCAAAAAGCAATTATTTTACAATTAAAATTTATGGTGGGTTGGTTTTGATTATATGTATAGCTTTTTCTGCGAGTGTAACGAGTAGATCAAAAGCTATACATAAAAAAGGACTAGTGTTAGCTAGTCCTTTCGTCTATAATGTAGATGAATTTAATATTGTTCTATTCCTTGAAAGAATAGTATTCAGATAATGCATTATTCTGTT
>NZ_RQYH01000082.1 GCF_003860215.1 Desulfovibrio sp. OH1186_COT-070 | reverse complement strand
TCGATGTGAACTCTTGGGGGAGATAAGCCTGTTATCCCCGGGGTAGCTTTTATCCGTTGAGCGATGGCCCTTCCATGCGGAACCACCGGATCACTAAGTCCGTCTTTCGACCCTGCTCGACTTGTAGGTCTCGCAGTCAAGCTCCCTTATGCCTTTACACTCTATGAATGATTTCCAACCATTCTGAGGGAACCTTTGAGCGCCTCCGTTACCTTTTAGGAGGCGACCGCCCCAGTCAAACTGCCCACCTGACACGGTCTCCCACCACGATAAGTGGTGCGGGTTAGAAAGCCAACACAGCTAGGGTAGTATCCCACCAACGCCTCCACGTAAGCTAGCGCTCACGTTTCAAAGGCTCCTACCTATCCTGTACAAGCTGTGCCGAATTTCAATATCAGGCTACAGTAAAGCTCCACGGGGTCTTTCCGTCCTGTCGCGGGTAACCTGCATCTTCACAGGTACTAAAATTTCACCGAGTCTCTCGTTGAGACAGTGCCCAAATCATTACGCCTTTCGTGCGGGTCGGAACTTACCCGACAAGGAATTTCGCTACCTTAGGACCGTTATAGTTACGGCCGCCGTTTACTGGGGCTTCGATTCGTAGCTTCGCCGAAGCTAACCACTCCTCTTAACCTTCCAGCACCGGGCAGGCGTCAGCCCCTATACATCACCTTACGGTTTAGCAGAGACCTGTGTTTTTGATAAACAGTCGCTTGGGCCTATTCACTGCGGCTCTTCTGGGCTTGCACCCTAAAGAGCACCCCTTCTCCCGAAGTTACGGGGTCATTTTGCCGAGTTCCTTAACAAAGGTTCTTCCGCGCGTCTTAGGATTCTCTCCTTGCCTACCTGTGTCGGTTTTGGTACGGGTATCTTCTCACTCAATAGTACCTTTTCTTGGCAGTTTGGAGTCTGTTGCTTCTCTACTTGTTTTTCGATCCCCATCGTATCTCAGTATTAAATTTTGGGATTTGCCTCAAAATTCTACCTACATACTTAGACGTGCTCTACCATTCACACGCTCAACATATCCTCCTGCGTCAGTACATCTCTTAAACATTCAAAGATAGTACAGGAATCTCAACCTGTTGTCCATCGCTTACGCTTTTCAGCCTGGGCTTAGGTCCCGACTTACCCTGAGTGGACGAGCCTTCCTCAGGAATCCTTAGGTTTTCGACGGGTGAGATTCTCACTCACCTTTCGCTACTCATGCCAGCATTCTCTCTTCTGTAAAATCCACATCGGCTTACGCCTTATGCTTCGTCTCTTACACATTGCTCCTCTACCACTACTTTCGTAGTCCACAGCTTCGGTATTAGATTTTAGCCCCGTTCATTTTCGGCGCTCTACCACTTGACCAGTGAGCTATTACGCACTCTTTAAATGTATGGC
>NZ_RQYH01000081.1 GCF_003860215.1 Desulfovibrio sp. OH1186_COT-070 | reverse complement strand
GACTGGGTGAGGATCTGGTTGCGCACGAAGCGCGTCATTTCCGTGGCCACGTCCACGTCGGAAATGCGGGATTCGGCGGCTTGCAGGTTTTCCGCCTGGGTGGTCAGGTTGGAGATGGTGTTTTCCAGCCTGTTTTGCAGCGCGCCGAGGTGGGCGCGGATCTTGTCCTTGGAGACCACGGCCTCGGTCAGGCCCACCAGAGCGCTCTGCGCGGCCTGCTGGGTGGAAACCGTGTAGGCCAGGGAAGTCGGAGCGGCCTCGTTGCCCACGCCCAGGGCCGAGGCCGTGCTCGTGCCGATCTGGATGTAGTAGTAGTCTTCTGCCGAGTCGTTCATGGAGCCGAAGTGCACCTTGAGCTTGCCGGTGGAAACCAGACCCGAACCGTCGTGCGTATCCGAAGACAGGTTGCCGTTGAGCAGATGGATGCCGTTGAAGTCCGTGGCATTGGCGATACGTGTAATTTCCGACGCCATGGCCTGATATTCGGATTCGATCATCAGGCGCTGGGTGGAGTCGTAGGTGCCGGTGGCTGCCTGTTCGGCCAGTTCCTTCATGCGCGTGAGCTTTTCGTCGATAACGGCCAGCGCGCCGTCAGCGGTCTGAATCATGGATATGGCGTCGTTGGCGTTACGCACGCCCTGCTGCAGGGCCGCGATGTCTGTGCGCATCAGTTCGCGGATGGCGAGGCCGGCGGCGTCGTCAGCCGCGGAGTTGACGCGCAGGCCCGTGGAAAGACGCTGGGTTGAGGTTCTGAGGTTGCCGTAATGGCTGGTCAGGGTATTGGCCACATTGTTTGCCATATGGTTGCTGTTGATATACATGACATTCCTCCATGAATGTTCTGCTGCCCGGCGGCGCACTGCGCGCGCCCGCTTCCCTGCGGGCTTCCGCCGTTTTTCCCCGTCAGCGCGGACGGGTTTTTTGTTGCTGATATCCGTTCCGGTAACGTACCTGCCCGATACAACGGATTCCCCAGACGACGGGGCCTTTCCGCCTGTTTCGTGGCTTCAGGCGGCAAGGTTTTCCCCAAAAAAACCTGCACATTGCCACAAGCAGGATCCGTGCCAGCCATGCAGAAAAAATTGCTGTGTCTTGGAGGCAGGATATGCACAGTCATGCGGAGGAAAGGAGCGTGGCGTCTGTTGGGGCAGGATGTGTGTCGGGCGCACGGGAAAAATGTCATGTATTTGACAGGGGAAGGAGCGTTTCGGGGCGCCCGTAAGGCAGAAAGGGCAGAAAGGGCCATGAAAATGCAGCCAGCCCCAAAAAAGCCGACCCGCTTTTGCGGGTCGGCTTTTTCTCGTGTTCCGGGCGCGCTCCCGGAATGCGCGCAGTGCGTTCGCTATCTGCCGATGAGCGACATGGCCAACTGGGGCAGGCTGTTGGCCTGGGAAAGCATGGCCACAGCGGACTGGGTGAGGATCTGGTTGCGCACGAAGCGCGTCATTTCCGTGGCCACGTCCACGT
>NZ_RQYH01000009.1 GCF_003860215.1 Desulfovibrio sp. OH1186_COT-070 | reverse complement strand
ATGAACAACCAGGGCCTTCGCCCCCGCGCTCCCGGCGCGAAGGGTGCTTATGCGCCCTTTCGCCGAACCTGTCAACTTCTTTTTTTCTTCAGGCAAAAATTTTTGCCTCACAAAAGTTCACAGCGCGAAATCTCCTTATGAACCAACCCCACCCCTCATGTCAATCGCTTTTTTGCGAAAAAAAACGAATCGTGTCCCACCGCATGCTGGCTGTCATGCTGGACACCCCTACCAACGGGCCGCGCGGAGACAAAAAAACCCGCAGACAGAGAGCGCTGCGGGTTTTTTCAAATGTGTGGGGCGAAAGATGGGATTTGAACCCACGGCCACCTGGGCCACAACCAGGTGCTCTGCCAACTGAGCTACTTCCGCCACAGAAATTTCTGTGTACGCAGGACAGAGCTTTTTTGCAAGACTTTTTTGCTCCACGCCGCTCCGCCCTGCGGGAAAAGCCACCAATACCGCACCCTGCAACGTTTTTCTGACTTGGCAGGGCGCAGCATCGCTCCGCGCCCGAGGGGGGGCTCCCCATCTTTGCATCGGACGCAAAATCCTGCATGGGTGGGCATCGCTCCGCGCCCGAGGGGGGGCTCCCCATTCTCTGGATTTTTTCAAGAAAAACCTCTACTCTTGCTTTTGTGGCGCAGGGCACGGGCAATCTCCCGTTGCGGAGAGAATTTTTTGCAACAGCATCCACTTCCGGGGGCGGTATGGACAAACTGGTTATCGAAGGCGGCGTTCCCCTTACTGGAGTCATTGAGGTCAGCGGCGCAAAAAACGCGGCACTGCCCATTCTTTTTGCCTCCATTCTTCTGGACGGGCCTGTGAGCATTTCCAACGTGCCCGACCTGCGGGACATCCATACCACGCTGAAGCTGCTCAACCTGCTGGGGTGCGCCTGCGACTACCAGAACGGCCGCGTGGAAGCGCGCCCCGGCGATCTGCTGCCCGAAGCCCCCTATGATCTGGTGCGTACCATGCGCGCCTCGGTGCTCTGCCTCGGCCCCCTGCTGGCCCGCATTGGCCGCGCCCGCGTGGCCCTGCCCGGCGGCTGCGCCATCGGCGCCCGGCCGGTGGACCAGCATCTGAAGGGGCTGGAGCGCATGGGCGCGAGCTTTCAACTGGAAGAAGGCTATATTCTGGGCCGCTGCCGCCGCCTGAAGGGCGCGCATATCATTCTGGATATGCCCACGGTGGGCGGAACGGAAAATCTGCTCATGGCCGCGGCACTGGCCGAAGGCGAAACCGTTCTGGAAAATGCCGCCCGGGAGCCGGAAGTCGTTGATCTGGCCAACTTTTTGCGCGCCTGCGGAGCACAGATCGAAGGACACGGAACCCCCTCCATCCGCATCAGGGGCGTACCGACCCTGCACGGCGGGGAATACGCCGTCATGCCGGACCGCATCGAAGCGGGAACCTTTCTTGTGGCCGCAGGCATCACTGGCGGAGAACTGCTCCTGCGGCACTGCCCTTTCGAGGAACTGGAAGCCGTTATCCTCAAGCTGCGCAGCATGGGCATGGAAATCAGCCAGACACCCGAGGGCACGCTGGCGCGCCGCGGCGCCACCCTACACGCCACTGACGTGACCACCCAGCCCTATCCGGGCTTTCCCACAGACATGCAGGCCCAGATCATGGCCCTCATGTGCCTGGCCGACGGGGCCGGAGTGGTGGAGGAAAGCATTTTTGAAAACCGCTACATGCACGTTCAGGAACTGAACCGCATGGGCGCGCGCATCAGGGTTTCCGGCTACACGGCCATGATCCGGGGCGTGCAGAAGCTGACCGGAGCGCCGGTCATGGCTTCTGACCTGCGGGCCAGCGCATCTCTGGTGCTGGCCGGGCTGGCTGCCAGGGGCACCACAGAAGTTCGCCGCATCTACCATCTGGATCGCGGTTACGAACGCATCGAAAGCAAGCTCAACGCCGTGGGCGCGCGCATCCGGCGCGAACGGGAATGAGTTTTGCCGGGAGTTTTTCCGTACACAATCCAACCGTGGAGAATGCTATGCAGCGTCTGGCCCTTCTTCTGCTTCTGCTGTCGGCAATGGCCCTGAACGGGTGCGCCTACGGCGGCTACGGCCTGTATGATGACCAGCGGCTCATGGACACGATTACCGCCGACCGAAAACTGTCCGCAAAAATCAAGACTGCCCTGATCAACGAAAGTTTTTCGGGCGGTTGGGCGGTGGCCGTCTACAGCTATTACAGCCAGGTCTTTCTGGTAGGCCAGATTCCCCCCGACATGCAGGAAAAAGCCCTGACCATCGCCCGCCGCTACAAGCCGCGCTCGGTCACGGCCCACTGGTTTGAACCCGCCACAAGCGAAACAGGCGACATTTCCCTGGCCGCCAGCTTGCGCGCCCGCCTCATCGGCACAAAAGGGCTTTCGTCAAGCCGCGTTGACACGGAGGTCAATTCCGGCCGCGTGGTTCTGCTGGGCGTGGTCAAGGATGACAGCGAGCGCCATCTGGCCATCGAAACCGCCCAGAAAACGCCCAATGTGACGCTGGTCACCAGTTATCTGCTGCTGCCCCTCACCGGGCATGGCCTGCCGGACCACAGCCAGAACTATGGCCCGATCCACGGCCACACAGAAAGCGGAGGATACGGGGGACAGGGAGGAATCGAAAACCGCGACCTGTAGCGAAAGAAGATAATTTTCTCCTTTGAACGTACGCCTGGATCTCCGAATCCTGCCGTCAAGCCGCAAAGCGGCTTGACGGCACAAACTCTGCGAAGCGCGGAACTTTTGTCAATCTGACAACATCGGTACGCGAGCACTCCCGCGCATTCCGGCAGCGAACAACAATGCCCCAATGCTATTTGGGCACAGCACGGCGGCTATGCTTCCGCCTCTGCCTCCATGCGCGTTGGCATTGACTTTGGTTTTCTTTTTTTTAAATATCGTGTCGCGCATAGCCCACCCATTTTGCACCTGCGGCAGGCAATGAATGCCCGGCCGCATGCAGCGCAGCCGCCCGGTACAAACGGCGTCCACAAGGCCACGCAGCGGAACTGCATCGAGAGTATGCACGCTTGAGCGTTCAGCGTGCACCGGCCTGTAGGCTTGCGCTAAACCCTGCTTCTTGTGACCTTCTGAATGCGAGGCTATCGTGCACCCTATCCGGCATATCTTTTCGCCTGCCTGCCTGACACTGCTTGTATTTTTTTCCTTTTGCGGCGCAGCGCAGCCACAGGAGGCCGCATGGTATAACGGCAAATGGGCTCACGAGCAACACGGGACGGATATACCGCCGGACAGCGCCATTATTTTTGGCCGTCTGGACAACGGAGTCCGCTACGCAGTGATTCCGAACGCGCACCCCAAAGGCCGTGTTTCCATCTATCTCAACGTGCAGGCCGGTTCGCTCATGGAAAATCCCGATGAGTCCGGCTATGCCCATTTTGTGGAGCATATGGCTTTCAACGGCTCCCGCAATTTCGCGCCGGGCACGCTGATCCATTTTTTCCAGCAACATGGCATGAGTTTCGGCGGAGACACCAACGCGCACACCTCCCGCCTTGAAACAGTCTACAAGCTCCATCTTGCCGACACAAAAGAAGCTTCTCTTGTAATGGGGCTGACTGTCCTCCGTGATTTCGCCGACGGGATCACATTTGATCCTCTAGAAGTTGAAAAGGAAAAAGGCGTCATTCTTGCAGAAAAAAATGCACGTGACAGTGAAACCATGCGCAACCGCCGCATGCGGACCGCCGTCCTGTATGCCGGGACAGCCTTTGTCAATCAGACCATCGGTACTGAAGAAAGCATCAAAACTGCTTCGCCGGAAAAATTGCGGCACTTTTATCGCAAATGGTATCATCCGGAGCGGATGGTCGTGGTGGCCGTGGGGGATGTCACACCGGAGCAAATAATCCCGCTTGTGAGCCGATCCTTCCAGTCCGTGAGCAATCCAGGCCCTCTGCCCTTTCCCGACTCATGGGGAAGGATCACGCCCGGCGGGCTTGTGGCTGAGGCTGAAAAACGCGACATCAGCGGTGAGGACATTGCCGTGATCATGCGCTTTGATCGCCACCACGCGCATGATTCCCGCGAATGGAGGCGCAACCTCCTTCTTGACAGGGTTGTTGCCCAGTGCATGCGGCAACGCCTGCTCGCCCGTGACCAGCGGGATTCTCTCTGGAACAGCGCGCGCTTCATGGCTCGCCGGGAAGGTTTGCAACCCTCTGTGAGTATGGTTGCAAGCACTTCTTCCGGCGGCTGGCACAAGGCACTTGCGGCACTCGCACGCGAAACGGCGCGTGCCGCATCCGCCGGATTCAGCAGTCAGGAAATTTCTTATGCGCTTGCGATGATTGAGAATGATCTCAAACGTTCCAGAAAACAGCGCATGGGAAAAAACAACGCCGAAGTGGCCGATGAATTTGTAAGTACCGTCAACGCGGATACGGTCTGCACGTCCAAGGCTTTTGATCTGGAGATGTTTCGGGAGCAACGCCCGCTGGTGACACCCTCTGTCGTAAACAGCGCCGCTGCGGAAATGCTGCGCGCGGACGATATTTTTGTGGCTGTCGGCAGCACAAACCCACCTGAGCGTGACGAGATCGCACGGGTCTGGCGTGAGGGGATTGCGGCTGCGGGCACAGAAACGATGCCGACATTGGCGGACGAAAAAAAATTCCCCTATCTTCCGTTGCCGCCGCAGGCAACATATCCGGAGCCTGCCGTTGCCAGGCACATTGTCCCCACCGGCAGCGAAAAGGAAATCATCGTCTACGAGGCCGACATAACTCCGCATCTGCGCGTACACATGATGCCTCTGGCATTTGAGCCGAACCGGGCGTGGGTCCATCTGTTTTTCGGGCGTGGATACCTGCCGCAAAGCGACACCGATGCCCTGCTTGCACGCACGGCTTCAGCCGTACTCGCCGAAAGTGGTCTGGGAGCCCTTGAGCGCGATGCTACACAAAGGCTGACCAGCAGCCTTGGCGGAACGGTAAAAGAAATGCACGGTCCGTACCATGCGGGCATCAGCATCTCCGGCGATGCCGACCAGCTTGAGGGATTGATGCAAGCCGTATGGACGCAGTTTTCCGACCCTCATATTGACAAGAAGGCCCTGCAAAAAACCATCCGCACCCTCGCCGCCTCCGAACGTACACGCCGCGAAACGGTTGAAGCTTTGTCGCGTGTGGAAGGAAGAGCCTTTTTTTACGGCAATGCCACGCACTTTCTCTCGCTTGAAACGGATGCGGCCCGGCAATGCTCCCTTGACGCCTTACGCGATTTTTTGCGCAAAAGCCGCAGGGCAGGCCCGATGCACCTCGTCATCGGTGGTGATATAGACCAGGCAAAAACCCTGGAACTGGCCCAACGCTACTTCGCCGCTTTCACGCCGCAGCTCTCTCCGGCGCACACACCGGCTCCGTTGAACTTTCCCGCGGGAAAAGAAGTCAGCAGTGAAGTCCCCGACACAGTGGATCAGTCTTTTGTCAGGCGGGCATGGCGTCTGGACTGGTCGCCGGAAGACGGGCGCAAGACGCTGCTCGCACGACAGATGGCGGCATCTGTTTTGCGCGATGACTTGCGGCGAGATCTGCGCGAAAGACTCGGCGTGAGCTACAGCCCCTCAGTGATTTACCGCCCGCTGCCGCGCGAAAACAACTTTGCCCTGCTGGAGGCAGACGTAAGCGCTGCCCGCGCGCACAGGCAGATTGTGACCGATTATCTAAAGAATCTCGCACCTCGGCAGGTGGAAGCGGAAGAGCTTGATCGCCTGCGCAAGCCCATGATCACACACCTGCGGGCCAACCGTACAAATGCGCGCTACTGGCAGCGCATGCTTGATGCGCAGGTCATGACGGGTCTTCCGTATCTGGACTGGAATTTTTCCGATGAAACCATGCTCGGAACGCTGACACCCGCAGACGTTACCGCGGCACTGAAAGAACTGCTTAAAGCTCCCGCCGCCACCTGGAGTGTAACGGCCGCGGGCTCCCGCGAGAAGAACGAAAAATGACGGATACAGTTATCAGTTGCCGGAATGTGCGCCACAGCTACAACGGCGTTGAGGTTCTGCACGGCCTTGATTTTGACGTGCGGCGCGGTGAAATCACAGGCCTGCTGGGCAAGAACGGCGCAGGAAAAAGCACGAGCATCAACATACTCATGGGATTTTTGATGCCGGATTCCGGCAGTTGCACAATTTTTGAGCATCCGAGCCATGCTCTCCCTCCACAGGTCAGGGCGCGCATTGCCCTGCTGCATGAAGGCTTTGTGCAGTATACCTTTATGACCATCGCAGAGGTGGAACATTTTTACGCACCTTTTTACCCCCGCTGGGAAAGCCGCGTTTTTCACAATATCATAGAGCGCATGGGTGTTCCGAAAAACAGGCGCATCAGCCGACTGTCCTGCGGACAACGCTCGCAGGTCACACTGGGCCTCATGCTTGCGCAGCACGCCGATCTTATCATTCTTGACGATTATTCTTTAGGGCTGGATGTCGGCTACAGGCGGCTTTTTCTGGATTTTCTGCGCGATCATGTGCAGCGCAACGGCACCACAGTGCTCCTTACTTCCCATGTGGTGCAGGAACTGGAAAATCTTCTGGATTCCCTGGTTATCATCCAAAAAGGAGTGGTGCTTGAAAACGCCCGCCATACCGACTTTATGCGTTCCTTTACGCGCTACGACCTGCCCGTCTCCGAAGCAGGGAAAAGCCTGCAAAACGGCGATGGTCCGATTTTCCGCATTGAATATGGAGCGGACAGGCTCATGCTTTTCAGCCGCGAAAGCAGGGATGTGATTGCTGCCTACCTTGCAGACAGGGGCATTCCCGTCCCTGCCGGAGGCCTTGAACCGGTGAGCATGACCCTGGAAGACGCCTTCGTGGGACTGACAGGGAGATACTGACATGCTCAGGGCATTGTTGCACAAAGAAAAAATAAAACTGCGCCACTTCTGGTGGTTGCCCGTCTTTTTGTGCGCGGCGGCCCTGCTCGATTATTGGCTGACCTTCAGAGGTGTACTGGCCATGCACGGCGCTGTGGACACATGGAACGGCCTTATTGTCAAAAAAACCATTTATTTCACCTCGCTGAAATGGGCCTTCCTCGCCTCGGCCGCTTGGATGGCCGCAGTGCAGATGCTGCCCGAATGTCACGACAGACGCCTGCGCCTGCTGTTTCACCTCCCGGTCAATACACTCTGGGCGCTGGGCATCACGATTTCCACCGGCATAACCTTCATGCTGGTCCTGATGAGCGGAACCGCAGCAATTTTCTGTGGCATCAACCATTTTTTTGGCCTGCCACAGGAAATTTCCGGCCCCATGCTTGCTACTGTCATGCCGTGGGCTTTGGCTGCCCTGAGCACATGGTGCGCTGTGGCGGCAAGCATTGCCGATCCGGCATATCTGCGCAAAACTGCCTATGTTCTTGTGGGAATCGGCTATATTTCACTACTCACAGGCGGACGCGGCTATGCCCCCCTGCAGGACAGCCTCTGCCTGTATGCGCTGGCTTGCCTGCCGTGGCTGTTTGCCCCGTGCGTTGCGGCCCTGCGTGTAAAGGAAGGGAATTGATGCGCCTGTATCCCTTGCGCTTTGTGCCGTTTTTTTTGGGCCTGATCGTGCTTCTGTGGTTTGTTCCCATGCTGTTCAACCGCGTCACAAAGGCGGACTGGATACAGACAAACGGCTATTACAGCAGCCTGCGCGGTGAATTTGTGCTGCTCGAATCCGGGCCAAACGTATACCGCTATACCGATGAAAATGGCACACGCCTGCCGCTGCGCGAAGCCCGCCTGTCCCTGCCTTTTTTATACTCGCGGGATGTGGAAAAATGGCAGGGATTTCCTCTTGAAGCAGGCGGAAGAACCTTCAGCTACACTGACGCACAGGCAGTGAAGCTATTGCGCGTCACCCCGCGCATAACGGTTTTGCCGCCTGCACGTGTACATATATTGCAGGAAAGCTCGCCCGAAACATCTGCTTTTGCTCTGCCGCCAGACGTTCTCCTGCTTGATGACAGGGGAGTGCGCTTTGTGGACTGCGCCAGCGGCAGCCTCAATGCTGCCAAGAGCCAGATGTTTACGCAGGCCATGCACGAGGCCGGTGTGGTTTTTCCCTTGCGCGCCTGCGGCGGCAACCCCTCCCCCTATAAAAATATCGACGAAGGGCTTTTTCTGGCCGATGCCGAAGGCCGCGTTTTTCAGTTGCTGATGCGCAAGGGCAAGCCTGTGTGCCACAGACTGGACGACGCCCCCGTTATTGGAGCTCGGCAGTTTTTTGTGAACGAAAGCCGCAGTTCGCCTGTTACGGGCCTCCTGGCTGCTGACGATGGCCTGTATGTTCTTGAACGCGGCAAAGCCCCGCACCGGCTGCCAGTAGCATATGATTACGCCCATGATTCTGTTTCCGCCTTTTTTACGCCTGTAGATGCAAGTATCAGTGTACGCCCGCTCGGCCCGCTCCCCATGTTGCCCATCATCCTGACAGCCCTTGATGCGGAGAAAAAAACAGTGCGCAGCATGGAAGTAGCATCCGCAGGCAATGCGGAACACCTGCGCATGCAGCAAAAATGGCTCTCTTTCCTGTGCCCTGTGACCATTACGCAGTTTACGCCCTATTTGCCCCATGCCCGCTTTCTGGTTCAAGGGCCGGTACGCAAGGACTGGGCCGCTTGCGGAATCCTGCTTGCTCTTGCACTGGCAGGTACGGTACGGCGGCGGCAGGGACAGACGCTGCGGCAGTGCTGGCCGGAACTGTTGCTCACGTTGTTTTTCGGTCTGCCGGCCCTGATACTGCTTGTGGTTTTCGGCCCTCTTTCATGTGCAGATCGCCAGTGCGGCACAGGCACATGCTCCGGGACACACAGGTGATCAGGCATATGGTCGCACCGCTGCACAGCCGATGCGCAAAAATATGTCCGCAGATTTCCGGCAAGGCCGTAGATGAAACAGCCCTGTAATACTTCACGCTGAACAAGGAGCTTGAAATGAAAAAGAAATTGCAATTTTTTTTGATAGCGCTGCTGGTTTCAGGAACCATCGGGTTTACGCTCCGGCCCGCCGCAGCGGCACCGGACGATATAGCGGATTCCCCACCAGCGGGAACAAAAGCAGAAGAGAGAGAGAGAGAGAAGAAAAGCGATCCTGTGGAAGAAGCCCTTGCAACACCTGACAGAGTGAGTGGCGGGAAGGTGCATCAGCTTGAAGGAGTGCGCGTTACGGGACAACGCCCCGGCGAGTTTGTCGTGGACCGCAAAACCATCAATGCGACGCCGAGCGCCACGGGCACCGTCACAGACCTCTTCCGCGGCAGATCGGATATTCAGTACGATTCCGGATCGCGCGCAGGTACGCTCGGGGGAGAAATCACTCCTCCCAAAATTTCCATACGGGGCGCCAAACACTATGAGAACAATTTCATCATCAACGGCATGAGCAACAACAACCGCCTGAATCCCGGCGGATACACGCATACCGATAACGGCCAGACTCCCCAGGGTGACTCGCAAAGCCTTATCCTTGATACGGACCTGCTTGAGAGCGTCAAGGTGCATACCGAAAACATCCCGGCCCGCTACGGCGATTTTACGGGAGGTGTTATTGATGCCAGGCTGCGCGATGCCGCCGCAGACCGCTGGCACGGCATGTTCGGCTTTCGCCATACGTCCAGCGAACTGACCAACATCCACTACACAAGCACTGACCGCGAGAAAAAACCAACTGTCGGCAACAACAAGCAGCCGGAATTTTACAAGCATTACTGGTCAGGACAACTGGAAGGGCCTTTCTGGACGAACGGCCCACGCATCCTGCTTGCCTACAAAAACATCAATTCGGTCATCCCGCAGAAGGTCAATGCGGGCAATCTTGACGTGACGGAACTGCGGCAAAACCAGAACTTCATGCTCAAACTGACAACGCCCCCTGACAGCCCTTTGTACGCGAGCCTGACGGGCATTTACGCGCCCTACAAGGCAACGCTCTACAACTCCACCCTGCGCGACGGCGGCGAATATTCTGTGGAAGGAGGCGGGCTCAGTCTGCTGCTGAACACCCATTACGATACGCCGATAGGCCGCTGGAGCAATGATTTTTCCTACAACGACTATCATCTGGAACGCCTCAACGACAAAAAAACCATGTACCAGTGGCGCGTGACGGCCTCCACCCAGTCCTGGGCCAACAACGCCACCACCGCCAACGAAGGGGGACTCGGCGACTACAAAATGTCCCAGAAGACATACGCATGGCTGAGCAGCTTTGATTTCAAGGCGTTCGGGCCGCTCTGGTTTTCAAACCAGTTTGAAACCGGCATTGACATGAAAAGGATATTTTTTGCGAGCGAAGACAGTGGCCACACCGCGTTTGCAAACCCTGTCGTCAGCGCCGCTGCGGTGGGCTCCCGGGAAGACGGCGTCATCACCGGGGAGCAATGGACCAGACGCAAAAATATCAAACCTGCCGGAGAAAGAAGCGAAAACGCTTTCACCTTTGCCGCCTGGCTGCAGGACACCATCAAACTGGAACGCCTGACCCTGCGCCCCGGTGTGCGCCTTTCCTATGATTCGCTGACGAAAAACACTGATATAGCTCCCCGTCTTTTTGCCAACGTGGATATTCTGAATGACCAGCGCTTCAATATTTTCGGCGGCTACAGCCGCTATTACGGCACACAGCTCATGGAGCGCGCCCTGCGCGCCACCAAGAACGGCTTTGACCGCTACACACGGGGAAACTGGGCAGCTCCCTGGAACAAGATTGGCTCTGCTTCGGACAATACCTACAGCCTCGGCAACCTGAAGACGCCCTATACGGACGAATATTCCCTCGGCGCTTCGGCAAATCTGTGGGACACGCTTTTCAAGGCAACATTCGTCACCAGAGAATACCGCGACCAGATCATGGGCCGAATGTACAGGGAACCCGGCTCCACCGTGAGCAGGTACCGTTACAGCAATGCCGGTGAAACAGACTACTGGGGTCTTACCTACCTGCTGGAACGGGATTTTGATTTGGGCACATGGGGCAAGCACAATTGCGCGCTTTCCGCCACCTATTCCGAGACCACCGGAACTTATCTGGACTGGACCGACAACTCCTTTGACGACAGCGACGGGAACCCTCTGACTGCGACCTCACGGGATCCCGATTATATACTGCTCAACGGCGCGCTGACCGCAAAATCTGCCATGAAAGCCAACAACTTCAATGCGCCCTGGGTCATTACCTACATGCACCAGGCATCGTTCTGGGAAGACCGCATCCGCCTCATGGGGCAGTTGCGCTGGGAGCAGGGCGGCGAGAGGATGTTTACCGTGCCCAACACAACGGTGCGGGGGCCTTCGGGTAGGCTGTTGAACGCATATGAAACGGCGCACCAGCCCGACACCCTGAACATCGACGCAAAACTGAGCGTTGACGCTCTCAAGTACAAGGATCATACGCTGACACTTGAGCTTGAAGCCTTGAATCTCCTCGACAGGAGAAACCTTTCCAATATCGGCAATACCAGAACGAGCCAGGGCACATACGCCATGGGACGCCAGTTCTATCTGGGCTTCAAATACACCTTCTGACCCACCGCCGGCCCCGCATATGACCATGCCCACGAACACTGCCCCAACCCGTCTGCACGGCGCAAAAAACCTCCGGAGCCTGCTTGTGTGCCTTGCCTTGCTGCTGCTTGCGGCGGGTTGGGGTGCCTCCCCTCTCCTGGCCGCACCAGCCGCCGTGCTTGCGGTATGGGATGATGCCGACGGGCAGGATGCCCACAAACCCTATACCCATGTGGACGTTAACGCCCCCAAGGGCGGACGGTTGCGTCTTTCGGCGGTGGGCACGTTTGACAGCTTCAACCCCTTCAGCCCCAGAGGGGTTTCTGCGGCGCAGCTTGCCCTTACCTACGAAACGCTGGGGGTTACCCCACCGGGCGTCAAGGATTTTGTTATCCGGGGGCTGCTTGCCGAAAGTTTCGATCTTGCGCCCGACAGGCTGAGCATGGTGGTGAAGCTGCGCCCTGAAGCCCGCTTTGCCGATGACATGCCTGTAACCGCCCACGACGTTGTTTTTACCTTCCATGCGCTGATCAGGGAAGCCTCACCCGTGTACAGGGCATACTACGAGCAGGTGACAGGCGTTGAGGCCCTCGGAGAAAAAGAAGTACGCTTCACCTTTGCCGCAGCCGACAGCCGCGAACTGCCACTCATTGTGTGCCAGATGCCGGTTTTGCCCGCCCATTGGTGGAAAGACAGAAACCTCGGCGAACCGCAGACCGAAGCCATGCCGGGCAGCGGACCATACCGCCTCGCACATTCGGTCATGGGAACACGATTGATTTATGTATTGCGCAAAAACTGGTGGGGGAGCCATTTGCCCGTCAATCAGGGGCGTTACAATTTCACCACCGTACAGGTGGACTATTATCGCGACTCCTCTGTGGCGCGTGAAGCTTTTTTCGCCGGAGAGGCTGATTTTTACAGCGAGCGCAATATCAAGGATTGGACAAATGCCTATCATGTGCCGGCAGTGCGTGACGGCCGTATTGTCCGCCAGGTGGTCGAACATGACGCATTGCAGGGGATCGGAGGCATTTTCATGAATACGCGCCGCCCCTTTCTCGCTGATGCCAGAGTTCGCCGTGCCCTGCTTCTGCTTTTTGACTTCACATGGCTCAACAATGCCTTTTTTTACAAAGAATACAGCCGGTATACCAGTTTTTTCACCAATGCCCCCTTTGCAGCGCAACCACTGCCCGGTGACAGGGAAATTGCGCTCCTGCGCACCGTGCGCCATGCCCCCGCGCCGCATATCTTCGGTCCGTTGCCGGACATCCCCCCCGGAGGCCGCCATAACGAACGCGAGCGGATGCGACAGGCTCTCCAACTGCTGGCCGAAGCCGGATGGGGCATACAGGACGGGCGTATGGTCAATGCCGAAGGACATTCCCTCATGCTGACCCTGTTGAGCAACTCCCCCGCCATGCAAAGGGTATACATGCCTTTTCGCAATACTCTGGCGCGGCTCGGCATCGTCCTGAACGTGCGGCTGGTTGACCAGACGCAATATATCGCCCGACTGCGCAGTTTCGATTATGACATGATCCATGTCGTGGCGCGCCAATCCTCAAATCCCGGCAACGAACAGCGCAGCTTCTGGACAAGCGTTGCGGCGAAAACCAGGGGTTCGCGCAACTACGCCGGTATCAGCGATCCCCTTGTCGATGAAGTGGTCGAACTGCTTATCGCCTCGCCAAGCCGGGCCGACCTGTATGCCGCAGCGGCGCTTCTTGACCGCCTGTTGCAGCACGGCTGCTATGTCATACCCGGTTGGTACAGCAGCCGGCTGCGCTTTTCCTGGCGGCAGGAGCGCATCCGTCCGCCGAAGAATTTTGTCGCAGCAAGCGGCATGGACATCTTCGCATGGCATATGGCTCCTGACACCGCAACAGATACTCCGGGAGAAAAATAATGCTTCGCTATACCTTGCGCCGCCTGCTGCTGGTTATCCCCACCCTTCTCGGCATACTCACCATAAATTTTTTTATTGTGCAGACTGCTCCCGGCGGTCCTGTGGAACAGTTCATCGCCATACTTGAGGGCAGCGGCAATGCCTTTATGGAACGTGCCGGCTCTCCTGCCGGGGATCTGCCCCTTCCGGCAGGACCGGAAGGAGGCGAGGGCATCTATTCCGGGGCGCGGGGGCTCAGCCCCAAAACGCTTGCGGCTGTCCGCGAACTTTACGGCTTCGATAAGCCCATTCTTGTGCGCTACGGAGAAATGCTTTGGAATTTCTCCTGCTTTGATTTCGGAAAAAGCCTTTTCAAGGCCGACAGCGTTACAGGACTGCTGGCCGATGCCCTGCCCGTATCCGTCAGTCTCGGGCTCTGGAGTACGCTTATCATCTATTTTGTGTCCATTCCCGCGGGCATTGCCCGCGCAATCCGCCGGGGCAGCACCTTTGACGTGCTGACGGGCGCGCTGACGGCAGCGGCAAGCGCCATACCGGGTTTTCTCTTCGCCGTGCTGCTCATCGTACTTTTTGCCGGCGGATCATATTGGCAGATTTTTCCCCTGCGCGGGCTGCACACGCTCGGATATGAAAACTTCACGTTTTTCCAGCAGGTGACGGATTATCTGCACCATATGGCGCTGCCGGTCTTTTCCCTCTCCATCGGGGGCTTCGCCGGACTGACCCTGCTTACGCGCAATTCTTTTCTGGACGAACTGGCAAAGCAGTATGTTGAAACGGCCCGCTCAAAAGGCCTTGTGGAGAAAAAAATCCTGTACGGGCATGTCTTCCGCAATGCCATGCTTATTGTCATCTCCGGTCTGCCCGGTGCCTTTGTGCGCATGTTTTTTACCGGCTCTTTGCTCATCGAGACGGTCTTCTCCCTGAACGGTTTGGGGCTTCTGGGCTTTGAAGCCGCCATGCAGCGCGATTACCCTGTCATGTTTGCTACACTCTATATCTTTACGCTTATCGGCCTTGTCACCTCCATTATCGGCGATTTGACCATGACCCGGGTTGACCCGCGCATTGATTTCGCAGAGAGGAGCAAGGCATGAACGCCATCACGCGCAGACGCTGGCGCGCATTTTGCGCCAACCGCAGAGCCTTGACGTGCCTGTGCATCTTCGGAGCATGCTTTGTGGTGAGTCTGTTTGCCGAACTTGTTGCCAATGACAGACCTCTGCTTGTGCGGTATGGCGACCAGATATATCTGCCTGTTTTCCAACATATCGATGAGCGGAGCCTGGGTGGGGACCTGCCTATTGCCGCAGACTTCAGCGACCCGCATATTGCCGCCTCCATAGCGCGCAACGGCTGGGCCTTGTGGCCCCCCATACGATACTCCTTCAATACCATTTCACGCCGTGAGGGAATAACCTTTCCCGCCCCGCCGGGGCAGGGCAATATTCTGGGTACTGACGACCAGGGCCGGGACATCTTGGCCCGCATACTCTACGGCATACGCATTTCAGTGCTTTTCGGGCTGTGTCTTTCATTGACTGGCTGTCTGGCGGGTATGGCAGCGGGCGTGGTGCAAGGATATTACGGCGGTCTCACCGACCTGCTCTTTCAGCGCTTCATGGAAGTATGGGGGGGAATTCCTGTTCTGTATCTGATCATTATCATCTCAAGCGTCATCAGCATGGGCTTCTGGAGCCTCCTGCTTCTCATGCTTGCCTTCAGTTGGATGCGGGTCGTGGGCGTGGTGCGGGCAGAAAGCCTGAGGGCCAGAAATATGGAATATGTGCTGTCCGCCCGTGCTCTTGGCGTAAACGATCTGGGTATCATGCGCCGCCATGTGCTGCCCAACGCCGCTGTTGCCCTGGTGTCTGTTCTGCCCTTCATGGTCAATGCTTCCATCGTCACCCTCACTTCACTGGATTTCCTGGGCTTCGGCCTGCCGCCCGAATATCCGTCGCTGGGTGAGCTTGTGGTACAGGGGAAAAACAATCTTTTCGCCCCGTGGATAGGTTTGGCTTCCTTCTTCACACTGGCGGGGCTGCTGACGTGTCTGGTGTTCATCGGTGAAGGGGTACGAGACGCCTTTGACCCTCGCGTTTTCCAGGCGAATCCTGACGCAGCCGGTGACGTCCCCTCTCTCCAGGAAGGGCAGAAAGCCGGAGATGCAGCATGAGCCTGCTTGACGTATGCCACCTGAACATTGGCTTTGCCTTGGGGCCTCCCCGTTCCGGCAAAACAAAAACAGTAGTCCACGACGCTTCGCTTGCTGTGGAAAAAGGGCAGTGTGTGGCTCTTGTGGGCGAAAGCGGTGCAGGAAAAAGCCTCCTCACGCGGGCGGTCGTCCGCCTTTTGCCCGAGGGCGCACATATCACATCCGGCCAGATCCTGTTCAAGGGCAAAAATCTGACCGCTCTGCCGGAAAAATCCATGCCAGCCCTCAGAGGCAGGGAGATAGGGGTTGTTTTTCAGGATCCCCTTGCGGCTCTCAACCCCTTGCACAAGGTGGGACGGCAGGTGGCTGAATGCCTGCGTACCCACCAAAACCTTACTGAAGCCCAGATTCGCGCAAGGGTTTTCGACCTCTTCCGGATTGTGCGTATCGACAACCCTCAGGAACGGATGGAGGCTTATCCCCACCAACTCTCGGGCGGACAGCGGCAGAGGGTGATCCTGGCGCTTGCCGTTGCCTGCAATCCCGACCTGCTCATTGCCGATGAGCCCACCACAGCCCTTGACGCCACAGTGCAACAGTCTGTCCTGCGCCTGCTTACGGACCTGCGCCGGGAACTGGGCATGGGGCTGCTGCTCGTCAGCCACGATCTCGGTATGGTGCAACGCTTTGCTGATACCGTGCACGTTATGCGCCGCGGAAAAATTGTCGAGAGTTCCTCGGATATTTTTGCAAACCCGCGCCACGAATACACGCAAACCCTTCTCCGTTCCGCCGATGGAGAGTGGGCCGCACCATTGTCCGAAAAGACTTCCCTTCCCCTGCTTTCCGTCCAGCACCTCAGCGTGGATTTTGAAGGCCCCAGAACAGGCATCTTCCGGAAAAAAAATCCTCCTTTCAGGGCACTGAACGGTGTGAACCTCGAGCTGTACCCTGGGGAATGCCTGGGGATTGTCGGCGAAAGCGGTTCGGGGAAATCATCGCTTGTCCTCGCGGCCTTGCGGCTCATCCCCTCCAGAGGCCGCATCATTCTGCAAGGGAAAGAAATCCAGGATCTTACACACGCACAAATGGCTCCTTTGCGCCGTGACATGCAAGTGGTATTTCAAAACCCCTTCCTTTCGCTGAATCCGCGCATGAGTGTGCGCCAACTGGTTGCAGAAGGTCTTCTTGTGCATGACAGAAATGCCTCCTGCAACGACACCCGCGTCTTGGATGCCCTGAAAGATGTGGGGCTTGCCCCCGAATATGCTGACAGATTCCCCCACGAACTTTCCGGAGGAGAACGCCAGCGCGTTGCTGTGGCGCGTGCTCTGGTGCTCAGGCCGCAGGTGCTGCTGCTGGACGAACCCACATCATCCCTTGACCGTGCTCTGCAATTTCAGCTTGTTTCGCTTTTGCGCGGTTTGCAGCAGCAATACAACATGGCCATGATTTTTGTCAGCCACGACCTTGCTCTGGTCAAAGGCTTTTGCCAGCGTGCACTCGTGCTGGACAGGGGCCGCGTTATCGAGCAGGGACCTGTGCGCGAAATATTCACCCGGCCCGCTTCACAAAAATTGCGTGAGCTTTTGTCCACCGCTTTTCCCCAAGCGGCGCACTGTTTCCCCGACGGTACCTCCGAAGAAAAAGGTTCACGCAGCCGCTGGATTTATCGCGCCAGGGGCAAAACGCTGCACACCTTTCAGCAAAAAATACGCAAAAAAGGCATCTCCTTTTCACTGCTTTTGCATTCCTTGCTCCTGCTTGCCGTATGGGGCATCCCCTTGCAGCAGTCTGGTGGCGGTGAATCTTCCATGCACATTTCGCTCGTTGGCATGGGCATGGGCACTGCCACCCAGGGAACCAGCCACGCCAGCGCAACGGACGGGACAGACCCGACCGCACACGCTGAAGAAGAAACACCTGCCCCTCCGGAGCCGGAAGAGGAAAAAATCGCCGCAGACGAGCCAAAGGTTCAGGAAAAAATGGAAGAACCGGATCTGGTGCTCAAGGAAAAAGAAAAAAGAAAAAAAGACACGCCTGAAACAAAGCCGCCCCCACAACAACCGAAAAGGCAAATGGAAAAGCGCAACAAGGCGGAAAAGAACAAAAAGCCCGCTAATGCTCCTCCGCCCGCATCGGGATCACATGCAGGCGGACAGGATGCTGCCAGTGCAGGAGGGGCCACCGAAGCTGAAGGGGCGGGCCGCAATGACAACGGCGAGGGTGGCGGCAGCGGCGGCGGCCTCGGCATGTACCAGGGCAAAGGGCAAGGCCAGGGAGCGGTTTACGGCATGAACCAGTGGGACCAGGCCCCGGCCATTTTGCAGCGAGTGAAACCCCGCTATCCATCCCATGCACAGCATGCCCGTATTGAAGGCACTGTGCGCGTCAGGGCCGTTATCGGCACGAACGGTCGGATACTCAGGGCTGTGGTGCTCAAAGGTGGCGTGAGCGCCTATTTTGCCGAGGAAACGCTTGCCGCAGTGCACAAGTGGCGTTTTGCTCCGGCAAAGGTTGGCGGCAAACCTGTCATGAGCGTGGTTGAGATACCCGTGGTTTTTTCATTGAACCGGTAGCGGAGGACACAATGCATTCACTCATCCAGGCAGTGCTTCAGGCCACATTTGTTTCAAAATGCGTTTTGATTCTTCTGTTGTTCATGTCTGTGGCAAGCTGGGCCTATATGTGCGGGAAATGGTTGTCTTTGCGCCAGGCCAGACGCCGTGTTGACGAAGGGTTGAAAGCTTTTTTCATGAGTGAAGACCTGTCAAAAGCGCTGCCTGTCATTGCCGCTGACGAAATTTCACCATTGTACACCATCACCGAGCGGGCGATAACCGAATACAATCGCCTTGCAAAAACAGGGGATATTGACCGCCTGATCGATGCCAACATGCACCGTACATTGCGCTTTGCCGTTTCGGAAGAAATGGAAAAGCTCAAATCATCGTTGGGACTTTTGGCCACAACAGGCAACACTGCCCCCTTCATAGGCCTGTTTGGCACGGTATGGGGTATCATGCACTCGTTTTCGGCCATTGCGGAGATGAAGAGCGTCTCGCTGGCAACGGTTGCTCCCGGGATCGCCGAAGCCCTGGTCGCCACGGCTGTTGGCCTTTTTGTCGCCATACCGGCGGTTTTCGGTTTCAATACATTCAAAACCATCCTGTATCAGATTGAAAGCGCCTGCAACAATTTTTCGGGACAGCTTCTCAATCGCATGCAGCATGAATCTCCCCAATACACCAATGGCTTTCTCTTCGAATAACAGGAGATGACATGGAAATCGAAGAATTTGCCTCCGAAATCAATGTAACTCCTCTTGTGGATGTTATGCTGGTATTGCTTGTAATATTTATGGTTACGGCACCGATGATGACAGAGGGGTTTGATATACGCCTTCCAGAAGTGGACACATCTGAAATTCTCTCCACAGAAAAAGACCATATTGTTTTGTCTGTAAAGGCAGACGGAGCTATTTATATAAATGACCATGAAACTGTTATTGAGGAACTCCCGATAGCTCTTGCAACATACAAAAAAAATGATACGCCGCTTTTTGTGAAAGCCGACAAAGAAGCGCGATACGGTCTTGTTATGCAAACCATGGACACTGTCCGCATCTCCGGTATAAAAAACGTTTCTCTCATTACCACTTCAGCCGACGGCAACAACACCCAGAAACAATGACATTCGGACCTACAGTCCCGCGGAACCCTTTGCCCGCCGCGCGCGCACGGCACGGCACAGTTTCTCCAGAGGGGCGCTGCGGGACGGTTCGGGCCTGTCCTGCCTGTCTTGTCTGCCTTGGGCATCGCCCGCCGCAACAAGAACGGCCACGGCCTCAAGGGCATCCTCAATGCTGTCCACCCAGCAATCCACCGCGCCGTGGAGCATGAGCCCCGGCCCTTCCAACGGGCCGCACACGCCGAGCACGGGTGTTCCCGCCCCTGCGGCCAGGCCCACCTCCACGCCCGCGTCCTGCCCCGATGCGCCGTAATAGATCACCAGATCTGCCGTGCGGCAGGCATCGCGGCAAAAGGCGTAGACAGCCCCGCCGTCATGGTCCGTATCCATCCAGATGCGGCGCTGGGCGGGCGTCAGCCCGGCCGGAGGCACGGCCTTGTCCGTCCAGTCCAGTATGCGGCAGCCCAAGGCTCGCAGTTCCCGCCCCAGAAGACGCACACCGTGCTTGTGTTTGAAGGATCCGGCAATATAGATGGTCAGCATGCGCTCTCCTGATGGGGATTCCGGACAAAATACGGTTCTGACCTTTTGCGCGGCGGAGCAAAAAGCCTTGCAGATGCACAGAAAACAGGGGAAATCAATACTCAATCCCCGGCGATGCCGCGATGCCGGAACGCCAGGGATGCTTGATCTCTGTCATGGACGTGACCAGATCCGCAGCATCGGCAAGCCAGTCCGGAACCCCCCGGCCAGACAGTACCAGATGCCGCCCCTGCCGACGGGCAAGAGCAAGCAGGCATTCCACTTCTTCCCGCAAAATCAGGCCCGCGCCCAAGGCATACAGGCATTCGTCCAGCACCAGCATGTCCGCCGAGTTCAGTTGCTCCTGCGCCCAGTCAAGCAGGGCCGAGGCGGCCTGCCGGTGGGCGGGGCGATCTTCCTCCCGCCGCAGAAAACCGGGGCCTGCGGCCCGGAAGCGGCCCCCCAGCCAGCGGGAAAGCATGGCCTGTTCTCCGGCCTGGCCGTCCCGCTTCATGAACTGCCCGAAAGCCACGGTCATGCCCTGCCCCAGTGCGCGCACGGCCTGCCCCACGCAGGCACTGGTCTTGCCCTTGCCGTCGCCGGTATAGATCAGAATCATGCTGTCCAGACTCCGGGCAAAAGGTCTCCGCAGGCCGGGCATTGCCCTGCTCTGTCGTGCCGGCGCACGGCATAGCCCACGCGCTCGACAAGCATGCTCCCGCAGGAGGGGCAGACGGTGTCGCCGCCCCCGGCGCAACGCACATTGCCCATATAGACAAAACGCAGACCGGCCGCGCGGCCCGCATCCCTGGCCTGTTGCAGTGTGGGCAAGGGCGTTGGCGGGTGGTCAGCCATGAGGTGCGCCCCGTGGAAGGCCGAAATGTGCCAGGGGGTGTCTGCCCCCAGTTCGTCGTGCACAAAGGCGGCCAGTTCGGCCAGTTCCTGCCGGTCGTCATTGACGCCGGGAATGACCAGGGTGGTTACTTCCAGCCACCAGCCAAGCTCCTTTACGGCCTTGAGCGTATCCAGCACCGGTTGCAGGCGCGCCCCGCAGAACTTGCGGTAAAAAGCATCCCTGAAGCCCTTCAAATCTATATTGGCCGCGCGCACAAGGCCGCGCAGGGCATGGAGGCAATCCCGGCTCATGTACCCATTGCTGACCAGAATCACCGGCATGTCGGGGCACAGGTTCGCTGTGGCCCGCACAAGCTCAAAAAACACTGTCGGTTCGTTATAGGTAAAGGCCAGGCTGCGGGCGTTTTCGGCGCGGGCCAAGGCCGCGAGGTCTTCGGGCCGCACGCGTGTGCCCGCCACACGCCCGCTGGCGGGCACGCAGGAAATGCTGCTGTTCTGGCAAAAACGGCATGAAAAATTGCAGCCCGCGCTGCCCACGGAAAACGTGGCTGTTCCCGGCAAAAAGTGGTAGAGGGGCTTTTTTTCCACAGGGTCAAGGTTGACGGCCGTTACCACATCCCCCGCCAGAGAAAGCAGCGTTCCCCCGGCATTGCGGCGTACTCCGCAGACGCCCCTTGCCCCTGCCCGCAACAGACAGCCGTGCGCGCACAGGCGGCAGGCCACCGTGCCGTCGGGCAGGGCATCCCAAAGTTCCGCGCGCACGCTCACCGCGCCATGCCGCCCGCCGCTTCCGGCGGCAAAAAAGGCCGCGGCCCTGCCCCGTGCCCCCTGCCGCCGGGCAGCCCCTGCCCGGCCCCACCGGGAAGATCTGGCCTGCGCAATCCCTCGTGCGCGCCGCCTCCCCACACCCCTCCCGGCATGGCCGGCACGTCAGGATATACTTGGGGAGCCACCAGAAGAAAGGTATCGCGTTCATCCCGGGAGGAGCGGGGCGGAACCACGGACGTTACGACATCGCCCGTGTCCGGGTCGCGCCACTGTTCTGCCTGCCCCTTGCGGGAAAAGTGGGGGCTTGCCAACTGCCCCGTGCCGAAGCTGACGGCGTCATCCCTCGCTGCCTCTCCTTCTGCGGCTGCCGCCAACGCCGAAACGTGCCCCGCGCCGCCCCCTGCCTGCGGCAGAACGAGAAAAAGCGCAACCGCGCACAACGCGTACACTCCTGCTGCCCAGACGCGCATACTGACGCTCCTCCTGTTTGCCCGCATTCTATCAACGGCGGCCGCGCCGGTCCATAAAAAAGGCGCTTGGGCTTTGCCGGAAAACCTGCTAGCCTTTCCCCGGCAAAAGGAGGGGGGCTACCATGTCCAGCGAGCGTTCAAAAGCCTATACCCAGGCAGGCGTCAATATTGAAGCGGGCAATGCCCTTGTGTCGCGCATCAAGACTCTGGTGCAGAGCACGCAGACCAGGGGCGTCATTTCCGACATCGGAGGCTTTGGCGGCCTCTTTCGTCCGGATATTTCCGGCATGGAAGACCCGGTGCTGGTTTCTTCCACCGACGGGGTGGGCACAAAGCTCAAGCTGGCCTTTGCCTACCACAGGCACGATACCGTGGGCATTGACCTTGTGGCCATGAGCGTCAACGACATTCTGGTGCAGGGCGCCGCCCCCCTCTTTTTTCTGGACTATTTTGCCACAGGCAAACTGGATGTGGAGACGGCCCATACCGTCATCGGCGGCGTGGCCGAAGGCTGTCGTCAGGCAGGTTGCGCCCTGCTGGGCGGCGAGACCGCCGAAATGCCCGACATGTATGCCCCCGGCGAATACGATCTGGCGGGTTTTTGCGTAGGGATGGTGGACAATGCCCGGCTCATTGACGGTTCCGCCATCCAGGTGGGCGACAGCATCATCGGCATTGCTTCGTCCGGCCTGCATTCCAACGGATATTCCCTGGCCCGGAAAATTCTGGCAGAAAGCGGGCTGGATCGTGACGATCCTTTCCCCGGAGCGGACGGGGCCAGCGTGTGCGACGTGATGCTGGCCCCCACCACCATCTATGTGGAGGCCGTTCGCCCTTTGCTGCGGGACATGCAGGTCAAGGGCATGGCGCACATTACCGGCGGAGGTTTTTACGACAATATCCCACGCGTTCTCCCCGCCCAGGTAAAGGCGCACATTGCTTTTGACAGTTGGGAAAAACCCGCGGTCTTTCCCTGGCTCCAGCAGGCAGGCAACCTCACCTGGCCGGAAATGTTGCAGATTTTCAACTGCGGCATAGGCTATGTGCTCATTCTGCCCACCGAGCAGGCCGAGGAAGCCGTGAACCGCATCCGCGCCTTCCGGCTTGCTGCATGGCCCATCGGAAAAATCGTTCGCCGCTCCCGCGACGATGCCGAGGAGCAGGTCTTCATGGAATTTTGAACGGAGTTTGCGCCGTCCAGACAGCACGCGGCTTGCGGCACATCTGCCGCCAGTCAAAAAAACCGCCCGCAGGAAACATTTTCCTGCGGGCGGTTTTGCCTCTTTAATACGCGTGTTCGTCCTCCAGATCCCTGACCGTAACCGGGGCCGAGAACAGCTGGTACATCCAGAACTGGTACAAAAGCACTATGGGCACCATCACCAGAGCCACTCCCAGCATGATCTTGAGCGTCAGCGGGCTGGACGCGCCGTTGAAGGCCGTCACCGTGGCCGCAGGGTCAAGCGAGGAGATGATCATGCCGGGGAACATGCCCGCCACGCCAAAAAACGTCACGCCCAGGATAAACAGGGCACTGCACCCCCAAGCCAGCCAGAGCTTGCCCGCACCCAGCATCACGCGCGCGCCCACAAGCCCGGTCAGAGCCAGCACGGGCAGAACCCACAGCGCGGGCATGGCAAGGTAATTGTCGTAAAGCCTGGTGTACATGCCGGTAAGCACCAGAAATGCCACCAGCAGGACGAGCATGAGCGGCCAGAGAAAAGTGGCCGAAGCCAGAGCGCGGGTTTGCAAATCGCCGCGGCTCTTGATGGACAGCCAGATGGCCCCGTGCAGGGCAAACATGCACACAAAAAACACCCCGCCCGCAAGGCCGTACACATTCAGCAGGCCAAGCAGGTTGCCGTGGTACACGCCCTGGGCGTCCACCGGGATGCCCATGAAAAGATTGGCAAAGGCGACTCCCAACAGCACACAGGGGATGATATTGGAAAGAAAGTGCACGGCATCCCACAGGGCGCGCCAACTGTCGTGCTCCACCTTGTTGCGGAACTCGAAGGAAACAGCCCGGAAGATGAGCGCAAAGAGCAGAAGCAGCAACGGCGCATACAAGGCGCTGAACATTACCGCATAGGCCTTGGGAAAGGCGGCAAACGTCACGCCGCCAGCGGAAATCAGCCATACCTCGTTGCCGTCCCAGAAAGGCCCGGCGGCATTGTACATGATACGGCGTTCGCTTTCGTTTTTGGACAGGAAGGGCAAAAGGCTGCCCAGCCCCAGATCAAAGCCGTCCAGAATAAAATACACAGTCCACAACAAGGCCCACAGCACAAACCAGATGGTTTCCAACATGGCCTACACCTCCCGGGCGTCCGGGCCCTTGAGCGCAAATTTGCGCAGCAGGTAAATGTCCAATATGCCCAGCACCGAATAGACCACGGTGAAGGCTGCCAGAGAAACGGCCACATTGTCCGCGGGAACCGGCGACACGGCATCGGCGGTGCGCATCAGCCCGTAGACGATCCAGGGTTGACGGCCGATTTCCGCCACAGCCCAGCCCACCATCAGGCCGATGTAGGGCAGGGGAATGTTCCAGATCAGAGCCTTGAGCAGGAGGGGGCAGGGTTCGTCCTTTGTGCGTTGCCAGAAGGCCCCGATGGCCAGCAGCACAAACAGGCCGCCCAGCGCCACCATGACCCGGAAGGACAAAAACGTCGGCAGAACCGGCGGGCGATCTTCCTTGGCAAAGTCTTTCAGCCCCTTGACTTCGGCGTCAACACTGCCGTAGGCGATCCAGCTCATCAGGCCGGGAACGCCCAGAGCCTCCACCATATTGCCTTCGTTGGCCTCGTCAGGCCAGACCAGCAGGTAAAAGGGCACGTTGCGGCCGGTTTCCCAGTGGGCTTCCATGGCCGCCAGTTTGGCCGGCTGGTGCTGCGCCACGGCACCGCCCTGATGGTGGCCCGAAACTCCCAGCAACAGGGCGCACACAAGGGCAAAGGGGGCCGCCATGCGGAAAGAACGGCGAAAAAAATCCACATGGCTTTTGCGCAGCAGATGCCAGGCCGAAACGCCCAGCACAAAGAATCCGCCCACAGCCCATGCGGCAATGATCGTATGGGCGTACATGCCCCATGCATAACCGTTGAAGACCACTTCCCAGAAGTTGCTCAGCTCCGCCCGCCCTGCGGCCTCATTGATGATGTAACCTGTGGGGTGCTGCATGAAGCCGTTGGCCAGGATGATCCAGAGGGCGGAAATATTGCCGGCAATGGCCACAATCCAGATGGCGGCCAAATGCACCTTCTTGCTCACGCGCTCCCATCCGAAATGCCATACGGCCAGGAAGGTGGATTCGAGGAAAAAGGCGACAGTTGCTTCGATAGCCAGCAGGGATCCGAAAATGTCGCCCACATATTCCGAATATTTGGACCAGTTGGTGCCGAACTGGAATTCCAGCGTGATACCGGTCACCACGCCCAGGGTGAAATTGATGACAAAAAGCTTTCCCCAGAATTTGGCCTGTTTTTTCCAGAATTCATCTCCGGTGCGCACATAGCAGGTTTCCATCCAGGCAATGAGGACGGAAAGCCCCAGCGTCAGGGGCACGAAAATGAAGTGGAAGAATACGGCCACGGCAAATTGCAGACGCGAAAGCATAACGACGTCCATGGAGGCCTCCTTGAAAATGTCCTTGCTTCAGGTAGCCTTATCTGCCGGAAAAAACAAGGGGCGAGCGGATTCGGACAGAACATTCACAGGCGTGGCGTCCATCCTTTCTGCTCGTTATCCCCTTGAAAATCCGCCGGGGGGCATTATCATTGGGCAAGAGTACCGTACAGGAGGTTTTCATGTCCCCTACAGAAAAGACACCCCGCCAGTTTCAGGCCGAGGTGTGCAAGGTTTTGCACATCCTGACCAACTCCCTCTACACCAACCGCGAAGTATTTTTGCGGGAACTTGTGTCCAATGCCTCGGACGCCTTGGACAAGCTGCGCTACCGGATGAACCGCGGCGAGCAGCCGTGCCTGCCCGATCTGCCGCTGGAAATCCGCATCAGTATCGACAAGGATGCAAAAACCCTGACCATCGCCGATACGGGGCTGGGCATGAGCGCCGACGAACTGGCCGAAAATCTCGGCACCATCGCCAAATCCGGCTCGGAGCAGTTTCTGGCGGATCTGGCCGCAGCCAAAAACGCGCAGGACGAAAACTCCCCCCCCGATGCCGCCAACATCATCGGGAGGTTCGGCGTGGGCTTTTATTCCGTGTTCATGGTGGCGAAAAAGGTCGAAGTCACCTCGCGCCCCGCTTTTGGCGAAAGCACCGATGCCCATGTCTGGAGCAGCGACGGCCTGGGAACCTACACGGTGGAACCGGCTGCGGCAGACGCGCCGGAGCGCGGCACCACCATCAAGGCATGGCTCAAGGACGATGCCACGGAATTTCTCGAAAACTTCCGTGTGGAGTCGACCATCCGCAAGCATTCGGCTTTTGTGCCCTTTCCCGTGCTTCTGGACGGCCAGAAGGTCAATACCCAGCCGGCCCTGTGGCGCGAGCCCAAATTCTCCGTGACCGAAGAACAGTACGAAGGCTTTTACAAGGCGCTGACCTACGACTCCAAGGCTCCGCTGGATGTCCTGCATTTTTCTGTGGATGTGCCTGTGCAGTTCAGCGCCCTGCTCTTCATCCCCGACACCGCGCAGGATTTCTTCGGCGCGGACCGCGATTTCTGGGGGCTGGATCTGTATACCCGCCGCGTGCTCATCCAGAACCGCAATCAGGATCTCATTCCCGAATATCTGGCATTTCTCAAGGGAGTGGTGGATTCCGAGGATCTGCCGCTGAACATCTCGCGGGAAACCTTGCAGGAAAATGCCGTGCTGCGCAAAATCCGCCAGGTGATTGTCAAGCAGGCTTTGGGCAATCTGGAAAAACTGGCCCGCGATGATGAAGAAAAATACCGCCGCTTCTGGACCCTGCACGGCAAGGTCTTCAAACTGGGCTACCACGACTTCGCCCAGCGCGAGCGCGTCAGCGCCCTTTTGCGCTTCAACACTTCCGCCCTGCCCGATGCCGAAGCCCTCAGCAGCCTCGACCAGTACATGGAGCGTGCACCCGAAGGGCAGAAAACCTTCTGGTATGTGGCTGCGCCCAACCGCGAAGCCGCGCGCCTCAACCCGCATATGGAACGTTTTGCGCGCAAGGGCATTGAAGTGCTCTGGCTGTACGAGCCGGTGGACGAATTCGTCATGGACGGCCTGGGCAAATACAAGGATTGGGACTTCATGTCTGTGGAAACAGCCACGGATCAGGCCCTTGACGCCTTTGCCGACAAGGAGGAGCACAAGGCCGCCGCTCCCCTGTCCGAAGACGATGCCTCCAGCTTTGACGCGCTGCTTGAGCGCATGAAGGAAATTCTGGAAGACAGGGTTGCCGGAGTGCGCGTTTCGCACCGGCTGACCGACAGTCCGGCCGTGCTTGTGTCGCCTGACGGCGGCATTTCCTCCTCCATGGAAAAACTCATCAAGGTCATGCAGAAGGACGATTCCGTCCCGGTCAAAACGCTGGAAGTCAACCGCGACCACCCCCTGCTGCGCAATATGCTGCGCATCTTCAAGGCGGACAGCGGGGACAGGACGCTGGCCCACATGACCCAGGCCCTGTTTGACGCCAGCCTGCTGCAGGACGGCTACCTCAAGGATCCCCAGGCTCTGGCGGGAAGAAGCAACAAACTGCTGGAAGAAGCCGCTGCCTGGTATGTGGAGGTGCGCAAACTTTCCGCGTAACAGCCAGGTATTTTGCCAAAACGGGGCTGCCCCGAAAAGGGCGGCCCCAATAGTGACAAACCCCGCTTTGTGGAGTTTGCGCCGTCAAGCTGCTCAATGGCTTGGCGGAAAGGCACAAAAATCGTTCGCTTTACGGCGCGGCCAAGCCGCGACCTGCTCGCAATTTTCGGGGCTGCTGGCCTTGTTCAGCAGCCCAAAGGGCCGCCCCTTTCGGGGCGGCCCTTTTTCCACTCCGCCGGTATGCGCCGGATTACGGCAGCATCCAGTTCAAAGCCGTGGCTTGCAGATAGGTGATTGCGCAGAGCACAGCCGTCATGGCCAGGCTGTGACCCAGGGTAAAGCGGAAGAGATTGCCCTCCTGGCCCACCATGTTGGTGGCCGCTGTGGCCACGCTGATGGACTGGGGAGAAATCATCTTGCCGGTAACGCCGCCTGTGGCGTTGGAGGCCACGGCCAGCGCGGGATCCATGCCGACCACTTCAGCCGTGGACCGCTGCATGCCGCAGAACAGGGCATTGGACGATGTGTCCGAACCGGTCAGAAACACGCCCAGCCAGCCCAGAATGGGCGAAAAGAGCGGGAAGAACGCGCCGGTCAGCGTAAAGGCGATGCCCATGGTGGAGCTCATGCCCGAGTAATTCATGAGGTAGGCCAAGCCCAGAATCATGGCAATGGTCAGAATGGGGAAGCGCAGCTGGCAGATGGTCCTGAAGAAGCAGGAAACCGCCTTGCCGAAGCTGTACCCAGGCATGAAAGGCACGGAGAAGAACCCGGCCAGCAGAATGGCCGTGCCGCCGGCAGACAGCCAGTTGAACGTGAACACTGCGGGATAGTTGGGATTCTTGCCTGCGGCCAGAATGGGCGCAGCCTTCTCCACCATGCCGTCAAGGCCGGGCCAGGAGAACTTCAGCACAGCACCCGGCATGGCGTTGAGTATGGCCTTGAACTGGGGCAGACCCCACAAGAAGACCATGATGGCCAAAATGATGTAGGGCAGCCAGGCGCGCAGCACCACACCAAAGGCCGGAGCTTCGCCGCTCAGAACAGCCGCCTGTTCTCCCTCGAAACGCCAAACGCGGGAGGGCTTCCAGACGCGCAGCAAAAGCACCATGGCAATGATGGTGACAATGGCGGACATGATGTCGGGCAGGGTCGGGCCGTGGAAGTTGGAAAAGGCGAACTGCGCGATGGCAAAGCTCACACCGGCCACAATGATGGCGGGCAGAACTTCCATGGTGCGCTTGAAGCCGCACATGACCACGCAGACCCACAGCGGCACGATGAGCGACAGAATGGGCAACTGGCGACCCACAATCTGGCTCACTTGCAGTTCGGGCAGGCCCGAAACCTGCGCGGCCACAATAACGGGAATACCGATGGCGCCAAAGGCCACCGGAGCCGTATTGGCAATCAGACAAATGCCTGCGGCGTACAGCGGGCGGAAGCCAATCCCACCAGCATGGCTGCGGTGATGGCCACAGGCGTGCCGAAGCCAGCTGTGCCTTCAATGAAGGAGCCGAAGGCAAAGGCAATGAAAATGGCCTGCAGACGGCGGTCGTCAGTGAGCCGTGCGAGAGATTCCTTGATATATTCAAACTCTCCCGACTCAACGGTCATGTTGTACACCCAGACCGCGGTGATGACGATCCAGACAATGGGGAATATCCCGAAAGCCGAACCAAAGACCAGAGCGCTGAATGCCGTGCCTGCGGGCATGCCCCACACGGCCACAGCCAGAATCAGGGACAAAATCACCGCCACAGCAGCGGCATAATGCCCCTTGGACCGACGCACAGCCAGCATGTAAAAAAGGCTGATCAGGGGAATTCCTGCCACAAGGGCGGAGAGCACCGCGCCGCCCACAGGATCGTACACTTGTGTCCAGGCCATCTGTCCTCCCAACACGTTGATGTTCTTGGCCTGACGGCCGCGCCTGCCCCACAGGCCCGGCCCCCTTTCGCCAGAGCCGCAACATTGTTTTAGCGGAGTGATACAGTGGAGTTTTCCCGGATGCAACAGAAATATTTTCAAGAGCTAACGCCGCAGGAAAAAAGGCAAAAAAAAGTAGGTGCGCGCGGCCAGTGCAAAGAGCGAGCCCGGCAGATAGCTGGCCCACCAGAAAAGCCTGTATTTGCGGCCAAAATCGCGCCAGGGCCGTATGGCTGCGCGGGCTTCGGCATTGCGCCCCCGACGCCAGAGATCCACGGCCCGCTGAAAGGCCGCCCGACGTGTGAGCAGTGCCACAAGGCCCGCATATTCGGCGTCATACCCCGGATAGAGCTTCCGGTGCTTTTCGAGAATACGCAGGGTTTCCTCGGCGAACTGGCCGAATTTGAGAAAGGTCGTGTTGCCCCCGTGCACCCGCCAGAGGGTCAGAGGTTCGTCCACAAAGTCCAGTTCCCAGTCATGGGCAATGCGGTAAAAAACGTCCGCCTCCTCGCAGACGTTAAGGCTTTCGTCAAACCAGTGCCCGTTGGTTCCCCCGCCCGGCGCCGCCCCCTGGGCAGAAAGACCCGCCAGAGCCTCGCGCCGCAGCATGGCCGACGACATGGAAATCCACTGCCTCTCCATCAGGGGGGCAAAGGCCATGCCCCGCGCAGGAGGGCTTTCGGCAAACAGCCTTTTGCACACCCGCCTGCCGTCAAAAACCTCGGTATCGGTGCAGGCCAACCCCAACCGGGGGTTGGCATCAAACAGAGCCACCTGTTTTTCCAGCTTGCGCGCGCGCCAGATATCGTCACAGTCCAGAAAAGCCACCAGATCACCCCGCGCCTGCGCCAGGGCAAGATTGCGCGCAGCCCCCAAAGGCACTGTGGCCTCACCGCGAAAATAGCGCAGCTTTCCGCCAAAAGCCCGGGCAATGGCCGGGCTGTCGTCTGTGGAGCCGTTGTCCCAGAAGACAATTTCCCAGTCTTCAAATGTCTGGGCCGCAACGCTGTCCAGCGCTTCGCGCAGATCGCGGGAGCTGTTCAGGCAATTCATGATAACGGAAACCCGGGGCGTGCTCATGTTTCCTCCCTGCCTGGCCCGTTGGCGGGATCTTTTGCCCCGCTTTGGCCCGGATCGCGAAACACCCAGTATTTGCACAGCGCGTACACCACAAGGGGCACCAGAAAGACGGACGCCCCCATAGCCAGGGCATATTCCAGCCCCAAAGCCATAAACAGCCAGACAAAAACGGAATTGAGCCCCAGCCCCAGAAGCTGGACAAGGGCGAAACGGGGGAGCATGGAGGCGTGCCTGCCTGCGGCAGGCTTTGTTTCTCCGGCAAAAGTCCAGAGGCTCTGCCCAAGATAGGAAACCGCAAAGCTCAGCGCATAGGCCAGGGCATTGCCCGCCAGCGCGGGCAGGCCGCAGAGACTGACGAAAAAAATCCCCAAAAGAGCGTAGACCAGAGCCGCAGCGCCGCCCACCATGCCAAAGCGCATCCAGCGGCGCCCTGCCAGAGCGCGCAGAAAGTCTGTCAGGTCTTTCCGGACGGGGCGGCGCAGCCCTCCCCTCACGAAGCGCATCCGTCAAAAAAAGACGTTATGACCTGGCAGACACTTTCCACGTCGGCAATGGTCAGGCCGGGGTGCAGGGGCAGAGTCAGCAGTTCGGCATAGAGTTGCTCTGTTGCGGGCAAATGCTGCGCGCCGCCCCCGAAAAAACTCAACAAATGGTTGGGCTTGTAGTGAACACCCGTGGGGATGCCCTGAGCGTTCAGAGCCTCCTTGAGCGCGTCCTTGCGGCCCCCGGCAACGCGCACGGGCATGATATGGCGCACCACAAAATCCTGCGGGTCGGTACGCAGCAGCGCCAGCCCGGCAAGATTCGCCAGCCGCTTTTCATAGACCGCCGCCAGAACACGGCGGGCGGGAAGAAATTCCCCTTCCAGCCGCCCCAGTTGTACCCGGCCGATGGCCGCCATGATATTGCTCATGTGATACCGCCAGCCCTGCCGCGTCACGTCGGGATCCCAGGAGCGCCCGCCGGAAAAACGCTGGCCGGTATCGCCCCGCACCGAAAGCAGGCGCGCGTCCGCAGCCAGTTGCGCAGATGCGGCATCAAAAGCCACCAGACAGCCGCCTTCGCCGCAGGTGATGTTTTTGATGCCGTCGAAACTGAAGCAGACCAGATCGCCGAAGCTGCCGATCCTGCGGCCACGGTGCTTGCAGCCAAAGGCATGGGCCGCATCTTCCACCACGCGCAGGCCCCTTTCGTTGGCAAAGGCGTATACCGCATCCAGTTGCCAGGGGTTGCTGGCATAGTGCACGGGCATGACGGCAATGGTTCGGGGGGTCAAACGCTTTGCGGCGTCCGCAAGGTCAAGGGTGCCGGTTTCCGGCAGAACATCGCAGGGCACGGGCGTGCAGCCAGCGGCGACTACCGCCTGGAATGACGCCACAAAAGTCAGGGAGGGAACAAGCACCTCGGGTCTGCCGCCGACTACGGAAGATCTTGCGGAAGAACTCGCGGCCGCAGCGTCCAGAGCCAGATGCAGAGCCGCCGTGCCCGTATTGGCCGTGATCACCTGCCAAGGCTCGACCCCCAGATAGCGCGCCAGTTCCTCTTCAAAAAGACGCACCTCATTGCCCATACCCAGATAGCCGTCTTCCAGAATGACACGACTTGCGGCACGGGCTTCGGCTTCACCCACAATGGAACGGGAAAGGCGCATGTGTACCTCCGGGGATGTGGCGGCAGGCGCGCAGCCGCCCGCACGGTCACGTGCGGCGGCCCCCGGACGAGGCCCGGGCCTACGCCATGTCCGCGCTGATGTCGCTCAACAGCATGTCCAAGTCAAGCAGAATCAGCAGGCGGTCGTCCAGTTTGCCCACACCCTTGATATATTCGGAGCCCACGCCGCAGACCACGGGCGGCGCTCCCTCCACCGTGGACACGGGAATCCGCAGAACCTGCGAAACGCCGTCCACCAGAATGCCCACGATTTTCTGCTCGAATTCCATGACAATAATGCGCGTTTTACTGTCAAACTCCGCAACGGGCATACCAAACCGGGTGCGCATGTTGATGACGGGAATGACCTTGCCCCGCAGGTTGATCACGCCCTCGATGAAAGCTGCAGCCTGGGGAACCATGGTGATCTGCGTGGGACGGATGATTTCCTGCACGGCCAGAATGTCCACGCCGAATTCCTCTTCGGCAATGCGAAAAGTGACCAGTTGGAGCAAATCGTCCTCGGAGATGCCGTGCATCTGCGTCATGTCCGGCAGCGGACTCTGCTGCGGTTTTTGCGCCGCTTCGGTAATTTCTGTCACAAGCATTCCCTCCATGATTGTGGGCCAAGCCCCTACTGGCTTCTTATCGGCGGCAGGAGCAGATACTTCAGGCCGCAACCGAACTGGAGTGCGCCGCAAAAACGCGGCGCGGCAAGGCACTTTCGCGCTTCCAAAAAAAAATTTTCTCACGCATCCGCAGGCGTGGGGCTGCGACGCGAACCTGCTTTTGCCTTCTCAAAAAACCCTTTTTCCCGCCAAAGTCAAATCGCGCTCCCAAGCGGATGCGCCTATGGCTTGCCAGCAAAGGCTTTCGGGGTCATACTCTTTGTTGCAGGCCCAACGGCAACCAGGAATTTTTTCATGATCCTTGCAGACTTGCATACGCACACGCGCTATTCTCACGGCGGCAACACCCCCCACGAGATGCACGCCGCAGCAGCGGCGAAAGGCCTTGAACTGATCGGTTTTTCCGAACATTCGCCGCGACCGCAGGGCTTTGACTACCGCAACGAATACCGCGAGCATCTTTCCCGCCACCTGCCGGACTATGCCCGTGAAGTGCAGGAGCTCAAGAAAATTCATGCCCACGGGCCATGCCGCGTTCTTTTTGGCATGGAGATGGACTGGCTGGACGGCGAGGAGGAGCACGTGCGCGCCGCCTGCACTGCCTGGGACTTTGACTATCTTCTGGGCAGCGTCCATTTTCTCGGCCGCTGGGGCTTTGACGACGGCTCCGATGCCTGGAAGGATCTTTCCCAGGAAGAGTGCGAAAAACACTATGTTGCCTATTTCACGGCCTGGCGGCGCATGATCGCGTCCGGCCTTTTCCGGATTGCGGCTCATCCCGACCTGATAAAGATTTTTTCCGTAGAGCGTTTCCATGTCTGGCTGGCTGATCCCCGCAGCCTGGAGCTGATCCGCCAGGGGCTTCAGGCTCTGCGGGATCAGGGCATGAGCATGGAAATTTCCTCGGCGGGGCTGCGCAAGGCATGCCGCGAAATCTATCCCGCGCCGCCCATCATGGCTCTGGCCGCGGAACTGGAACTGCCGGTCAGTTTTGCCTCCGACGCGCACGGGCGCGATGATGTGGGCTACGGTTTTGCCCGTCTGGCCTCCTATGCCCGCTCTTTCGGATTTCGGGAGTACACTGTGTTCGAGCGGGGGCGCAGAACTATACACCCCATATGAAATGCCGCGCTCGCAGGCCGTGAGCATGACCCAGGCCCGCAAAAAACTCCCCACGGATGGCGTATGTCTATTCTTGTTTCCGTTTGCGATGTGAGCCTGTTTCTGCCCGGCGACCCTCGCCGGAAAAACGTTCTGCGCCGTATTGACTGGCGTATTGAGCAGGGGCAGCACTGTGCCCTGCTGGGGCCCAACGGTTCGGGTAAGTCCACACTGCTGCGCCTGCTGGCCGGAGAATTGTGGCCGGAAAAGGGAAAAATTTTCTGGCACGGCCCCCAGGGAGCGGAAGACTCCCCCCTGGCGGGCAGGGCCATGACATCCCTGATCTCTCCCGCCCAGCAGGAGAACTGTCAACGGCAGGCATGGGATTTTGCGGGGCGGGATCTGCTGCTCACCGGCTTTGAAGCAAGCTCTCTGCTCTATTCCCCGGTTCAGGACGCCAGGCGCAGGCAGGCCGTGGAGCACATGGCCGCCCGCCTGCACGCCACCGGCCTGCTGGACCGCAGCATAGACACCCTTTCACAAGGCCAGCTCCGCCTCCTGCTGCTGGGACGGGCGCTGCTGCGCGCCTCTCCCCTGCTTTTGCTGGACGAATGCCTTGAGGGGCTGGACGCCGCGCACCGCAAAATTTTTTCCGCAGTGCTGGACGAATGCGCCCAAAGCTGCACGGTCATCATGGCGGTACACCGCCCGGAGCAGATTCCCTCCTGGTGCACGCACCGGCGTTTTGTGCACGACGGCCAACTGCTGGAAGCCCCGCCGCGCGCCGCACGTAACAATACCGCGCCGCCCGAAAAAAAATCGCCTTCTGCTCTCCATAGCCCGTTCGCGGCCGCCAGCACAGCATCCCGCACAAAAGGCCCCTTGACGGGGGAACCCTTGCTGGAGATGGAGAATGCCAGTGTCTATGTGGGGCGCAAAAAAATCCTGCACGAAATCACCTGGAGCATGTACCCCAACGAAAACTGGCAGATCACCGGCGCCAACGGCTCGGGCAAGTCCACCCTGCTGCGCCTGCTGGCCGGGGACGAGTTTGTGGCCGAGGGCGGGCGGCTGACGCGGCGGCTGCCCGGACACGAAGGGCCCGTGGATACGCTGGCCGCCGTGCGCCGGGGCATACGGCTGGTCTCCGATCTTTCGCAGGCGCTCTACGGCTACAGCCTGAACGCTCTGGACATGGTATGCACGGGCAGCGACAACAGCATCGGCGTTTACCGCCGTTTTTCCCCCGCGGAACGCGCCGAAGCCCTGCGCCACATGCATTTTCTTTTTCCCGAAAAAAGCCCGCAGGAGGTGGAAGAACTGGGCGGGCGGCCTGTGCGGCATCTCTCCACAGGACAGATACGGCGCCTTTTTCTGGCCCGCGCCCTCATGGGCCAGCCGGATATTCTGCTGCTGGACGAACCCTGCTCCGGGCTGGACGAGTTCGCCCGTACCGCATACCTCTCCCTACTGGACCAACTGGCGGCACAGGGCATGCACATGGTTTTTGTTTCCCACCATCAGGAAGACGCCCCCCTGTGCATCAACCGTCAGGCCCATATGGAGGGAGGGAGGCTGCTGCTCCCGCCCGCTCACTGAAAATTCCCGCATCCGGACGCTCCCGCGCAGGGAAACGCGCGGAGCAGGATCAGCGGTGTCGGGGGCCTTTACCGGAACGCCTGCTGCCGATGATTTCCCAAACCACAGGCAAAAGCGAAAGCGCGATGATGATGTAGACGATGAGGCCGAAGTTTTCCCGTACCCAAGCAAGATTGCCCAGAAAATACCCCGCAGAGACCAGACTGCCGACCCAGAGCATGCAGCCCGTGATATTGAAGCACAAAAATGTTCTGGGGTGCATGAGCGCAATGCCCGCCACAAAGGGCGCAAACGTGCGCACAATGGGCACAAAACGCGCCAGCACAATGGCCTTGCCGCCGTGGCGCTCATAAAACTGGTGGGCCTGAAGCAGGTATTCCTTTTTGATGAGGCGGTTTTCCCGCGCAAAAATGGCCGGCCCCACGCGGCGACCGATGGCATAGTTCACGGCATCTCCCAGAATGCCCGCCGCCAGAAAAACCCCCACAGTATGCCCGTAGCCCGTAAAGCCGGCTCCGGCTACCACCCCGGAGGCGAAAAGCAGGGAGTCGCCCGGCAGAAAAGGCGTCACCACAAGGCCTGTTTCGCAAAAAACAATAACAAAAAGAATGGCGTATATCCAGAGCCCGTAATTTTCCACCAGTTCAAAGAGATGCACGTCAATGTGCAGGATAAAATCCACAAGATATGCCATCAGTTCCACAATCCGCAACTCCTGGAATACCCGGAATTTCCGGAAAACACAGGCCTGGCGGCCACTCGTGCCGTCTGCCTGCGGTTGCCGTTTTTGCGCCACCCTTGTACCTCACGGCGGCTTGTGGCACAACATGTTCATGCGCCTGTTTCTTTTTGCCGCCCTGCTGCTGGCCTTTGCCGCGCCCGCCACTGCCACAGAATTTTATCAGGTGGGTTTCCGCACCCTGGGCCAGTGCACGGCTGACGGCGGCCTGCGCCTGGATGTGAATGTCTGGTATCCCTCCGTGCGCGCTCCGCACACACTGAACTACGCTCCATGGACCATTTCCGCTGCCCGCAACGGCAAGGCCGTGGAGGGGCGCTTTCCGCTGATTCTGCTCTCGCACGACACGGCGGGAACGCGCTTCAGTTACCATGACACTGCGGCCTGGCTGGCCTCGTGCGGTTTTGTGGTGGCGGCCCCCGCCCATTTTGCCGACTGCATGGACAATATGGAAAGCCTGCTCACCTGGGCACAGCTTCAGGGACGGACGCGGGAGCTGAGCGCCACCATTGACCTCCTGCTGTCGGACAGTGATACGGAGTCCAGCATCGACAGGGAGCGCATCGGCGCGCTGGGTTTCGGCTCCGGAGCAACGGCGGTTCTGCTGCTGGGCGGCGCGCTGCCGGACTGCGACAACCGTCAGGCATACTGCGCCCAAGCTCCGGTGCAGGACATGTACTGCAATGCCTGGGGCAGGGAACGCATGGACGGGCTGTGCCGCCGCCTGCCCCTGACAAAAAGCCTGGCCGATACCCGGATCAGGGCCATTGCCGCCGTTGCGCCCGGATTCGGCATGCTTTTCTCGCGATCTTCCTTTCGCTGGCTGCATCCGCCGCTGCTGCTCATGGCCGCCGCCGGAGATACCCTGAACACAACGCCTCTCCACTCCCGCCATATCTACGACATGATGGAGAAAAAGCCCCGCTGGATATCCCTTGAGCAGGCTGACGCAGGGGCGCTCATGGCTTCCTGCCCTCCGCCGCTGCAAGACGCCCTGCCGGAGATATGCCGCTCTGTTTCCGCTCCCGTCCGCGCTGCAATCCACAAAAGCATGCATACCGCCCTGGAAGATTTTTTTCTGCACTATCTGGGCAGTGAGAAAAATCTGCCGCAGATTCCCCCTCCTCCGGATCTCACGCCACCGCCGCCACCGCCTGCGCCTCCCGCCGCTGCTCCGGCGCAGAAAAAGGAAAAGGGAAAACGCAAAAACAGGCCATGAAACCACGTTTGCGCACGGCAAGCACCGGGCCAGCAAAAAACCAAAGCTCCCCATATAGAGGAGATCCCATGCTGCTTTCCACAGAATATGCGTCCCCGCTGGGGGCAATAACATTGGTCAGCCACGGCTCAAGCCTTGCGGGCCTGTGGTTTGAAGGCGAAAAATACTTCGCGCCCGCGACAGGCAGTACGCGAGAGGGGCATGGCGTTCTGGATCAGGCAAAAAAATGGCTGGATGCGTACTTTGCCGGGAAAAAGCCTTCCATCGCCGACATTCCCCTGGCCCCCCAGGGCAGCGCCTTCCGGCAGGCCGTCTGGAACATTTTGCGCCATATTCCCTACGGGCAGTGCACGACATACGGTGAAATCGCCCGACAAATGGGCGCGCACACGGGCAAAAAAATGGCCGCTCAGGCTGTGGGCGGCGCGGTGGGGCACAATCCTGTTTCCATCATCATTCCCTGCCACCGGGTTGTCGGCGCAGGCGGCAATCTGACCGGTTACGGCGGAGGCATTGCCCGGAAAATGCGCTTGCTGGAGTTGGAAGGTGTGGATATGTCCGGCTTTTTTATCCCGCGCAAGGGAACAGCCCTGTGAGCCACGACAACACTGCCCTTCCCCTGCTCCCCGAAGCTGCCCCCGGGGACGGAACAGACGCTCAAGCGTATTTTGCCTACGGCGAAGCGGAAATCGCCCATCTGAAAAAAAAGGACAAGGCGCTGGCCCGACTCATCGAAACCGTTGGTCCTGTGCGCCGGGAGGTTATTCCCGACATTTTCATGGCTCTTGTTCACGCCATCATCGGCCAGCAGATTTCCGCCAAGGCCCATCTGACCGTCTGGAAGCGCGCCTGCGCCATGTTCGCTCCCCTGACACCGGAGCATGTGGCGTCCATCCCGGCCGCAACCCTGCAAACCTGCGGCATTTCCCTGCGAAAAGCCGCCTATGTCAGCGAAATTGCCAGAGACATTATGAGCGGCAGGCTCGATCTCGCACAACTGCACGGTATGGACGACGATGCGGTGTGCAGGCGCTTGAGCGAAATCAGGGGCATCGGCATGTGGACGGCGGAAATGCTGATGACCTTTTCCATGCAGCGCAAAAATATCCTGAGCAGGGGAGATCTGGCCATCCAGCGCGGGCTCAGGATGCTCTACCGGCACCGCGCCATTACCCCCGCGCTTTTTGCCAGATACAAAAAACGCTATGCCCCGCACGCCACCGTGGCGGGGCTGTATCTCTGGGCACTGGCGGGCGGTGCCTATGCAGGATACGCGGACCCCGCCGCCCCCCAGCCCCCCAAAAAGCCCGGCCAGAAACACAAAAACCTCTCTGCCAGAACAGGCGGGCCACAAAACGGACAGTCCTCCTGCGCAAAAATTGCGCCCCCCTGGCCGCAGAGCGGCCTGGGCAAAAAGCGCGCAATACCCCGCGAAGATTGAACATGCGAAGCCCCGCGCACCCCGGCAGGCTCACGCGTGTGCGGCTTGACAAGTTCCGCCCCGCTCACTACAGCAAGAAAACCTTGTGCCTCTGTGCAAAGCTCGGCTGGCGCGAGGCTCCGGAACAAAAGCGCACTGTTGCGCCGGAATGGGGAGAGAGAACCGGATGCGGCATATTTTCTGTGTATTCTGCGCCCTGCTGGCGGCATTCTGCCCTCTGGCCGCCCGCGCCGCCGATGCTCCCGACACCAGCGGCTGGGTGGTCATGCCCGCCGGAACCCGCGCCACATTCATGGGCATTCACGGCGGCACCATGCCGGTCAGCCTGCTGGTTGCCGAGGACGGTTCCGCCCTGGTGAGCTTTGTGGGGCGTACCGGCAATGACTTTCTGGAGGTGCTCCGCCGCACGGATATCCCCATGCCGAGCCTGCTCAACGCCACAGCGCGCCGCCCCGCCAACACTTCCGGCACTCTGCCGGATTCCGGCCGCCCGGCGTTGACCGCCGGAACTTCCGACAGCAGCATGCCCGTCTTCAATCTTTCCGGAAACAACGATCCGACCCACGCCATGCTGCCCTTCGGGCTGTCAGACAAGCCCCTGTCCATTGAAGGTCAGGCCATACGCCCGCAATACCTCTCCCCGGCAAAAAACTACCGCTTCTTTTTTCAACCCCAATACTTGCAGCCGCGCCGCGCCCCCCGCTGAGCGGTATCCGTTGCTCCCAAAGCTCATGACGGGCCAACTATGCGTCCGGAACAGGGAGCATTTTCAGACCATTGCCGTTTTCCACAAGCCGCACAACGCGCCAATGGCAAAACCCCGCGAACGGGGTTTTGCCATTGGTTTCAGACAGAGCCTTGCGGCCGTCCTGATGTGTCTAGAACACGCCGGAGTTGAGCCCCACCAGCAGGAAGCAGATGAGGCCCGCTATGATGCCGTAGACCATGAAAGGCCAGAAGGTGCGCCGCAGCACTTCGCCCTCCCGTCCCGACAGGCCCACAACCGCGCAGGCCGCCACAATGTTATGCACGCAGACCATGTTGCCCATAGCGCCGCCCACGGCCTGAGCCGCCACGATGATCTGGCGGGGCAGGCCCAGGGTCTGGGCCATGTTCCACTGGAATTCCGCGAACATGAGGTCAGATACGGTGTTGGAACCGGTGATGAAGGCTCCGAGGCCGCCCACAAAAGCGGCCAGCATGGGCCAGATGGAACCGGCGGCAGCCGCAACGGCTTCGGCCAGGGCCAGCGGCATGGAGGGCAAGCCAGCTTCATTGGCGGCCGAGCCACGGAAGATGGACACCAGCGCCACGGCAAAAATAAGGGCAATGGTGGGGGACTTCATCTTGCGCAGGCTTTCGCCCCAGGCGCGGGAAACCCTGTCGCCGGGCATCTTGTGCAAGACAATTGTTGCGAGGGCGACAAGGATGAAAAAGGTCCCGGGCAGATACAGGTAGTCAATGCTGGCATTAACGCCCTTGAAGCCCAGAATGTCCGTGAAGGCCAGTTTGAAGCTGAGCAGCCAGCTCTTGAGGCCGATGGCGGGAATGCGCGAGATGACCAGCAGAATGCAGATGAGGACATAGGGCAGCCAAGCGCGGAACTGGCTCATGTTGGCATGGAATTCCGTCTTGGTGCTGGGCGGCACGCTGCCTGTCCAGGTGGCATCCCATTCATTGGCAGGAGCAAAGACCCACACGTCCTTGGGCACGCAAAAGCCCTTCTTGGTGCCCCACACCACCACGCCGAGGCCGATCAGGCCGCCCAGAAGCGCGGGGAATTCCGGCCCAAGCAGCCAAGCGCAGGCAAGGTAGGGAACAAGGAAGCACGTTCCCGCAAAAACGCAGTATTTCCACGCGGCAAAACCCACGCCCCAGGATTTTTCCTTGCCGAAAAAGCGGGTCATGAAACCCAGCATGAAAATGGTCAAAAGGATGGCCATGGGCGCGTGCATGAAGGTGGCCCACTGGCCCACCGCAGCGCAGAAACCGTCATAGCTGTTGAAAGGCAGGTCGGGATTGGCCGTTACGGCATCAGCCACCAGATTTTTGAGGAAGCCGAAGCCCACGATGACGGGCGTGCCCACCGCGCCGAAGGTCACCGGCACGGAGTTGAACACCAGGCAGACCACGGCAGCGGCCATGGCCGGAAAACCCAGCGCCAGCAAGAGGGGCGCGGCCAGTGCGGCGGGAGTGCCGAAACCGGCGGCACCTTCAATGAATGCCCCGAACATGAAGCCGATGATGATGGCCTGAAGGCGACGGTCACGGCTCACGTTCTGCATGCCGTACTGGATGGTTTCCATGCCTCCGCTCTCTTCCAGCGTATACAGGATGAGAATGGCGCCAAAAACAATGATCAGCACGCCGATGGCAATGACCACGCCCTGGAGGGACAAGGCCAGAAGATGCATGGGGGCCAGTTTCCAGCCAAAAAAGCCGATGCCAACGCAGAAGAGCCAGGCCAAAGGCATGGCCCTGGTAGCCGGCCAGCGCAATCCCACCATCAAAATGAGGGCTACAAGAATGGGAATGACGGCCAGAAGTGCCAGAAGACCAACGGACATAGACAACCTCCTTGATTGCATGCTTTGAAAGCGTGTCGCCGGGCTCCCGCAGCCCGGCGGCACACGGTCAGTTTTTCTTCAAATTGTCGGCCAGAAGCTCGGCAATATGGTCCACCTTGATCTTCAGGCCGTGTTTTTCCGCACCGCCGCGCAGCTGCATGACGCATCCGGGGCAGTCCACCACCAGCCGATCCGCACCGGTGGCCTTCATGTTGTTGATCTTCTTTTCCAGCAACTGGGCGGAAATTTCCGGGAACTTCACGGAATAGCTGCCGCCGAAACCGCAGCAGACCTCTTCTTCCTCGCAGGGCACATACTCGGCCGCTGCGGCCATGAGCGCACGCGGGGCGTCCTTGACCCCAAGCCCCCGGCACAGATGGCAGGAAGCATGGTAGGTCACCTTTTGGGACGAATGCGCAAAGTCCTCGGGCGAGAGCTTGAGCACGTCATGGGCAAAGGAACTGAAGTCAATGACCTTGTCGGCAAAAGCCTGGGCCTCCACCGTGGAGTAGTCCTTTTCCAGAATCTGGGGGTAGTGGTGCTTGAGATGCCCGGCGCAACTGGCGCACAGAGTGATGATGTAGTCGTAGTTGCCACCGCGGAAAGCCTTGATGTTCTGCTTGGCCACGTCCACGGACGTGGCGCGCTGGCCCATCATTTCCAAAGGCAGGCCGCAGCAGGACTGTTCCATGGGAAAGTCCACGGCGATGTTTTTGGCCGCCAGAATTTTCACGCAGGCTTCCAGTTCTTCCGGATAGATGAAGTCCTGGGCGCAGCCGCTGAAAAGGGCCACACGCATGACAGGATTCTGCACCTTGGGCATCAGGTTCGGCCAGAGATCCCGGAAGGACTTGTTGGCAATGGCCGGAAGAGCCTTGAAGTTGTGCTTGCCAAGGAACACGGCAGGCAGGTGGCGCTGAAACTGGCTGCCGCGGGTGAAGGGCTTTTGGGCGAAGCTTGCGAACTTGAGCAGCCGGTGGAACAGCTTGCGGTTCTTCATCACCGCCGAAAGCAGGTTGGCCTCAATGGGCGCGCCCTGCTCCGCATTCAGCCGCGCGCGCACCTCGCGGATGAGGCGCGGCAGCTCAATGCCGCCGGCGCAGACATTGGCGCACGATTCACAGCCCATGCAGTTCTGGCTCAGGATACGGGCGCGTTCCTTGCCGTGGAAGAAGTAGGTCAGGATCAGGCCGATAGCGCCAATATAGATATAGCCCATCTTGTGACCGCCCACCAGGCGGTACACGGGGCAGACGTTGGCGCAGGCCCCGCAGCGCACGCAACGGAAAATCTGGGAGAACAGGGGATCCTTGGCGATCTCCGTACGCCCGTTGTCCAGAAAGATCACGTGCAGAATCTTCTTGTTGTCGGGCGTGGCGGCACAGGGACCGGCCCCGCACATCCAGGTCACATAGGTGGTCAGGCGCTGGGCCGTGGCATTGCGCGGCAGCACCAGCAGGGCCGTAAGGGCGTCGTCCAGTTTGGCCACCAGCTTGTCCAGACCGGCAATGGCCACATGCACGCGCGGCAGCGTGGTGACCATGCGGGCGTTGCCCTCGTTGGTCACGGTGGAGATGGCACCGTTCTCGGCCACGGCGAAGTTGCAGCCGCTGATGCCCATGTCCGCAGCAATGAACTTGCGGCGCAGTTGCACCCGCGCCACCTTCACCAGGCGCTGTACATCGGTATCCTGCTTTTCGCCGGTGGCTTTTTCAAAGTCTTCGGCCACCTGATAGCGGGAAAGATGGATGGCGGGCATGACCATGTGCGACGGCCCTTCATGGCGCAACTGGATAATCCATTCGCCAAGGTCGGTTTCGTCCACAGTGATGCCTTGGGCCTCCAGGGCGGGGTTCAGTTCGATTTCTTCGGCGGTCATGGACTTGGACTTGACCACCCTTTTCACATTATTTTCCTGCGCAATGCGCGCAATGAGCGCATTGGCGTCAGCGGCGGTGGCGGCGCGGTGCACATGAATCCCGCGTTTTTCGGCCTCGGTCTTGAACTGGGCGTAGAGTTCTTCCAGGTGCTGGCAGGCGTAGTCCTTGGCATCGGCAACTTTCCGGATGATCTCGCGCTCGGGCACTTCCTTGAATACGGTTTCCCGGTTGGCACGATAGGCCACGGCAAAGGTGTCCAGTGTGCGGCGCAAAAATTCGTCGTTGAGGGCTTCGTTCAGCTCCTTGTGGTATCCCGAGGAGCTTTTCAGGGCGTCATGCATGCTTTAGTCCTCCAAAAGGATGATGTGCAGTTCCAGCGGGCCATGCACGCCCACGGCGGCCACACGCTCAATGTCTGCGGTACGGCTGGGGCCGGTCACCAGGGTGGTGTACGTTGCGGGCGCGGAGTTCATGCGCTCGCGCAACTGCTGGGCAATGGACGGCAGATCGGGAAAGATTGTGGACTTGCGCAGCAGGATAACGGAAATTTCCGAAATCATGCCCGCCAGCCGCACATCTTCATTGTCCGTATTGAGCAGGCAGGTGCCGCTGGCCGCAACGCCCAGTTCGGCCACGGAAAGGCCCACGTCAATGCCCGCAAGGTGCTTGTGCAGCCCTTCCCTGATACAGAGAAAGCCGCGTTCCTCGCACAGTCCGGCCAAAGCGGCAAAGTCCTCTGCTCCCAGTTGAGGGGCAGCCACAATGCGCTTGACGCGCGTGGGCACCTTGTTGGGGCCGAGGGGGCCTTTTTCCGCATCCGGCTCGTCGGCCAACAGTTCCGCCGGTTGCTTGGCGGCACAGACATCCGCCACATATTGCAGGGCGGCAGCCATGGTGGGCAGTTCCTGCACCACGGCGTTGACGATGGCGGCCTTGGCGGAAAAGGCTTCTACCAGTTCCTGATGGGTCATGGGGGTTCTCCTTGTTCAGAATGGAAGCGGGCGGCGTGCCGCCCGCTTCCGTAGTGTCGCTATTTCAGGCTGTCCGCGTATATTTCCACCGTATGCCGCACCTTGACCACATCGTTGTTGTGGGAAAGCACGTCCTCAAGCTGCATCATGCACGCGGGGCATCCTGCGGCCACCACCTTGGCCCCCGATGCCACCACATTATCGCGCTTGCGCTGCCCGATCTGGCGGGAATAGTTGTAGTGGAAAAGGTTGAAGGAACCGCCACAGCCGCAACACCGGTCAGCCTCGGCCATTTCCGTCAGACGGAAGGCCGGGTTTGCGGAAACCACCGACCGCGGCTGTTTTGTCAGCCCCAGAGATTTTTTGAGGTGGCAGGAATCGTGGTAGGTCACGGCAACAGCATTGTCCGCCGCCTGCTCCGCAGGCTGCACCTTGAGCACGTCCACAAGAAAGGCGTTGATGTCCATCGCCTTGGCGGAAATCTCCCTGAGCTTGTCGCGCAGAGTGGATTCCAGCCGGTTCGCATACTTGGGCCACAGTTCGTGGAGAGTGGCGGTGCAGGTGCCGCACGGGGTCAGGATGTAATCAAAATCGCCGTCTTTCAGGGCTTCCACATTGGCTTTCATCTGCCCCGCCATGCCCTGCACATCACCGGACGACAGGGCGGGAATGCCGCAGCAGGCCAGGTTGGCGGGCATGAATACGGCCACGTTGTGATGGCGCAGAACCTTGAGGCAGGCTTCGGCCATGCCGGTATACATCTTGTCGCCCAAGCATCCCGGGAAAAAGGCCACCTTGAGCCCGCCAGCACGGCGCGGCTCGTTGATGACACCGTGCGCGGCATGCAGGGGTTTTTTGGCCAGAGGACGGATATGCCTGTCGCCCAGCATGAACGAAAGCATGGGAGCGCAGACGGTTCCCTGCACATCGTCAGTCTTGCGGAACATCAGCCCCTGCACGGGAGCGCCCAGGCGCATGGCAAAATTGAACAGCCCCGGTTTGGCCAGCAGGGTACGGAAAATCATTTTCTTGACCGGATGCAGGCCAATGAATTCATAGACGATTTCACGAGCTTCCATGAAAATGTCCATGATCTTGACCCCAGGGGGGCAGGACGCCTGGCAGGAGCCGCACAACAGGCAGCGTCCCAGTTTGTCTGCCACGCCTTCGGGGCTTTTGAGCAGTTCGTGGGCCAGACCGTCGATCAAAGCCAATTTGCCGCGCGCAACGTCGGCCTCCATCCCGGAAGCGCCGAACATGGGGCACACGGCCTGGCACAGGCCGCATTTCATACAGGAGGTGATCCTGTCATCCAGCGCCATGAGGCGCTGGGCCAATTCATGCAACGTACTCATGGCAGCTCCTAGATTCCCACCAATTTGGAAGCATTGAGCAGGCCTTTGGGATCAAGGGCGCGCCGCAGGCGCTGCGAGAACAGAATGGTACCGCGCGAGGTTTCCTTTTCCATCCACTTGGCCTTGGCCGTGCCGATGCCGTGCTCGCCCGAAAGGGTGCCCTGAAGCTTGATGGCCACGTCGAACATTTCGTCAATGGCTTCTTCCACACGGGCAAATTCTTCGGCATCGCGCTTGTCGCACAAGAAGGTGGGGTGCAGATTGCCGTCCCCGGCGTGACCGAAGGTGCCCACCTCAAGACGGTACTTGGCGGCAATGTCGTTGACGGCCTTCATCATGGCCGGAATCTGCGAGCGCGGCACCGTGGCGTCTTCAAGCACAGTGGTGGGTCTGCAACGGGCAAGCACGGGCAGAGCCATGCGGCGGGCCTCCCACAGCTTGAACTTTTCGTCAGCGTCCTTGGGCACATGCACGGCGGTGGCGCGGTTTTCCTTGAGCACCTTTTCCACGGCCAGAGCGTCGTCGGCCACCTGGGCCGGATGCCCGTCCACCTCGATAAGCAGGATGGCGCCGGCATCGCGCGGCAGGCCCGCCTTGGTAAAGTCGTCCACGCGCACGATGGTATTGTTGTCAAGAAATTCCAGGGTACAGGGCACCACATGGGCGGCAATGATGCCCGCCACGGCTTCGGCGGCGTCCTGCACATTGGCAAACACGGCCATCAGGGCCTTGGAGGCCTTGGGCGGCGGCACAAGCTTGAATATGGCCTGGGAGATGACGCCCAGCGTGCCCTCGGACTGGGTGATCAGACCGGCCAGATTGTACCCGGTAACGCACTTGACCGTGCGCGAACCGGATTTGACAATCTCGCCCGTGGAATCGAAAAATTCGATGCCCATGAGATAGTCCTTGGTCACGCCATATTTGAGGCCGCGCAGGCCTCCGGCGTTTTCGGCAATGTTGCCGCCAAGGGTGGATACGGCCTGGGAGCCGGGATCCGGGGGGTAGAAAAGCTTTTTGCGGCTTACCGCGGCAGCGAAGTCCGCAGTGACCACACCGGGTTCCACTACCGCATAAAGGTCGTTGACGTTGATTTCAAGAATGCGGTTCAGCCCTGTGGTCAGAATGACCACGGTGTCACCCACATCGGGGATGGTGCCACCGGAAAGGTTGCTGCCCGCACCGCGCACGGTCATGGGAATGCCGTTGTCATACAGTTTCTTGACGCACAGCCCCAAGTGCTCGGTGCTGGTGGGCCGCAGGACAAAAGCGGGCATGACCGCGGGCAGGACAGCGGAATCGTAGGAATAGCTCATGCGGTCAGCTTCGGAGTCGAAGACATTTTCCGCGCCGAGCAACGCTTTGAAGTCATTGATAAAGGCCTGGTTCGCCATACAATACTCCTTGGAGGGTTCGGCGTGAAACTCAAAAAATCACGCAGTTTCTGCAATACCTGAAGGAAAGTGATTGATCATGCGATCAAAGCGTTCTGCAAGTGTGAGAGCTATACTCCAGCTTGGCAACTTTGCCTAGATCTTTGCACAAAAAAAATTTCGGCACCATGCCGTCGCATATGAAGGTTCATGAAAATCCGGGATTGCAATGTCGTGCGCCTGCCGACGACAGCCTTGACAAGCCGGAAGGCTCAAGGCATTGCGTGCCAAGAAGCAATGGACTTTCAGGTCTCGCCCCGGCGATTCCGGATCCGGACGAAAACCTTGTTCCCGGCAAGGAGCAGTCATGAATCAGCAGTACATGGGGAAAACACTGCGCCTGCTGTACCCCCAGTGGCAGGGCGGCTATGATGAATCGGAGTTTCCCGGACAGATATATCCCTTGGGCGCGCGGCTGCTGGCTTGGCTGGCTCCGGCAAGTGAGGCCCCTCTGGTCGAGGTGCCGGTGGAAAAATGGGCAGGAGGCAACGCGCCCAAAGAAGGCGGCGTTTTTTACCGTCAGGAAATCCTGCGTCAGATGCGGGCAGCCCGGAGTATTATTGATGCTCACACCCCGGAGCGCATCATCACCTTCGGCGGGGACTGCCTCATCAGTCAGGCGCCATTTGCCTATCTCAACGAGCGGTATGGGGGCAAAATGGGTGTGCTCTGGATTGACGCGCACCCGGACGTGACCACTCCCGATGACTTTGATCACGCCCATGCCATGGTGCTGGGCAACCTTCTCGGCAGAGGCGAACCGCTCATGGCCGCCGAGGTTCGTCTGCCCCTCAAGCCGGAGCAGGTGGCGCTGGTTGGAGTCAACAATGTGTTGCCTCATGAGCAAAATACCATAGACCGCCTCGGACTCACCGTCATGCCGGGCAGGGATGTCATGCACGACAGTACGGTGGTCACGGCGTGGATGCGTGAGCGGGAGCTTGAGTGCGTTGCCGTCCACCTTGACCTTGATGTGCTTGATCCCTCCCTTTTCCGCTCCCTTCTATTTGCAAATCCCGCGGTGGAAAAGCATATCGAGGCCGAACGTGGAAAAAACAGGATACAGGAAATCGGACGCCTTCTTGCGGATGTCGCGGCGCAGGCCCATGTGGTCGGAATGAGCTTTGCGGAGCATATGCCTTGGGATGCCCTCAACCTGCAAAAAATGCTGTCCGCCCTGCCCTTCATGCGGTAAACGCGGCGGGCATCCCACAGGCCCCTGCCTGGGGCGCAAACTCCCGCCAGCAAGGGCACAGAGGCGCTTTCCCGCATCGCCAGCGGCAGGGCCGCAGCAGCCTATGCCCCGCCCTTGGCACGGGCTCGCTGTTTGGCGGTGTTTTTTTGCCAAGCGGCAAAGTGCGTCAGGGCCATGCCGCCGTGTCCGGCAAGAAAAGCCAGCATCAGCCAGGCAAAGACACTGTGCGCGGTCAGGGCTTCCGGCGTCACGTCGCCGCTCTCCCAACCGAGATACAGCCAAAATCCGGTTGCCAGCGACATGACCAGCGCGCCCAGGCCCAGGCCCTGGACTGTCGTGGCCAGCCCGCGAGGGCGCGGGGCAATATGGATATTGCCGCCCCGGATGGCCGCAAAATCTTTGCCCAGCTGGGCAAAATCGCCGAACATATAAGGAAAGTAGTTTCCGGGGCCGCGCTTCCACAGCCCGCAGACAGCCAAGGAAAAACCTGCGGCACAGGCCGCAAGGCCCAGTTGCATGTGCGCGTCGCTACAGCCCCAAAAAAATGTCAGAAACTGCGCGATAACCAGAATGACCGTTGCCGCGTGCAGCGCACGCAGCAACGGCGGCTGAAAAAAACCCAGAAAACGCCACAACAGGGCCGGCTGCGCCAGCAGGAATTTCAGCAGGTTCATGGTTTGCCCTCTCCTGCCCACGCGCATGCACCGCCCTTATTACCGGTGGCAGGAGCAGGACAGCATGTGGGCCATTTTTTCTTTCTTGGTTTTCAGATATGCCTCGTTTTCCGGGCAGGCCGCCATTTCTATGGGCACTCTTTCCACAATTTCGATGCCGTATCCCGAAAGACCCACAATTTTTTTGGGATTGTTGGTCAAAAGGCGTATCTTGCGGATGCCCAAGTCCACCAGCATCTGCGCTCCTGTGCCGTAGTCGCGCAGGTCGGCGGGAAAACCCAGCTTGCGGTTGGCTTCCACCGTGTCGTAACCTTGGTCCTGAAGGGCATAGGCGCGGATCTTGTTGGCCAGCCCGATGCCCCGCCCTTCCTGCCGCATGTAGAGCAGTGCCCCGCGCCCTTCTTTTTCGATCTGGCGCAAGGCCGAACCCAACTGGCCGCCGCAGTCGCACCGTAACGACCCCAGAGCATCGCCGGTGAGGCACTCGCTGTGTATGCGCGCCAGAACAGGCTCTGCACCGGAGAGGTCACCCTTGACCAGAGCCAGATGGGTTCCGCTTTCTGTCTCGCTTTCATAGGCGATGACCGTAAAATCGCCGAAACGGGTGGGCAGATGGGCCTGCGCCGTGCGCCGTACGGAGACCTGCCCCCTTTCCAGACGGTAGCGTATGATGTCCTTGACTGCCGCGATCTTCAGGCCGTGCTCCGCGGCAAAAACCTCCAGATCGGGCATGCGGGCCATGCTGCCGTCTTCCCGCATGATTTCGCAAATGACCGATGCGGGCTTGAGCCCGGCCAGACGGGAAAGATCCACCCCTCCCTCGGTCTGCCCGGCGCGGCTGAGCACGCCACCGGGCCGGGCGCGCAGGGGAAAAACATGCCCTGGCGTCACCAGATCGTCGGGCCGCGCGTTGTCGGCCACGGCCGCCTTGATGGTCGTGGCGCGGTCAGCGGCGGAGATGCCCGTGGTCACACCTTCGCGCGCCTCAATGGACAGGGTGAAGTTCGTGCCAAAGCGGGACCCGTTGCGCTGGGTCATGAGAGGCAGTTCCAGACGGTCAACAAGCTCCGGCCCCATGGGCAGGCAGATCAGCCCCCGGCCGTACCTGGCCATGAAGTTGATGGCCTCCGGAGTGACGTGCTCGGCGGCCATGGTCAGATCGCCTTCATTTTCCCGGCCTTCATCATCCACCAGAATGATCATCCGGCCCTGCCGGATTTCGGCGACGGCCTCTTCAACACTGCACAGGGGCATGGCTTTTCCTTTTTTCCGGGGGTTACGCTCCGCAACAGGCGGCAACAACTCTACCCGGCAAGGGTAGAACTGCTGTCAGCTTCTGTCAACGGGATGCAGCCCCACTTCCGCCAGCAGGGCAGACAGGGGTCTGCCCAACAGAAAGGGCAGCAGAGCGGTCGGGATACCCGCGCGTTCCGTGCAAAGCTCGCGAAACGCCGCATCCGTGCGCACGGCCAAAACCAGACGCTTCACGGCATCCGCGTGCGCAATACCGTCCAGCGGGGGCCGCCCCTCCCCGTCTCCGCCCGGCGGGGCAAAGCCCAGGGCAGCCGCCAATTCCAGCGCGGGCCGCACGGGATTTTGCTCCTCGTGGGCCATGACAACCTCCTGCCAGAGGGCAATTTCCGCACTGGGCGGCAGCCTTCGGGAAAGCGCGTCCAGGGCTGCGGATCGGGACAGAGGTTTGTCTTCCGCCAGCAATTTTTCCAGAGAAGCCGTGTCCTGACAGAAAAGGGCCGCACATTGCGCCGGACGCCGCAGGTACGCGGCGCATTCCGCGCTGCCTTCCCGCATGCGGAGGTACTGGCAACGCCAGGGATGCGTGCCGCCACCGGCGCCGGTCAGCTTGAGGCGTTCCTCTGTCTGCTGGTACAGGGCGCGGCGCACATCGTCGCGCACCCACTCGCCCGGACGCAGGCAGACCAGAGCCTGGGGAAGCAGGCTCCCCTCCTCCAGCAAAACGGCATCGCGCCGCATGAGCACAGGCCCGCCCCGCAGGCAGCATTGCCCGCACCGATTGCATGTCGCCTGCGCGAAAAGCTTCACATTCCCCCCGCCTGACGGAACAGCAAAAAAACTCCCAGCCCGCAGCACAGGACGCCGATGGCCCGGCGCAGAACAAGTGCGGACACACGCCGGGCCAGAACAACACCACCCGCGAAACCCGCCAGTTCAAGACCACAGAGCACTGCCAGCAGCGAAAAGTCCACGTGCCCGTCAGCACAGTTTCCCACCGTGCCGAAAAAAGCCGTGACCACCTGATAGGGCATGGAAAGGGCCACCGCGCTTATGGGCTGCACACCGGAAACCACCATCCAGGGGATGGACAGCACAGGCCCGCCCGCTCCGGTCATGCCCGCCAGAATTCCCGTCACGCCCCCGATCAGGAAAAAACCCGTGCGGCTCCGCCAAAAAACACTGCCCCCCGCCCGCGGCGGACGCAGGGCACAGGCACCGGCAAAAATGATCAGACAGGCCAGCAAAACCACCAGAGGGCCAGCCTGCACGCGGGCCGCCAGCAGGGAGCCGGGCAAGGCTGCCAGCCCGCCCAGCAGAAAGGGCAGTGCCTTCCTCCATTCCATATGGCCCGACCGGCAATACATCACGGTTCCCAAAAGCCCCAGAGGCAAAAAGGAGGCCAGGGCCGTGCCCATGGCCGTGTGCGCCTCCATGCCGCTCATCAGGATCAGCGCGGGCGGCACAAGAATGCCCCCCACACCGGTCATTCCCACCAGCAGCCCTACCACGAGGAATGTGCAGTACATCAGTCCTGTCATGGCTCTCTACCCCAAAAGCAGCAAAAACGCGCAGCCCGCCAGCCAGAGGCACAGTCCGCCGCAAACGGCAGCATAGCGCAGAAGAGCGCACAGTGCCAGCAGGCGCGCCCTGTCCCAGGACGCTGCAGCGCCTTCCTCCGGCCCCAGCCAGGGCTTGGCGGCGAGTACGCCGAAATAGACCGAAGGCCCGGCCATGCGCGCGCCGCACAGCCATGCGGCAGCGGTCATGGGCCAGCCGGAATTGGGGCTGGGCATGCCGCGGGCCTGACGCGCCAAAGTTTGCAGCCCCGGCCATATCCCCTGCCACGGGCGGCGCCCCGCAGCGAGCGTGTGGGCCAGCCACAGCGACAGCGCGGCCAGACGGGCCGGAATCCAGGCCAGAATATCGTCAGCGCGCGCTCCGGCCCAGCCCAGCCAGCGCCAGCGGGGCGTTGTGTAGCCCCACATGGAATCAGCGGTGCTCACGGCCTTGTAGCACCACAAGCCCACAGGGCCGCCGACCAGCAGCCAGAAAAAGGGCGCGACAAAGGCATCGGTGAGGTTTTCCGACAGCGTGTCGGCCAGGGTTTTGCGCATGAGGGGGCGATCCATGTCTGCGGTTTCACGGCTGACAAGGCGGGAAAGAGCCTCCCGCGCCCCGGAGAGGGGCGCGCACTCCACCTGCTCAAGCGTTTCCCGCCCCGCGCGCAGCAGGCTGCCCATTGCCAGCCCGGCCCAGGACAAATATATGGCCAGGACTGCTCCCAGCACGGGCAGCGCCACCAGCAGGCGGACGACCAAACCACAGCCCAGAACCAGCACGGCAAGCGCCACGGCCCCCGCCAGCCTGCCCCGCAGGCATCCGGACGCTTCGCTCCCCGCACATTTGCGGGCCGGTCCTTCCATCTTTTCCAGCGCCGCGCCCACAAGGCAGACAGGATGCCGCCAGGGCAGGGCCGGATCTCCCAGCCAGAGGTCCAGTACCAGAGCCAGCGGGCCGAGCCACCAACAGTCCCAGAAAGAAAAAGGAAAAAGCGTCACGCTCACTCCCACCCCGGATCGTCCAGCAGGCCGCAGCCCGCCAGGGCCGCGTAGAGCACAATGCCCGCGGCAGTGGACAGGTTGAGGCTGCGCACCCTCCCCGCGCGCATGGGAATGCGGACACAGTGGGGCGAACGGACAAGGATGTCCGGCCCGAGGCCGCGTGTTTCCGGCCCGAAAACCAAGCAGTCATGGCGCATGAAGGTGAAGTGCTGCAAGGGCACGGCGGAACCGTCCCTGGCCGTGGTACAGACCAGACGCCCGCCTTGCAGGCCGCGCTCCGCAAAAGCCTCCCAGTCGGGCCAGACGTGCAGATCCACATTGGGCCAGTAGTCCAGCCCGGCACGCTTGAGGTAACGGTTGTCCAGCCTGAAGCCCAGAGGCTCCACAAGATGCAGCGCAGTGCCCGTGGCAGCGCAGAGCCGCGCGATATTGCCGGTATTGGGCGGGATTTCGGGCTCAAAAAGCACGATCTGCATGATGCCCGCCGTCAGCGGCCTGAAAAGAAGGCAGAACATGGGCCGCAATGCCGGGGACGGTCTGGCAGGCCACGCGGATATCCCTGCTGCCCCTGTCCCCGGCATCCAGCGTGGCAAAAACCTCCGTGCCCACAACCTCCACCCGCGCACCGCACACTCCGGCGTCAGCCAGCTTCTGCTCCAACAGTTCGCAGGCCCGGCGGCGAGCGGAATCCGGAGAAAAATCCCTGCCGATGGGCTCTGTCAGCCCCAGCGCCGGAACATGCAGAATGCGGCGTCCGGTGTCTGCATAGGCTTCCAGAGAGGCCGAGGGCAGAGTCAGGGCCGCGCCCACGGCGTTGGCCACATGGGCCTGGGCCGGAATTTCCACCGGCAGCCCCAGAGCGCGCGCCATATCCTTTGCCACACAGGCCGCCGGGCCGCCCACCAGCCAGGCGCGCTCCGGTCTGGCCTCACGCGCGGCCTTGAGCGCAGCCAGCGTATAGACGGGGCGGGCATTGACCTGATCCACCAGACTGCGGACAGCGGCAGCCACCTGTTCCAGCGCGTTGTCCACAGCCCTGCGTGCCAGCATCTCCGCCCGCAGGCCGCATACCTGGGCCAGAGCGGCCAGTCCACGCTCCGAGGCTGCAACATCGCCTGCGGTGTCCCCGCCGACCTGCTGGTTGCAGAGGTTGAAGGCGTCCAGCAGGGTTGGGCGCTTTCCGCCAAAAGCCAGGGCGCAGTCCATTCTTTCCGGCCCCACGCGCACCGCGCCCGCCCCGTGCGCGTGCAGTTGTGAATCTCCGCCCACGCCAACCGAAACAGAGGCCAGAGCCCGTACCAGCGTCCGCCGCCCCTGCAGGCGCATGCCGTCACGGTCCACCACCGGAGAACCGTCCAGAAGCAGGGCCACGTCCGTGGTGGTGCCCCCCATGTCCAGCAGGAGGGAGCAGCCTTCGGCCATCTCCCCGCGCGCGCCGCACAGGGCCAGAACGCCCATGACGCTGGCTGCGGGGCCGGAAAGAATGGACTGCGCGGGCTCACCACGGGCAAGCCGGAGGGGCGCGGAACCACCGTCTGCCTTGAGCAGAAAAACCGGCGCGCTGATGCCCGCATCTTCCAGCGCCGCCCTGACCGCATCCAGAAACGCGTTGTGCATGCGCGCTACAGCTGCGCCGAAAAAGGCCGTGGCCACCCTGCGGGGAAAATTGAGTCCGCCCGAAAGCGTATGCCCCATGCTCACCGGCAAATCTGCATCAGCCCGGCGCACGGCCCCGGCCATTCCCTGCTCGTGTACCGGGTTGCGGGGCGAAAACTTGCCCACGCAGGCCACTGCCGCCACCCCGTTTTTGCGCCATTTTTCGAGGTGCACGGGAATCTCTGCCAAGCACAGGGGGTTGACTTCTTCCCCACGGTGGTCAAGGCCGCCGGGCACAAGGCAAACATCCTCTCCAAGCGCGGCGCGGAGTGGATCCAGCCCCGGCCCGCCGGAGAGAAGCAGCCCTACCCTGTCCGCACGGTTCTGGACCAGAGCGTTGACCGCCAGAGTCGCGCCCAGCGTCACACGACGTATGCGGGCAAAGATGCTGTCCGCATCCAGCCCCTTTTCCCGGAGGGAAGACGCCAGCCTTTGCAGGGCCTCGCGCACCGAGACAGGCAGATTTTCATGCCGGGTGCGCACCTTGCAGGCCGCCGCCAAGCTGGCGGCAGCAGGCGAGGCAGAGTTTTTGCCGCTTTGGTCCAGAGCCAGCAGCACCGCATCGGTGTGCGTGCCGCCCATATCCATGCCGAGCACATATTCCCTGTCCATCCGCACCTCTCCCGCCCGAAACTTTTGCCGGAGCATACGGCAGAGTCCGCCGCAGGGCCAGTGCTTTTGCACTGCTTTTCCCGGCAGTGCTCCCGGCTGCCCGCAGTTGCGGGCCTCCCTCCCGGCGCAAAAACTTGCACTGCAAAAAACTTTCCGCTATATGGATACATTCGCGCGATTACCCCGCGACATCCCTCGGCGGCCATTGGAGGATCAGCCATGCAGACAACGGAATTCATCTGGTTTGACGGAAAAATGCTCCCCTGGGCAGACGCCAGGGTGCATGTGCTCACCCATGCCCTGCACTACGGCAGCGCGGTTTTTGAGGGCATCCGCGCCTATGCCTGCGCCGATGGCTCCTCTGCGGTATTCCGCCTGCACGATCACTGCCAGCGCCTGATCAATTCCGGAAAAATCCTGCGCATGCAGATTCCGTATACCGCGGAACAACTGGTGGACGCCTGTGTGGAAACCCTGTGCGCCAACAAGCTGGCAGAAGGCTACATCCGCCCGCTCTCCTTTGTGGGCCAAGGAGAAATGGGGGTTTACCCCGGCAACAATCCCGTGCAGACCATTGTGGCTGTCTGGCCCTGGGGGGCGTATCTGGGAGCCGAAGCGCTGGAAAAGGGCATCCGCGTCAAGACCAGCAGCTTCCTCCGCAGCCATGTGAACAGCAGCATGTCCAAGGCCAAGGCCTCCGCCAACTATATCAATTCCATCCTGGCCAAGGTGGAGGCCAAGGAAGACGGCTATGACGAAGCCGTCATGCTGGACACCAACGGCTTTGTTTCCGAAGCCACGGGCGAAAACATCTTCATGCTGCGGGGCGGCGTTCTCAAGACCACGCCCCTTGCCTCGCCCATACTGGACGGCCTGACGCGCGCCTCGGTCATTGCCCTGGCCCGCGACTTGGGCTACACGGTGGAAGAACAGATCTTCACCCGTGACGAACTCTATCTCGCCGACGAGGCCTTCTTTACCGGCACTGCTGCGGAAATCACCCCCATCCGCGAAATGGACCGCCGCCAGATCGGCAAGGGGGAGGCCGGCCCGGTGACCAAACATTTGCAACAGGAATTTTTCCGGATTGTCAGGGGCGAAAACCCCAAATATGCGGGCTGGCTGCATACCTACCGCGTCTGACGAAAACGATCTGCTGACCTTCGCGGATGCGCCCTCCCGCCGCACGGCGGGAAGGCGCACAAACCGGGCCGCTGTCCTGCGGCGCGTGACCAAGCAGTCATGAAACATCACTCCCTTGCCGCACGCTACCGCCCCCAGAGCTTTGCCGAAGTCGCCGGACAGGACCTGGTCAGGAGCATCCTGTCCCGCACGGCCGCCGAGGGCAGGCCGGCCCCCGCCTACCTGCTGAGCGGAACCCGCGGCGTGGGCAAAACGACCATTGCCCGCATCTTTGCCAAGGCGCTCAACTGCGAGCGGGCCCCGGCTCCGGAGCCGTGCAACCAGTGCGCCCAGTGCCGCAAAATCACCCAGGGCAACCATGTGGACGTGACGGAAATCGACGGCGCGTCCAACACCGGCGTGGACGATGTGCGCGCCCTGCGCGAAACCATCGGCTTTGCGCCCATGGAGGGCAAGTACAAGATATTTATTGTGGACGAAGCCCACATGCTCAGCCGCAATGCCTTCAACGCCCTGCTCAAGACGCTGGAAGAACCCCCGCAGGGGGTGGTTTTTCTTTTCGCCACCACGGAGTTGCACCGCTTCCCCGCAACCATCCTCAGCCGCTGCCAGCAATTTGTCTTCCGCCATCTGGGCGAAGACGCCCTGATGGCCCACATGGCCAAGGTGCTGCGCGCGGAAAACCTGCCCTTTGAGGATGCCGCCCTGCGCCTGCTGGCCCGCCGTGCCGCGGGCAGTGTGCGAGACGGCCTGTCCCTGCTGGACCAGACCCTGGCGCTGGGCAGCGCAAGCCTGACGGCCGATGCGACGCGTCAGGTGCTGGGGCTGGCCGGACAGGACCTGTTTGCGGAATTTTTTCATGCCCTGCACACGGAGGACTGCGCCGCCATTGCCCGCCTGTGCCGCCGCCTCTTGGCCCAGAGCATTGATATCGGCTTTTTTGTGCGCGAACTGATCACCACCCTGCGCACGCTTTTTCTGCTGGCGCAAAGCGGCCCGGCCATTCTCCCCCATCTGTCCCTGACAGAAGACGAGGCGGCCCTGTGGCAGAGCATGGCCCCCCGTTTTTCCGCCGCCCACCTGCACGCCGCATGGCAAATGGCTCTCGACGCCCAGCACGGCGTTGTGCACAGTCTGGAGCCGGCCGCGGCTCTGGAACTGCTGCTGCTCAACATGGCCCTGTTGCCCCGCCTGCTGCCTGTGGGGCATATTGCCCCCGCATCTCCGCCGCAGGCGCACGGTTCGCCCATACCGACTCCGGCCACACCGCTCGCTCCGGCGGCTTCGCCCACCACCGGAGCGCCCGCATCCCGCCGCAGCGTCCCCGCTCCGCCCAAAGCGCCCCCCGCGGAGCCCCCCCACGAGCATGCCGTCCACAGTCCGGAAGCTGGCGCAAAACCGACCCCCCCCACTTTGAGCACACCCGGCACAGCCGTGCGGGACTGGACGGCTTTTTGCGACTTTTGCGAGGAACGGCTGCAAAACGGACAGAGCGACCTTCTGCACGTCAGACAGTTGCGGAAAACTCCCGTGGAGTGGACAGAGGAAGAACTGCGGCTCATGCCCGCAGACGGTTTTGCGTTTGAACAGATGGAGCGCCAGCGGGGAGGCATTTTGAGCGCGCTGAACACTTATGGCGCGGGGGTTTTGCGCCTGACCATCGTGCAGCCGCCGCCACGCCGGACGCAAAGCCAGATGATGGAAGAGCTTGACCGCAGGCCGGAACTGGAGATGTTCCGGGAGGTCCTCGGCGGCAGGCTCATGGACTGCAAGCCCGCACAGGGGTGAAAACAGCAAACAACAGGATCGGCGCGGCGCAGTGCGCAGGCCAATCCGGGGAGAAAACATGCGCAACATGAACGACATCCTGCGCCAGGCGCAGGTCATGCAGAACAAGATCGCCAAACTCCAGCAGGAAATGGGCGAACAATCCTTTGAAGCCAGCAGCGGCGGCGGCATGGTCAAGGCCACGGTCTCCGGCAGGCAGGAACTGCGTGCCCTGCACATTGACCCCAAAGCCCTGGAAGGCGGGGATGTGGAAATGCTGCAAGACCTGATTCTGGCTGCGGTCAACGAGGCCGGGCGCATTGCCCGCGAGAGCATGGAACGCGAAATGAGCAATCTTTCTGGCGGCATCCGGCTGCCGGGCATTCTGTAATCCATGCGCCAGCCCATCCCCGAACCCCTCACAGCCCTGGTGGAGCAGTTGTCGCGCCTGCCGGGGCTTGGCCCCAAATCGGCCATGCGCGTGGCCATGACTCTGCTCAAGTGGCCAGAATCCGAAGCGCGCCGCTTGGGCCGGAGCATTCACGACCTGCGCGATGCCCTGCACATCTGCTCGCGCTGCGGCGGCCTGGCCTGCGCCGACCCCTGCGCCGTCTGCGCCGATGCCGGGCGCTCCAGAGACATGCTCTGCCTTGTGGCGGAATGGGACAGCATGCTGGCGCTGGACGAGGGCGGTTTTTATCACGGTCAGTACATGATTCTGGGCGGCCTGCTGGCCCCCCTGGACAGATCGGACGCCGACAGTCTGGATACGGAACGCCTGCTCGACAGGCTGGCCGAAGGGGAGGTGCGGGAGCTGGTTCTGGCTCTGGGCGCAACCCTGGAGGCGGAAAACACTGCCTCCTTCATCCGGCGCATGGTGCATGACCGCTTCCCGCATATCCACATTTCCCGCTTAGCCCAGGGCATCCCTCTGGGAGCCGAAATCAAGTACATGGACAAGGAAACCCTGCGTCAGTCCCTGCAATACCGCCAGGATATGGCCTGACCCGGTATTCCTTCGCAAGAAGCTTGCCGTTGGAGAAACCGACTGCCATCAGCCCCGTGCGCTGGACGTGCGGGCACGATCCGGCAGGCGACTGGAAAAAGTGCCCCCTGCTGTCATGGCGGACGTGCTTGCCAGACTGGCGACCATTTTTCGTTGAAAATTTCGGCGCCGTGCCCCAATTTTCAAAACAGAAAAACCCGCGGCGGCCACGGAGCAGTCCGCGGCTTCGGAAGAGATCAGCCAGCACATTGCCGAAGTTACCGCCCTCAGCACAGACATTGCCACAGCCATGGATCAGGCTGCGGAACTGGTCAGCGGGCTCGTGGACCAGATCGCCGCGGTGACAAGCATTCTTGACGATCTCGACAAGCAGGGTTCATGATTCCGTGCCCTGGCCGCCCGCATGAAAGGCGAGCCAGGGCAATTCGTGACGGCTGCTGATGCCCAGCCGCCGCAAGATATTGCGGATATGGGTTTTCAGCGTGTGGGGAGAAATGTTCAGGCTGGCGCAGATATCGGCATCCTGCCGTTTCTGGGCCAGCATGGCCGCAATGAGGGCCTGCTGGCGCGTCAGCCCCATCTGCCGGAAAAACCGTTCACACTCTTCCAGGTTTGAGGCTTTGGGCGGCAAGGGATTTTCCTCCTGCATGCACTGCTCCTGCGGCATTTTTTCGGCCAAAGAGGAGGGAAAAATGGGCAGGAGCCATGCAGGGCGCGCCTGCCCGTGCGGGAAAAGCGCCCAAAAGCCCATCCGCTCCAGCAGGAAAACATAGGCCCAACTGGAAAGCACAATGGCAACAGCCAGCAGGGCAAAAAGAGAATTGACCGTGGTGCCGTGGGAAAAGCTGGCACGGATGCCGGACAGGGCAAATGTGCCTGACAGCAGGCTGAAAAGCAGTATGGCTCCCCCCAGGCCAACGAACCGGATGCCCTCTCCGGGGCTGTGGGCGGCAAGCCGGGAGGCGGCATAAAAGAGCGTGGTGCAGGTGTACACGCTCAACAGGGCATAGGCAAAGTGCAGACTGTCCAGCGAAAGCGCCGGAGATTCGCGGTGCAGCAGCGGCCAGGCCATATAGCCCATCACCAGAAGTGGCCCCATGAGCAAGACAGTACGCCAGACCGAACCGCGCCGCGCCAGGGAGAGGCAGAGCAGGGAAAGCAGGCAGCTTGCCGCCGCGATAAGCAGCAGATAGGGCTTGGGCCGGGGCAGCAGAGGCTCCATGACCGCCAGCAGGCTGTAGTAAAGGCCGTGGCTGAAGCCGGTCAGGGCATACACAAGGCAAAGCAGGCCCGAACCGGGAGGCTCGCTTGCCTTCCCCGCAGAAAGAGCGTCTTCATCCTGCAGGGCGGGCATGACCGGCGGCTCCAGCAGCAGCCGGGCCGCCAGGGCAAAAACCACAGGCAACAGGGCAAGGCTTTCCGGTTGCAAGGCCAGTATCCCGTGAATCAGGGCATGGCCGGCAAGAATGCTTCCGCCAGCCGTAACCAGAAGCCCTGACCGGGAAAAAGACGCCGCAGACAAGCTCAAGATCACAAAGCCGACGGCAAAACCAAAACCGCCCAGAACGCTGACAACTGCCTCCCCCACGGTATGAGAGAAGAAGTCCAGGCTCAGCAGCACCGGGCCGCACAGCGCAATACAGCCCGCGCTCCAGAGGCGGGCCAGCGTTTCTCCGGCACACAGCCGCTCCCGGCAAAGCCCCAGCAAAAACAGAAAAACACCGGCACAGGGCAATACGGCAAACAAACGCCCGAACTCATCATTGAAAAGAAAAGGCTCCGGGTCTCCGTAGCTGCGAAGCACCAGCCAGAACCAGGCGCTCAAGCAGCCCGTCCCCAGAATGCAGCGCAACTCTTTCAAGGCCCGCCCCAGGCGGGATTGCGTTTGTACGGCACGTTTGTCACACCTTCCTGCATTTTGCGCGTTCCCGTTTCCCAAACGATAGCACGCTGACACCACACTGCGCCACTCCTTTCTTTTTCTTAAAATTCAGCAAGATATGAACATACCTCTTTGGGGTATGCGGACAGTGCGGCTAGGCGCAAGGAGGATTTCTGACATTTTTTGCACAGTACCCCCCTGAACGATTGCATCTTCGCGCGCTTTTGTGCTCCATCAAAGGTACAGAGAAAAACCGGCCCGCCGTTGCAGCAAACCGCGGCCACTGTTTTTCTGGCAGCCGCCCCGTGAGGCGGACAAAAACCATCCGGAACACAGCAAAAAAGCATGCGGACTGGCGAAGCTTGCTGCAACGCCAACAAACATAATGGAGGGTACCATGAACAGGATGCTTTCTCTCGCCGCAGGTTTTGCGGTGGCACTGTCCCTGTTTGCCGGGGCGGGCCATGCGGCCGACTACAACGGCCCCAAAATCAAATTCCGGGTGGCCCACACCACGCCTCCCGGCAACCACATCACACTGGCTTTTGAGAAATTCAAGGACCTTGTGGAAGAAAAAAGCGGTGGAAAAATCAAGGTTCAGGTCTTTCCCAACGCCATTCTGGGCAGTGATCGTGTACTCATGGAAGGAGCCCAGAAAGGCAGCCTGGAGATGGCCGTAAGCTCCACCCCCAACATGGCCAATTTCTCTCCCCTGTATCAGGTTTTTGACCTGCCCTACATCACCAGCCCCAAAAACCAGGAAAAGCTGTACCAGGCCATGGATACGGGCAAACTGGCGGACTACTTCAAAAAAGTCGCCAACGGCATCGGTCTTGAACCCGTCATGTATGCCGAATATGGCTACAGGAACTTTGTGACCATCAACCGCCCCGTGGCAGGGGTGGGGGATCTGGCTGGTCTGAAAATACGCACCACGGACTCTCCGGTGGAAGTGGAGGTAGCCAAAATCCTGAAAATGAACCCCACGCCCGTGGCCTGGGGCGAAACCTACACAGCCCTGCAGCAGGGCACAGTGGACGGAGAAGGCAACACCTTTCCTCACATGTACGGCGCCAAGCACCACGAAGTCCTGAAATACGCCGTGACCTCGGCCCACAACTACGGCATGCAGGTCATGATGGCCAACAAGGCATGGTGGGACAAACTGCCTCCCGAAGCGCAGAAGGTTGTGCGTGAAGCCGCGGCAGAAGCCCTGGCCTACCAACGCTCCACACTCTACCCCAAAAACGAGGCCGAAGCCCGTGAAGGATTCGTCAAGGCGGGCATCACAATTGTGGACCTGACCGACGAACAGTTGGACGAATTCCGCAAAGCCACCAGGCCCGTCTGGGACAAGTTCCTGGACAAGTTCCCGCCGGAACTGGTGGAAATGCTGCTCGAAACCCAGAAATAAGATTCCCGGCAGCCGGGTCCGGGATACCGGATCCGGCTTTTTTTCGCGCCGCTGCCAATGGTCGGTATTTGCTCCGGCGCCGTTTGCGGGCGACACGGCCGCAGTGACCTTGCCGCCCTTGTTTGCCGACCCCCACGGAGCGCTCCATGACCTCACCCCTCCGCAAGTTTCTGCGCCTGCTCGATGCGAATATGGAAAAACCATTCCTGGTCGCAGGAATGCTCCTGATGATCGTGATCATTACCTATCAGACCGTCTACCGGTATTCCATCACGGAACTGCTGGCCCTGCTGGAAGCTCCCGGCTTCCGCGCCTGGCTGGGAGCGTTCTTGCCCGTGGACGCCATCCGGGAAACCGTTTCCGGATATACCGGCCTTTCTGTCTGGTCGGAAGAAGCCGCCCGCTATGTCTTCATCTGGGTTTCCTATCTGGCCATCCCGCTGGCCATCCGCCAGCGCGCCAACATCCGGGTGGACATCATTCATGACCGGCTGCCGCCGCGCATGCAGGCCGTAAGCTGGATTGTGGTGGACCTCTGCCTCCTGACCCTGTGTATCTTTGTTTTTGTGGAGGGTGTGGAGCACATCAGCATGCAGCTTGCCATGCCCCAGATGACGGCGGCCCTGCGCATCCCCTACGCCATTCCCTACATGATCCTGCCGCTGGCTTTCGGGCTCATGACGCTGCGCGCCCTGGAGGATTTGGTGACGCAGGTGCGGGGCGTGCCATGGCAAGACTCCCTGGCAGGAGCGGCCTTTACCGCCCTGCTTTTCGCACCGGTCCTGCTGTGGGACGACCTGAATGCCATTGCGCTGCTTTTCGGATATTTTGTGGTTCTTTTGCTGCTCGGCGTTCCCATTGCCTTTTCTCTGGGCATTTCGGCCCTGATGACCGTGGTGGGCGCGGAGACTCTGCCCGCGAGCTACCTTGCCAGCGTGGCTTTTACCGCCATCGACAATTTCCCCATCATGGCCATCCCCTTCTTTATTGCCGCCGGGATATTCATGGGCGCTGGCGGCCTTTCCCGAAGGCTGCTGGCCCTGGCCGATGAACTGGTGGGCGGTCTGGCGGGCGGCATGGCTCTGGCCAGCATCGCCACATGCATGTTCTTCGCGGCCATCAGCGGCTCCGGCCCGGCCACGGTGGCCGCCATCGGCACGCTGACCATCCCGGCCATGGTGGAGCGCGGATACAACAAGCTTTTTGCCGCGGCGGTCGTGGCCGCGGCCGGGGCCATCGGCGTGATGATTCCGCCGAGCAATCCCTTCGTGGTATACGGCGTGGCCGGGCAGGCCTCGGTGGGCAAGCTCTTTCTGGCGGGCATCACGCCCGGTATTCTTACCGGTCTGGCATTGATGGCCACAGCCTACGTTATCGCCCGCAAGCACGGATGGCGCGGAGAATCCCGCCCCCGCAGCCTCAAAACCCTGGGGCACGCCGTGTGGGAAGCCAAATGGGCGCTGCTGGTACCGGTCATTGTTCTGGGTGGCATCTACGGCGGCCTGATGACCCCCACCGAAGCGGCGGCCATTGCCGCCATGTACGGTCTGCTGGTGGGCCTTTTTGTCTATCGTGAGCTTTCCCCCGCTTCGCTCTGGAAATGCTGCGTGGATTCCGCCCAAACTTCGGCGGTCATCATCATGCTCATGGCCATGGCCACCATTTTCGGCAACGTCATGACCCTGGAACAGGTGCCCGAGCGCATCGCGGCAGCCATTCTGGACCTGACCAGCAGCAAGATCGCCATTCTGCTGCTGATCAACCTGCTGCTGCTCTGGGTAGGAACATTCATGGAGGCCTTGGCGGCCATCGTGATCCTCACCCCCATCCTGCTGCCCCTGGTGACCAAGGTGGGTGTGGATCCCATCCATTTTGGCGTGATCATGGTCGTCAATCTGGCCATCGGCTTTGTGACGCCGCCAGTAGGCGTGAACCTTTTTGTGGCCTGCGGCATCACCAAGCAGAAAATCGAACTGGTTTCGCGCGCGGCGGTTCCCTTTCTTCTGACCATGCTGGGCGTGCTGGCGCTGGTGACGTACTGGCCGCAGTTGTCGCTCTTTCTTCTCTGATGCTGTCCGGGGCGGCATGCCCGGCAGACAACGCTTTCAGGGAGAGGCATCATGCCCGATCCGCTGCACCATACGCGCATCATGGCGGCAGTTGCCGCCCTGATCGCGGAGACACAAAACGATGGCCGCCCTCCCCTGTGCATTGCCGTCTGCGACGCGGCGGGGGATCTTTTGCACTACACGCGCACGGCAGGAGCCGCGCGGCGCGGCACAGCCATCGCCAAAGCCAAGGCCCATACGGCAGCACTTCTGGAAACGCCGACCAGCGCCCTGCATGCCCGGCTGGAGCGCGAACGCCTGACCCTGGCGGATTTTTGTGATGCAGGACTGACCAGCCTGGCTGGCGGCGTACCCCTGACCCTGAACAGCCGCACGCTGGGCGGTGTGGGCATCAGTGGCCGCAGGCCGGACGAGGACGAGCTTCTGGCCAGCCGCCTGGCGGCCGCGCTGCTGCGGGAAAATACACACACTCCTGCGTGAACACTCCCGTGTTTTGTGGCTCATTGCCTGCGGTGAGCCACAAAACCTTTTGCCCTGAAAGTTCTCTCCTCCCTGCGGGCGCACATCCCGAAGCCATGCCCAGAGCGGCCTTTTTCCTCCTGCCGGAGTTTTTTTTGCGGCGCGCTCTGGACGCGCGCCAAGAAAGACTTACTTATGGGGCACGTACGAACACAGACTCCGTGTTCCGGCCGCCGCACACATGCAGAGAGGCCGCACGCACAAGACATTTTCCGAGGAGGATTCAGATATGGGCAAGATTATCGGCATCGACCTGGGCACGACCAATTCCTGCGTCTATGTCATGGAAGGCAAGGACCCCAAGTGCATCACCAATCCCGAGGGCGGGCGCACCACTCCCTCTGTGGTCGCCTTTACCGACAAGGAGCGGCTGGTGGGCGACATTGCCCGCCGTCAGGCCGTGACCAACCCCAAGCGCACCATCTTCGCCATCAAGCGCCTCATGGGCCGCAAGTTTGACAGCCCCGAGGTGGATCGCTGGAAGACCCATTCTCCCTATGCCATTGTCAAGGCCGCCAATGATGACGCCGGGGTGGAGGCCGACGGCCGCACCTACAGTGCGCCGGAAATCTCGGCCATGATCCTGGCCAAGCTCAAGGCCGATGCAGAGGCTTATCTGGGAGAAACCGTGAGCGAAGCGGTCATCACTGTCCCGGCCTACTTCAACGATGCGCAACGGCAGGCCACCAAGGATGCCGGGCGCATCGCCGGTCTGGACGTCAAGCGCATCATCAACGAGCCGACGGCCGCCTCTCTGGCCTACGGGGCCGACAAAAAGGCCAATGAAAAAATTGCGGTCTTCGACCTGGGCGGCGGCACCTTTGACATATCCATCCTTGAAGTGGGCGACAGCGTTGTGGAAGTGCGCGCCACCACGGGCGACACCTTCCTTGGCGGCGAAGACTTTGACCAGCGCGTCATCAACTATCTGGTGGAAGAGTTCAAAAAAGAAAACGGCATTGACCTTTCCAAAGACAGCATGGCCCTGCAGCGCCTGAAAGAAGCCGCCGAAAAGGCCAAGAAAGACCTTTCCACCGCCACGGAAACAGAGGTCAACCTGCCCTTCATCACCGCGGACCAGAACGGCCCCAAGCACATGCTGATCAAAATCAGCCGCGCCAAGCTGGAATCCTTGGTCAGCGATCTTGTGGACCGCACCATTGAGCCCTGCAAGAAAGCCCTTGCGGACGCAGGCATGACCGCAGCCCAGATCGACGAAGTGCTTCTGGTGGGCGGCATGACCCGCATGCCCTTGGTGCAGCAGGTGGTGGGCAATTTCTTCGGCAAGGAACCCAACCGCTCCGTCAACCCCGATGAGGTGGTGGCCATGGGTGCCGCCATTCAGGGCGGCATCCTTTCCGGCGATGTGAAGGACGTTCTGCTGCTGGACGTGACGCCCCTTTCTCTGGGCATCGAAACCATGGGCGGCGTGTTCACCCGGCTTATCGAGCGCAATACCACCATCCCCACGCGCAAGAGCCAGGTTTTCACCACAGCCGCGGACAATCAGCCCTCGGTGTCCATCCACGTCCTGCAGGGCGAGCGTCCCATGGCCAACGACAACATGACTCTGGCCCGCTTCGACCTCACGGGCATTCCCCCCGCTCCGCGCGGAGTGCCGCAGATCGAAGTTTCCTTTGATATTGACGCCAACGGCATTGTCAACGTTTCTGCCAAGGATATGGGAACCGGCAAGGAGCAGTCCATCAAGATCACGGCTTCTTCGGGCCTCTCCGAGAGCGACATCGAACGCCTGGTGCGTGAAGCCGAAGCCCATGCCAGCGACGACAAGAAGAAACAGGAGCTTATCGAGGCGCGCAACCATGCCGACAGTCTGATCTACGGCACGGAAAAATCCCTGGCCGACCTGGGAGACAAGGCCGATGCCGCCCTGAAGAGCGACATTGAAGGCAAAATCGCCCAAGTGCGTTCGGTCATGGAAGGCGAGGACGCCGCAGCCATCAAGGCCGCTGCCGATGATCTGGCCAAGGCCTCGCACAAGCTGGCGGAGCAACTCTACCAGCAGCAGACCCAGCAGGCCGGGGGACAGCCCGGAAGCGATGCCGGGCAGCCCCAGGGTGGAAACGCCGCCGACGATGTGGTGGATGCCGACTTCACCGAAGTGAAGAAATAAGACAGCGCCGACTCCGCAGGTTCTGCCCGCAATCCGGCAACAAACAGCATGCGCAAAAGCCCGGCTCCCGTGAGCCGGGCTTTTCAGCTTGACGACAAACCCTGCTTGGCGGAGCTTGCGCCGTCCAGGCCACAGGCAATCCCGTGTCTGCGCAACTTGGCGTACAGCGTGGGAACCTTCATGCGCAGCAGTTCCGCCGCACCGCCTGGCCCCCGTACCCGCCCGCCGGACAAACGCATGGCCTTGCGCAAATGGAGCACTTCCACTTCTTCCAGAGTGGGCAGAGTCTCCGGAAACCCCTCTCCCGGAGAAGAAAGGAAATTTTTTTCGGTGGCATCATCGCTGAACCCGAAAAGCAGGCGCAGCCCGCCGCCCCTGTGCAGGATCACGGCCCGCTCGATGAGGCTGCGCAGTTCGCGCACATTTCCCGGCCAGTCGTATGCCAGCAACTGTTCGGCATGCGCGCTGCCCAACGGCTCAATGTGTTTGCCGTAGCGCTGGGCAAAATGACTGACAAAGGCATTGGCCAGCGGCAGGATGTCCTGGGGGCGCTGGCGCAATGGCGGCAAATGCAGCGGCACCACGGCAATGCGGTACAGAAGGTCCTGCCGGAATCGCTGCTCACGCGCCTCCTGCCACAAATCGCGATTGGTGGCAGATATGAGCCGGAAACGCGAGCGTATTTCGCTGGTACCGCCCACGCGCATAAAACGCTGTTCTTGCAGAACACGCAAAAGCTTGGTTTGCACCAAGGGCGACATTTCCCCGATTTCGTCGATAAAAAGCGTCCCCTGATCCGCTATTTCGAGCAGGCCGGTCTTCTGCCTGAGCGCCCCGGTAAACGCTCCCCGCTCGTGCCCAAAAAATTCGCTCTCGAAAAGATTCTCCACCATGCTGGCCGGATGCACCGGAATGAACGGCCCCTGCCGCCCGCTGGTCATGTGAATATGCCGGGCCACGACCTCCTTGCCCACGCCGGTTTCCCCATAGAGCAGAATGGGCACGTCCGTGACAGCGGCACTGGATGCCTGAACCAGCAGATCGTGCAGCCCTTCGCGCAATACCAGGCAATCGTTTCTGCCTTCGCCCAAAAAAATCTTGCGCAACCTGTCATGCTGTGAGGCGACTTCGCGCTCCCTGCATTTTTGCAACCGCAACACCGAACGCAGTTCCGCAGCCAGCAGCCGCGCACCCGCCCACAGATCTTCTTCGGAAAAATCAACGGACGACAATCCCGCATAAGGACTGTCCATCCACAAATACCAGCCATCTTCCTCCGTTTCTCCCAGGCAGAGCACAAAACCGTGTCGATCATGCCGGGATGCCGCACGGCGGCCGTTGTCGCCCGCGAAGGCGGCCAGCCAGTCCAGACAAGGACGCATGGCGGCAGACTCCAAGTCCGGATCAGAGATGTTGATCGTGTGCGCAAAACGCACGCCCTTCCCACGGGAACAAAACAGCCCGCCCCGCTCCTGCCGGAAGGCGTCCATGGCAGACCGTACAAAGAGATGCAGAGCTTCCTCGTGGGAGTCGGGCATGCGCAGCCCGCTGAAAATGGCATGGCAGCGTTCTCCCACGTCCTTTCCCACCGTCCGGCCCCTGGAAAAAACGTCCTCGAACAGATCAAAAACGGCCGGACGCGCGTTCATGCATATCCGGCAGGCATCGTAATAGCTGCTGCCGTGCAGATCCTGCCCTGCGGCGTCCCGTACCATGGTACGCATGGTTTGAGCTTCTTCACGGCAGCCGTTGCTCCAGAGTGCCTCGGCGAGAGTGTGGAGCGTCAGGGTCAGGGCATGGGGATCCCCCAATCCGCGAAGAACCTTCAGGCTTTTGCGCAACAGGGGCACAGCCTCCTGCGGCGGCGCGCCGCCCTCCAGCATCTGCCGGGCCAGAACACGCAGGGCCGTGCCCTGCAAATGCCGGTTGGCTCCCTGCAAAAGCCCCTGCATCAGCGGCTCGGGCTCGTAACAGGGAATATCCGGATATCCCTCGCTCGAAAAGACGTGGAGCATGTCCAGAACCAGCGGGTCCTTGAACTTTACGGGTTTGTGCCCCCTTGCCAGCAGCAGACGGGTTTGCCGGTCAAGAAGAGCGTGCGCGCCACGCGCGTCACCTTCCATGAAGAGCAGCAGGGCATGGGCGCGGGTCACATGGGAATGCACGATGGCGTGCTCCGTATAGAGGGGCGACTGCTCCAGGGAGCGCACCGCGGCATGCATGCCCTGCCTGTCGCCCTTGCGCAGCAGAAGAAAGCAGGAATTGCTCCGGAACATGGCTGCGGTGAGGTCGTCTCCTGCCAAAACGGCCTTGCGATGAAAATATTCCACACTGCCCAGGGCAAAATGGAACTGGTGCAGATATCCCGCACTGAACAGGGCGCAAACGCCCAGGGTGTCGTACAGTCGGCGGCAGCACCAGACCATGTCTTCGGAACAGCGGTTGAAGCAGGCAATGATTTTTTTGGGATCGCCGCGCATATAGGCCAGTTGCCCTTCCAGAAGGGGCAAAAAACCGCCGGACTCCAGATCCAGAGAATCTTTGGCCGTGTTCAGGAAACTTTCCATCCTGTCAGCCAGACGGCTCGAATTGTCCCCCACAAAAACATACAGATACAAACGGGAAAGAAAAAGCAGAGCCGTGAAACGCTCGTTGCCGCTTTTGCGCGCCATGCGGAAAGCGCGGGCAGTGAGGCGCAATATTCTGCGCAACAGGGCCGGAGAAGTGAGCGAAAATCCTTGCAGGGCAAAAAGAACGTGCAGAAATTCTCCGTCCAGAGCGGCAGGGTCATCGGCATGGCGCGCGCACCAGCGCATGAGAACCGCCACCATTACTTCCAGCAGAGGCGTCAGATGCACATCGGCGCACCTCCGAACCTGATCGCTGCGCAGTATTTCCGCGCACTGCCGCGGCCCCGCCTTTTCCCGCAACCGCACAAGAGCATACGCCCGATGCCCCGGCGGCAAAAGCTCCCCCCTCCGGAAAGAGCGGACAAATTCTCCGGTTGCCGGACCAGCGCGCCACAGGCGGGGCACACCGGCAGCGCATTCCGCCAGGCGCAGACTCTCCAACGCGGCCCGCTCCGTATCGTCAGGCGGTACATCCTCGCCCGAAAGCCAGCATAGCTCGTCCGTATTCAGCGGACGGACGGCAAGATGCAAAGCCAAAACCCGGGCTGCCTGACGGGGTGACAGCATGCGCACTCCTCCGGCTACGTCTGAAAGGTTGTTATATAAAATCATGAACATGACAAAAAATAAAGACAGTTTATGAATAAAATTTTCTACAAAACACACCCTGTCATCTCATTCTCAAGAGATAACATTTTGTATTTATTGTAAAAATATTTTTATTCCTTCTGGCATTCCTCTTGCTTTTTTTCGTCCAGACAAACATGCCGCCGCAAAAGTTCCGGCTTTCACGGCAGAAGCACAACGAACAGGGCCGGAGGAGCGGCACATTTCCGGCCACATTTCGGGCAAGAGGGCTCCCATGAAATGTTGTGAAAAAACACTGTACCGCAACGGATGCATTGTCACCCTTGACGCTACGGACAACCGCGCTGAAGCCGTTCTGACCGCAGGGGATCGCATTGAGGCCGTGGGGACGGCGGAAGAACTGCGCCGCTTGGGCGGATCGCGCCTGAAGGAAGTCAACCTGGACGGCGCTGTCGTGTATCCGGGATTCATTGACACCCACAGTCACCCGGATCTGCTCGCCTCCTGGGCTGCCCACGCCTACTGCGGCGGAGCCGGTGATCTGGCCTCAACCCTGGGTATTCTGCAACGGCACAGCCGGGGACACGACCAACCCATTCCCACAGGCTACGGTTTCGACGACATGGGCATTGCCGAAAAACGCGGCCCCACACGGGAAGAAATGGACGCGCTTTTCCCCGACAGGCCAGTCCTGCTCCTGCACATCTCCATACACGCGGCCTACATCAACAGCCACATGTACCGCCTGATGGGCATTTCCCCGGACGCGCCTTCCGATAATCCGGACGTGGTGTGCGAAAACGGTCGTCCCAACGGGCTGATCACCGAAACCCTGGTTCTGACCGCGCTGGGGCATCTGCCGCCTGTGACCCTTGCAGGGCTGAAGCGGGATTTGGGCACAGCGGTGGAGCAGTACAATGCCCAAGGCTTTACGGCCTGCATTGGCGGCGGCGCGGGACTTGGCGGTCTTTCGCCCTGGCTGGTGTACACCGCATTGGCAGAATTGGAAAATGAAGGCCGCCTGCACATGCACGCACACATGCCCGTGCATGCCGCCTGCTTTGACGAGGTTTTCGCCACGGGCCTCCTGTCCGGCCCGGGTTCACCGCTGCTGCGCTTTCATGGCATGAAGCTGCTTGTGGACGGATCCATCCAGGCTTTCACCGCAGCGGTGCCCGCAGGCTACCATAGCCGCCCCCAAACAAAACCCGCCCCCATCATCCCCCAGAAAGAACTGGACGACCTGGTCTTCAAGGCGCACAGCGCAGGCCAGCAGGCTATCTTGCACGGCAATGGGGATGGGGCCATCACATCCATCATCCGCGCGGTGGAAAAGGCGCAGGCCCGCTGCCCCCGCAAAAATCCACGCCATCTGCTCATCCATTGCCAGATGGCCTCGGACGAACAACTGGAACGCATGAAAGCCGCGGGGCTGTGGCCCTCCTTCTTTGCCCTGCATGTCTGGAACTGGGGCGACCGCCATCGCGAAATTTTTCTCGGTCCCACGCGCGCCGCGCGCATTGACCCCTGTGGCAGCGCCGTGCGTCTGGGCCTGCCCTTCTCTCTGCATGCCGACACTCCGGTGCTGCCGCAGATGACCATGCAATCCATCCATACGGCCGTAAACCGCATCACCAGCGCAGGACTCCCTCTGGGACCGGAGCAGCGCGTGAGCGCGCTGGATGCCCTGCGCGCCTATACCACCCATGCGGCGGCCATGTGTTTTGAGGAAAAACGCCGGGGCAGCATCGAACCCGGCAAACTGGCCGATTTCACCCTGCTGGACGCCGACCCGCGCGCCGTGCCCGCAGAAGACATCAACCGGATCCACATCGTTTCCACCGTCAGCATGGGGCGCCCTGTCTGGGGCGCGCTGAAGCCCTGAACAATTTCCGGGCTCCGCCTGCGCGAAAGGCTGAAATCCGGAAGAGACAAGGCACAAGGAGGATCTCATGGGCTGGTATCTCGGCTATTTTATCGTCTACTTTCTGATCATGTTCGGCATCGGCGTTTACTACTTCCTGAAAGTGAAAAACGCTGACGACTATCTTATCGGCGGCTGGAACATGGGATTCTGGCCCATTGTGGGCACGGTCATCAGCACATGGTGCGGGGCCTCAGTCTTCATCGGCACTGTGGGGCTGGGATTCCAGGTGGGCGCTTCGGGCTATATCCGCTTCAGCCTGGCCAGCGTCTTCTTTTCCCTGGTTCTGATTCTGGCCTTCGGGCGCGCCCTGCGCCGCCAGCGCCTCTATACGCTGGCCGATCTCTTCGGACAACGTTTCGGAGCACGGGTGGGCATCATCCCCTCCCTGCTCTCGGCCATCGTGTACGCCATTCCCACCACAGCCATGCAGTACCTGGCCATGTCCACCATATGGACGGCCTGCTTCGGCATGGACGTCAGCTCCGCACTGCTCCTTTCGGCAGTGCTGGTGCTCGGTTTCACCATACTGGGCGGCTTGCCCGGCACCATCATTACCGATGCCCTGCAGGCTGTGCTGATCATCGCGGGCATCATCATCCTGGCCGCGGCTTCCGTAAATCTGGCTGGCGGCATGGGTTCGCTGCTGGCCGCCACCCCGCCGGAGTTCCTTTCTCCTTCCGGCCCCTACGGAGCAAGGGAAGTGGCCATGTTTTTCCTTTCAGTGGGGCCCTTTTATCTTGTCTGGCAGTCTTCCTGGCAGCGCATCTTTGCTGCCGAGTCCGAAAAAGTTTCCCTGCGGGCCAATACTCTGGGCGTACTGGTCTGCGCAGGAGTTTTTGTCTGCCCCATCATCATCGGTCTGGCAGCCAGGCAATTTCTGCCCCCGGACACCAACCCCGACCTGATCTTCTCCACAGTAACGCGCACCCTGCTGCCCCCCTATGTGGGCGGGCTCATTTACTGCGCCCTTCTGGCCGCTCTGGTGACCGGAGCCGATTCCTTCATTCTTCAGGGTTCTTCCAACCTGACTCATGACTTCTACCGCCAGCTTGTCAATCCCGCAGCCACCAACAAGCAGCTCATGCTGGTTTCTCGCCTCACAGTGGCTCTGGTGGCTCTGGCCGCGCTGTGGGTGGCCTTCAATTTCACGGGCATTATCGCCATCTACCAGTGGGCACTGCGCCTGACGGCCACCACCATCGTGCTGCCCTTCCTGGGCACCATGCTTTGGCGCCGTCTGACCCGCGCCGGTGTGATGGCCGGAATGCTGGGCGGGCTTGTGTCCACGCTCCTCTGGCCGTATCTGGGCATAAACTTTGACCAGACCCTGTTCGGATTCATCTTCTGTGCCTTGGGAATGTTCGGAGTGAGCCTGCTTACCCGTCATCACCCCGACGAACATGTGGCCGCAGTACTGTGGGAAGATTTGCCCACGGCAAGCAACCAACGCTGAAGTCTGGAAGCCAAGCCATTGCGTCTTTTGGGGTGGAGACGGCAGCGCACCCTGCTACCGAAGCTGCCGTCTCCCCAAAACAGGAGCCAAAGGCATGCCCGGCAAGGCATGAGGCGGGCGGCAACTGTCACGCTCCGGCACAAGTTCTTGCCTCCGCGCCTGCGCTGTACTACAAAAGGTCTGGTTCGCGAGAGCCGGACCTTTTTGCCGCCCCGCGGGAGTCCAACCGGAAGGAGAGCCATGACACGCCACCGTTATGCCAGAGTGTTCGCGTTGCTTGCCCTGTCGGCGCTCGCTCTTTGCCTGACAGCTTGCACCCTGCCCTTTCTGGGCAAGCGCCCGCCCTCCACCCCGGCCACCGGCAGCCAAGGTCCCTGTGTGGTTCTGGCCCTGCCCGCTTCCGGATCCTACGCGGCCATTGCCGCCAAAATTCGCAACGGCGCTGATCTGGCGCAGAAAGAACTGGCCTCCGCGGGGCTTGCCCTGCGTCTGGAAGTCGTCAATACCGAAGCCCCCGACTGGCTGCAACGCCTTGACGCTCTGCCCGCCGCCTGCACGCTGGTGGGCGGGCCGCTGCAAACCCGCAACTATGCCCAGGCCCACAAGGCCGGGGCTCTGGAAAAACGGGTCTTTTTCAGCTTCACCCCGTCTCTGGAGCCCGGCGACGAAGGCGTACGAGCCTGGCGCTTTTTCCCCAGCCCGCAGGACCAGATTGATACGCTGGTCGCTTTTGTGACAGACAGCCTGAACATCCGCTCTTTCGGCGCATTCTCCCCCAACGACGCCTATGCCGCGCGCATGACGGGCCGTCTGGAGCAGAGCCTGGCAGCCCGCAACCTGCTGTTGCAGAAAGCCACTTACAACAAGGCCGATCCCACCTCCTGGAGCGACGCCGTGGCCCCCCTCATTGACGCGCAGACTCCCGCCGGCGCCATCAGTCCCATACCGCAGACGCGCTTTGAGGCCCTGTTTCTGCCAGACTCCTGGAAAAACATGGACATGCTGACCACAAGCCTGCTCTACCACGGCGAAGACCGCCTTGTCTTGATGGGCACAACCCTCTGGGAGCAAGGGCTTGCGGGCAAGCAGATTCCCAATGCGCAAAAGTATGCCCTGACGATCTTTCCCGGGGCGTGGAAGCAGGCGCAGGCCCCCCGCGCCCTGCAAACGCCCGGAGCGGATTTCTGGACGGCCCTGGGCTTTGATTTTGCCCGCTTCGGCGCAGTGATGGGCCTCACCTTCCGTCCCGATCCGCACCAGGTCACGGCTGCGGCCCGACGCGCCGCAAACCAGGCGTGGGCCATGGCACCCATCACTTGGGATACTGCGGGCGTTGCCCACCAGAAACTCTTTGTTTTCGGCGTATCTCCGCAGGGCATGACGCCTGTGGACGCAGCGACCCTGCGGCAGGTTCGCGCCCAGATACTGCAGCAGGCTGCTCTGCGCATGCAGGGCCAACCTCCGGTGGACGCCGGGGGCAATCCCCTGGTTGCTCCCGAAGGCGGAGCGGAAGCCCCGGCCGTCGGCCAGATGCCCCTGAACCAGTCCGCAGGCGCGCCCATCATGGGCAACAGGCCCAGACCCTCATACAAGCTCAGCCTGCCCCCGGCACGCTGACGGCCGAAAAAGGACAGTCATGCCCGCAAAAAAGAATGTGACGCATCAGGATGTAGCGCACATGGCCGAGCTTTCGCGCCTGCACGCCAGCCCGGAAGAACAAACCCTTTTTGCCCGCCAGTTCGGCGATATCCTGGCCTATATGGACGTGCTGGAAAGCGTGAACACCGAAGGCGTGGAACCTCTGTACAGCCCGGCCCTGCATACGGGTTTTCTGCGTGATGACGTGCCGCACCGCACCCGCACCCGCGAAGAAGTGCTGGGCACAGCGCCGGAAACCGACGGTGAATATTTTCTCGTCCCCCGCATTGTCTGAAGCCCGGCCTGCTGCCCGCCATCCCGCTTTCTCCGCAACGGCATGCGGAAAAAACTGTGCGCCCGTACCGCGCATCCGGAAAAGACCATGACCGATATTTGCTCCCTCTCGCTGACCAAGGTAGCCCAAGCCCTGCAAAACAGGAAACTGAGCGCCGTTGAGGTGACCGAGGCATGCCTGCGGCGCATTGAGGGCACGGAGCCGCATGTGGCGGCCCTTGTTGCCGTGGACGGAGAAAACGCTCTGGCCACGGCTGCGGCTCTGGACAGGCAGGGGCCGGACAGCACGCGCCCCCTGTGGGGAGTGCCCGTCACCGTCAAGGACGCCCTGTGCACCAGGGGGCTTGCCACCGGTGCGGCCTCGCGCATTCTTGAAGGCTATGTGCCCTGCTACGATGCCTTTGCCGTGCAAAAGCTGCGCGATGCCGGAGCCGTTCTGCTGGGCAAGGCCAACATGGATGAGTTTGCCATGGGCTCCACCACGGAGAATTCCGCCGTCAAGACAACCCGCAATCCCCGCGACACGCGCAAGGTTCCCGGTGGGTCCAGCGGCGGCTCCGCAGCCTCGGTAACCGCCGGGCAGTGCTTTGCATCTCTGGGCACGGATACCGGCGGCTCCATCCGCCAGCCCGCAGCCTTTTGCGGCTGCGTGGGGCTCAAACCCACATACGGGCGCGTGTCCCGTTACGGGGTCATCGCCTACGGCTCGTCTCTGGATCAGGTCGGCCCCCTGACCCGCAGTGTGGAAGACTGCGCGCGCGTACTCAATGTCATCGCCGGGCATGATCCCCGCGATTCCACCAGCGATCCCCGGCCAGCGGAAGACTATGCCGCGCAACTGGCGAAAAAATCCCTTCAGGGCGTGCGTCTGGGGCTGCCCAGAGAATTTTACGGCGAAGGCCTTTCAGACGAAGTCCGCGCGGCCTGCAACAATGCTGTGGATGTGGCCCGCGATCTGGGAGCCACTCTGGTGGAGGTTGACCTGCCACATACCCGAGCGGCTATTGCCACCTACTACATCATCGCCATGGCCGAAGCCAGCTCCAATCTGGCGCGCTATGACGGGGTGCGTTACGGACGCCGCGCGGCCCGCGTTGCGGATCTGGAGGACCTTTATGTGCGTTCGCGCACCGAAGGACTGGGACCGGAGGTCAAGCGCCGCATCATGCTGGGAGCCTATGTGCTGTCGTCGGGCTATTATGACGCCTACTACCGCAAGGCCGCACAGGTACGCCGCATTATCCGTGACGAATGCCTGGCGGCCCTCACGGACTGCGATGCCCTTCTGGCGCCGGTATCGCCGGTGACAGCCTGGGATGCGGGCAGCCTCGGCGCGGATCCTCTCCAACTCTACCTCATGGACGCTTATACCCTGTCCCTGAATCTGGCGGGGCTGCCCGGACTCTCCCTGCCGGCCAATCCCGGCTCTGCCAACCAGATGCCTGTCGGTGTGCAGCTTGTTGGCAAACCCTTTGCCGAAGCGGATCTGCTCTGCTTCGGGCATGCTCTGGAGGCTGCCCTGCCCGCACAAATCTGGCCCGAACCCTGCGCCCGGGCGTAACCCGCAGCGCAAGCCGCGTCCGCCCTGTCCGCAGGGGAAAAGAGCCTTGGGCCGGATGCCCCTACTCCGGGTCTTGGGCCTTTGTCTGCGGGCTGTGGGGAAATTCCCAGGCGTCGGCAGGACTGCTTTTTTCCAACTGCCAGCGCGCCAGGGCATTGAAAATGCTGCGGCGGGAGTCACCGGCCACAGAGTACAGGGCTTCCAGTGTCCCGGCCATGGCACTGCGGGCCGTTGCCCCCGCTGAAGGGCAACTGTTGGCCCAGACAGGCAGGCCCCACTGCTTGGCGGCCTTGAGAATATGCTTTTTTTCCACCAGCAGCAGGGGGCGGATCAGACGCAACCCTCCCCCGAAGAAAGCTTCGTTCATGCCCATGCCGCTGACCCGGCCGTTGCGGCAGAGATTGAGAAAAAAGGTCTGCACCAGATCCTCGGCATTGTGCCCCAACGCCAGATGGGTGAGCCTGTAGCGTGCGCACAACTCAAAAAGGCGCTTGCGGCGCAGCCAGGAGCAGCGAAAACAGGCGGAGCGGCGCAAGTTTTGTGCGGAATGCGCCTCGGGGCCGTGAGAGGTCACTTCCACATGCGCGGCAATGCCTTCGCCCGCCAGCCAGGGCAAAAGGGCGGCATGACTGTGCGCGTCAAAGCCGGGATTGAGGTGCAGGGCCATGAGTTCAAAACGAAAAGGAACAATGCCCTGTCGGATCTTCAGGGTCTTGAGCAGAACAAAGCTGTCCACCCCGCCGGAAACAGCCACCCCCACGCGGCAGCCGGGCCAGAGCATGGCGGTTTTCTGCATCGCCTTTCCGCTGGTTTTGACGCAATGCTCCTGGGAAAAAGACCGTTTTTCTCTGCTCATGAAAACCCGCGTGACAGCATGCCGTATGGTGGCCGGGCATTCCCGGAAAACGTCGCTCTTGACAGAGGCAATGACGCCCTATATCATCAGCGTTTCGACAGGTAAAGTCCGTCCAGCAAGGACATGCGCCCGACCCTTTACAAACGGCCGGGCGGTATTATTTCTCACCAAGACCGCAGCGGCGGCGCAACCGGAGGCAGCATGGCCCGGATCACCGTGGAAGATTGCCAGAGGCGTGTGGACAACCGTTTTTTGCTGGTGCAGATGGCCATCAAACGTGTGCGCCAGTACCGTCAGGGCTATGAGCCTCTGGTGGCATCCCGCAACAAGGAGGCCGTGACAGCCCTGCGTGAAATCGCGGCGGGCAAGGTCATGCCTGACGATGAAGCCCTCTACACCGTTTTGCCGGAAGACCATACCGTCCCTGCGGATGAAGACTAGCGCCCCATTTCATGAGAAATCATGAAATGACTTCCAGACCGGAATATCCGCGAAGCGCCATACCCTTGTTACGGCATTCCGGCAAAAGATGCGTTTTTTGCCGGAATGCGTTTTCCGTGGCTGTGGCGTCACAACAGCAGTAACTCCGCCCTGACGCCCGCAAAACACCCGCCGACCCCTTGTGAGCAAGAACTGTCCCGGACGGGGCACAGACGGGCAGACAGCCCCCGCAGGGCATGAAGCCGGACAGCAACCGGAGCCGAAATGGAGCTGGACTATTACGAAGTGCTCGGCGTGCATCGCAATGCCGACGAAAGCGAAATCAAGACGGCCTATCGCAAACTGGCCATGAAATACCACCCTGACCGCAATCCCGGCAATGCCGAGGCGGAGCAGAAATTCAAGGAAGCCGCCGAGGCATACGACGTTCTGCGCGATGCGGACAAACGCGCCCGCTATGACCGCTTCGGCCATGCAGGCCTGGGCGGAGGAGCGGGCGGCTTTGGCAGCACCGAGGACATTTTCTCCCACTTCAGCGATATTTTTGGCGATCTGTTCGGTTTTTCCTCTGCCGGGCGCGCTTCACGCGCCATGGCCGGAGCCGATCTGCGCTACAATCTGACCATCAGTTTTTCCCAGGCGGCTGCGGGCGACGAAATCACCCTTTCCCTGCCCAAGCACATCACCTGCCCCGATTGCAAGGGCAGCGGCGCTGCGGCGGGAAGCTCGGTGGAAACCTGCCGCCAGTGCCAGGGGCATGGTCAGGTGCGCCGCACCCAGGGCTTTTTTCAGATCGCCATGCCCTGCACTGCCTGTCAGGGTACGGGCCGCATCATCACCAAGCCCTGCCCCCGCTGCAAGGGAGAAGGCATTGTGGCCGACACCCGCGAACTGGTGGTGCGCATTCCCGCCGGTGTGGACACGGGAACCCGCCTGCGCGTGCGCGGTGAGGGCGAGCCCGGCACACACGGCGGCCCCCCCGGAGATCTCTATGTGGTCTTGAGCGTGGAGCAGGACAAGCGCTGGCAGCGCCAGGGCCAGGATCTGCTCTGCCGTCAGGAAATCAGCTTTGTGCAGGCAGCCCTCGGCCACCGCGTGGAAGTGCCCGGCCTGAACGGCCCCCTGCCGCTGGAAATTCCCAGAGGAACCCAGAGCGGCTCCCTGTTGCGCATGCCCGGCGAGGGGCTGCCCTATCCGGGGCGCGCCACGCGCGGCGATCTGCTGGTGGAGGTGCGGGTGCTCACGCCGGTGCGCCTTTCGGAAAAGCAGGAGGAAATCCTGCGCCAGTTCGAAGCCGCAGCCGAAAAAAGCCCCTTGGAAAAAGTCAAGAAGGCCGCGAAAAAAATCGGCAAGGCCATGGGCATCGACTAGATAGTGTCGTCAAACTATGAATAGTATGATAACACCTCTTCCTGCATGACAGGAGAAGCTATGCGCGCACATCGACGACACGATATTTGTGACA
>NZ_RQYH01000080.1 GCF_003860215.1 Desulfovibrio sp. OH1186_COT-070 | reverse complement strand
GGCGGGGTTTTTTGTTTCTTCCGGCTCTTTCATGGGCCAAACTCCTTGTTGCGTGTTGTGTGGTTATGGCAAGGCCGCGCATCGTCCTGTAAACGCGCCGCCTTTTCTCATAAGGGAGTACTTAATTCCCAACCGGGCAGAATCATTGGGGAAGGCTTGAACGGCAAACTGTGAGCGAGCAGGCGGCAGAAATGCGCCTTTTCTCATAAGGGGACGGTCAATTCCCAACCGAGCGGAATCATTGGCGAAGGTCGGGAAGGGAAGCAGTCAGTGAAAGTGGGGAAAAACAGCGTATCTTTCTCATAAGGGAATACTTAATTGCTATCCGCCTGCAATCCCAACGCTTCGTAATTTCAAGTTGTCCGGCGTGAGGTAGCCGCCGTGCCTGCGGATAGCGGGAAGGACTTCGTGGGTTACCCAGCGTTTGAACTCCTTGGCTTCGGGCTTGCGGGAGCGGAGTATCAGGGAATACAGCCCGGCTTCGGAAACGAGCAGGGCATCTTTGCGTAACCCCTTGAAATCATGACGCTCAACCACTTTAAGGATGGTTGCCTTTTCATCCTCATCCAAGCCTTGGAGCGCCATGCGTGTATGGTTATTGTCAAACCCCAGATACTTGCACACATCCCGCGCCACAAACCACGGCTCGCCTTTTGCGTCCTGCATCACGCGCAGGTCGCCCAGCATGCCGTAACTGAATGTCCGGACAGCGACGGGGTTGTTGGTGGGCGGCGGCGGCGGAGGGGTGGGGATGGGGGCGGCGGGGAGAACTTCTCCGGCCAGCCACCGCTGGAACGGCAGCGCCCTGGGCTTGTCGGAGCGGGCAAGGAAGAAATAGAGGCCCTGCTCGGAAAGTGTTGTCAATTGCTGTTTTCCGCCGCGGGTGTGAAACGGATGCATCCCCTTCCACTCGGCGGGCACAGCCTGAATCAGGCGTGCAGGTTTGGAGGTTTCCGCATACTCAAGTGCCTGTAAAACATCCCGCGCCACAAACCGCGGCTCGCCTTTCTCATCCAGCACAGTACGGACGTTGCCGAACGCCGTATTGCTGAAGGTCTGGACAGCGACGGGGGTGTTGGTGGGGGCGGGGGCGGTATTGCTGGCGTGTCAAAAAGTGCCTATCGTATGAACGTTGGAGGCAGATTTGAACACCATTCGGAGGCTGCCGCAATGACCGCCGCATACTTGCTCATGTTCGTTGTTGTTACCTGCTTGGGCGTCTTGGGCATCTTCTGGACACGGAAGAAGCCCGGTGACGGCAAGTAGCGCAGGAACACGCGGCAGGGGCGTCTGCATTATGGATAACCTCATCCCCACACCGCCGCCACCTTCCGTTTTTCATTTCTCCCGGAGTCCTGTTGTGCTTTTCAAAACGAAAACTTCCGACGCGGGGCACAGGTCGTCTTTTTCATTTTGATTGACGGGCATTGGCTACCAATCAACGCTGCACGGAAAAACAGGCATGTCAGCTTGAAAGTGAGGAGGGGGAAATCCTTCTCCATGAAGAAAGCCTCTCCTGCAAAGACCGCCTTCAGCGTTTTTGCCGAACACCCTCAAAATCGCCCGCAAATGCCCCTGCAAGGCTTCAAATCGCAAAATACACAGCATCCTACGCCTCATTGTTTTTTGATGCCTGAAAACGGCAGCCATTCAATTTTTGTCTTGTCTTCCTCACGTCCTCGCCGTCACCATCCCGCCAGCCTGTAGCGCACAGTGGTACACAGCACCACACAGCACCACACAGCGGCGTGGCGGAAG
>NZ_RQYH01000079.1 GCF_003860215.1 Desulfovibrio sp. OH1186_COT-070 | reverse complement strand
CATGACGATAATCGCTCATGGGAAAACTTTAAACAAGAAACGCTAAAGCTGCCAGCTAAAGCTGGGGGTTTTAACCCTCCCAAAGTGAGACAATAAAATGTCCGTTGTTACACAGAACTCAAAATTTTTCATGAGAGCACCTCATATTACACTGTGACAAGTTCATATTGGTCGCTATCCGATAAAAGGAATGTACGGCAGGAGCGAGGGGGAAAACAGATACGTTTTTTGCAATTTGTTGCCTAAATTTGCCAAGAGGTTTTTTGAAGGACGAAATGATGATAGGTTTTCCCAAACGGCGAATGACGTTTGCCCTGTAATCCCCCCATTTGTGGCTGCACTCAAAAGCAGAGTCTGTGCAGTCAGCGGTTGCGGCAACCAGGCGATGAACCGCACAAAAGGGAGGCAACACCCAAAGACATTGGGCCGTGGATGCGTATGGTATGTTCTGTTGACACCATTGAAAGGCAGAGCGCGTCCACGCAGCACAGGATACGCGGCATTTGCAGCCGTGCCGCATACCGGCCGGAGCGCCGGAAGAGAATGCGGCTTGGGGACTGTCTCTGCGCTCGCTGGGGAATATATCTTGACTTTGTAACGCAAAAGGTTACACAAAAAGACAGTCATGATAAAGAGCTTTGCCCATAAAGGCTTGGAAGATTTCTTTTATGACGGCACCACCAGGGGAATCCAGCCCAAACACGCTGCCAAACTGCGTTGGCAACTGGATCGCCTGGAGAACGCCGTTACAGTTCAGGATATGAATGCTCCCGGCTACGACCTGCATCCGCTCAAGGGCAATTTGAAAGGTCATTGGGCTGTCAGGGTATCCGGAAACTGGCGTTTGACTTTCCGTTTTGAGGACGGCAACGCGTATGTTGTGAACTATCAGGACTATCATTGAGGAGGACACCCATGACGCATGGAATGCCACGCAGAATGACCCGCAAGCCGACGCATCCCGGAGAAATGATCAAAGAGGAATACATGAAGGCATTGCGCCTTACCGTGACCTCTCTGGCCGAGCGTCTGGGAGTGTCCCGCAAGACGCTTTCCACCATCGTCAACGAACGCGCCGCCGTCTCCCCTGATATGGCGCTGCGGCTGTCCCGCGCTTTTGGCACCAGCCCGGAACTTTGGCTGAACATGCAGAAAAGCCATGATCTCTGGACGGCGGAGCAGGAGGATACCGGTTGGGCGCATGTTGTCCCGATACAGGGTTTGCATGCGCCCGCCGGGGAGCAGTCACACGGATAAGAAAAGAAGTTTTTCTTCGCGGTTTTGACGAAAGCGCACGCCGCCTTCGTGTGTTTCTTGGGCAGGATGTATCTTTTTGCAATTTTTAAATCAAATTTATTCTATTTTTACGCCATTATTGTCTCACTTTGGGAGGGTTAAAACCCCCAGCTTTAGCTGGCAGCTTTAGCGTTTCTTGTTTAAAGTTTTCCCATGAGCGATTATCGTCATGG
>NZ_RQYH01000078.1 GCF_003860215.1 Desulfovibrio sp. OH1186_COT-070 | reverse complement strand
ACTATATATTGAAAAAGTGGATTATCTTTCGTTCTAAAAACTCTGTTAAGTATGACTCCTAAATGGATTTTATTGCTTCCCAACTTGTTTCATACAAATTCACTCTATAATTGTCCTTTAACTTAAGATTGTGTTTTCAATCATACACCCGTTTTAACTTTTGTATAATTCACTAAAAAATAAAATAAATTTTAATACCTTACATATTATAGGCAACTTCAGTGTATATTATTATCAGAGGTGATTAAATTATGAATAACGAACAATTACAAAATGAAATTGAAAATATATTAAATACATCAAAAATAGGTGTCCTATCTACTGCACATAACAATACACCTAATAGTAGATACATGATATTTTATAATGATGGACACACACTTTATACTAAGACAAGCATTGAGTCTAAAAAAATTGCTGAATTGCAAGATAATTCCAAAGCTCATGTACTTATAGGTTACGATGAAACGAATAATCGTAGTTTTCTAGAAATTGATGCTAATGTTGAAATACTGAAAGATCAAGAGACTATTGATTGGATTTGGAACAAACAAGATAAGTCCTTTTTTGACTCTAAGGATGATTCAAACTTGTGTGTAATTAAAGTAATACCAAAATCCATAAAAATTATGAACGATAAAAAATTAGACACACCACAAACCATTACGTTCGATTAGTTAAAAAGGCGAGCCTGGGACATAAATAGATGTCTCAGGCTCGTTTTCAATTTGGCAGTAGGTGCCTGAATTGAAAATGCGATTATATCAAGCTTTTTTCAATCCTAATCACCCTTGCCGGGGTGGGACTACGAAATCTATATTAGAAAACTTAATTTCTGCCCCACCCCCGTTTTTTATATACCATTATTAATATCTTCTAACATAGCATCAACTGTAATTTTAGCACTCGTCAGTACAATTGGCACTCCTGCCCCTGGATGAACACTAGCTCCAGCAAAATACAAATTTTTGTAATCTCTGCTCACATTAGGCGGTCTGTAATAGTTACTTTGCGCTAAAGTAGGCATTAAACCAAAGGCTGCTCCAAATTTAGCATTATAATCTCCTTCAAAATCCTTAGGTGTATAAATAATTTCTGTCACAACTTGCTTTTTCAAATCTTCTAACGCTTTAATCGTAGAAAGCTTATTGTAAATAATATCTTTCACTTGTGTGATTGTTGACTCATCAGACCAATCCGTATCACCTGTTTTCAATTCTGAAACGGGCATCAGCACATAAATACCTGTTTGACCTTCTGGCGCTAACGATTGATCCTCCACACTAGGAGCGTATACATATATTGATGGATCTTGGGATATTTCTCCGGAAAATATTTCATTGATATTATTATCAAAATCCTTTGAAAATATAACATTATGTAACAAGATATCTTCAGATAAATCTTTATCAACCCCTATGTACATTAAAAAGGCTGAGCAAGAATAGTCCATATTATCAATTTTCTGTGTCGTATACTTCTTAGGATGATGTTCATTTTTAATTAAAGATGAAGTAGCATATGGGAAATCAGCAGTACAAATTATTTTGTCATACTTTTCTATATGTCCGTTTACTTTTAGTCCCTCCGCACACTTATACCT
>NZ_RQYH01000077.1 GCF_003860215.1 Desulfovibrio sp. OH1186_COT-070 | reverse complement strand
GTGCATCATACCAACAAACAGGGAGACGCATACAGAGGTTCGTCCAAGATTGCTACCACGTTTGAAACGCTGATGATGCTGTCTGCTGTGGAGAACGACAAAGAGAAGGAACAGGAGGACGATGCCGCCACGGAGAATCAACAGGAAGCGCAAAACACCTTCCGCATTGAATGGCACAAATGCCGGGGCAAGCGGGATACCAGAATCAACAGGGGTGTTATCGCCACCATGACCACCGCGCCGGATGAAGGCGGGAATGACGTGTCCGTGTGGACGTGCAAGATGCGCGTAAGCGGGCCGGTGTACGAGATGCTGGCGGTGCTGAAGGCGGGGAACTGCGCGTCGCAGAATGCGCTTTCCAAGGTGTTGGGCGTGACAAGAGGCCGCATAACACAACTCAAGAAGAAAGCGATGGAGATGGGCCTTGTCACACAGGCGGAGTTTGATGCCTGCTTCAAACAGGCCCGGCAGAGAGGGAAGAAAGAGGAAACAGAAGGAGGCAGTGAGGAGTTTTGAACGTGGTTCAGCGCCAGGTGTTGTGAGCGAGTTTTGTTCGTTTGTTTCGCTTCGCTGCAACCACATTTCGCTTCCCTTCCCTTCCGAGCAATCAGCGGAGGGGAAGCTCATGTGGAACAAAAACAACACCCCGAATAAACCGTCTTTCGCGTGATGTGTTTAGCGTTTTCATCCTCCTAGGGCGCTAAACACTAAACACCGTTGAATACCAACGATTTCCGGGCGGTCAAAAAGGGCGATGTTTAGCTCCCCGTTTTCGCCCCCCAAGCGGTCAAAATCCGGCACGGTTCAGCTCCGGTTTTTCCGCTCCAATCAGCACACACACGACCGCCATACGAGGGCACACAGAGGCAGGTCAATGCAGAAGCCGGTATGTCACCGGCATCTTTCTGCTCGTCCTGTGGCCTGCCTCTGCTGCGCTCTTCCCCTCCATCCCCGTTGCCCGGCCAAGCTCTGGCGGTGATGGATACACGGCAAGGAGCAAGCGATTTTGGAGAAAAAATCTGAAAGCCCACCACGGTAGCGGCAAGAGAACATTTTTCCCCATGCCGTGGCCTCCAACCTCTGCACAGCGGACTGAAGCCAAACCGACATCAGGAGCGGACGGCCAGCAAGCATACCATGAACGCATGAAAGAGAAGCAGCGGAATGGGTGGGTAATCAGTGGCACACGGCCCCACCCTCCAGCCACGGGAACGGCAGCGAGAAAAGTGTACCGTTAGAGTATACCCCAACGAAACATGCAAAAACCCTCCGAATTGTGTCACAATAGGGCCTGTTTCAGCATTTCCTTGACACATTCCCAAAATAGCCTGATTCCCAAAGAAACACATTTGCCAAAAGGAGGGGTGGAACATGCACGGCCAGAATATCGGTTACCAGCGCGTAAGCTCGCTTGACCAGAACGAGGCAAGGCAACTTGACGGCGTTCACTTGGACAGAATTTTTACGGACAAGTGCAGCGGCAGGGACAGCAACAGACCACAACTGAAAGAATGCCGGGAGTTCCTGCGGGCGGGCGATACTCTCCACGTCCACAGCATCGACAGGCTGGCCCGCAACCTCCAAGACCTCCTGACCCTGATTGAAGA
>NZ_RQYH01000076.1 GCF_003860215.1 Desulfovibrio sp. OH1186_COT-070 | reverse complement strand
CACCTACGTTTCCGCCAAATGCAGTAGTAAGAGGAGATTTCTTATATCTAAGAGATGTTGATGGAAATCAAATTCCAGGAAGAACAGTAAGTGATGGAGATGAAATTACAGTTTTATTTATAAGTAATGAAAAAAATATAGTATTAGTTCAATATCCAACAAGTTCTGGATATAGACAAGGATATGTAACAAATGCAAGAAGCATAATAAAATACAAAGATGATTATTCATGGGTAAATGGTTCAACACCTGAGCCAGTATATGACTTTGATAAAACAACACAAATAGGAACATTAGATCCAAGAGAAAGAGCCGTAGTTCTTTATAAAGTAGATGGAATGACATATGTTGCTTATGATACAGGAAAAGGTAAGCTTACTAAATCCGGATTAGTTCATTATGAAGGAGCTGGTAGTTCTACTGGAGGCGGAAGTTTTAATGGAGTAGCACCAGGAGAGGTTGTACCAGGTGGATTCACATATGAAAACAATGCAGAGGTAGTTGGTGATGAACTATATCTAAGAGATGCAAATGGTAATAGAATACCAGGTAGAAGTGTAAGTGTAGGAGATAAGATAACTGTTTTAGATGTTAGTTATAGCAGGCAATTAGTTTTAGTACAGTATCCAGCTGGCAATGTAGTAAGACAGGGTTATGTAACAAATGCAACTAACTTAATAAGGTACTTTAATCAAAGTATGTGGCACAATGGAAGTACACCAGAGGAAGTATTAGATGAAAATGGTGGACATTTAGGATCATTAGATCCATATGAATCAGCAACACCACTATATAAGAAAAATGGAATGACACATGTTGTTTATAATACATCAAAAGGACCTAACACAAAGTCAGGTTATGTAAAATATGAAGGTTCAGCAGCTACTAGAGTGGATATACCTAGACCATCAATAACAAATGCACAAAAAATAGTATATGGAACAAGTGGAAGAGGAAGAGAATTAGCAGCTTATAAAGTTGGTAATGGAGCTAATTCATTGATATATGTATGTGCAATACACGGATGGGAAGATCACTGGGCAGCAGATGGTATTGAGTTAACTAGAATAGGTAATGGACTTATAGAGCACTTCCAAAATGCAGGAACAAACAATTGGTCACTATATATAATTCCAGTAGCAAATCCAGATGGATTATCAGAAGGATATACAAATAATGGGCCAGGAAGATGTACTATAGTAGGTGCAGTAGATTGTAATAGAGATTTCCCAATAGGATTTACACCATATGGAGATTCAAGACATTGGACAAATAAAGAGCCGTTAAGTGTACCAGAATCAAGAAGTTTACGTGACTTTATAAGTGAAATAAAAGGAAAGACATCAGGTTCAACATACTTAATAGATATGCACGGATGGGAAGATAAGACAATAGGAGATTCACATATATCAAGAGCATTCCAAAATCAATTTGGATTTGTAAATGGATGTTATGATGGAGTATATCAAGGAGGATTCTTAATATCATGGGCAAATTCAATAGGAGTAAGAGCAGCGTTAATAGAATTACCACAATCATGTTATAGTCATTCAGATGCTGTTAATGGAAGATATCTACAAAAAGCTATAAATGCAGTAACAAATCTAATAGGGGGTTCTGGCGGTAGTTCATTAGGAGGAAGTACAG
>NZ_RQYH01000075.1 GCF_003860215.1 Desulfovibrio sp. OH1186_COT-070 | reverse complement strand
CGCTACGCGCTACGCAAAACGAAGCCTTTCCTTCCTTGCCGCCGTGCAAATCAGGTGCATCTCATTGTGGGCAAAAATAATTTGACGACACTATCTAGGCTTTCCCCAGCCTGGCCCAATCGAGACAGAAAAAAATGACGAGGAACAGCAGATATTTTTTGCAGACCACATACCGGGAGACAGGCATGCGCTACACGGCTTTTGTATTTCTGTGCCTTTTTTGCCTTCTTTTTTCTGCAGCACCGGCGACAGCCGAACAGCGCGAATTCACGCTTTTCAGCGTGGATATGCCCGCCGGATGGGACGGCGAGGAACGCCGGGGTTTCAAGTCCGAAAACCCCGAAGAATATATGCTTGTGCTGGGCCTGCTGGACGAAAAGCAGGAAAACCATGTGGCACTGGTCAGTATTTTTGTGCTGCCCAACGAGCATGGGGACAGCAGCTCCAGCCTGGCCGCCAAACTGGCGGAATTTCAGGCCGACCCGTCCACTCCCCGTCAGGAAGGGCCTTTCTGGAGCTTCAGCGGAACGCCCCGGAGCCAGACCTTCAAGGCCCCTGCTGTCACCAGAGTCAGCACCACGCCGGAAAAGGTGCTGATCGCCATTGTGCAGGACCCTGAACAGCGCGGAGCGGAAAGCATTTTTTCCAGCCTGCGGGGCCTTACGCCCCAGGCACGGCTGCTGCTGGGGCAGAAGCCGGAATAGGTGATGGCTGTAGCGCACGCTCCTGCGCATACGGTTTCAAATTTCTGCCATTGCTCCCAGCGGTGATCTGATTGCTTGGGCATGGCAATTGTGCTATTGCTAACCCAATAAGCGTGCAAGAGAGTTGAAAATGGCGCCAATCATGATCGATCCTGTGGCTTGCCTCAAATGTCCATACTGCACTGAGTGTATTGATTCCTGCCCACCAAAGGCACTAAAATGCACAATTCACGGGTTTTCTCCATACATATATTATGACAAATGTATTGAATGCGGATCATGTATTGATGCATGTCCAACATCGGCAATAAAAAAATAAGATAGAGGGCGTTTATGAAAAAAATTTTATTTCTTATAATTTTTTTTCATACTTTTCACTCTATATGCTTTGCAGAAAACATTGGTGGAATAGACAAATATAAACGTATTATGTATAATATTATTTTTGATATCGGAACGCTTGACAGGGAGGCATACCTGAAAATAATAGACAGTATAAATAGTGAAATTCGCCCTAAAATTGCTATTTACCATACAAATGATAATGATGCCGGAGTCACTGACTATTCCGCAGCTTTTTTGATCAAAAATAAAGATGGCGTTGTACTTTTTCACAGATTTTTCACCGGCTCTTTCAAAAATGATCATTCCGATGTATCAAAACTGCCGCTTGCGCGAACGCCACTGATGTCACGTGAACAATTCCTTGACGGATTGATGCAAGACCCGGATGGGTACATACCTCTTACAGAGTAGTCCATTGGGCCACCCTGTTTTCATTGCTGCTCCAACACCCCAGGTTTAAATTTTATTTTTCTGTCTTGGCCCCGCAAACTTTTCTGTTCAGAGCCTGTTATCGTAAAATGCGGTCGAGTTGGTCAACTGTACTCATGAAGGGGCGGCAGGTCAGATTTTTTTCGGGCAACTTTGGAGATTTCAAACCATTTCTTCATTACCCAAATACATCTGGCCGTGGATGCGCATGGTATGCCGCTCAGAGTTGTTGTTACAGAAGGTACCAGATCTGATTGCAAGGAAGCATGCACATTGATTGGCGGTTTGAGCGCGGAGGCGCTTTTGGCTGACCGTGGATATGACAGCAATGAAATTATAGACAAGGCTGTTGAGTCCGGCTGTCAGCCCGTCATTCCACCCAGAAAAAATCGCAAGGAGCA
>NZ_RQYH01000074.1 GCF_003860215.1 Desulfovibrio sp. OH1186_COT-070 | reverse complement strand
GGTTTGTTTTTTTTCTATTTTTTCATTATAATTATTCATAAAGCTAGTCCTTTCTTGGGGTTTTTGAAAGTTATTGTTAAGTGCAATTAAATTATAACTTTTTTCCACCTAAAAAGGCAAGCTTTTTTTATTTGTAATCAAGTGTTTTCAATGGTTTGATGATAATTAATATAAATCGAAATAGTTACGTATAGTATCAAGTAAAGAAAAAACTCGATTTTTTTAGCAAAAAATCTATTGAAATTTTTGATATTTAACTTAAATTTTTTAAAGAATTATTTTGCATACTATACACACTTAGACCCTCTATTGTAATTGGAGGGTTATTTTTATTTGTTGACGTATGGTAAACACTATGTAGACATGATTTTAAAGGGATATTTTATATATTTTTTAAGAATGGCTTATTTACTAGATTTCGTAATAGTCATTTAATTTTTCTGCTTATTAAGTCCTACAGATAAATAAAGGGGCATGGCTAACGCCACGCCACGCAAAACTGGGGTCCCCAACCTCCCCAAACTTGCATAGCATAGCGTAAGCCATACCCTAAATATATCTGTAAAGTTAATAAGAAACTAAGTTTCTTGATTTCTTAATATCTTAATATCTATTCTTTGCTTTTGCAGAAGTACAAGGAACTTTATTAGTTTGTTACGCAGATCTTTGACTATCTATATTTTTTTAATAAATGAAAATTATAAATAAAGTTCCTTATGTCATAAGCATTGGGATATTAAAAAAGTGTCAAGAGCCATTTCATTCCTTCTCTTGACACTTACGCAATTATTATTCTAAATCTAAATCATTTATAAGTTGCTTATTTATTTTATTTTTCTCTTCTTCAGTTAAATCTCTAATCCTAGAATTTTCATAGTTATTCTTATGCCAGTTATAATATAGCATGTAAGTATATTCTATCTCGTCTATTTCTTTGTAGACATCTAATTCGCCGTTCTGATACATTTTGTGAGCGTCTTTAAATAATCCACCGTATACAATTAATTGTTTTCCTTTAAGAGCAGTATAAAAGGTTTTAAATACATCTCTATTAATTAAATAATCTGAATCTTTAGCTGAATATTTTGCTATCTCATATATTTCCTTGTAATCATTGGCTTTAGCTTTTCTTACATCAACTTGAGTGATTCTATCATCACCCATTGCAGAACGCCATAACTCAAGCCATCTTTCTTGGGTTATATATAAATTACTTTTTTTAAAATAACTTTTATTAACCGCTATAACTACGTGAAAATGTGGATTGTATGTGTTAAAGTTCGGTTCTTCATCACCTATTTTTAATCCTTTTCCAACATAGTAGGATTTTTTTCTTTTCCATAGCTCTTTGGTTATAAATTGTTGGCTTTGATATGTTACTTCTAATTTTCTCGTGTAGCCTTTGGCTATCGTTTTTATTTCTTTTCTTTCCATAAGTTTTTTAAATGCTCGGTTGTATTCTCTTATTGATGGTTCCAGTTCTTCTTTAGTTACGTTTGGAGTTGTTAAAGTCAAAAAAATAAATTCTTTATTCTCTTCCTTTCTCAAATGCTCCATAAGGATACTTATTTCTAAACTATCCTTCAAAGCAGTTCTCCAGCTACACATTGGACAAAATCTGTTACCACAAAAGTTACTCTTATGTAATTTTATATTTTCCAATTCCATATCTCCTAAAAACATTAAAAAACTCCCACAGTCATTTATTCTTTCAATACTAGTATTGCTTACAAATGGTTTAATATAATCACTAAACTTAGGATTTTTTAATTTTTTATCAGTACATTTACTTAAAATGGTTTGTTTTTTTTCTATTTTTTCATTATAATTATTCATAAAGCTAGTCCTTTCTTGGGGTTTTTGAAAGTTATTGTTAAGTGCAATTAAATTATAAC
>NZ_RQYH01000073.1 GCF_003860215.1 Desulfovibrio sp. OH1186_COT-070 | reverse complement strand
TCCAATAACTTCAGTACTTATGGCTATTATTAAATAAATATAAGGCATTTTTAACTCCTTTTAATTTTCGTATTTTATTTAATTTTATTCTAAGTATTTTTTAATTGTAGTCTTGTATTTTGAGTGTCATTCGCGTGGTATTTTTGTGGATTGATGGTTTTTGAAAGGTTTTTGAAACGAGTTGAAAACGAGTTTCTTCTTGTCTTGATACTATATAGAAATAACTCGATTTTAAAATTATAGCTGTAATCCTTGGTATGTAAGGGATTATAGCTATTTTTCTTGTTGAAAGGAATTTTTGACATAAAAAAACCCCAGTAGTATGATTAAAGCGTCTACTCAATAAACAACTACTGGAGGTCTCTTTATATGCAATATAATACTACTAGATGTATAGACGAAAATCAAGATAACGAAACACTTAAAGATATGACGAAAAGTGGGAAACAACGCCCATGGAGAGAAAAGAAGATAGATAATGTAAGTTATGCAGATATACTGGAAATTTTAAAAATAAAAAAGGCTTTTAATGTAAAACAATGTGGTAACGTCTTAGAGTTCAAGCCGACTGATGAAGGTTATTTGAAGTTACATAAGACATGGTTTTGTAAGTCGAAACTCTGCCCAGTTTGTAATTGGAGGCGTGCTATGAAAAATAGTTATCAAGCTCAAAAAGTGATTGAAGAAGTTGTTAAAGAAAAACCAAAAGCGCGTTGGTTATTTTTAACACTTTCAACGAAAAATGCGATAGATGGGGATACTTTAGAACAAAGTTTGAAACATTTAACGAAAGCATTTGATAGGTTAAGTAGATATAAAAAAGTGAAGCAAAATCTTGTTGGGTTTTTGCGTTCAACGGAAGTAACAGTTAATAAAAATGATGGTAGTTATAATCAACATATGCATGTTTTATTATGTGTTGAAAATAGTTATTTTAAGAATAAAGCTAATTATATAACTCAAGAAGAATGGGTTAATTTATGGCAAAAAGCATTACAAGTAAATTATCGACCCGTAGCAAATATTAAAGCGATCAAACCAAATCAAAAAGGCGATAAAGATATTCAAGCAGCTATCAAAGAAACCTCTAAATATTCGGTTAAGTCATCTGATTTTTTAACTGATGATGATGAAAGAAATCAAGAAATCGTGAATGATTTAGAAAAAGGTTTATATCGAAAACGTATGTTGAGTTATGGTGGTTTGCTTAAACAAAAACATAAGATTTTAAATTTAGATGATGCCGAAGATGGCAATTTGATTAATACAAGTGACGAAGATAAAACAACAGACGAAGAAGAAAAAGCACATTCAATTACGGCAATTTGGAATTTTGAAAAACAAAATTATTATTTAAAAGATTTGAAACGTTAGCTAAAAAGCTAGTGTTTTTTTATGTCTTTTTGCCCCTGCGGGAACTATAGCGTTCAACCGGCATGGTTGACCAGTTTTCATGTTAACTTTTAAGTTTGCATATAAATGGGCAGTGTTTATTTTTTTCTGCCCAGTTTGCTAAATTTTTAATTTGCATATAACTGGGCAGTGTTTATTTTTTTCTGCCCAGTTTGCTAAATTTTTAATTTGCATATAACTGGGCAGTGTCTAAAAAATTAGTCACTGGTTTTGCTCAAATTTTTGTTTGTGAAATTAAGATATATTTATTTGGCTCATATTTGCGTTTTAAAAGCGTATATAGACTTTTAGGTATAAAACTATATGATTTACCCCTGAATCTTTAAAATGCCCCCTTAAAATTCAAATAAAGGCATATAAAAATAAAAAGCCAACCCAGATAAAATGGATTGGCTTTTTATTTGCTTTTGCGAAGTAGATTATAAAAAACTACTTTTAATAAGCACCCTAAATGTGATGTCTATATTATAACAAGAACACGCATTTATGCCGAGAAAATTTATTGTGCGTTGAGAAGAACCCTTAACTAAACTTGCAGACGAATGTCGGCATAGCGTGAGCTATTAAGCCGACCATTCGACAAGTTTTGGGATTGTTAAGGGTTCC
>NZ_RQYH01000072.1 GCF_003860215.1 Desulfovibrio sp. OH1186_COT-070 | reverse complement strand
GCCCCATATGGGCATCGGTGGTATCACCCCGGCCATGAAACTGAAACGGGCGGCATAGGCTCTACTTTTGAGCACTACCACAAATGGGGAGATTACAGTAACCCTTGACGTTGCGCAAAAACAGAAAGGACAGGCCAAATCCCCAATTGCAATGAGCCTGGGTGAGGGCCAAAAGCAATTCCGCAATTCTGGCATTATCGTCCACGAGCTTCGACTCATATCGAAAGCAGCGTTCCTGAACGATGTATACGCTTGCCGGATCTCATTTTTTCTCATTCACAGCTTCTTTGGCCATCTCTGCACGCAGAGATGGCCTCACCACTTTTTTGCAAGAGCCTCCTGCACGACCTCGGCACGCATCTGCGTACATCTTTTTCAGGCGGGCGTTTTCCCGCGCTCCAACTCCTTCATCCCTGCCATCAGTGCGGCGTCCATGCGCCGTATTTTGCTCGCCACTTGTAGAAAGCCGCACTGCTCATCCCGTGCTGACGGCAAAGTTCCGTTACCGGCATACCGTTTTCGGCCTGCTTCAAAATTGCCAGAATCTGGCTGTCTGTAAACCGTGGCTTTTTCATGTAAAATCTCCCGCTTCATGAGTATGGGAAATTCTACTTTCAAACGCTACCATTTTTGGGGGGGATTACAGCTTGAATAGCCAAGTTATCCAATCAAGGCAGCCAATTTTTTAATTTCCTTATCCGTTCGCGGTTGGCCAACTCCAACTATTAATCCACTAAGTATTTTTTTCTTTGTGTGGTCGACATTTAGCTGTAAAGAAAGGAGAAAAGGCAACTCTTCATTAATCTCTCGTGAGGCAATTTCCTCGGCGAGGCTTTCTGCATCCTCTGTACTTAGTCCTGTTGTATATGCTCTAAATGTTATATCACCCTGCGAAAGAGTAAAAATTAACTCTCCTTGTGAATAATCTTTCCTCTCTAAGTAATATTCACCATCGACATAAGATACTTGCTTGGTATTTCGCGTTGCTCTAATTAAATTTCTTTTAATTTCCTGTTGATCAATAGCGGAAACTCCGTCACTGAGTGTTACCTCATCATCACTATCCAATACATTGGCGAGTATTCGAACAGGTTTTTCATATGATGAGTATCTGTCCTTCTTAAGTAAAAATGCATCTAGCATGGGCTGATAAAGTGCTCTCTTTGTTTCTTCATGTACTGAAAGTTCTTGTGCGCGCTTGTCAGCAAGCCTTAATTCTTTGCGATAATTAAGTATTCTCGTAAGAGCCATTATACCGACAAAACCGCCTATTGCAAGAATCGTCGATATGAATATTTGCGTTGTTGTCATTTTTGACCCTAATGAAATCAAAATTTTAGTCAAGTCTGGAATGATTTCAGAGCAGCCTTGCTGTATGTCGATTTTGATTCTTATATCTTCTTCTGATAATGATCCTTGCACTTCAAATTCCGAAAGTAGATCATTTACAGAGTTTTGTAGTGCAATTATATAGCTAGCATGGCGAACATCAACAGTTCCATCCCATGTATCACCGTCAATTTTTATTGTGTAGCTGAAGTCTTTGCCCACAAACTGGATTTTGCGAAACGTCTCCTTTTTCGCAATAACCTTTGAGGCGTAAGCAAATAGCTCATCGAGGTTTTTAATCCTCTTCCTAGGTTGCCCCGGCTTTGATCTTCTCATGTGCCCTCCTGATGTTCCACAGCATACAGGAAGTCGTACAAAATATCAAAATGTCCTTGCCGCTGCGGAGTAGAAGCCATCTCATAAATCAAGAGGGTTTGAATTTAGAAATTTTCTAGACTTTTCCGTCCATTTCCCGCACGAAGTGGGAATGGACATCACCAATGGGCAATGGGAACGACTCGCGCCCCTTCTTCCCGACAGTCCCAAGGGGCCGAGAGGACAAGGCAGGCCGGTGCTCAATGAACCCCGCGCCATCCTGAACGTAATTCTTTGGATTCTGCGTACAGGCGCGCCGTGGAAGGATTTGCCGGAACGGTATCCGCCGTACCAGACCTGCCACAGATGGTTCCAGCGATGGCGAAAAGAAGGCGTGTTCGACACCGTGCTGCTCGCCTTGGCCGACGACTTGCGGGAACGCGGCAAGCTTGATTTGCGGGAAGCCTTCATTGACGGGACATTCGCCCCGGCAAAAAAGGGGGCCGTGCCGTTGGTA
>NZ_RQYH01000071.1 GCF_003860215.1 Desulfovibrio sp. OH1186_COT-070 | reverse complement strand
TTGTCGTAAGATACGAATTTCATGCAGAAAACTTTCTGGCAATGGCGCAACTGGGCTGCATCATGATTTTGCTCAGATTGATTATGAGATGACTTCTAATATTGCGCTTCACCTCGCCCATTCGTTCGCGGAAAAAGGTTTTCAGGTCTGGGCCGAAGTTCCGCTCAAGGAAGAAAACCGACGGATTGATTTTTTTGCATACAACTACCCGGAAGGAATTACGGTTGCTTTAGAGTTCAAAAAAAGCATTGAAACCCCACAAGGGAATTACGAAGATTTGAAGCGGCTTGTGGATATACATGAAAACGGCGTGTGTAACGCGGAACACCGCTTCAATAATCAGAGCCTCAGCCGTGCCGAGCCTAAAGAAATGTATGGGGTCGTTACCCTGCTGTCGGCGGAAGAGTTTGCTGATTGGTGGAAACATCCGAAAAATGGGGACTATACTCCAAATGGCCGATCTGCACGCGATTACAGGAGAATAGGCAAAGCGATTGACGTTGCTGGATATCGTTTTGTGGTGCCGCTGGTCGAATATTTTTGTTCCGCCAAATCCACGGGTGACAAGTATCGTTTTCGCCGGGCAGCATATGCTCTGTACAGGGAGTGCGATATGGAAAATCTAAAAGAAGTTCTCTTGGAAAATCCCTGACATCAGGTCGAAAACTCCAAAGGAAAATGGAACAATGAAATGCAGTACAAATGACATTGTGAGATTTACGAAGGACGCCCCCCAAGCCCTCCGCATATTCTTGCTTGCGGAGAGATTCTAGCGTTGCCAGAGGCGCACGGCGATCCCGGATATGTGATCCTTTTTGTGCAAAGAATCCAGCCATTGGGAGGGAATGGCCGGGAGCCCCCAGAAAGCGCCAGCCAGTTGTCCAAAAATTGCCCCAACAGTATCGGCATCCTGGCCCAGATTGACAGCCAGCAGCATTCCTTCAGCAAAAGTGTCCGCTTTTGCAAATGCCCACAAGGCGGCCTCCAGCGAACTGATCACATATCCAGCCCCCGTAATTTCAGGTGGCTCCTTGCGCATGAATGACCCTTCCGCCACACTTCGGAGAGCGTCATCGGGCGATTCACCGGACTTTTTCTGGAAAAACCGATGTGCGGCGGCAAAGATGTCCTCTTTTGACGCCCCTTGGAGGGCATGCCAGATGAGTGCTGCATAAAAACGGCAGGCGTCGACACAAATCTGCAGGGCATGTGTTGTGCGTGAGGATTCTCCCCCATAATGTGCTGCGTTATCGAGGTTGTCGTGATAATAGATGGGTATTGGCGCCAGGCGCATCAATGAGTCGTTTCCTGCACTTCGGGGCGAAGTTTCGCCTGCAAGGGGGTTGTTCGTTTTGCGGTAGCGCTGAAGAGCCTTGAACGTCGCCTGCCCGATTCCGTAAACTTTGCCGGTTGAGCTATTGTATCCTTCATCAAACCACCGCAGATAGCGATCCATTTGGTCGCGAGCGTCAAATCCCCCGCAGTGCAGGAGACTGTCGGCCAGGCAAAGCGTCATTGCCGTGTCGTCAGTCCAGTGCCCCTGTGGCAGACTTCCCCTGCCACAGGCCATCATGCCTGTGACAGGCGGGAATGTTCCGGGAGCCATAAATTCAACAGGCGCTCCCAGGGCATCGCCTACAGCCACTCCCAAAAGAGATCCCAAGGCTTGTTCGCATTGCGTTGGCATTGTTCCTGCCTGCCTGTCGTGATCCCCATTTCGGGCCGCAATCAAAAGCAGCCTGTGCCGTCGGTTTCCGTGCATGCCGGGGTGATACCCCTGATGCTCATGCTGGCTCATTGCTGCACGTTCAGCTCTCTCATGCATCGCTGAGCCCAAAATCCGGTTCGGCTCACTTTCACTCAAAACACGCGGTCGCCGTTTTTTACCTTTTCGGACGGCTGCAGCAAAACAACGCCCTGATCAGAATCCGTTCCGAGAATCCGCACTTCACTCTTTACAGAGCCAATATGGATCGGCGCCAGATTCATGCAACAGATCACCTGCCTGCCGATCAAATCTTCCGGGGCATAGAGCGCGGTTATCTGGGCAGAAGATTTTTTCACGCCGATCGTTTCGCCAAAATGAATGCTCCACCGGCTAAAGCCGGTGGTATCGGAAACAGCTAAAGCTGGCGATTGCGGATGAAATCCGCCGACAGCTTGGCGGGTTGGCAAA
>NZ_RQYH01000008.1 GCF_003860215.1 Desulfovibrio sp. OH1186_COT-070 | reverse complement strand
GCCCCATATGGGCATCGGTGGTATCACCCCGGCCATGAAACTGAAACGGGCGGCATAGGCTCTACTTTTGAGCACTACCACAAATGGGGAGATTACATCGGCAGTTTTATGTCATCTCGGCAAAAAATAGGGCAGCAACAAAAATTTGCCCTATGCCCAGCACGGGGTCGCGGTCAACAAGGGCCGCACCAAGAACCAGAGCGGCACCGGCAATCAGCGCTGCCTTCTTTTTTTGCCGTATGGCCGCGACCTGCAAGAGCGCCCCTGTGACAAAGAGGACAGGAAAGAACCACAGATCCCCCGGATCCGGGGCAATCCATATGGTGCTATGGGGCAAAAAAGAAGACGATGCCACGGCTACCGGGCATCCCAGACCAGAGCGCACCATTCTCCCAGAAAAACACGCCTGGCTTTGGGCAGGCATTGGTCCAGATACGCAGCTTCCACCTTATCGGCCTGTATGTCCAGCAGTCCGGAAAGCACCAGGCAGGCTCCGGGCTTGCAGGCTTGCACGATGCTTTGCGCAAGTTCAACAAGCGGACGGGAAAGGATGTTGGCCAACACCAGATCGTACATTTTTCCGGAAACAGCCTCAATGCTGCCGCTGTGAACGCAAAAATCCGAAAGACCGTTCAACCGGCAATTTTCTCTGGCATTTTCCACGGCCAGCGCATCAATATCACATCCATCTCCGGACAGGCCGCTTTTGCAGCAGGCGATTCCCAATATCCCCGATCCTGTCCCCACATCCAGAAAGCGCTGCCCCGCGTGCAGACACCCCGCATCCAGAAGGTCGCTCAAGACCGTCAGGCAGAGTTCTGTGGTCGCGTGATGTCCTGTGCCAAACGCGCTTTTCGGTTCAATCAGAATGGAGGTGCGGTCAGGAAAGTCCTGTGTGTCCGCCAACCAGGGCGGCAAAACCACAAAACGCCGCCCACAGGATACCGGGGTGAAAAACTGTTTCCAGGCGGCTGTCCAGTCCTGCTCGTACAGTGAGGATTCACGGCACACAACCTCCGGCAATTTTTTCAGGATCGCGCTCTGTATTTCCTGAAGGAAGTCCCTGTTTTCGCAGTGAATATGAAAACAGGTTTCTCCTGTGGGTAGCGATTCTTCTTCCCACCCAAAAGGCACACTCAAGGCCAGCATACCTGACGCCACATCAAAGTCAGCTTCCGCAACAATGATGTCCAAACGATAAATCTTTTTCATTGTGTGCACTGGGCTTGTGGGTGGTTCAGGGATACAGGGCTTGCTCTGTCCTCGCGCATGCCGGATATCAACAACATAACAGGCGGGCAAACAGAAAAATCCGCTTTTCGGCGGCTTTTTTCAGTCATCCGGGGGGCTCTGGCGGAGACGTATAGGGGTCGAACCTACCGCAGGCGATGAAACCTGCCACCGGTTTTGAAGACCGGGCGCCACACCGGTGACGAAACGCCTCCGTTACAAGAACATAGGCAAAAAATACCTTGTCCGCAAGCCCTGCGGCATGCTGATGCTTTTCAAGCAGGGCGGAAAAAGAGCAGAACGCGGATTGCCTATTTTGCACGAGAGCTTATTTCTGAAATATTTTGGCAAAATGGATACGGCCTTTCGCACCAGCAGCACCTGACCAACCCCGTACCCCTCCGGCCTTGACGCCATAGGAGAAAAAACACAGCCCCGATCTTTTGCCTGCCGTGTATTTGGTCGGCATTTTGCGGCTGATGCAGCCGCGGGTCATTTGACAGCGGCTGGCTGCAAATAGTATCCGTATCCACAGAAATTTCTGATACAAACGCTGGCTGCACCTGACCGAACCGGCTTTTTGCCGCAGGGTTGGCGCAGCTTTCTGAATACCAAAAATACGGAGGCCGTGTTGAACCAGATGAGCCGCAACCTGATGCTGTGGGCAGTCATTGTCCTGGCAATGGTGATGCTTTTTAATACGTTCCAGCAGCCGCAAAGCTCCGTGCAGCGGGTACCCTACTCCGACTTTCTGACCCAGGTGGACAGCGGGCAAATCATGTCCGTCACCATCCAGGGGCACACATTGACGGGGAGATCGGCCGATGGAAAAAATATCCATACCTATGCCCCCCAAGATATCAACCTCGTCAAGAGACTCATCGAGAAAAAGGTCGAAATCAAGGTTGATCCTCCCGAAGAGCAACCTTGGTATATGACGCTTCTCATTTCCTGGTTCCCCATGCTCCTGCTGGTGGGCGTCTGGATTTTTTTCATGCGCCAGATGCAAAGCGGTGGGGGAAAGGCCATGAACTTCGGCCGCTCGCGTGCCCGCATGCTGAATCAGGATAATGCGCGCGTGACCTTTGCAGACGTGGCCGGCGTGGACGAAGCCAAGGATGAACTTTCGGAAGTCGTGGAGTTTCTGTCCAATCCCAAAAAATTTACCCGTCTTGGCGGGCGCATCCCCAAGGGGGTTTTGCTTGTCGGCCCTCCCGGAACGGGAAAAACTCTTCTGGCGCGCGCGGTGGCTGGCGAGGCGGGCGTCCCCTTTTTTTCCATCTCCGGTTCGGATTTTGTGGAAATGTTTGTGGGCGTTGGTGCCTCCCGTGTGCGAGACCTCTTCATTCAAGGAAAAAAAAATGCCCCCTGCCTCATCTTTATTGATGAAATTGACGCCGTTGGCCGCCAGCGTGGCGCGGGCCTTGGCGGAGGCCACGATGAGCGGGAGCAGACCCTGAACCAGCTGCTGGTGGAAATGGACGGTTTTGAAAGCAATGAAGGCGTCATCCTCATTGCCGCCACCAACCGCCCTGATGTGCTTGATCCCGCCCTGCTGCGGCCAGGCCGTTTTGACCGGCAGGTCGTGGTTCCGACCCCGGATCTGCGCGGGCGCAAACGCATTCTTGAAGTCCATACCAAGCGCACTCCGCTTGCCCGGGATGTCGACCTTGACGTGCTGGCGCGTGGAACTCCCGGATTTTCCGGAGCCGACCTGGAAAACCTGGTCAATGAAGCTGCCCTGCAGGCCGCCAAAATGAATCAGGAACGCCTGGACATGCATGACTTTGAGTACGCCAAGGACAAGGTGCTCATGGGCCGCGAGCGGCGCAGCCTGATCCTCTCTGAAGAGGAAAAGCGCATCACCGCATACCACGAAGCCGGGCACGCGCTGGCGACACGGCTTTTGCCGGGCACGGACCCTGTGCACAAAGTGACCATCATTCCCCGAGGCCGCGCTCTGGGTGTTACCATGCAGCTGCCGGAGGAAGACCGCCACGGATATTCCCGAACATATTTGCGCAACAATCTGGTGGTTCTGTTGGGCGGCCGCGTTGCCGAGGAACTGATTTTTCAGGATATCACAACAGGCGCTTCCAACGACATTGAGCGTGTTACCCGCATGGCCCGCAAAATGGTCTGTGAGTGGGGCATGAGTGAGGCCGTAGGCACACTGGCCATCGGCGAGACGGGCGAAGAAGTGTTCATCGGAAGAGAGTGGATTCAGAACAAAAACTACAGTGAAGACACTGCCCGCCTGGTGGACAGCGAAGTAAAGCGTATTGTTGAAGAAGCCCATGAGCGCTGCCGTACCCTGCTGAAGGACAATGAAGAAATCCTGCACCGCATTGCCAATGCTCTGCTTGACCGTGAAACCATTACGGGCGAAGACCTTGACTTGCTCATGCAAAACAAGGAATTGCCGCCTCTGGACCAGAACGGAAAGCCCGTGAAGGTTCCCGTGCCCAGGCACGGAGACAATGAATTTGCTCTGGAGCCTGATATGCGACAGGATGATACCGCCCAGAGGCCTACTGAAAACGCCCCGCACACCGACAACACGAAAGATCAAAGCTGAATATGCGGGATACGCATGAAAGCGCAGCCTGGCATGCAAAAGGAGGGCGGCGGCTAACGCCGCCCCGCGCCTTTGGTGTGATGGGCATTGTCAACATTACGCCGGACTCGTTTTTTGACGGCGGCATCCATGCCGATGCCGCCCACGCTCTTGCGCATGCCCGGCGCCTGCTGGATCAGGGGGCGGACATTCTTGACCTGGGCGCGGAATCCTCGCGTCCGGGAGCCACAGAGCTTGCCCCTTCCCAAGAGTTGTCCCGTCTTTTGCCCGTGCTTTTGTGCGTCCGGCGGCAGGCACCGGGCGCAACGATCTCCGTGGATACCTATCATGCAGAGACTGCGGCTGCGGCTCTGGAGGCCGGTGCTGACATTGTCAACGATATTTCCGCATGCTCTTTTGATCCTGGCCTCCTGGATGTTCTCATCCAGTACAAGCCGGGTTATGTGCTCATGCACAGTCGGGGACGGCCTGCAACCATGCAGGACGCTCCTCGCTATGCCAATATCCGCAGAGAGGTAACAGCATTTTTTGAGCGCGAAATGGCCCGGCTTGTTCGGGCAGGACTCCCGGAAAACCGCATTGTTCTGGATCCCGGCATCGGCTTTGGCAAAACGCTGGAACACAACCTTGAACTGCTGCAACACCCGGAGGACTGGAAAGGTTTCGGGCGGCCTGTGCTCATGGCACTCTCCATGAAGTCCGTTTTTGGCGGTTTGCTGGGCCTCCCGCCTGCCGCGCGGGCGCTCCCCACCGCAGTGGCCACAGCACTGTTGTGGGCAAAGGGCGTTTTCTGGCATCGTGTGCACCATGTGGCGGAAGCCATGCAATCCCTGCTATTGGCCCAAAATCTGCATTGCACTTTGCAACGATGATTTCTTGAACCTGTTACAGGTGCATATCAAGGATGCTCACTGTGTTTGACCATATTTTTCTGGACTGGCGGGACGCTCTGGATATCGCCATTGTCAGCGTCCTCCTCTACCAGGTTATCCAGCTGTTGCGGGGGTCACGTGCGCTGGCTGTGTTGACGGGCCTTGGCCTGCTGACCCTGCTCTATTTTTTCGCGCGCGGCATGGGCCTGTATACCCTTTCCTGGCTCTTGCAGCATATCTTCAGTTCCCTATTTCTGGTCATTGTGGTGATCTTTCAGTCCGATATCCGGCAGGCACTGGGCAATATGGGCGCAAAGCGCCTGTTCCGAAAAAGGGGGCTGACCCAGGGAGGCGTGGAAGAAGTCGTGAATGCCTGTGTGGAGATGGCGCGTCTGCGCATTGGCGCCATCATTGTCATGGAGCGGAGCATCCGCCTTGGCGACATGATAAAACGGGAGGGAGTTCAGATTGATGCCCGCCTCTCCCAACAACTGCTGATGAACATTTTTTATCCTAAGGCGCCTCTGCACGATGGCGCCGTGGTTATCAGTCGCGGCAAGATCACAGCTGCGGCCTGTATCCTGCCTCTGGCTGTGGCAAAAGGGCAAAGCTTCGGAACACGCCACCGTGCCGCTCTCGGAATCACCAAGGAATCCGATGCGGTCGCTGTTGTCGTCTCCGAAGAAAGAGGAGAAATCTCCCTGGCCATCAAAGGTGAACTCATGCGATCGCTTGATGCGGCGCGCCTGCAGCAGGTTCTCAATGAAATCCTCTGATTTTTCCTCCAAGGCTCCGCACCTGTTCTCCCTGCTCCTGTCCGTATGCATTGCCGTTGGCATGTGGTACGTGGTCAGTGTGCGGGACAGGCTGGAAGCGCAGCTTGATGTCAGTCTCGACTACTATGGTATCCCCGGAGATCTCGTTATCACTGACGGCCTTGTCAACAAGGTCGTCATCCGGCTGCGAGGGCCGGAAACACTGTTGCGCTCCATGACGCAACGCAAGCTGATCCAGGCTGTCAACCTCTCCCATATCAAAAAGGGCACAACATCCGTGCCCCTTACGGGCGAAGCGCTGGGACCTGCCCTCCGCGCTTTCGAGCTCGTTGATGTGCAGCCGCCCCGCCTTGTCATCAAGGCGGATACTCTGCTGGAGCGCACGGTTCCCGTACGCGCCAAGGTGGAGTCTCCCCTGCGCACCGGAGCCCTTGCCGTGGAAAACGTCAGCGTAACACCGGACACGGTATTGCTGCGCGGGCCGGAATCCGCCATAGCGGAAATTTCCAGTATTCCCCTGACCATCATGCTGGATCCCAAGTCTGCCGGAACAATCATGAACCAGACGATTCCCCTGGACACTCCCAGTCTGGTCACTCCCATCCCTGCATCGGTCAAGGTGCAGTACACCATCACCAGCGGACGGACTGTTGTGTCACGGCGCTGCAAAATTGAAATTTCCACAGAAGAACGCCGTCTCTATGCGGTCACTCCCGAAGAGATCACTGTCCTGGTGGAAGTGCCCGATGCTCTGGCCACCAACGCCCGCTATCTTGGGCAGTTGGAAATCAGCATTGTGCCTCCGCCTCTTCAGCCGGGTGAAAGCCGGAACGCCCCCCTCCGCTTCAGGCTGCCGGAAGGCATGACTCTTCTTAACCCGACGCTGAAAGAAGTAAAGGTGACACAAAAAACTCCCCTGCCGCAGGGGAAGGCGGACTGACTCTCTTTTTTCAGCTCCGACCCGGGGTTTTCCCCGTATCGGCAACGCACTGGCAAGGAGCTTCTCATGGCTGATCGTCTTTTCGGCACAGACGGACTGCGCGGCAAAGTCAACAACTCGCCCATGACCGCCGGCATGGTCTTGCGTCTCGGGCTGGCGGCGGGCGTCCGTTTTCGGCGCGGGCAGCACCAGCACCGTGTGGTCATCGGCAAGGACACCCGCCTTTCCGGATACATGTTCGAATCAGCCCTGACCGCAGGCCTGTGCGCTGCAGGCATGCACGTCATCATGACCGGACCTCTGCCAACGCCCGCCATCTCCTTTCTGACGCGCAACATGCGCGCCGATCTCGGGGTGGTCATTTCGGCCTCTCACAACCCCTTTGATGACAACGGAATCAAATTTTTTGATGCCAACGGCTACAAGTTGCCCGATGAAACGGAAGACGAAATATCCGCCATGGTTCTGGACAGGGACTTTTCCTGGCCCTATCCCGACGCACGGCATGTGGGGCGCGCCACCAAGATCGAAGACGCTGGCGGCCGCTATATTGTCTATACAAAAAGCTCTTTCCCCGCCCACCTGACGCTGGCGGGCCTGCGCATCGTTGTGGACTGCGGCAACGGAGCCAGCTACAAGGTCGCGCCTCTGGCTCTTGAGGAGTTGGGGGCGGAGGTCTTTCGTATAGGCACATCCCCCGACGGAACCAATATCAATGAGCACTGCGGCTCACTGTATCCGGAGGTTGTTGCCGCCAAAGTGCGTGAAGTTCGCGCGGATGTGGGACTGGCTCTGGACGGAGATGCCGACAGGCTCGTCATGGTGGACGAACGCGGAACAATTCTGGACGGCGACCAGCTCATGGCCATGTGTGCGCAAGCCTTGATGGCACGGGGAGAACTGCCGGGAAACATATTGGTAGCAACAGCCATGAGCAATATGGCGCTGGAAATTTTCATGCAGGAGCACGGTGGCGTTCTTTTGCGCACCAAGGTGGGCGACAGATACGTCATGGAGGCCATGCGGCGCGAAGGGGCCATGCTGGGAGGCGAGCAGTCCGGGCATCTCGTTTTTCACCAGTACAGCACCACAGGCGATGGCCTGCTTGCGGCCTTGCAGGTACTGAAGATCATGTGTGAAAAAGAAAAACCTCTTTCCGAACTGGCAGGCCTTCTCATACCCTTTCCACAAAAGCTCATCAATGTTCGCATCAAAAATCGTCTTCCCTTTGAAGAGCGTCCGGCCATCGGCGATGCAGTGCAGAAAGTGGAAGCCGCACTGGCCGGTCGTGGGCGCGTCCTGCTGCGTTATTCCGGCACAGAATCCCTTTGCCGCGTGATGGTTGAAGGCGAACACCCGGACAAGGTTCAGGAATACGCAGAAGAACTGGCGGCCATCGTCGCACGCGAACTGGCCTGAAAAAAGAGAGACGGGAAGCGGGAAAAGGCCCGCTGGGGTCAGAACAGTCCTGTGACCCGTCCGCTTTCCACGTCCACATCAATGTTCCGGAAGGACGGGCGGGAGCCGGTTCCTGGCATGAGGCTGATGTCCCCGGCCACCGGGGCCACCAGACCTGCCCCGCCAAAAAGCAGGACATCGCGCACATGCAACCGCCAAGACGAGGGAACCCCTTTGCGTCCGGGGTCATCAGACAGGGAGTATTGCGTTTTGACCATGCATACCCCCAGTTCGTCCGCATCCGGCCTTTCCTGAAATGTTTTCAGGCGTTGGGCAGCCAGAGGCTCAAAATCCACGCCGTCGGCACCATAAACCTCACGGGCAATGCAAACAATGCGCTCGGCAAGGGGCAAGCTCCAGTCGTACAGAGGGCGGAACTTTCTTCTGTCGTCAGCGCAGGCGTCCAACACAGCGTCCGCCAGTTCCAGAGCGCCTTCACCGCCCTTTTCCCAGTGTTCAGATACAGCCACCCTGGCCCCGGCCTTTTCGCAAATATGTCGGATGGCTGCTATTTCCGCAGGTTTGTCCGTATGGAACCTGTTGATGCAAACCACTGACGGCACACCAGAGCGACGCACAATGCCGATATGATGCAAAAGGTTGACGCAGCCTGCTTCCACCAGGCCCACATCTTCGCACAAATAGGCTTCGGGCAAAGGTTGGCCCGGACGGGGTTGGGGTGCGCCCCCGTGGTGCTTGAGCGCGCGCACGGTAGCCACGATGACTGCGGCATCCGGCGCAAGCCCGCTGTACCGGCACTTGAGATTCCAGAATTTTTCGTACCCCATTTCTGCGGCGAAACCCGACTCCGTCACATGAATATCGCTGAGCTTCAGCCCCACCCTGTCGGCAATGACAGAACTCTGCCCCAGGGCGATGTTGCCAAACGGCCCGGTATGCACCAGCACAGGCTGGCCTTCGATGGTCTGGATAAGATTGGGCTTGAGCGCTTCCACAAGCCAGGCGGTCATGGCTCCGTCCACTTCAAGGTCAGCGGTTGTCACGGGCTTTCCGTCGCGATCCATGGCCAGCACCATGCGCCCCATACGCTGCCGCAAATCGCGCAGGTCACGGGCCACCGAAAGGATGGACATGACCTCCGAGGCCACCGTGATATGAAAATGTGAGCGCATCATGAAGCCGTCATTGCGGCGTCCGTCCCCTTCGATGCCTATGAGCACATTGCGCAAGGTCTGGGCGCAGAAATCCAGAACCCAGCCCGTGCGCACTTGGGTGGGGTCAATGTGCAGACGGCGCATTCCCGAGAGCCTTTGCAGCGTGGCATCGTCATAATTGCGCTCGTGTTGCATACGGGCCGTCAGGGCAGTCATGGCCAGGTTATGGGCCGCGCCCACGGCATGGATATCCCCTGTAAAGTTGAGAGAATAGGGAGTCAGGGGAATACACTGCGAAAGTCCGCCGCCGGCTGCGGACCCTTTCATGCCCATGGTCGGGCCGCCCGAAGGCTGGCGTATGGCCGCCGAAGAACGCTGCCCCCGGCGTGCCAGCCCCTGCACCAGACCAATAGTTGTTGTGGATTTGCCTTCTCCCAGCGGAGTGGGCGTGATGGCGGTCACATCCACATATTTCCCGCCAGGGCGGTTGGACAGGCGGCGCAAAACATTCTGCTGCTCAATTTTGCCCATATGCCGCCCGTAGGGCAGCACCTCATCCGGCTCAAGCCCCATTTCCTCAGCCAGTGCCGCAAAGGGTTTCATGCGCGTTTCCGCGTCCAAGGCAATCTGCCAGTCGGGATGACGTGTGGGGTCAAGGCTCATGTTTTCTCCGCGTACGTGGATAATTCTTCAGAAAAAGGTGCAGGACGCAAGCTTATGCGCCTGTGCGCATAACAGTCAAGCATGTGCCTTGCACCCCGCAACAGCATGGGATATTTTTGAAAGAAGAACCCACTGCCCCAAAGAAAAGGACTGTTGCGTGCGCTGGACACAGACTCATGGCCGCCTCACCCTTGCCCTGCGTGTGTTGCGTCAGGGCCGCGACATACAGGTGCTTCTTTCCGGGGGGGATGCGCATATTGGCGCTGTGGCCCTGGGTATTCCGGGGGAAGATGCTTCCCGGACACGCTTGCTCCTCCTGCCGGGGCACAGGGAAGATGCCCTGGCCCAGGGCATGGCCAGCCGCATGGCCAATGTTCTTGGCTGTGCGGTCTGCGTGAGTGTTGGGATCCACTATGACCGCATCGGCAGGCAGGAAATTGCCGACATTGAAAACATGGCCCGCCTCCTTACAGAACGCTGCCTGAAAGCCCTGACAAAGGACACCGCATGCTGACACTGCAAGACTTGGAAGAACTGGAACGATACATCCTTTCCGGTGATCTGGAAAAAGACTTTCGTGACGGATGCGAAAATGACCGTCACTATCTGCTGGCCTTGCTGGAAAAGATTATGGATATGGCTGAAATGGCTGACGCAGCAGCCACACGCCTCATTTTTCGCGGCCTGCCGCTACCCCCGCCTCCTTCGGCATAGCTCCCCCCAAGCAAGACCGCTTCCCAAAGCAAACACAGCTCTTTTTCGGGAGTCCAACAAGAGAGGAGCCGTCACCGCCGGGAAAAGAAGAGACAGGAAAAAATTTTGTGGTGGACAGGCCGGGCCGCAACCATGCTTCCCAAAAGAGAAAAGCCCAGGCCGACAAAACTCAAAGAAGGATTTTCCATCAACCCGGCGAAAAAGCCTGTTGTACCGCCTGCCGCCATGACCGCCGCCATGCCCCACGGCGCAAAATGCGCCCTCCCGGCAAACAGCATGCCCACAAAAACCGGCACCACCACACCGCACACATAAATATCGTTGGCCAGAAGCAGAAGGGATAAAATGCCCTTGCCGGACAGAGACAAAAGCAGCGCGGCCCCCCCGAAAAAAACCATGCACCAGCGGCAGACGGCAACCGAAGGTCGGCGCAGAATATCGTTGCTGCATACCGAGGCGGCAGTGATCAGGCAGGAGTCGGCGGAAGAAATGACAGCACAAAAAATGCCCAGCAAAAGCAGTGTGGAGGCCCAGGGAGGCAGATGCGTCAGAAAGGCCGTGCTCAATACCTGTTCCGGCGGCGTATCGGGGGAAACAAGGCCGCGGCAGGCGATACCCAAAGCAACAATGACCACCGCAGTGCATACCAGCCCCACCACAGCCCAAAGTCCGCCGCGCATAGCGGTATCAGCATCGCGGCTGCTCAAAAAGCGCCCGAAAAGCATGGGGCAGACAACATAGCTTCCCCCCAGAATGCACAAATAATAGGCCAGCCGTGAAGCGGGAAAATCTGCATTAACCACTTCCAGGCGCACCTGCGCCAGAGCTTCTCCTCCGCCCGCGCCAACCGCAAATGCCAACGCCACCGCCAGAGCCAGAGACAGAACAGCGAACTGCCAGACATCACTCCGCATCACGGCGGCCTGTCCGCCAATCAGGGTATAGGCAACCAGGATCACAGCCCCCACAAACAGCGAAGCGGTGTGGCTCAGGCCCGTCAATGGGGAAATAATGGCGGCCAGGGCGCTGAACTGTGCGGCCAAGATAGCCATCCAGGCAACCACAATAATAATGGAGGCCAACGGACGGCAGGGAGCGCCCAGACAGGTGTCCAGCATTTCCGGCATGGTCATGGCCCCGCTCTCTCTCACCTTGCGGGCCAGAAAAAAGCTCAACACAAGCAGCCCCGCAGCACCGGACCCCAGCCACCAGAATGCCGGAGTTCCCACCTGCCATGCCAGACCCGCCATGCCCAGCGTTGCTGACCCTCCCACACAGGACGCCATGACAGACAGGGCGGTGGCACATGCCGAACCGCGACGGCCATTGACGAAATACTCCTCCGGCCCGATGCCCTTGCGGGCAACCCTCCAGGCCAGAAACAAAAATCCCAGGCAAACGAAAAAAAATATCATGGCAGATGTGCTCCGGACAACACGGCATCATGGACAGCTTTACAAAGCCGCTCTACATCGGAGGCTGGCGTGATATAGGGCGGCATCAGATAGACAAGCCGCTGGAAGGGACGCAGCCAGACCCCCCTGCTGACAAAAAATTTTTGCAGGGAGGCGGTATTGACGGGCTCACTCATTTCCACAACGCCGATGCCCCCCAGAACGCGTACATCCCGCACGCCGGGCAAATTCGCACATGCTGCAAGCCCTCCACGCAGCCCTTGTTCCAAAGTGGCCACGCGTCCGCACCAGTCTTCTTTTTCCAGAATATCCAGGCTGGCTCCGGCCACAGCACAGGCCAGAGCATTGGCCATATATGTGGGGCCGTGCATGAATACCCCACCTTCAGAGCAGATTCCGTTGGCAACCCGCTCCGTGCAGGCGGTTGCCGCAAGCGTCAGCATGCCGCCCGTGAGTGCCTTGCCACAGCAAAGAATGTCCGGCTGTACATCGGCCCAGAAGGCGGCAAACATCTTGCCCGTGCGCCCGAAGCCGGTGGCAATTTCATCAAGGATGAGCAAGACTCCGGTTTCGCGGCAAAGACGGGACAATTCCCGCACATAACCGGGATGATAAAACCACATGCCGCCCGCGCCCTGCACCACCGGTTCCAGAATGACCGCCGCGATTTCCTCTCTGCGTTCACGCAGAACCGTGCGCACCGCATCCAGACTGCCTGGATCAAAGGGATGATCAAACCGGCAGGAGGGGCGTTCCACAAAAATCTGCCGGGGCAGCATGCCCGAAAACAGGCTGTGCATGCCCGTTATCGGATCGCAGACGGACATGGCCCCAAACGTATCCCCGTGGTAGCCTCCCAGCGGAGCGAGAAAGCGCGTACGCCGCTTTTCACCCTGTGCGTGCTGGTATTGCAGGGCCATTTTGAGGGCAATTTCCACAGCCACAGAGCCGGAGTCGGCAAAAAAAATCCGCTCCAGACCCGCCGGCATGAGTGCAAGCAGGCGTTCGGCCAGACATACCGCAGGCTCGTGTGTCAGGCCGCCAAACATCACATGGGGCATGCGTCCGGCCTGCTCCCGCAGGGCTGCCAGCAGGCGGGGATGGTTATATCCGTGCACAGCGGCCCACCAGGATGACATGCCGTCCACCAGATCCCGCCCGTCCGCAAGCCGGATACGGTTGGAAAACGTCCTTTCCGCAACATGGAGTGGAGGCGGCTCGGTAACCGAGGCGTAAGGATGCCACAGCACGCGACGGTCACGCGGCAGCAATTTCTGCTGTTCCGAACGACTTTCCCCGGCACCGGACACCATACGGTGCGCCAGCGGGGCGAACACCTCCGCCAGGCGTTGCCAGGCAGCCGCATTCAGGGCAGGCACACGTGGAACTTCTACCAGAGGTGCATTCCATCCTTCCTGCTGCAAACGGCAGCGCAGTACGGCGGCATTGTCCGCAAGCAGTGCAGGAACGTCCACGCCGGGGCAGCCTGCAGAGGGGTCGGCTGTGGGAACAAGGGCAAGCCCACACAAAAAAAGGCCGCGTCCGCGCAGGGCATCCAACGAAAGCAGGATGTGGTTCAACCCTCCCAGGCAATTGTCGCCCACCAGCAATACAGGCAGGCCCAGCCGAGCCATGAAATCCAGCATATCCTCATGCTGGTTGAGGGGAACACGCACTCCCCCTGCTCCTTCCAGCAACAGAAAATCCGCCCTGCTGCCGTGACAATGCGCGCGCACGTCAGCACAGAGCCTGTCACAACCAAGACTCACCCCTTCCCGTTCCGCCGCCAGATGCGGCGATGCAGGCAGAGCAAAACAGTGCAGCATAGCTGCCGTGGGTAAATCGTGGGGCGGCAGGTCTGCCACTGCCGCATCACAGACTGCCGTATCGGCCAACACCGCCCCATCTCCGGGGATAACCCCGGTCTGCACCGGTTTCACAGCCTGCGCAGCCATGCCCACCAGACGCAGGGCACGCAACAGAGCCGCCGTACACACAGTCTTTCCCACTCCCGTCCCGGATCCGGCCACAAAAATTCCCCGGACGACAAGCTGATCAGAACGGAAGACCACTTTCAACCTCCAACCCCAGCGAGGCGATCATTTCCAGATCATGGACCAGACTCTGCCCTTGGGTCGTGAGATAATCTCCGGTCATCAGGGCATTGGCACCAGCGCGAAAAATTTCCTGCTGCCTTCCCCTCAGAACCAGTGGCCGCCCTCCGCAGACACGCAACGTGGCACGGGGCAAAATATGACGGAACACAGCAATGATGCGCAATGCTTCCCCGGCATCCAGCGGAGGCATATCTGCCAGAGGTGTTTCCGGGTGGGGATACAAAAAATTCAGGGGAACCTGGGCAATATCCATTTTTTTCAGCGCAAAGGCAAAGTCAATGCGGTGTTCCCACGTTTCGCCAAGACCAAACAGACCGCCACAACAAACTTCCAAACCGGCCTGCTGCGCGCGCTCAACAGTTTTTTTTCGCTGGTCCCAGGTTTGCGTGGTGCAGACAGAGGGGTAAAAGCCCCGGGAGCTTTCCAGATTGTGATGGTATCGCGTCAGACCCGATGCCCCCATCTGCCTCAGACTGTCCGCCGTCAGTCTGCCCAGTGAGGCGCAAATCCGGCTGCGCACGTTTTGCGGCAACCCGGCAACAAGGGTACGCAGGCGCTCTTGCTCGTCCGTGTTCAGGGCCGCCCCGCTGGTCACAATACCGATACGGGACACAGGCAGCGTTGCCAGATGCAGGATGCGCGCCCGCAACTCTGCATCGGGCAACAGGACAAAGGTTTCTATATTTGTCCGGTTGTGCCCGCTTTGGGAGCAGAAACGGCAGTCCATGGAGCAGTTGCCGCTGCGAGCATTGATGATGGAGCAAAGCGTGACCTTGCGCCCAAAAGCGGCTTCGCGCAGCACCTCGGCGCGGGCGAAAAGCTCTTCCTGCGACAATTCCAGCAGAAAAGCCGCCTCATGCGGCGTACGGACAGGAGAAAAAGGCGACATGAATAGTCCGAAAGCGGAGTTTGCAGAAAAATGTCGGTGGCTCCGCTTTATGCGTCATGGGGCAACAGCACACATGCTTTCCGTATGCGGAAAATTTTTCAGGCCTCTCCGAAAAAACGTCTCCGGAAGGGGCCTGAAAAATGCGTTACTGGGCTTTACGACGTTTTTCCCAAAGCTTCATGTCTTTCATTTTTTTGCGCCGCTCACGTTGCAGGGCTTTGCACACCAGGGGGGCATCCTTTTTGAATCCCCACTTTTCACGATACGCCGCCGTGCTCATGCCGTGGCTGGCCAAGTGCCGCTTTGTCAGAATTTTGAAGCTTTTGCCGCATTCCAAACAGGTGACGGATTTCTCTTTGACGGAACGGCGGGCCTCCTGAACTATTTCAACGCTGTCCATTTCCACAGGCCCATCGTCCTCGGCAATGGTGCGAATGCTCACGGATACCTTTTGAATAAAGGAGGCGATTTCCTCTTCACTCATGACGCGGACTCCAGCCTGCGCCTTGGTGATTTCCAGTGCTTCTTTCAAATAATCGTCCATACCTGACCTCAATTATTGGCTGTACAAAGTGCTGCAAACACTCCGGAGAAACCCGGAACAATCCGTTTCGGAAAAATAGCCTGACAGCATCATCTCCGAACGTGCCTGCGCTGAGGCGCACGGCGTGAAAAACCGCTAAATACATAAAAGCATCCCGGAACCACAGGCCCGGAAACCAAGAACTCCGCTGCACGTTTGCAGAAAATCTGTTGCAAGGGTGCTCCTGTACGGGACACCGGCAACATGTTCCGAATCATGCAGAAGGTGCTGCCCGACTGCAACAAAATACCGACACCTGAAAATGACGGCGAGAAGCGCAGTTCGGTTCACAAGGAAAAATATACACAGCCCGTACTGCTGCGTCAATGCACAGAACAGAATTTTTCAAAAATACTGTGGCAGGTATCTCCAGAACTGCAATGCGTTACCTGCCCGGCAAAATGTCGTAGCGGGACACTGTGCCCAAAAACGAAGAGTCCAGATACTGCCACCGGATGTTCCGTGCCGGAGTTTCCATAACCTTTCCAGCAGAGGCCGGGGGCGATGTCACAAGAAAAATTTCGCGTGCCCGCGCCGCAAAGGCGCGGAGGTACTCCCTGTCCGGGACGGAATCGTCCTTGGCAGCCAATGGCAAGGCTTCGCGATATTCCAGCAGCACCTTGCTGGCATTGTGGTTGAAGCGGGCAACAAAGCCGCGCGCGATCCACCGCAGAGGCCTGCTGCCATCTTCTGCAGATCTAACCAGGGCCGCAAAAGGATCTTTGGCGTTTTCCACAAGGAAAGTGCATGCCTGATAGGCCACATCACCAAAAATCTCCACTCCTTCGTCCAGACAGCCGCTTCGCCGCCCGTCACTATCCCAGTACCAAGGTTCGGGAAGTTCCGCCAACGCCGCCACAGCCAAGTTTTTTTTCTCTCCGTCCACTCCGTAAACCGCCAGCCAGACATCCACAGGCAGCCCCCCCATGACTCCCGTCTGTGACAAACTTGCCCTTCCCTTGCCGCCGCTGAGCAGGGGCAGAGAGGCTTTCATGTAGATGGCAGGCCTGGCGGAGGAAAGACACCCCCCGTCAAGCAGGCCCCGTTGCAGGGAAGCAGAGCAGCCGGACGCGCATACGGTCAGAATCATCACTGCTCCCAAAAGTCTGATCTTTGCAAGAAACACCTGTCGCCCCCCTGTCGAAAATACGGCACATCTCCGGCAATTCCACACCGTCAGAAATACGCTTTACGGAGCCGACGGCTGCGGCTCCTGCGGCGCGGCGGACGGCGGTGCCCCCTGAGCACCCTGCCGCGCTCCACCGGGCAAAAAATCCCGCAAATCGCGCGAAACTTCAAAAGTGCGCAGTTCAGCGGCAGCGGCTCCCGCAAAGGGAGAATCCCCGTAATTGCGCACAATATCCTCAAGCAGGGCCTGCGCCCGCACGGCATCGCCCAGCTTGCGGTACAGGCGAGCCTCACGAAAACGCAGTCCGGGATATTCCTGCGATTCTCGCGACACAAAGGCACTATATTTTTCCAGCCACTCCAAGGCTTCCGGGATGCGGTTGCCCACCTCGCAAATGTCCATGAGCGAAAGCACGGCATCCTGTATGCGCTGCGGATCAGATTTGTCCGAACGTTCGTCGCGCAGGCGGCTGAAAAGGTCCACAACGCCACGGTTCAGGTCGTAAGCGGCGCTGATGTCCTTGCGTTGCTCGGCATCCTGCGCCAGAAAATAGGTGGCGTACGCCCTCTGATACAGCGGAATGTCATCCTTTTGGGACAGCTTTCGCCACATGTCCAGGGCAGGCCCGGCAAGATTGAGATTTTGCGCGGAAAGCGCCATGGCGTAGTCCAACTGGGTACGCAACGGAGTTGCGAGGGGCCAGGAGGACACCATATCGGCCAGGTCCAGAATTTTGTCCCAAGCTCCGGCCTGAAGGTAACGAAAGAAAAACTCGGTGAATGCCGCTTCGCCGTACTGCGGATCCATGGGCGACTTCAGAAATTCCGCCAGCATCTCCAGAGCATTTTCAGTCTGACCGGCTTCCAGCATCCCCTTGGACAGAGCAAAACGCATCTGCGGATCAACTGCGCCGTATCTTTCTCTGACAAGGGGAAAGCCGTTCCAGAGAAGAAGGATACGCCCGTAATTTTTTTCCGACAGAGAGTTGGTCAGCTCTTTCTGAAAGGCTGCCCAGATCAGGTCACGCGCTTGGGGAACCTGAGAATTTTCCGGCCAGGCGTCGATAAAATCCGCAGCCTTGCCCATAGCCTGCGCATATTCTCTGTTCCAATACAGCCACATGGCTTTTTTGAGTCCGGTCAGAACAAGTTCTGGAGACTCAAAGGGCAGGGCGCCAAGATCCGTATACAACTTTTCCAGGTTGACAGTTCCGGCGCGGGCAAAAACCTGACTCATGCTGTCATAGTTGATGGGCGCGACATATATGCCCTGCTCCGCCAACCGCAGTTCGGCAAGCGCCGCTGGCAGTTCTCCGGGGAAAAGACGCCGGATATGCTCGTACAAAAAATCCGCTGCAACCTTGTTGCCCTGCTGAAAATACATATCGCCCATTTTGAACAGCAGGGCGTCATTGCCTTTTTGGGTGGGGATCAAATTGTAATAGAGCCAGTAGTGGGCAAGAGCCGCTGCGTTGTTGCCCAAAGCCAGATCATTGTCTGCCTGCAAAAAAAGAAAGGATGGTTGGTCAATGTAGTAGCGCGGCCACCGCTTGCTGATAAAGCCGAGAATGATCTGAGCATTGGCATGCTTTTTCTGGTTACTGAGCGCATAGGCCAGCCCGACGGATGCCTCCTGCAGGGAAGAGGATTCGGGAAATTTGTCCAGCACGATGGAAAAAGACTGCTCCGCCAGGGCATCCAGCTTGTGTTCCAACTGGGCCTTGCCCAGTGCGGTGAACCCCTGGGCCACGCCAGGATATTCCGGATACCGCCGGTAAAGGGCAACAATGTAGCCTCCGGCATCGGTCAGATTGCCCACACTGAGGTTGGCCAGCCCCAGCCGCAGCAAAGCGTCGGGCACACGCGGCGAACGCAGGTTGGCGTTCATGGCTTCGCTGGTGGCCGAAACCACAGGCTCGAAACCGGCCAAGGGATTGTCCGCATACTGAAACCAGACGCAGTCACTGATGTGGTACAGGATTTTTTCACGCTGCTCGGGCGTAATGGACGGCAGTTCCCTGATCTCTCTCAGGCTGGCCAATGCCTCTGCATATTTGCGCTCCCGCATGAGGCGTTCTGCATCCTCGAGCAGGGCCGCAGGGTCAACGGGTTTGGGCACGGGATTGCCGTGTTCGTCCACATAGACCACAGGCCTTTCCCCTTGCTCCCCGGAAGGCTGCTCCTCCTTTTCCGGCGGCGGCGCGGGCAAACCTTCAACTCTCCCCGAAACCTTGCCCTCCACTGTACCGCCAGCGCCATCTCCGGTCTTGGCATCCGCAGAGACCTGACCGTCAGAGGCGCTTCCCGAAGCCGGAGATTTTCCTTTTTCCTGCGCCAAGGGTGCGCTTTCAGCGGCGGTGGAAAGGCCCTTGTCTTCCGGCCAATCTTCCGGGCCTCCGGGGTTTACCCGGCTTCGCAGTGTCTGTTTGTTGACAATCTCGCCTCTTGCCCCGGAGGCAGGGGACGATCCTGCGTTTTGCGCGGCGTGGGCACACGGCAGGAGCAAAAAAACGAAAAGTACCCCGCAGAACGCGAGCGGGAGCAAGCGCCGAAGCTGGCTGAAGGGGCGTCCTTTCGCGCAGAAAGGTGGAAGAAATGATCCAATGGACAAGATTTTTGTATTCATACGCCCGCAAAAAAACAGTTTTTGAAAAAAGCCTACATGCCGTCCACTGTGCGCTTTTTGAGCTTTTCAATAAGGGTGGTGCGTTTGATACCCAGCAATTCGGCCGCCTGGTTTTTTACTCCCCCCGCCCTGAGCATGGCCTCGTCAATGAGACGCGCTTCCACCGCATCCAGAAAATCTTTGAGATTTGTCTGCCGCTCTGCCAGAAGATCCAAAGTCGGCCAGGCGAAGCCTCCTGTACCGGGTGCAGGTATGTCCTGCGGCGAGGAAGGCGCCGGAGCGGTAGCAGACGGAGACACGGGGATCGCCGCAGCAAGCGGCGCCAAATCTTCCTTCACTGCCGGCAAAAACTCTATGGTGCCCACGCGTTCAAGGATTTTTGGCGGCAAATCTTCCGGGCGTACGGTATTTCCGTCCACCAGAATGCTCAAGCGCTCCATGAAGTTTTCCAGTTCACGCACATTTCCCGGCCAGTCGTAGGCAATCAGAACACGACTGGCGTCTGTGCTCAACGTGAGGGGAGCGCGGCGTTTTTTGGCGCAAAAAGCGCCGAGAAAGTGCTTGGCCAGCAAAAGGACATCGCCCCCTCTCTGGCGCAGAGGCGGCAAGTGCAGGGGGATGACGTTGAGACGGTAATAGAGGTCTTCCCGAAAACGCCCGGCAGCCACCTCTTCTTCCAGATTCCTGTTGGTTGCGGCTACAATGCGTACGTCCACCTTTTTGCAGCCACTGCCGCCCACGCGCTCTATCTCTTTTTCCTGCAGAACGCGCAATATCTTGACTTGCAGGCTCAAGTCCATTTCGCCGATTTCGTCCAGAAAAATTGTGCCGCCGTCAGCCAGTTCAAAACGTCCGGGGCGGGAGCGGATGGCATGGGTAAAAGCGCCTTTCTCGTGCCCAAACAGCTCGCTTTCCAGCAATTCCTTGGGAATGGCTCCGCAGTTGATGGGCACAAAAGGTTTGCCCGCCCGGGAACTGTTGGCGTGGAGCGCACGCACCAGCAATTCCTTGCCTGTTCCCGATTCGCCGGTTACAAGAACCGTGCTGTCTGTGGGAGCCACCTTTCCGAGAATACGAAAAACATCGGCCAGCGTGGTGCTCTGACCAATGATGCCGCTGGTATCCAACTGCATGGCGCTTTCTTCACCTCCATGACCTTTCCCATGTCAATACACTGACACGCGCCGGATTGCCAGAAAAAAAACGGGCATACCTGCCCTCTTCTGCCATGAAGCCACACGATTTTCTTCCTCCTCTGCCGCCCTGCCCCTTGGACGCAGTGCGCCGTGCAGTGCAGACTTCCCTGTGCCAACAAAAAAATCTTGTGCTCAGCGCGCCTCCGGGCGCGGGAAAAAGCAGTCGCCTGCCCCTGTGGTTGCTCGCAGCTCCCTGGCGCAGGCAGCGCAAAATCCTGCTGCTCGAACCCCGTCGCGTGGTCGCCCGCGCTCTCGCCCGCCACATGGCGGCTCTTTTGGGGGAACAGGCGGGCGAAACCGTGGGTTTTCGTACCCGCGACGAGAGCCGCGTCAGCAGGCAAACATGCGTAGAGGTTGTCACCGAGGGCGTTCTGACCCAGATGCTTCAGGAAAATCCGGAACTGCCCCATGCTGCCTGCGTGCTCTTTGACGAGTTTCACGAACGTTCCCTTGTTGCAGATATGGGGCTGGCGCTCTGTCTGGAAAGTCAGGACGTTTTTCGCCCCGATTTGCGCCTTGTGGTCATGTCCGCCACTCTGGACATGGGCAATGTGAGCAGCTTGTTGGGGGGCTGCCCGGTGCTTGAGGCCAGCGGAAAAAGCTTTCCTGTGGAACTGCGTTACCGGCCCTTGCCGCCGACAAAAAACATCGTTCCGGGGCACGGAGCCAACCCGGCTCTCTGGCGACATATGGCGGATGTGATCGCCGAACTTGTGCGCACGGAAGGCGGCAATCTTCTGGCCTTTTGCCCCGGTGTGAGTGAAATCAGGCAAACAGAAACCCTGCTCCGCCCCCGCCTGCCGGACAATGTGACACTCCACTCCCTCCACGGCAGCCTTCCCGCCGCAGATCAGGACGCCGCCATCGCCCCCGCCCCCACAGGGCATCGCAAGATTGTCCTGGCTACATCCATTGCCGAAACCTCCCTGACCATTGAAGGCATCAGGCTGGTGGTGGACTGCGGCCTGACACGCCTGCCCCGTTTTGATCCGGACAGCGGCCAAACCAGACTGACTACCCAGCGCATCTCCCTGGCCGGAGCGACACAACGCTCTGGACGCGCGGGACGCACCATGCCCGGCCTTTGCTGTCGCTTGTGGGCACAGGAAGAAGAGAGCAGCATGCCCCCCATATCCGACCGGAAATTCTGGATGCCGACCTGACGGATCTGGTGCTGCAACTGGCCGCCTGGGGCACCGCCCCGGAAAATCTGGCTTGGGCAGACCCTCCTGCCGCAGCACGGTTGTCCGCAGCCCGCCGGACCCTCCAGATGCTGGGAGCCCTGGACGGACAGTCGCGCCTGACAGCTGCGGGACATGAAATGGCGGCCCTGCCCATGAATGCCCGTACAGCACGCCTTGTTCTCCAGGCCCGGAAAAACGGGCATGCCGCTCTGGGCTGCTGCCTGGCAGCCCTGCTGGAAGACCGCGACCCCTTTGCCGGAAGTGACAGCAGCTGCCCGGAGGGATGTTTTCCGCCGGACTGCGACATGCGCCTCCGCACAGACTGGCTCTGCCGCGAGCCGGAACAGCCCGAAAATCTGCATCCTGCCCTGCGGCAGCGCCTGCGGCGCCAGGCAGCGCGGCTGGCGCGGCGTATGGAGATACACGGCGATATCTTTCGCGCTGCTGCGCAAAGCGCTGCCCACACGGGTTCACTGTTGGCTCTGGCCTGGCCCGAACATGTGGCAGTGCGCCAGAATACGGCCGGTACGCATGCCCATTTTCTTCTGCGCTCGGGGCGTGCCGCCTTTTTGCCCGTCAGCGACTCGCTGGCGAGGGAAGAGTTTCTGGCCGTGGCCCTGCCCGACGGCGCGGGAGCGCGCAGCCGCATCCGCCTTGCCGCCGCGCTGGACGCAGAATGCCTTGAAGACATTTTCGCGCAAGACATGCAGATACTGGACACTCTGGAAACAACAGATACAGGCCGGATCACTGCCCGGCGTACGCGCCGTCTGGGCGCCCTGCTTCTGGAAGACTCTCCCCTGCCCGCTCCCGCCCCGGAACAATGCGCCGCAGTGCTCTGCGCGCATGTGCGCACGCACGGCCTGGGCTGTCTGCCCTGGAGCGATGCCTGTATCCAATGGAGGGCGCGGGCGATGCTGCTGCACCAGCTGGATCCCGGTATCTGGCCCGATATCAGTGACGCGGCATTGCTGGAAAGTCTGGAAGAGTGGCTTGGCCCGGAACTTCATGGCTGTCTGCGCCTTGACGAGATCACGCCGGAACGCGTCTTGGCCTGCATGCAGATGCGCCTTCCCCATCCTCTCCGCCTCCGACTGGAAGAGCAGGCTCCTTCCCACTGGCGCGTCCCTTCAGGGAGCATGCGCCCCATTGTGTACGGAGAAGACGGCGGCCCCTGGCTGGCCGTAAAGCTGCAAGAAATGTTCGGCTGCCGGGAAACACCCCGTATCGCCAACGGGCGCGTGGCACTGGCGGTGCGCCTTTTGTCCCCGGCAGGCCGCCCCCTTCAGATTACCAGAGACCTCGCCCACTTCTGGCGCGTTGGTTACCCTGCTGTCCGCGCGGAAATGCGCGGACGCTACCCCAAACATCCCTGGCCGGAAGATCCCTTGTCGGCTTTGCCCACGGGCCTGACACAAAAAAAGCTTGCAGCGCACAGCCCGGCGCAAACACAGTCCTGCCGGATCGGGCACAGCCAAGCGGGGCGCAAAAACAAAAACTGAGGTGCAGAACGAATCTGCGAAGGCCCCCCTGCACTTCAAAAAACGCCCTGCCCGGACAGCATACGCACGAAATCCCGCGCACGCCGCTCGCTGTAGTACATGCCGCTCCCGTGCACAAACCCCACATGTCCGCCCTGCGGGGGTACCTCCAGAAACAGGGACGGCGATTTTTGAGCGGCTTCCCAAGGAAAGCAGGACGGCGCGCAAAAAGGATCGTCCTCTGCCATAAGCAGATAGACGGGCACAGGCATCTGATCAAGATATTTCAAGGAGCCGCATTGCTCCCAATAATCGCGGGCCGAAGAAAAACCGTGCAGCGGCGCTGTAAAGCGTCCGTCAAACTCCGCAAATGTCCGTATGTCTTCCAGTCCCGCCGCCGGAGGAAAATCCGGGAATATGGCCGCCTTTGACCGTATCTTGGCCCGCAGGGTACGCAAGAAATACCACATGTACACACGGCAGGAGGGGCCGTCCATGACCGGAGCCGAAGCCGCCAGATCGCACGGAACAGACACGGCCACTGCGGCTTTGACCAAGCCGGGAACAGGCTCCCGCCCCAGTCGGCAAAGGATCTGGTTGCCGCCCATGCTGAATCCCACCAGCAGCAAGGGGCGGTCAAAACCTTGCGCGTAGCGTAGTACTGTATCCAGATCTTCCGTTTCACCCATATGGTAGAGTCGCGGCGTGCGGTTGGCTTCCCCCGAGCAGAAGCGCATGTTCCAGGCCAGAACGTCAAAACCTTCCTCCAGCAGGACGCGGGCCATGCCCAGCACATACTTGCGGCGGCTGTTGCCTTCCAGACCGTGCGAAATCACGGCAATGGCACGGCCTTGCCCGAAACCTTGCCCCCCAAAAGCCCCGGCGGCATGAAGGTCCATATCCAGAAAATCGCCGTCCGGCGTATCTATGCGCACCCTTTGCGCATTTGCCGGGAGTACGGGGTGGGGACGAAACAGAACCGGCCACAGAGTATTGGCATGGCCATTGGCGACAAACCAGGGCGCACGGTATGAAGAAGAAAGAACAGGCATATCGCCTCCGGGTATGCTGGGGACAAGCCTGCGGCGGCAGACGCCCGTCATCCATTCGTTGCTTCAAGAACGCTGTTGGCAGAGGCCATGACCTCGTATACCCTGCCCTCATGCACAAACCGGAACGATATTTCCCCACAGCCGCCCGCCTGTCAAACAGGAGGCTCCATACTGCGCCCGGAGCATGCAGCAACACCGATGTGTTGGTGCTGGGCGCGGGTGCATCGGGGCTGATGTGTGCGCGCGAAGCCGCCGGGCAGGGCCTGAGCGTGGTTGTTCTGGAGGCCGGAGCTTCCCCTGGCCGCAAGCTGGCAATCAGCGGCGGCGGCAGAGCCAACTTCAGCAACCGCGAGATTTCGGAGGATCATTTTCGCTCTGACGGTGCGCGCGGGGCAGCGTTTTGTGTACCAGCCCTGCGGGCCTTTACCCCAGAGCATATGCTGCGTCTGCTACGGCAATGGAACCTGCCCTTTGAAGAGCGAACCCACGGCCAGCTTTTTTTGACAGTTCCCGCACAAAGGCTGGCGGGAGCCCTGAGCAATGACTGCCGCCGATATGGCGCGCGCATTGTTTGCAGGGCGGTGGTTGATACCGTGCAGGTAATGGCGGACGGAACTTTTCTCGCTACAGGCCAAGCGGGTCAGTGGCGGGCACAGGCTCTGGTGCTGGCCCTGGGCAGCCCCGCCTGCCCTCAGGCAGGTGGCAGCGCTGCTGGCTACCGCCTTGCCCAGAGCCTGGGGCACGGCATTGTTCCCCCGCGTCCCGCCCTGACCCCTCTGCTGCTGGCTCCGGACTCCCCGTTGCCTGCCCTGACCGGCATCAGCCTTCCGGCACGCATCAGTATCGGCAACCGCTTCTGGGAAGATTCTCTGCTTCTGACCCACTGCGGTTTGAGTGGGCCTCTTGCCCTCAAGGCTTCCCTGTATTGGCAAAAAGACAAGGAGATTACGATGGATTTTCTTCCGGGACGGGACGTACGCAGCCTGTTTGCTGCACCACAGGCAGGCGGACAGACTCCCCGCTCCCTGCTGGCGCGCCATTTGCCGCAACGTCTCGTGGACAGCCTGCTGCCACCGGATACGGCGCGACGCAAAATTGCAGAGCTTGCGCGCAGCATGCGGCAGGCCCTGGCAGAAAGCATACACTGCCATCGGCTGCGCCCTGTGGGCACGGCCGGATTCAAAAAAGCCGAAGTTTGTACAGGAGGCGTCACAACAGATGAAATCGACCCCCACAGTATGGGCAGCCTGATCTGTCCCAGACTCTTTGTCATTGGCGAATTGCTTGACGTGACCGGTTTGCTGGGAGGCTACAATCTGCACTGGGCATGGGCCAGTGGAGTGATGGCGGGCAGGAGCCTGCTCCAAAAAGATACGCACGAATAGTCGTCAAATTCTGTCGCAGTACACATTTTCCAGAAAATTTTCCATGGCGGCATCGGCCTTGTGGATAAACTGCTGCAGAGGATACTTGGCCCGGCAGGCCGGACAACGCAGAAAAACCTCGTGGCAGGAACGGGCAATATGCAAAGCCTGCGCACACGACGGACAAGACAGAGTCGTTTCAACATCCCTGGCTGCAAAAAAAGCCATACAACCTCCTTTGTGCTGCAAAACAGGCCAGCGCGCGTCAAAAATCCGGCGATGGCATCTCTCCGGCAGCCGGATCAGGCGGTGCTCCCGCAGTGTCTTCCCCGGCCAAGGCGCGCATCTGGGCCATGCACTGCGCCACAGGCTGCCTGTCTCCTACATCCTGCTGCAAAAAGGCGTTGATGGCAGGCATGGCGGCAATGGCTGCATCAATCTCCGGATTGGAGCCTCTGGCATAGGCCCCGATATTGACCATGTCTTCCACCCGCCGGAAAACGCTCATGTGCCTGGTGAGCACACGCCCCGCCAGAACATCCTGTCGCTCGCAAATATCGGTGCGCAAGCGGCTGATGGAGCGCAGCACGTCAATGGCCGGAAAGTGCCCCTGGTCAGCCAGTTCGCGTGTGAGCACAATGTGCCCGTCCAGAATGGAGCGCACGGCATCGGCCACCGGCTCGTTGAAGTCGTCGCCGTCCACCAGCACAGTATAGATGCCTGTGATCGTCCCACGGGAAGAGCGCCCCGCCCTTTCCAGAAGCTTGGGCAGCTGGGCGAAAACAGAAGGCGTATACCCCTTGGTGGTGGGAGGCTCGCCCACTGCCAGCCCGACTTCACGGGATGCCATGGCAAAACGGGTAACAGAGTCCATCATCAGGAGGACGTCCAGCCCCTTGTCCCGGAAATATTCTGCCACCGATGTGGCGGCATAGGCCGCGCGCATCCGCACCAGCGGCGACTGATCCGAAGTGGCGATAACCAGCACGGAACGCGCCATACCTTCCGGCCCCAGATCCCGCTCCATAAATTCCAGCACCTCGCGCCCCCGCTCGCCGATAAGCGCAATGACGTTGACATCGGCGCAGGTGTATCTGGCCATCATGCCCATCAGCGTGGACTTGCCCACACCCGATCCAGCCATGATGCCCACGCGCTGCCCCTTGCCTAGGGTCAGGAGACTGTTGACGGAACGTACGCCCACATCCAGAATATCTTTGATGCGGGGACGTTGCAGGGGCGTGGGAGGAGACGTATAGAGAGGGGCCAGTTCTGCGGGCCAATGCGTACGCGCCTCGGAAACCCAGGAAGGCTCATGCTCCCGGTGGGCATCAATCTCCCGGAAACCCTCCCCGGAAGTTTGGGACGCGAGAGGAGCAAGGCAGAGATCCGCACTCACCGGCGGGCCGCCGTCCAGCGGCGCGCCGAAGGCGTCAAGGGCCCGTCCAAGAAGCTCCGGCCCCACGGGAAAAACCGGCGGGAGGCTGGTATTGCGGATGCGGCTGCCGGGGCAGATACCCCGCATATCACCATAGGGCATGAACAGCAGGTTCCCTTCGCGAAAGCCCACCACCTCGGCTGCAATGGCCTCCTCATCTTCATCGGGCAACAGGTGGCAGACAGCCCCCAGAGGCGCGCGCATGCCGCTGCCTTCGGCCACAAGGCCCACCACCTTGTTTACCTTGCCATAAAGACGGACAGGATTTCCGCTTCGCAAGAGTGCCGCGCATGCCTGGGGATCCAGCTTCATGGGGCAACCTGCCAAAAGGGGATAGCCCGGGGCTCAGTTGCGGTTTTTTTCGTCCGCATCGTCCAGAAATCCTCCGCGACTGAACACCTGTTTTGCCTTTTCCTCTGATGTATGGACATCATTGCCTGTCACGGGAAAAAGCTCTTCTTCAAGTTCGGCCAAACTGGGATTGGCATTGTCCGGCGCGTCCGCGCTCCGCTCTTCGCGTGGCAGCCGCAATTCGGGCGTGGCGTCTTCCGGACAGGCAGCTTCCGGCATTTCACGCTCCGCTTCCGCAAGTTCCGGCTCCGCATCTTCCGTGCCCGGCCCGTCTTCCGGCGACAAAAAGGCCTCGTCCAAAGGCCCAGCCTGCTCCTCCCCCGCATTTGTTGCGGGCAAGGCGGCATCTTCATGACTTTTTTCTTCAGGCAGGGCATCAAGCTCCGCTTCAAGAACCTCTTTTTTCTCAGCTTCCTGTTCCGGCACAGAGAGAGGGGGCAACATCTCCGCCATGCGCCGCGCTTCGCGCTCCACAATGACGCTCACCTCTTCAGCACGCCTCCCGTCTTCATCGCGCGGAGGAAGAGTCAGAAAATTCAAAATATTGTCTACCATCTCCCGGTAGTTTTTTCTGCGGCAGTCCACGCTGCCGCTGCCGCTCTCGGCCAGTATGCTGCCCCGCTCCAGCGATGCGTCGCCCGTGACGACCCACTGCCTGAGATCGGGAGCGCTTTCACGGGCGATCAAAAAAAGCTCGCCCACAAAGGCTTCGTCTTCGGGATGCACGCGAACTGTGACCACAGCCCGGTCTTCCAAACGCTTCAGGGAGTCAAGCACCAGATGGCGCAGAATGCGCTCGTGCTCTGCTTCCAGAGTCCAGCCTGTGCCCGCCTCCACTGCGGCGCGCGTCAAATCCGCCAGTTCTTCACGCCATGTGGCGGCCAGGGATTCACGCTGCGCCTCCAAACCGCGCAACACCTCCCCCAGAGATATGCCCATCTCCGTGCGCAAAGCCTTCAGTTCCACGGCAGCTTTTTCCATGCCGACCGCAAACCCTTCATCGTGGGCGGCATTGCGAACGCTGCACGCCTCTTCCCGCAGGGCCTCGGCACGGGCAAGCTCTGCCTGGGCGCTCTCCAGAGCATCCTGGCTCCGGGCTTTCATGGCTTCGGACTCGACAGTCATATTCCGGCAAAGGACACGCGCCTCCTTCGCGGCTTCATCCAGTACCCGTTGCCGTTCGGCATAGGCTGCGCCCAGGATTTCGCGAGCGCGTTCCTCGGCCTTGGCGCGTACCCGCGCCAGATAATCTTCCTGTTGCCTGTGGCGCATACGCTCGCGCAACAGGGGTTCCTGCATGGCTTCAAGCTCTTGCGCGGTGGCCTCGCGCTCCCCCATGAAAACAGTGCTCCACTTTCTCTGCTCTTCAGCCATGACCGCATCCCCACATCACAGGGCATCCGCGCCGCGCTTTTCGCTACACAAAAACATCGCCTGTGCCGCGGCTGATTGCCAGCTTCCCCTCGCCTTCCAGACGGCGCACGATCTTGACGATATTCTGCTGAGCCTCTTCCACATCCGCAAGCTTTGTCGGCCCCATGAATTCCAGTTCTTCGCGAACCATGTTGCCTGCGCGTTCCGACATGTTCTTGAAAAACTTTTCCTTGAGCTCGTCACTGGCTCCCCGCAGGGCCAGCGTAAGGTCTTCATTGGAGATTTCCTTGAGCATTTCGCGCACGCCGCGGTCATCAATATTCTTGCAGTCTTCAAACACAAACATGAGGTTGCGGATATCTTCGGCAAGCTGCGCGGAATCTTCCTCGATTTCCGACAGGACTTCTTCTTCCGTGGCGCGATCCACGGCATTCAAAATTTCGGCTACAGACTGCACGCCCCCCACCTTCTTGCCTTCCTTGCCGCCCATGGCAATGAGCTGACTGGTGAGCACCCGGTCCACCTCCAGCAGCATGTCTTCGGGCACAGCCTCCAGACGCGCCAGACGCATGATCACTTCTGCGCGTACGCCCGCAGGCAGGCTTGTCAAAAGGCTGGCAGCCTGATCAGGATGCAGATGCCCAAGAATGAGCGCCAAGGTCTGGGGATGCTCGTTGCGCAATACCTGTGACAACACGCGCGGACTGACCTGATCCAGTTCACGAAAAGGCGCGGACCCTGTCTCCAGGCTCAAGGAATCCATGATATATTTGGCGGTTTCCGGATCCACATTCTTGACCAGCAGGCGTTTCAGAATGTCGCTGCCGCCGGAAATCATGTCCACCCCTTCCACAAGGGATTCATGAAACTCGCGCAGCACTTCTTCCACCGTTTCGCGAGGAACGGATTCCAACTCCACAATAGTTCTGGAAATTTCGGCGATTTCCTGCCTGTTCATGCGCTTGAACACGTCCGCTGTAAATCTGTCGCCCATGGCGAGCAAGAGTACGGCTATGCGCTGTTTGCCGGTCAACGCCATTTGTCCACTCCTTCACATATCTTCCGGACTGCGTTTTCTGCGCTCCGGACATCCTGCACAGCCCTGCTCCGGGCAGCGATCCCATACACGATAACGTTCTGCTGCCCCTACTCTTTTTCGGTCAGCCAGCGTTTGATCAGGCGCACGGCGCGATCCATATGGACTTCTGTTATGCGAAACAGGCGCACCTTGAGGTCTTCTATCCTCTGGTTGGTTTCCTTTTGGGCAAGGCGCGCTGCCCGGCGCTGCGCCGCAAAAGAGGTGTCCTCACCGTCAGAAATCCCAGGAGGGCTACGCCTTGGCAGTTTCATCGCCTTTCATCCAGCCGCGCACCACCATGACAACCTGTTCCATATGATTGTCGGAAAGGCTGAAAATGTGCGCTTTCAGAGCTTCAATATCCTTGAACAGCATTTCGTCGTCTTCTTCCTGCGTTTCTTCTTCGCCCTTGGCCGCTTCTTCCAGGGCTTCATACAGGGCAATCTGCTCTTCCGCTGCGGGAAGCCCCTCAAGACCCTCCACCATTTCTCCGGCTTCGACCTTGGGGCGGATAAGTGCCAGAACCACGGGCCGCACCACAAGCATCAGGAACAGGAAGGCCAGCAGCGCATTGAGCAGGGGCTTGCCCAGACGCTCCGCGTAATCGGCCAGCATGCCGGCGAAGTTGGGATCCTGGGGCGGCTCCGAATCCGCAAAGGGAGCGGAACTGACCTCCAGAGCATCGCCGCGCTCCTTGTCCAGACCAACGGCGTTGCTCACCAACTGACGCACACGCTCCAGCTCTTCGTCCTTGCGGGGCACGAAAGTCCAGATGCCCTCGGCCTTTTCATACGTGCCATCAATGAGAACTGCAACTGTCAGCCGGCGCAAATCTCCCACATTGGAAACGATCTGCTGCTCTTCCTTGTTGATTTCATAGTTGGTGGTGCGCGTTTCCCGGCTGCCGTTCTGATCCGACACAGAGCCGGTGATGCCGTCGCCACGGTAGTTCACGTCGGGCGACCCGGCTTCGAGATTGGCGCGCCCCTGCTGGGTTTCCTCGCTGCGCTGCTCACTGCGCACCACGGTTTTTTCCGGGTCAAAAAATTCGCGCCTGATGGTCTTCTGGCTGAAGTCCATGTCCGCATTGACCTTGGCAATGACACGGCCAGGCCCAAAAATGGGCTGGAGCATTTCTTCGATGCGGCGCTCGAGATTGCGCTGAACCTGGCTGCGGTACTCCATCTGGGTGGTGCTGATGCCGGCAAGGCTGTCTTCCTCCGGCTGGTACAGCACCTTGCCGCCGTTGTCGGTGATGGAAATATGCTTCTTGTCCAGCCCTTCCACCGACATGAGCATCATGTTCAGGACGGCAGTGATTTCTTTCTGATCCGGCTTGACGCTGGGGCGCTTGAGCTTGAGCACAACAGAGGCCGAAGGGGAAAGACGCTCCTCCACAAACAGGCTGCGGCGCGGAATGACCAGATGTACACGGGCGCTATCCACGCTGGGAAATTCGCTGATGGTGCGGGCCAGCTCTCCCTGAAGAGCGCGCGTGTAGTTGATTTTTTGCACAAAGTCCGTCTGGCCCACCTTTACCTTGTCAAAAATCTCAAAACCTATGCCCTGACCCACAAGGGCACCTTCGCCCGCGATCTTGATGCGCTGATCGTACACGACCTCGTGGGGAACCATGATCGTGGCTCCGCCGTCCACCAGCCGGTACTGCACCTTGTCCGCCTGCAGCGCCTTGATGACGACGCTGGCGTCTTCCGGCCCCAGGTTGGAGTACAGTACCCTGTATTCCGGTTTGTTGAGCCAAAGCGAAAGACCGATAACCGTTGCCAGCAATGCCACTGCCCCACCTGCGGCCAGAGCACGCTGCACAATGCTCATTCCGGCCCAAAGTTCCTTGATAGTAGTGATGATGCGTGCAAGAAATTCGGGCATACGGTCGCTCCTGATATCTTTGTGGCGGTTTTTCGACATGATGCTGCTGAAGGATAGCAATTGTCATGCCACCCGAACTTCCCGCAAAAACAGGTACGCAGCCAATGGTACATGCTTCCGGCAGCACAAAAACGCACCACGCCAAGCATGGTGCGACGAAAAAGAAGACAAACCGGTATCAGAACTGGAGGCGAGAAATTTCCTTGTACGCTTCCAGAACCTTGCCGCGCACGGCTGTGGTAAGCTTCATGGCCAGACTGGATTTTTGCATGCTGATCATGAGTTCATGCACATTCTGATTGCGGCCGGAGGCAAAATCGGTCACTGCCCTGTTTTTTGCAGCGTCAAGAGAATTGACCTTGTGCAGGGAATTTTTCACGGTGTCGGTAAAACTGTTTTCGGACATGACCGGAATGCGCCGATGATCAGGGTAGGTGATAAAATCGGCCTGCGCACCGAAATTTTCTCCGCGATCCACCGTGTCGCGCAACAGGCTCTGATCCAGCGTCTTGGCAAACAGCGTCTTGCCGCTGACGGGCATTCCTTCCTGCAGGGAGCCCTGCACCTTCTTGAAGTGCTGCAGGGCTTCGGTATAGGCCCGCATACCCGTTGCCTGAATGCTCATACTGCCTCCTCTCCCGGCCGCTGCCAGCCGCCTATCTGCCGATTTCCAACGCCTTGACGTACATGCCCTTGAGAGCTTCCACAGTGGTCACGTTGGCCTCATAATTGCGCTGGGCCGTCATGAGATTGGCCATTTCCTCCACCACATTGATGTCCGGATAGAGAACGTATCCTTCTTCATTGGCATCAGGATGGCCTGGCTCATAAACCCTTTTGAAGGGACGGGTATCCATGGTCACTGCCATGACCCGAACACCCTGCACAGCCCGATCCAGTTCCGACCGCATGTGGATGGAAAAAGGATCATCCACATCCGCAGTTTGCTGCAATACGCTGCGCCGACGGTACGGGCCCCCCTGCGGAGTACGCGTGGTCTTGGCATTGGCCAGGTTCATGGAAATGGTGTTGATGCGTGTGCGGTCCGCCGAAAGGCCGGACGCGCTGATGTCAAATGCTGTCATGAAATCCATGACGCCCTCCACAGGCAGGCGCTAGGCCTGCTTTCCTTCCTGAATGACCGTGTTCAAGCCTTCGAAGGATTTGGTCATGACCTGAGTCAAGGCCGTATACTGTAACTGGTTTTTGGCGTGGCGGGCCATTTCCTTGTCAATATTGACCCTGTCTTCCCCGTGGATCATGCGCGGCTTCAGTTCCTTTGACCAGTCAGGGCCAAAACCTTCCGGATCAAAAACCGTGGGCATGTGCGCCCTGTCCGTCCTGCTCACCTCGCCACGAGCGTCCAAGCCAAGCGCAGCCTGAAGATCTTTCTCAAAGGTCAGTTCGCGCGGCTTGTAGTGCGGTGTTTCCACGTTGGCTATATTGCCGGAAATGACATTCTGGCGCTGCAACTGCATGTCCATGACCTTGCCCACAAGGCCTATCTGCATGTTGAACATACTTTTCATGGGCCACCTCCGCATTTGCACAGAGAAATTTTTTTATGGAAAGCAAAATTTGTTCCAAGCAAAAATACACAATAAAAACAGCTTAATAAAAACAAAAAAATTCTCTGCTCTTCTGACCGCCGGTTTGTTGACAGAAAGGCAGAGTGTCGGAAAAGGCGGCGGGACGGAGAAACAATCTTCGCCCGCACGTAAGGAAGTGCCGTATGCGGGGATTTGGATTTAACCGGTACAGGAAGCGCGAAAAAGGATCATATACGCATCTGGGCGTCAGAAACCCCCAGAGAGCGCAGGCGCAGGTATACCTCGGCGCAGGCTGCGGCGTCAGATCCGGCATGGTGGTGGTTGAGGGCAATGCCAAAATGCCCGCAGACTGCGGAGAGTTTTTTGGACGGCAGGGGAAGGCTGCGCCGTGCGCCCCGAAGCGTACAGAGAAAGGGAAGGTCAATCAGCGGCTTACGGAAGCTGGTGCAGCAACCACGGAGCACTCGCCGGTCAAAGCTGGCGTTGTGGGCCAGCAGAACATCCGTGTCGTGCAAAAAGCCGGCAATGGCCGGATATGCCTGAGCAAAGGTAGGGGCATCCTGAAGCATGGCCCAGGTCAGGCCGTGAACTTCTGTAAACAGCACTTTGGAAGAAGGCGGGCGGAGCAGACTGTAAAAGACTTCACTCACTCCCCCCTTGTCAATGCGGGCCATCCCCACCGCGCAGGCGCTGTGGGCCGCGTGACCGGAAGTTTCAAAATCAATGGCCACGCAACGGAGGGCCACCGGGGGCGAAGGGCTCACGCCTTTTCGCTTTCCGCGCTGGCCGCGGCCTCGGCCAGACGTGCGCCGATATATGTGCGCATGGAAGCGTCATCACCGTCCAGATTGAAACAGCGTGCGTCCTCGCCCAAAAGCCCCTCGGGCACAAAATCGCCCAGTTCTTCAGGGTCCGTCACCATATCGTTGTAAAAACATACGGAAAGCCAGCGGCTTTGCGGATCATCGTCCACAACGTCCACCAAGGCAAAAAGCTCGCGGCGGGACTGGGCGGAATGGCTGGCGCGCAAAGAGTAGCTCACTCTCGGCCGCGCCTTGAAACTGAAATGCACATTGTCCTGTGCCGAGAGAAAGGCCAGAAACTCGGTAAAGGCATCCTTGGCCTGCAAAGGATCCTCACGCCAGTTGGCGAGAAAGTCCTGCATTTTTTCAAGGCCGACAATATTCATGTCTCCTCCAGCGCCTGCGGCGCATTTGAGGTTTGTGCAAAAAGGCGGTTCACTTGCCCCACTGCCACGGCGGCGTACCGATATTCAATCCCCAGATACCCAGCCTTTCCCGAATGGCCTGGTGCTCCTGAATATGCCAGCGGCGGCAGAAAATGGCCTTGCATGTCTGACGATCCACCCAAGCCAACCCCTCCATGACCAGAAGGTGGTTGAGCGAAGTTCCCTTGAGCTGCACCAAGGCACTGACATAGCCCGACATGGCTTTGCCCACTGGCTCCACGGCAATTTCCGTGCCGGGCGGAATAAGCTGGAGCAGGCGCTCTCGGGCTTCGCGGCCATAGGGCTGCCGCAGGCCGGGTACCTGAATACCATAAAAAACAAGAACAACTCCCGATCCGCCGCCCCAACCCTTTCTGCTCACAGTAAGGGTATTGCCGTCTTCGATCCGCTGCACAACTCCATCCCAAGCCAGAGCTTCGGTGCAGAAAAAACAACAGACCAACAGGACAAAACACTTGCTGAAAGCCATTCCAGCTCCTGCCCGACACAAATTCGACAAGGGACGAATGCTTTTCAAATGTGCCCACACCGTCATGCCTTGTCAAGAACGGCACCAAAAGAGGCATTCATCTTTGTGATGATTTTTCAAAAAAATTGTTTTTAATTTCATATAGTTGAAGTATAGATTTCATTGAAAGCGTGAAACTCTCACGCAAAAGGCATGCGGGCTGTAGCGGAAGCTTCTGTTTGACGGCCCCCTTTCTCCGGCGTACTGTTTTGTTCACTCATTTCCCAAAGGAGTCCCGCCATGTGGCAAAAAATACTGAGTGTCATTCTTGTCGGCCTGATACTTCTTTTGCCGGGCACAGGTTTTGGCAGGCAGGAAAGCACCCCGGCAACATACACCAAACTGTCCGCCTCTCAGGCCAAAGCCGTCATGGACAGAGGCGAGCCATATCTGCTGCTTGATGTACGGACAGAAGCGGAATTTCGGGAGCGGCATATACCGGGGGCAATGCTTCTTCCTCATGCGGAATTGAAAGAACGCGCCGCCACAGAACTGCCGGACAAAAATGCCCTGATCCTTCTCTACTGCCGTAGCGGCCGCAGAAGCGCGGCAGCAGCCCACGAGCTTGTCCGCATGGGGTACACGCAGGTGTATGATTTTGGCGGCATCAACGACTGGCCCTATGAAATAGCCACAGGGACGGGGAACAGAAAGCCGTAGCCCTCGCACAGAAAAACTTTTCTGCCGATCGGCATGGAGAAGTGCCCGTAAATTATAGATGCATATAGTTGACGCGGGCAGTGCTTTTCCTGCGCAACCATCCGCCGCCGGAGCAGAGAATTTTTTCTGAGAAAGCGGAAAAAATTTCGTTGTGTTTGGTTGATTTCATTTTTTTTTCGCAATACCCTATACGGGTATATCGTACAAAGGGGAGATAACATGCGCCAATGTATGGATGTGGAGGCGGTGGTCGCCCGCCTGAAAAAAATTGAAGGGCAAATCCGGGGAATCATGAATATGGTGCAGAACGATGTACCGTGTGAAGACATTCTTGTTCAAATAGGCGCGGCAAAATCTGCTTTGCACAAAACCGGGCAGGTCATTCTGGAAGGGCATCTCCACCACTGTGTCCTGGATGGGATTGCCAGTGGGGATTCCGGAAAAACCATCAAAAAACTGGTCAGAGCGCTGGAACAGTTTTCACGCCTGACATAGGAGCACCAATGACGGATGCGATAAAAACCTTTTTTGCCAATGAAGAAAAAAGGCATCTTCTACTCACAGGCATCGGCGGGATTTCTCTGGTTTTCAGTTTTTTCGATCTGCGGGGAATGTTTGATCCGGCTTGGGTAGCCGTTATTCTTTGCGGCTTTCCCATCCTCAGGGGGGCCATCACCGCCCTTGTGACCAGCTTTGACATCAAGGCGGACGTGCTTGTGGCCCTGGCCTTGGTCGCGGCGGTCTGCATTGGAGAAATTTTCGCCGCAGGCGAAGTGGCCTTTATCATGTCTCTCGGTTCCCTGCTTGAAGAGCGCACCGTGCGCAAGGCCCGCGAAGGCATTGAAAAACTGGCGGGCATGACGCCCCGTACGGCCCGTGTTTTGTGCGCAGGGGAAGAAAAAATCATCCCCGCAGACGACGTCAGAGTCGGTGACGTACTACGGGTGCTCCCCGGTGAAGCCATTGCTGTGGACGGGGTGGTGATTTCGGGGCGAACTGCCGTTGACCAGTCGCTCATGACCGGCGAATCCCTGCCTGTGGACAAGGATGTCAATGATGCCGTTTTCAGCGGAACGGTAAACCAGTTGGGCGCTTTTGACATGCGGGCCGTCAAGGTGGGCGGCGACAGCTCCCTCCAGCGCATGATCCGCCTTGTGGAGTCCGCCGATGCCTCCAAAACACCCATTGTGCGCATCATGGACCGGTGGGCCACATGGATTGTCATTGCCGCCCTGCTGACGGCCATTGGAACCTGGCTCTGTACAGGGGAAATCATCAGAGCCGTGACAATTCTGGTTGTGTTTTGCCCTTGTGCCCTTGTACTATCAACACCCACAGCCATTATGGCGGGCGTCGGCAACGCCACACGGTTCGGCGTTCTTATCGCTTCGGGCGATGCACTGGAGCGGCTGGCCAAGATAAACCATGTGGCTTTTGACAAAACAGGCACCCTGACCCACGGCAAACCGGAGGTCGTGGCCGTCCGCTCCTTCTCGCCCTCCCTGACCGATACCGGCGTGCTTGCCCTCGCCGCCTCCATTGAGCAGCGTTCCGAACATCCGTTGGGCCGCGCTATCGTGGCCCATGCCAAAAGCCTGGGAATAATCCCGCAGGATGCGGGACAGTGCACGGCCATCCCCGGCAGGGGCGTGGTTCTGGAAGCAAACGGAAAGCGGGCTTACGGCGGCACCCTGCAACTCATGCGGGACAACGGCATGGAGGCAGATGAAAAAATCGAAGCGGCTATGGAACAGTATGCGGCCGTTGGCAGCACAGTGATCCATATCGGAACGGACAATGCCATTGCCGGAATCATAGCTCTTGCAGACACTCCGCGCCCGGACGCCGGTAAAACCGTCAACCTGCTTCATGCGGAAGGGGTGGAAACCATCCTGCTCACCGGAGACAACGCTCAGGCCGCCCGTCATATCGCCAAAACCGCGGGTATACGGCATGTCAGGGCCGAACTGTTGCCGGAAGACAAGGTTCGCATCATCACGAGCGAATTGCAGGCTTCAGCCTCCGACAGAGTCTGCATGGTCGGCGACGGCATCAACGACGCCCCGGCGCTCAAGGCGGCTCATGTCGGCATTGCTCTGGGCGGCGTGGGAAGCGACATTGCCGTGGACGCCGCCGATGCCGTTCTGGTACACGACGACATACAACGTCTGCCGCAGGTGATCGTGCTGGCGCGAAAAACTGCGGCCACCATCAAGACCAACATCTGCATGTCCATGTTTCTGAATTTCGTAACTGTGGCGCTCGCCGCCGCGGGCATGATGGGACCTGTTTCCGGAGCTTTGGCGCACAACGCGGGTGCTCTGCTTATCGCACTGAACTCGGCGCGCCTGCTGGGCTGGAAGTACAATCCCCGCGAAAAAACGCACGCCGTGCAAGCCAGTGCTCCGCAACGCCTGCTGGCGGAACGGCAAGAGTGATCTCCAGCCGCTGGCCGATGTCGCCGCCCCGCATATGGCCTGCGTTTTTCGCCGGTCAAGGGGGTGCGCGGCACGGCACAGCAGTACGGCGAGTGCTGCTACGCGGGCCTGCGCTTGGCCTTGCCGGTCATTTTCTTGATGCTGACAGCGTAGACAGCCGTGCGGGACAGAGAGGCGGCAATGCTTCCGGGAGCCTTGTCCATGTGCTCCGGCAGATATTTGCGGGCCAGAGCCAGCAAAGCCTCGGTCTTGATGGCTTCATTGCAAATTTCTTCTGCGGTTCCGAAAACCACCACGCTCTCATACCATGTGGTGAAATCCTTGTAATAGACGGGCTGGTTATCGCCCACAACCGTCAGGGAGCAGCGGGGATTGTCTTTCAGGTTCTCGATCTTGTGTCCCTGGTGGGCACAGTGGAACCAGATTTTTCCTTCCCAAAACACGTAGGAAAGCGGCACTGCATAGGGTTGCTCCTGATCGTCTGTCGTCGCCAGAACGCAGTAGCGTCCCGACTCCAGAAGTCCAAGACATTCATCAGCCCCTATGGCGCGGTCCTTGCGACGCACGGGATGTTCACGCATGATTTTTCTCCAAATGCCGCCCTGTTGCCCTATCCGCCGAGATAGGCTTCCCGGATGCTGGCATCGGCCAACAGGCGATGGGCCTGATCTTCCATCACCACGCGCCCCACTTCCAGCACATAGCCCCGGCTGGCCAGCCTGAGCGCAGCACGGGCGTTCTGCTCCACCAGCAGCACGGTGACGCCCTTCTGGTTGATGGCGCGCACTGTTTCAAAAATGGAGCGCACCAGCAACGGCGCCAGTCCCAGAGAAGGCTCGTCCAGCAGCAGAAGACGCGGTTCGGCCATGAGCGCGCGGCCAATGGCCAGCATCTGCTGCTCTCCGCCGGACAGTGTACCCGCCAGTTGGGATTTGCGTTCCTCCAGGCGCGGAAAAAGATCAAATATCCATTGCAGCGTGCGCGCACTGCGGGTTTTGTCGGCAATACAGAAGGCCCCCAGGCGCAGATTTTCCAGCACGCTCATGGTTCCGAACACCCGCCGCCCTTCGGGTGACTGGGCAATGCCCAAGCTTACCACCTTGTGGCTGGGAAGGCGCAGAAGATCCTGCCCGTCAAAAAGCACGGATCCGGCGCAGGGGCGCACCAGCCCGCTGACGGAAAGAAGAGTGGTGCTTTTGCCCGCGCCGTTGGCGCCCAGAATGGTGACAATTTCACCTTCCTCCACGCGCAGATCAATGCCGTGCAGCACTTCCACATTGCCGTAGCGCACCACGATGTTTGACAGTTGCAGCAGAGCCATGCTCACCACTTCTCGTTGTCGGCGCCCAGATAGGCTTCAATGACCGCAGGGTTGTTGCGCACATCGGACGGGCTTCCCTGGGCGATGAGATTGCCGTGTTCAAGGACCACAAGTTTCTCGCAGATTTTCATCACCAGGCGCATATCGTGCTCAATGAGCAGCACAGTGACCCCGCGGTCCCGGATGGCGCGGATGGTATGCACAAGGGCAGCGGTTTCCTGATCGTTCATGCCGCCCGCAGGTTCGTCCAGAATGATCAGACGCGGATCAGAAGCCAGAGCGCGCGCAATTTCCAGAAGTCTCTGGTTGCCGTAGGAAAGACTCCCCGCCGGTTCGGCATGGCTGCCGTCCAGCCCCACAAAGTGCAGTTCTTCCATGCAACGGGCCACGGCCGCCTGCTCCTCCCGGCGCATGCTGGCGGTGTGCAGCATGCATGCAAGCAGCCCCGCCCGCATGCGGCAATGGCGTCCGGCAAGAACATTTTCCAGCACGGGCAGGCGGTTGAAGAGCCTGATGGTCTGGAAAGTACGCGCAATGCCCAGTTCCACCACGCGGTGCGGGCGCAGCCCCACAATATCGCGCCCGCCAAAAAATATCTGCCCGCTTTCAGGGCGATAATTTCCGGTAATGCAGTTGAAAACCGTTGTCTTGCCCGCTCCGTTGGGGCCGATAAGGCCTACGATACTGCCCTCTTCCACACTGAAGCTCAGGCCGTTGAGCGCGATAAGCCCACCGAATATCTTGCTCACATCCTCCAGACGCAACAGGCTCATGCCGCCCCTCCGCAGGCGTCCGCGCGCCCGCTTTTCTCCGCTTCCGGGGCAATGCGGTAGCGGCGGATGCGGGGCGGCAGCAGCCCTTGCGGCCGCCAGACCATCATGACCATCATGGCCAGACCAAAGAGCATCATGCGCGCGTCATGAAATTCGCGCAGAAGTTCCGGAAGGCCGATGAACAAAAAAGCGCTGACCAGAACCCCCAACTGGCTGCCGCCGGAAAGAACCACCACGGCAAAAATAATGACGGACTCCATGAAATTGAAGGATTCCGGAGCAATGGTCACCATTTTTGCCGCATACAGCGTGCCTGCCATGCCTGCCCAGAATGCCCCCAGAACAAAAGCCATGAGCTTGTGTTGCGTGACGTTGACTCCGCAGCCTTCAGCGGCCACGTCGTCCTCCTTGATGTAGTTCAGGGCGCGCCCGAAGCGCGAACGCCAGAGGCAGTGGAACAGCAAAAGGCTCACGGCCACCATGCCCCAGACCAGATAGAAAAAATGGACGCCTCTGACAATCCGGAAGCCGAAAAACTGCGGACGGCTGATGCCAAAAATGCCGTTGGCCCCGCCCGTCAGCCCGAAAACATCGTTGATGAGGGCAATGCGTACGATCTCCACAATGCCGATGGTCACAATGAGCAGATAGTCCCCGCGCAGATGAATGATGGGGCGCGCCACCAGCAGGGCAAAAAAAGCCGCTGCCGCGCCCGCCAGGGGCATGGTCCAGAAAATGGGCCATTGGCAGAGCGTGTTGAGGATGGCTGTGGTATACGCGCCCACGGCAAAAAAGGCCGCATGCCCCATGTGAAAGATGCCCGCCTGCCCCAGAATGACGTTGAGAGAAAGAGCCAGCAGGGCATAGAGGCCGATGCTGACGCAAACATCCAGCCAGTAGGCGTTGCAGACCAGGGGCAACAGGCACAGCCCCAAACCCAGAGCGCAGATACTGAAAAAGGGACGGGACAAAAGGCGAATCATAGCTTGTCCGCCGTGCGCTCGCCCAAAATGCCTGTGGGGCGGATAATCAGGATGAGAATGAGCACCAGAAAGGCTATGGCGTCCTTCCAGGCTATGGCGATATATCCCGCAGCCAGAGCCTCGATGACGCCCAGCAGAAAGCCTCCCAGCATGGCTCCCGGAATGTTGCCGATCCCTCCCAGAATTGCTGCGGTAAAGGCCTTGAGGCCGTAAGACCAGCCCATGGTGAAATCAATCTGCCCGTAATAGATGCCCACCATCAGGCCGGCCGCACCTCCCAGGCCCGGACCAATGAGAAAAACCAGCGCAATGATGCGGTCCACATTGATGCCCATAAGCTGTGCCGCGCCGGGGTCAATGGCTACCGCACGGATGGCCGCTCCGGTGCGCGTGCGCTGGATAAAGGCCGAAAGCCCCAGCATGAGCAGTACGCTGGCAGCAATCACCAGCAGGCGTACGCCGGGCACGTCCAGCCCCAACATGCGGACGGTAAAATCGGGGCGCAGGTAATCCGGGTAGACGTAAAAACGCGCTCCGTAAATGAGCATGACCGCATTCTGAAAAAAGATGGATGCCCCCAACGCCGAAACCACAGCCGAAAGTCGGCCTGCCTGACGCAAGGGGCGGTAGGCCGTGCGTTCCAGCAAAAAACCGATGAGGGCCACCAGCAGGGCAACCATGAGAAAAACAAGCCCGACAGCCCCAAAAGGGTGCAGCGTGCCGGCCAGTTTGCAACTGACCAGCAGCGTCAAGCCCAGATAGGCTCCGATGGTGAACAAATCGCCGTGGGCAAAGTTGATGAGTTTCAGCACACCATAGACCATGGTGTAGCCCAAGGCTACCAAGGCGTAGATCCCGCCCACGGCCAGACCGTTCACAAGCTGTTGGAGAAACTGTTCCATAGTGCTGTCAAAAAAGCGGTGTGTCCGCCGGGGCACATGTCAAATGCCCCGGCGGACGCTTCAGGCAAAGAAAAAAGTCTTTCGCGTGGGCAACACTCCCTTGCCCGCAACATTTTCTAGCGTGCCTGCAGAACAAAAACGCCTTTTTCATTGACGGTATAGGTACGGTAAAACTCCCCCACCCGGTCGCCTTTGGCGTCAAACCCCAAAGATCCGGAAAGTCCGGGCAGGTTCTTGAGCTGCTTGAGCCAGGCGGCCATATCCGCAGGTTTGTCCTTGCCAGCGGCCAGCGCGGCCTCAATGACCTTGAAGGCATCACCGGCCAGCACCGCCCAGACGGACACGGGCACGCTCTGATGCCGCGCGCGATAGGTGTCCAGAAAAGCCGCAGCTTCAGGCGAATCCATGTCCTGCGGCAAAGGAGGGCTGATGAAAAAATACCCGCTGGCCGCCTCGGCACCCGCAATGGTGACCAGATCCTGATGGTTTGCGGCATCGCCGCCCATCATGGGCACAGGCCAGCCCATTTCTTTTTTCTGGCGCAAAAGCATGCCGGTTTCAGGATAGTAGCCGGTAAAAAATACCAGATCCGGCGTTGCCGCCTTGAGTTTGGTCAGGATGGCCGTGTAGTCACGCTCGCCGGGAGTGAGGGCATCGTAAAAAACAACCCGGATGCCCGCTTTGTCCAGCAGGGCGCGGGTTTCTTCGGCCAGCCCCCTGGCATAGGAGGAGTTGTCGTGCAAAAGGGCAACGGCCTTGTATCCGCCACGGGCAATGGCCTCGGCAGCAGCCTTGCCTTGCGCATCGTCACGCGGACAGGTGCGGAAGAAAAGCGGCAGCTTTTTTTCTGTAAGGCGCACACTGGTAGATCCCGTGCCGATCTGGACAAGACCGGCTTCGTCCAGAATATTCTGGCTGGCTTCGGTGACAGCGGAACCATAGGTGCCGATGACGGCCACCACACCGGAGGAAGCCAGCTTTTGCGCAGCAAGGGCCGCCGTGCGCGGGTCACCCGCATCGTCGGCAACCACCAGAGCCAGCTTGCGGCCGTTGACACCGCCCCTGGCATTGGCTTCGTCCACCAGCAGGCTGACGATATTTTTCATGTCCTGCCCTTCCGATGCCCACTTGCCTGTAAGCGGGCACATGAGACCGATTTTGACATCCCCGGCCTGAACCGCAACGGGCACAAAAAGAGCTAAAGTAAGAATTCCGAACCAACGGCCGACAACATTCATGGAATCTCTCCCGCTGTGAGGTGCGCCATGACTGGCAGGAAAGACTGCATACCTTGAAACGAAAGAAAATAAAAGCCCTTTGCGCGCTGTGCCGCAGAATGCGTTTCTCAAGCGGGAAACATCTGTCCGTCTCGACAGACTCCCCAAAGTGTGCTATGTTGCAAGCACAAAATAGAGTAGCGTTCAAACGCAGCATACGGCTGCGCGACGGCCCGGCAGGTTGTCTTTTATCCTGCTGTTTGCATCTCTGCCGGGCTTCATACCCTGCCATTTGTCGCGCAGCACTTTCCCCGGTACCGTTTCCGTGTACGCAAGGAGGTTGTGTATGCGCTTTCTCTTCGACAAGGCAGCCTGCCAGAATACCCGGCGGGCATTGCGCAGGGAATGGCTGCTGACCAACGGGCTGGGAGATTATTCCAGCAGCACCATTCTCTGTTGCAATACGCGCAAATATCACGGCCTGCTTGTGGTCAACACTGCCGGCGGCAGGCACGTGCTGCTTTCGACCCTCGAAGATTCTGTTGTGGGGGGCGGAAAGGAATTTTTTCTCTGTACCCGCCAGCACCCTGGCCTGCTCCACCCGCGCGGGCACGAGTACCTCGAAAGCTTTCAGCTGGATCAATGGCCTGTGTCGGTGTACCGCATGGGCGATGTACGCCTGCTGCGCGAGATTGTCCTTCTCAGGGGCAAGAGCCGCCTGCTGCTGCGCTGGAGCGTGCAAGGGCAGTCGCCAACCCCCCCCCTGACCCTGCGCCTCAAGCCCCTGCTGGCCTTCAGGAGTTTTCACGCTCTGACGCAGACCGATGAAAACCTGAACATCTTTGCTGCTCCGTTGGAAAACGGCTTCTGCATCCGCCCCCACCAACACCTGCCGCCCCTGTATATCCAGGCACAAGGGCATACTGCCTGCGCAGTGCAGAACACGGGATCCAGCCCGCAGGGCTGTTCTTTCCTGCCCGCGCCTGATTGGTACAGGAACGTGGAATATCTGGAAGAATACGAGCGGGGTTTTGCCGCCAGCGAAGACCTTTTCATGCCGGGCCTGCTCGATATTGCCCTGCCTCCCCTGCCCCAGGGCGGCAGCGTGTATGTGCTGGTGGGCACTGAACCGTGCGAGGAAAACCCGGAATCCCTCTGGGCAGAGGAAGTCCGCAACCGGGATATGCTCCACAAAAAAAACGGAGGGTTGGCCGGGCATCTTGCCGAAACCGGGCGGCACTTCTGCATGGAAACCCACAACAAAAGACCGGCAATTCTGGCGGGCTATCCCTGGTTTGACGCATGGGGTCGTGATACGCTCATCAGCCTGCCCGGCCTGACCTTTCACGCCAACCGCGCGGATTTCGGCCTGAGGGTTCTTGCCGAAGTGGGCAGGAATGTTCATGACGGCCTTGTGCCCAACATGTTTTCGCACTCCGGGGACCACGCCTACAATTCTGTGGACGCGGCCTTGTGGTATGCGGTGGCCGTGCAGGCCTGGCTTGAAACTGCTCCGGACGGGCTGGCCTGGGCGCGCGAAAACGCCTGGCCGCCACTCAAGGCCATTGTTCAGGGCTATCGTTCAGGCCCCGGACAGGGCATTCATGTTGACGGAGAAGGTCTGGTGCACGCAGGAGATGCCCATACCCAACTGACGTGGATGGATGCCCAGGCAGGCGGCAGGCCTGTCACCCCGCGCCACGGCTGTCCTGTGGAAGTCAATGCCCTCTGGTACAATACCTTGGCTTTTGCAGACTTTCTGGCCGCCAGCTTCGGGGAGGAGCCGCTCACAGGAAATACCGCTCTCCGGGCCTTGCGCCAGGCATTTTTCATCCGCTTCTGGACAGGTGGGGACGGCGGGTATCTGGGCGATGTCTGGCGCAACGGAGAGCTGGATCAGAGCGTGCGGCCTAATCAGATTCTTGCCGTATCCCTGCCCTATTCCGTCCTGTCGGAGGACTGCCAGCCCCAGGTTGTGGAATGCGTGCGCAACAAACTCCTGACGCCCTACGGCCTGCGTACTCTCGCGCCCGACTCTCCGGCCTACAAGGGGCACTACGGCGGCTCGCCCCAGAGCCGTGATTCGGCCTACCATCAGGGCACTGTCTGGCCTTGGCTGCTGGGGCACTTTGCCGATGCCCTGATGCGTGTGGCCTGGGATGTGGAAGGGGCCGCCCGCGCCCTGCTGGAAACCCTCACTCCCCTCTACAGCGACCATCTTGTCGAGGCGGGACTGGGAAGCATTTCCGAGATTTTTGACGGTTCGCCACCCTATCGCCCCGGTGGCTGCATCAGCCAGGCATGGAGCGTGGCCGAATGCCTGCGGCTGTTGCTGCGTACGCGCAAAGCCGCGCCCGCTGTCTACCGCGAATGGGAAAAAGGCATCGCACACCGCCTTGCCAATCCCCTGTCGGGCGATACCGCGGGGGTTGGCCGTGCGGTTCTGATTCCCGCGGGTGCAAAGGATACGACAGAAACTGCGGGATGCGCCGACGGCAACACATCCTGATAAAGAAAAAGGAATCCCTCATGCGAGTGCTCATGTTCGGCTGGGAATTTCCCCCGCATATCAGCGGCGGTCTGGGCACGGCCTGCTTCGGCATGACGCAGGCTTTGGCCAAAAAGGGAGCAGAGATCATTTTTGTTCTTCCACGGGCTGAAGGCAGCAGCCAGCACAACAGTTTCTTGCGTCTGCGCTCGGCCTCAGGCACGCCCATCACGGAGGAAGTGGCGGAAAAAATGGCTTGGGCAGGGCAAAAAGCATGGCATGAAAGTATCCGCTATCTGCCCGTGGACAGTCCTCTGGTTCCCTATCTCACTCCGCGTGGTTATGCGCAAACGCTGGAAAGGCTGCGTCAGGAGTCCGAGAAGCTCTCTCCCCGGCCGGGGGAAGAGCGTGCGGGTCAGGGCAGTGCGTTTACCTTCCGCCTGTGCGGCGGCTACGGCCCGGATCTCATGAGTGAGGTCACGCGCTACAGCAGACTGGCTGCGGCCATCGCCCTGCAGGAAAGCTTTGACATTATCCACGCTCACGACTGGATGACCTATCCGGCAGGAATGCTCGCCAGAAGCCTGACAGGAAAACCCTTGGTGGTTCACATTCACGCCACCGAGTATGACCGCAGCGGCGTCAATATCAACGAGCAGGTGGCCGGAATCGAAAAAGCCGGGCTGCTGGCTGCGGATGTGGTGGTGGCCGTGAGCCGCCTCACCCGCAGAACCGTCATTGAACGCTACGGTGTGCCGCCCGACAAGGTGGTGGTGGTTCACAATGCCGTGGCCCGTCATGAAGCGGAAAAACGCTTTCCCGTGCCCCCCCGCATCCGCCACGAAAAACGCGTGCTCTTTCTGGGGCGGATTACCTTTCAGAAGGGGCCGGAATACTTCATGGAGGCGGCCAGGCTGGTTTTGGAAAAAATCCCCCGTGCGCGTTTCTGCATGGCCGGCAGCGGCGACATGCTGTCCGGGCTTATCCGTCGGGCCGGGCAGTTGCGCATAGGGCACCGCTTTCATTTCTCCGGATTTTTGCGGGGCGATGATGTGGACCACATGTTCGCCCTGAGCGATCTCTATGTCATGCCCTCTGTTTCCGAACCCTTCGGCATTACGCCGCTGGAGGCCATATTGTACGATGTTCCGGTGCTGCTTTCCCGCCAGTCGGGAGTTTCTGAGGTGCTGAACCATGCCCTCAAGGCAGACTTCTGGGACACGCGCGACATGGCCGACAAGATCTGCGCCGTACTGCGTTACCCCTGTCTGGCTGCAGAGCTTGTCAAAAACTGCAAGGAAGAGATGAAAAATATCCGCTGGGAAAATGCCGCCGATCAACTGATGGCCGTTTACCACAGCGCGGGAGGTCAGTGATGCCAGCCATCTGCTTGTGCTATGAAGTGCATGAAGCCTACCAGCTTCGTCGTTATACGATTTTCGATATGGGGCAGAACTCCTTCTACGAAAACGACGACCACAACTGCGATGCCATGTTGCGGGCGGCACGCCAGTGCTATCTGCCCGCCAACGAAATGATGATGCGCCTCATCCGCCGCCACAAGGGAAATTTCAGGCTGACCTTCTCCTTTTCGGGCACGGCGCTGGATCAGTTCGAGCAATACGCTCCCGAGGTGCTGGACAGTTTTCGCTCCCTGGTGGAAACCGGCTGCGTGGAAGTTGCCTGTGAAACAGCGGCACATTCCCTGGCCTTCCTCTATTCGCGGGAGGAGTTCGACAGGCAGGTCAAGGATCACGCCCTGCGGCTCAAGGCACTGTTCGGGAAAAAACCGAAGACATTCGTGAACACGGCCTGCATCTACAACAATGACCTGGCTGCGGCCGTACGGGCTCTGGGCTTCAAAGCCATTCTGGCCGAAGGCGCGGACCATGTGCTGGGCTGGCGCAGCCCCAACTGGCTGTACAGGCCGTGCGGCACTCCCGAACTGGCTCTTCTGTTACGCAACGCGCGCCTTTCGGGGGATATCGGACTGCGCTTCAGCGACCGGAACTGGGAGGCCTGGCCCCTCACTGCGGAAGTTTTCGCTTTCTGGTGCCATGAGCACGCTGCAAGCGCGGATCTTATCAATATTTTTGATGATTATCATATTTTTGGTCTGCGCCACAGCCAGGATTCGGGCATTTTCCATTTCATGGACGCCCTGCCGGGCATGCTGCTGGCCGACAGACGTTTCCGTTTCACCACCCCCTCCGAGGCTGCAAAAACATTCACGCCCGTGGGCGAGGTGGACGTGCCGCAATTCATGTCCTGGGCGGACGAAGGCGGTGACCTCACGGCATGGCTGGGGAACGATATGCAAAAAGACGCCATCCACACCCTGTACGGTCTGGCCCCGCGCGTGCACGCGCTACGCGATGAGGGCCTTTTGCATGACTACCGGCGCCTGCAGACCGCAGACCACTTTCACCATATTTCCACCAAATGGTTTTCCCGCACTCCCACTGACCGCCCCAACCCATTCGGCAGCCCGTACGATGCCTACATTGCCTATATGAACGTCCTGGCCGATTTTGAACTGCGCCTGGATGCCATGCTTCCTTCTCCCCCAGGTACCGGAAGAAAAACACCCGGTTCCGCGGGCAGGGAAAAAAATCCCGCCAAAACTGCCTCCGGAACCGGAACTGCGAAAAAAGCATCCGCCCGCAAAAAAAATCCCTAACGCTTTCTGCAGAAGCAAGGAGTTTTCATGGAATTCAGCAAATCCCCTGTCACACTTTTTGAAGTCAGTTGGGAAGTCTGCAACAAGGTAGGCGGCATCTATTCTGTGGTCAGCAGCAAGGCTCTGCAGGCGGTGGAGCATTTTGGAGAGGATTATTTTCTTCTTGGGCCTCTTTTGCAGGAAAGTCAGGATTTTGAAGAAACGGACGAACATCTCTGGGATTCTCTGCGGCTGGCACTGGCCGCCAGGGATCTAAAATGCAGGCTGGGCCGCTGGAACATTCCCGGCAGGCCCAAGGCCATTCTGGTGGATTTTGCCAAACGCTATGCCGGAAACCAGTTGCTTTACGACATGTGGAAAAACTATGGCGTGGACTCCCTGTCAGGCGGTTGGGACTACCTGGAGCCGGTCATGTTTTCTTCGGCCTGCGGCGAAGTCATTGCCGCTATTCACGAAACCCGCGTGGAGGCCATCAAGGGGCGTAGCGTGGCCTTGTTCCACGAATGGATGTGCGGTGCGGGCCTGCTCATGCTCAAAAAAATCGCCCCGGCGGTGGGCACTGTTTTCACTACCCACGCCACCATGCTTGGCCGTGCTTTGGCGGGCAACGGACGCGATATTTACAGCAATCTGCGCAATTTCAATCCGGCCAGTGAAGCCGTCGGGCTGAACGTCACGGCCAAGTGGTCCCTGGAAAGTGCTTCTGCCAGAGAGGCCGACATTTTCACCACAGTAAGCCCCATCACTGGAGAAGAGTCCACGGTATTTCTGGGCCGCACACCCGATGTCATTACCACCAACGGTCTGGATATGCGCGTCATCCCGGACTACTCCGCCGACCGCAGTGTGCCCGAATCTCACCGTGCCAAGGTCATGGAGGCCGCCAAACGCTTTCTGCGTTGCGATTTGCCAAAGAACACGCGCATATTTGTCATTTCCGGCCGGTATGAAATGCACAACAAGGGGGTGGATGTTTTTCTGGAGGCCTTGGCCCGCACGGAACAAAGCCTGACGGGCACGGACGCGCGCATTCTTGTGCTCTGCCTTGTCATGGGGGGCCATACAGGCCCCAATCCGGCGGCAATTTCCGGAGCCCACGATGCCAGCGACAGTGGCCGGCCCTTTATCTGCACGCACTACGCCTGGAATGCCCCGCAGGATCCCATCATCAATTCCTGCCGCCGCCTGGGCCTGGACAACAGCCCGGACAGGCGCGTCAAAATCATTTTTGTTCCTGCCATGCTGGACGGCAATGACGGCTTTTTCAACATGCCCTATGAAGAAGTGCTGACAGCCTGCGATTACGGTTTTTTCCCTTCCTGGTACGAACCATGGGGATATACCCCGCAGGAATCTGCGGCTTGGAGTGTTCCCACCCTGACGACGGACCTTTCGGGTTTCGGCATGTGGGCACGCGAACAGTTGCAGGACATGCCGCCCTCTCTCTCCGGCGTTCTGGTTCTCCCGCGCCGCGGAAAAAACATGGAACAGAGTGCCACAGCCCTGCATTCGGCCATACTGTCCATTGTCGGCAGCCACGAGCAGGAGCACGCCGAACGGCGCAAGCAGGCACGCCGCCTGGCGGACAGAAGTTCCTGGGGACACTTTTTTGCCAACTACCTTGAAGCTTTTCATCTGGCGCTCAAAAAAGCTGATACACGCGTGGAGCAGACGCCCGGACACAGTGCCCTGACGCGCGTGCTGACGGCTTCCTGCTCGGCCACGCCTTTTCTGCGGCCCATCATGGCCGTGGCTGAAGTGCCCGCACCCCTTGCCCGGCTGCGCGATCTGGCCCAGAACGTCGTCTGGAGCTGGCTTGACGGGGCCAGAAATCTCTTCATGGCATTCAATCCGGCGCTTTGGGAGTCATGCCGCAATCCTCTGAAAATGCTCGAAAGAGCCACCCCGGAACGCTTCCGTGAGCTTTTGCGCAACGAGGAGTACATGGCTCTCTACCACAGGGTGATGGAAAACTTCGACACCTACATGGCAGAACCGTTGCGTTCGCTCAGTGCCGACATCACGCCGCAGAGGCCCATTGCGTATTTTTCCACAGAATACGGGCTGAATGAATCCATTCCCATTTATTCCGGCGGGCTGGGCATTCTTTCGGGCGACCATCTCAAGTCCGCCTCGGACATGGCCGTGCCGCTGGTTGGCGTGGGCCTGCTGTACAAAAACGGCTATTTCAAACAGGAAATTGACGAGAACGGTCGCCAGATAGCCCAATACCCGATTAATGATTTTGCGCATCTGCCCGTCAAAATGATGTATGACGAAGAAAAGCAGCCCGTTTTCATCCAGTTGGAGTTGCCGGGACGCCTGCTTTTCGCCAGGGTCTGGAAGCTTCAGGTGGGGCGCGTCTGCCTCTACCTCATGGATACGGATACCCGCCGCAATACTGACGAAGACCGAAAAATCACCAACCGCCTGTACGAAGCCAACCGCGAAATACGTCTGCTGCAGGAAATGGTGCTGGGCATGGGGGGCATGCGCCTTTTGCGTACGCTGAAAATCACTCCCAGTGTCTTTCACATGAACGAAGGGCACTCGGCGTTCATGGTTCTGGAGCGTTTGCAGGAATGTCTGGGCATGGGCATGAATCTGCCCGAATCCATTGTACGCGTACGTTCCAACACGCTTTTTACCACACATACGCCGGTTCCCGCAGGCAACGAAACTTTCTCGCTGGATCTCATGGAACGCTATTTCAGCGGCATTGCCTCCAACCTGGGCCTTTCCTGGCAGCAATTTCTCCAGATGGGACAGATCGAGGGCGGTGATGACAATTCTTTCCAGATGACTGTGCTGGCCTTACGGTATTCCTGCTGGGCCAACGGCGTCAGCCGTCTGCACGGCGTTGTTTCCCGCCATATGTGGAACAAGCTCTGGAAGGGCCTGCCCCACGCCGAAACGCCCATCGGGCACATCACCAACGGCATCCACACGCCTTCGTATGTGGGCAACTGGATAAACGAACTGCTGACCCACCACCTCGGATCCGGCTGGTTGCAAGCTCCCCCCGGCTCCGGCATATGGGACAAGGTGGACGGCATTCCCGACGATGCTTTCTGGGGGGCGCGCATGCATCAGAAGGAAGCCCTGCTGGAAGAACTGCGCGGGCAGATCCCGCTTCTGACTCAAAAGCTGAATCTCGACACTGAGCAACGCCACAAAATGAACCGTCTGCTCAAACCGGAAACCCTGGTCATCGGATTCGCGCGCCGTTTCGCGCCGTACAAAAGAGCCACCCTGCTCTTTGCCGATCCCGAACGTCTGGAACGCATCCTGACCAATCCCCAGAGGCCAGTTGTCCTTGTTTTTTCGGGCAAGGCCCATCCCGCCGACGAAGCGGGCATCAACCTGATTCAGGAAGTCGTGCGCATGAGCAGGGACACACGCTTCCTGGGGCACATCTTCTTTCTCGAAAACTACAGTATGGGGGTGTCGCGCCTCATGAGCCAGGGATGCGACGTATGGCTCAACACGCCCCGTCGACCCCACGAAGCATCGGGCACCAGCGGCATGAAGCTGCCTGTCAACGGCGGCCTCAATCTGAGCATCTCCGATGGTTGGTGGTGCGAGGGCTACAACCGCCAGAACGGCTGGACCATCGGACCGGTGATCTCCACCGAACTGCCCACCAAGGATCAGAACGACTATCTTGACGCCGAATCTCTGTACACCCTTCTGGAAGAAACGGTAAGCCCCCTGTACTATGACCGCGATTCCTTCGGTCTGCCCCATCAGTGGATTGCCATGGCAAAACGCTCGCTCAAGAGCCTCACAAGTATGTACAGCAGCAACCGCATGCTTACCGACTATATCCAGCAATATTACCTGCGCGGAGCAGCGCGGCGCAACATGCTGCATGCCAATGACTGGGCGCTTTGCCGTGAACTGGCCACCTGGGAACAGGATCTGCCCGCACGCTTCGGAACCATCAGGATTGAAGAACTGGCCATCGGCGGCGTGGAAGAAAACACCATGACCTGCGGAGAACCTGTCAGTATCCGCCTGCACATGCACCTGGGCGAAATGAAGCCGGAAGAAGTTCTGGTGCAACTCGTCATCGGGCAGGCATTCCGCTCGGGAAATTTTCGGGACAAACCGGAAGTGCTGCGGCTGGATCCGCGTCAGGCGGACCACGGCGACAACGGCATGGACTATGCCGCCACCTACATCCCCAGCAGCAGCGGCAACTACCGCTACGGAGTGCGCGTCATGCCCATGCACCCGGCCTTGGCTTCGCCTCTGGATACAGGGCTTATTCTCTGGGCGTAGGAACAGCGGCACAAACATCTCGCGCAGGCAACGTTTTCTTTGCCGGTTTTTTGCGCTATCCCCCAAGACGGGGGGAGAGGGCAGCGTCCCCTCCGCCGAAAATGCCCGCAGTTTCGCGGGCATTTTCGCGCAAAAAACAGCTGCCTTTCAGAAAAAATCTTGACAGAATATTCCCTTTGGCCCTATCATTTATAACTTTCGTGGCGGGTAAACCGCCTTTCTTTGTCTTACACGCGCCATTGCGCGGCATGGAGGTATGCCATGACTCCTCTGGAAAACGCCAACAGAACCAACGAAGGTGTTGTCGTCAAAGGTTTTGTTCTTTCTCCCGTGGTGGAGCAGTGCACGGGCTGTGACCGAATTCGCGAATTTGAAGGCCAGCAGTTCTGCTCCAGCTATCCCCTGCCGGAAAAAAAATGGCTGTCCGGACGCTGTAACTTTGCCACCCATGTCAAGGTGCAGTCCTCCTCCGCCGCCAAGGTCAACCCGCTGAAGGCCTCCAAACGCGCGGCCAAGGGCGGACGCTAGTACGGACGCGTGCGCGGGCAGTCCGGCGGAGCCATAAACCGCCGGGCTGCAAAAACTGCAAGCCTGCCCGGATGCGGCCGCCACCTGCGGATGAGGAATGCGCCATATGGCCGATACGCTGGACACCATATTCCGTAGTCTGGACGCCTGCCGTCAGGATGTGGCGCACCTGCAAACCCTGCTCACGGCCCGCAAGGCTCTGGGGCCGGAAAACGGAGGCCAGGGCGAGAGCGCCAAGGCGCTCTGTATCGCGGACTGGCTCGCGGCCCAAGGCGTTTCCGATCTTGTGCGCCTGGACTCCCCCGATTCCCGGGTGGAAAGCGGCCTGCGCCCCAATGTGCTTGCGCGCCTCCCCGGCACGGGAAAGCACACTCTCTGGCTTTTCGCCCATATGGACGTTGTGCCCCCCGGCCCAGCGGACGCATGGACTTCCGACCCTTGGTTCGCGCGCAGCGAGGGAGACTTTGTGTACGGACGGGGAGTGGAAGACAATCAGCAGGCCATTGCAAGCATGCTGCTGCTGGCCAAGGCTGTACAGGCCATGAAGGCCAGCCCCCCATTGCATCTGGGTCTTGTGTTCATGGCCGACGAAGAAACAGGAAGCGCCCACGGCCTGTCCCATATTCTTGATACAGCCTCCCATTTTTTCAGCCCTGATGACCTGTATGTCGTTCCCGATGCGGGCTCCCCCCGCGGCGATGTCATCGAAGTGGCGGAAAAAAGCCAGATATGGTTCAGAATCCGCATTACCGGCCAGCAGTGCCATGCGTCCACACCGCACAAGGGCCGTAACGCCCTTGTGGCCGGAGCAGAGATGGTGTTGCTCTGCCACGAGCTTTTGCCCACGGCCTTTGCCGCACGGGACGAACTTTTTTCGCCGCCATTTTCCACCTTCACACCCAGCAAGCACGAAGCCAATGTGCCCAGCGTCAATGTGGTTCCGGGCAACGACACTTTCTATCTGGACTGCCGCCTGCTGCCGCAAGTCAGTGCGGAAGAAGTGCGCGGCAAGGTGCTGGAACTGGCGGCAACCGTGGCGGACAAACGCAACGTTTCAGTTGAAGTAGACATTGTGCAACAGCAGGCCGCCTCCGCCATCCCCGTGGACAGTCCGGTGGTGACGCGTCTGCAGGCAGCCATAACCCGCGTCTATGGGGTGCAGGCCCGCCCTGTGGGTATTGGTGGTGCCACTGTAGCCGCTCTGTTACGGCAGCGCGGGCTGCATGCCGCTGTCTGGAGCTGCCTTGAAAACACCTGCCACCAGCCCGACGAGCGCTCTTCCGTCACCGCCACCATCAGGGACGCGCAGGTTTTTGCCCATCTGCTCATGAGCCCCGTCCATGCCTGAGCCCAGCTTTGACTGTATCATCGCCGGAGGAGGACATGCCGGAAGCGAGGCTGCGGTTGCTCTGGCCCGGCTGGGGCACACTGTGCTGCTGGTCAGCGGCAATCTGGACAGACTGGGCTATCTGTCCTGCAATCCGGCCATCGGCGGGCTGGCCAAGGGCCATATGGTTCGCGAAATTGATGCTCTGGGCGGTATGATGGGACTTTGGGCCGAGGCTGCGGGCATCCAGTTCCGGATTCTGAACAAGAGCAAGGGGCCAGCCGTGCGCGCCACCCGTGCGCAGATGGACCGAGAGGCCTACCAACGCGCCCTCAAAAGCACCCTCCATTCCACCCCGGGCCTGCGCGTCTGGCAAGATTCCGTGCTGGAGGTGATCACTGACGACAACGGCGTTACGGGAGTGCGCACTGCACAGGGCCTGACATTTGCCTCCCGACATGTGCTGCTGACCACAGGAACCTTTCTGGACGGGCGCATCCACATGGGCCTGACCAGTCTGCCCGGTGGACGTCTGGGCGATGCCCCGTCGCTGGGGCTGTCCGACAATCTGCGGTCGCTGGGTCTTGCTCTGGGCCGTCTGAAAACCGGCACAACTCCCCGTCTGCTGCGCTCTTCCATCGACTATGACCGTCTGGAGGAGCAGCGCGGCGACTCTCCGCTGCCCCGGTTCAGTTTTCACGGACCCGGCCCCCTCCTGCCGCAACTTTCCTGCCACATCACCTGGACCAACGAGCGCGCGCACGATATCGCCCGGCAAGGCTTTGAGCGTTCACCGCTGTTCACCGGCGTGATTCAGGGCGTGGGTGCGCGCTATTGCCCATCCATTGAAGACAAGGTGGCGCGCTTTCCCCAGCGGGAACGCCACCAGATTTTTCTGGAGCCAGAAGGACTGCACAGCGCGGAAGTTTATGCCAACGGCATTTCCACCAGCCTGCCTCTGGACGTGCAGATGGACATGATTCATGCCATTCCCGGCCTGGAAAAAGCCGTCATGCTGCGCCCCGGCTATGCCATTGAATACGACTTTGCCGATCCCGTCCAGTTGCGCCCCACGCTGGAAAGCAAAGCTGTGCCCGGCCTCTGGCTGGCCGGGCAGATCAACGGCACATCGGGCTATGAGGAGGCTGCGGCTCAGGGGTTGTGGGCCGCGCTGAACATTTCCCGCCGTCTGTTCGGCCGCGAACCCTTTTTTCTGCGCCGTGACGAAGCCTATATGGCTGTTCTGGTGGACGATTTGGTGACGCTGGGAACCCAGGAGCCGTACCGCATGTTCACCTCCCGCGCCGAACACCGCCTGCTGCTGCGTGAAGACAATGCCGATGCGCGCCTGACGCCGCTGGGCCGCGAATCAGGGCTGGTGAGTGATGCGCAGTGGGAAGTTTTTTGCGCCAAGCAAAAGCGCGTGCATTATTTCCGCTCCTATCTGGAAAAAAAGCGCCTGTCCCCGGGCAAAAATGCGCTGCCCGCCCTCCCTCTGCCTCTCGGCCATACCTTGGCCGAAACTCTGCGCAGACCGGATATGGATCTGGACGGTCTTTTGGACACCCTCCTGATGGCGCAGGAACCCTGTCTGTCCGACATCGGCCGGGAACTGGCGAGTCAACGCGAAACCGCGGGGGAAGAAGCAGCCTTTTCTGTCCAGACAGAGCTCAAATACGCGGGCTATCTGGCACGGCAGAGCGAATTGGTGGCCCGCACGGCCAGACGAGAAAAGACTCCCTTGCCCCCGCATCTGGATTATGCGAAGATAGCAGGACTGTCTTGTGAAGTGGTTGAAAAACTCAAGCGTGTGCAACCCGCAAGCCTGGGGCAGGCGGGACGCATTTCGGGAGTAACTCCGGCGGCTGTGGCCTGCCTGGAGATACACCTTCACAAAATGGGGCTGCTGGGCCGATCCGGCGCTGCCGACCAACAACGCACCCGTGCCGCAGAAGCGGAATCAGGGCATTGCGACCATCTCGGAACCAAGAACCATGACGGACAGGCCGCGCGCCCAAATTTTGCCTGCAACGCTACCGCGCATCCGGGGCGGGCGGGATCGCGTACACCCGCAGAATCTCAGGGCAACCCGACAGTAACACGGTGACCCCATGACAGGCCAGCACCTCTTCATTTTCTACGCAATACTTCTGGTCGCCGCCACGACCACTGCCCTGTTCATTCAGTCACGCCTGTTGCGGCGCAGACAGGAGGCCAAACGCAAAGCCGTCATCGCCGAGATGCTCGAATTGGCCCAGGCCAACAACGAGGGTTTTGACATTGTCCCGAGGGACAAATCCGCCCCCTTCAAAAACCTGACCGCCATACTCATACATCTGAACAAGAACGAGCTGGAGCTTGAGGTGCTGTCCCACATTTCCCGATACCTCACGGGTACAGTGGTTGACGTGTATTTTCGCGCCGCTCTGCCCACAGGGCAGGTATCCTACAAATTTTCCTCCGCCATCCAGAACGTGGAAGCGGGAAAAAACAAGACCCGCCTGCGGCTGTCCTTCCCGGCAGACCTGGACGCGGGCCAGAAGCGCAATTTCATCCGTGTCAGGCCGCCCCGCGCCGAAGTGCGCGTCATCGGCATCTGGAAGCTGGATCCGGCCACACCCATTCCGCGTGACACAGGAGAGATTGGCCGCCCTCTCATCCATTACAAACAGGATATGGCGGCTGCCCCCGTACAGGTGGAGGACATTTCTGCCACGGGCATGGCTCTGCGCTTTGACCTGAGCTCTCTGAGCGTTCTCCCGGAAACGCTGGAAAAAGATGCGCAGTTGCTGTGCCTGCTTATCTACCATATAAACAGGGAAGACCGCGTGGTCACGTTCTGGTGCACGCTGGACGTGCTCCATGCCCGGCAGGTGGAGGGAGAAAACCCTGCCCTGCTGCTCGGCACGATTTTTACCAACTGGGCGGTGCTGGAACAGGGAAAATCGGAAATTTCCTGGTTTCACAGTACGCCCGCGCGCGGTGTGTCGCCCATAACCCAATGGGTTATGGGCATAGACCGTGAGCAGAAAAAACTGCTCTAGGACTGCGCGCAACCATCAACCCCGGAGGCCATTTTGGACGGAGGCACGGACGGTCACAGTACCATCTGGTCGCGCTTGAGCAGACTGTTTGGGCGTGACGATCAGGAATCCCTTGAAAAAGCCATTCTCGAAGCCAGCGCAGAAGGTGAAGTGGAGCCGGAAGAAGAATCCATGCTTCTGGGCATTCTGCGCTTCAACGACCTGCAGGTGCAGGACACCATGACCCCCCGCACCGACATTGACTGCGTCCCGGACAACGCTGTTCTGCAAGACGTGGCGCGTGTCATTGTGGAGTCGGGTCACTCGCGCATCCCTGTCTACCGGGAAACCCGCGACAATATCGTGGGCATCCTGCACGCCAAGGATCTGTTGCACCGCATCCTGAACGACCAGGCGGGCAATCTTTCCGTGGCCCAGGTCATGCGTGAACCCTTCTTTGTGCCAGAAACCAAATCCATCCGCACCCTCCTGCAGGAATTCCGCTCCCGCAAGCAGCATATCGCCATTGCCCTGGACGAGTACGGCGGAACCTCAGGCCTGATCACCATTGAGGATCTGCTGGAAGAAATCGTCGGGGACATTGAAGATGAGCACGATGCCCCCCGCGAGGAGGATATCCGCGCACTGGGCGACAACGTATACGAGCTTACCGGGCGGGCTTTGCTGGAAGACCTGGAAGATATGGGCGTGGAACTGGATTCGGACGAAGTGGACACCATCGGCGGCTACCTGAGCATGGAGGCCGGGCATGTACCCGCCCCCGGTGAGGTTTTTTCCCTGCGCGGATGGCTGTTCACGGTGCTGGATGCTGACCGGAAACTCATTTTGCGCATACGCATGGAGCCGGAAAAACAGGCCCAACAAGCTGCCCTTGCGCATCAGGAAAGCGAAGATAACGTCTGAACGCAAGATGCGCGCGTGCCTCAAACTGATGACAAACCCCGCTTTGCGGGGTTGGCTCCGTCAGGCAGCAAAAGGCCTGACGGAAAGGCACAGGAGTTGCGAACGTCTTTCCGCATTGCCCCTGAGGTCACGGTGAGCAAGCAGGCACATTTTCCCCATGCCGCAGAGCTTCGGCGCATCCCCCCCCCATGGGGGTCTGGCGCACTCTGTGTGCTGGGCATTTGGGCCGGTTTTCCCAACGATATCCTCCAACTGCCTCCCCTGGTGTTGCTCTGGCCTGTGGCCCTGGCCCTGCTGGGACTTGCGGCCCGTGATGGCAAAAACGCCGTGCGCCGGGGGTGGCTGGCCACTCTGGCGGGCGGTATGGCCGCACTGTACTGGCTTGCCTTGCCTCTGCACAATGTGGGGGGGCTGCCCTTGTTTCTGGCTGTGCCCTGCGCGCTTTTTGTTGTGGCCTGCGTATCTTCCACAGGCGGCATTTTTTCCCTGGTGGCCTATACGCTGCGCTGGCAGCCCCCTTGGATTCTGGCCCTGATTCTGGGGTGTTTCTGGTACCTGCTGGAACTGGGGGCTGCCCTGATGCTGGGTTTCCCCTGGCTGACTCTGGGCGGCGCGTTGGCTGCATGGCCTCTGCTCGTACAGGCCGCAGACACGACTGGAGCCTATGCGCTGGCCGGGCTCTGGTCCACGGCGGCCCTCTGGTGCTGTTTTGGCTTTGTGCGCTTTTCTGCAATCAAAAACACTCTGACCTGCCTTGTTTCGGGCTTGGGGCTGACGATCCTGCTTCTGGCCTGCGGCGCATGGAAACTGCACGCTGACCCCCTGGCGGAAGCCCAAGGCCCGCAGAGCTTTGACGTGCTCTTTGTGGAAGGCAATGTGGATCAGAACCAGAAATGGGTTCCGGCATTCCAGCGGCAGACCGTGGACCTTTATCTGGGACTGACGTTCGCTGCCCTGGAGCAGAAACCCCACCTCCGCCCCCTGATCATCTGGCCGGAAACAGCCCTGCCTTTCTATTTTGAAACCAACCAGCTGCATTCTCCCAGGGTGCGCCAACTGGCCTCCTCAAGCCAGAGCCCCCTGCTGCTGGGCGCTCCGGGGACGGAACGACGCCACGGACAAAAAAATCCGGACGTTTACAACCGTGCTTTTTTGCTGGGGCCGGACGGCAGTACGGTAGCCCACTATGACAAGGAACATCTGGTACCCTTCGGCGAATATCTGCCGTCGTGGCTGGACTGGCATTTTCTCGAAGCCTTATTGCAGGGCGTGGGCGTGTACAAGAAAGGCAGGGCCACGGCCCCTCTGCGACAGGGAAACCTTGCCCTCGGCATGCTCATATGCTATGAAGGTATCTTCCCGTGGCTGGCTCAGGCCCGCGTGGCTGATGGAGCAAACGTCCTTGTGGACATCAGCAATGACGGCTGGTTTGCGGATACGCCCGCTCCACGGCAGCACCTGTACCTGACCGCCCTGCGTGCTCTGGAGCAGAATCGCTGGATACTGCGCGGAACCAATACGGGCATTTCCGCCGTGGTGGATACGCGTGGTCGGCTGGTCATGAGCGGTGGTCAGTTTCGGGCGCAGGCCCTGTGGGCACGGGCGCAGACCCAAAATGTCCCCAGCCTGTTCCACAGGCTTTCCCCTTGGCTGCCTTTTGCCGCACTGGCGCTCCTGCTCATCCTGACCATTGTTTCCCGGCAGGGCGCCACCTCCCCCCACCCTCAACCCCCTGGCTAGTCATATGCTGCAATATACCGACCTGCGTGCCGCCTGCCAGCCCCTCGTCCAACGCTTTGCCACCCTTTGGGGGCGTCTTTGACGTTGAAGCTGTCAACCAACGCCTGAAGGACATTGAAACAGAAATTTCCCGTCCGGGCGCGTGGGACAACCCCGAAGCCCTGACCCCCATTCTGCAGGAAAAACGCCGTCTTGAAGACGAGGCAGAGCGCCTGTCGCGTCTCAAAACCAGCCATGACGACATGATTGAATGGCTTTCTCTGGCGGCGGAAGATGATGATCAGGAAGTTCTGGAATCCCTGGAGCAGCAGCGGCGGGATCTGGAAGAAAAGCTTGACGAAACCGAACTGGTCATGCTGCTTTCTGCAGAAGAAGACAATCAGGACGCCATTCTTGAAATCCACCCGGGCGCGGGCGGCACGGAATCCCAGGACTGGGCGGAGATGCTGTTGCGCATGTACAGCCGCTGGGCGGCCCGCCATAACTATACCCTGGAAGAAATGGATTATCTGCCCGGTGACGAGGCCGGTATCAAAAGCGTCACCCTGCGTGTGGGAGGGGCGCATGCCTTCGGTTTTCTCAAGAGCGAACGGGGCATCCACCGCCTGATACGCATTTCCCCCTTTGATTCTTCCGGTCGTCGCCACACATCTTTTGCCTCGGTGGATGTCATCCCCGACGCGGGCAATGACATTACCCTGGATATCAAGGAGTCAGACCTGCGGGTGGATATTTTCCGCTCCAGCGGCCCCGGCGGCCAGAGCGTCAACACCACAAGCTCTGCCGTGCGCATCACCCACCTGCCCACAGGTGTCACTGCCCAGTGTCAGAACGAAAAGTCCCAGCACCATAACAGGGAAACCGCGCTGCGCGTGCTGCGTGCCCGCCTCTACAATCTGGAACTGCAAAAGCGCGATGCGCAGAGGCAGGCCGACTATGCCGGCAAGGATGCCATTGCTTTCGGCAGCCAGATACGCACCTATACCCTGCAACCGTACAGGCTGGTCAAGGATCACCGCACAGGCACGGAAGCCGGCGATGTGGACGGCGTTCTGGACGGGCAGATAGACCGCTTTCAACACGACTACCTCCTCTATCGCCATGAGCAAACGCGCTGATTTCGACTCTCTGGCCGAGGAATTGCAGGCCCTGCACGAAGCGGACGGCATCAGCGCCGAGGCCGTTGTTGTGGCTCGCTTGCTGCACGGATTCAGCCTGGAAGACTGGCGTGCCTTCCGCCGCCGTTACCCGGCGGAGCACTGGTGTGCTCTTCCTGTACAGAACATGGCGCTTTCCGGGCAACGCCAAGACCGCCGCGCCCCACAAAGCAAAACGGGCAAGGCCCGGCATGTCCCCGTCAGGCAGTTGACAAACATCCTGACAGACGGACTTTTTGCTGCCCAGATAGACCGCGAATTGCTGCGCCTCAAGCGCACCGGCGGCGACCTGTGCGTTCTTGCCGCAACGCCCTGCAACAGCGAGGCTCTGGCCCGCCGGGACGGAAACATTGGCAGCGAGTTGGAACGCCTGCTGCATTCCTGCCTGCTTTCTCTTGCGGAAGAATGCGACAGCGCGGGCAGTCTGGGAGACAGCTGCCATGTTCTGCTTCTGCCCGGCGTCAGCCGGTTGCGGGCGCGCCTGATGGCCGAAGAACTGCAACGCTCTTTTACCGTACAGGCTGCGGCCATCGCCTCTGCCCGCACGGGGGAGAAAACCCAGACCTGCGCTGTGGGCGTTGTCTGCATAACGTCCGCAGAAACCGTGGCCGGCCCCTCTGCGCTGGACAAGGCCATCCAGGCCCTGAACGCGGCACTGGCCCAAAAACAGGGGCATATCTTCCTTGCGGAAAACACCGCGCTTGAAGACCACGCCTCACTTGTGCATTCCAAGGAAAAACGCTTTCTCTTTTTTGGGGGACAATACTGATGGCAACGACAACCCTGAGCGTGGCCTTGCTGAGCGGCAAGGGCGGTGTGGGAAAAACCAATATTTCGCTCAATCTGGCCTGTGCCCTGTACCAGAACGGATACAAGAATCTGCTCATGGACTGTGACCTGGGCCTGGCCAATCTGGATGTTCTTCTGGGCATCACGCCCGAGGCCAACCTCCAGACAGCCCTGCTGGGGCAGGCCGAAATGGCCGATGTGCTCTACCACCTGGAGCCACAGGGCTTCGATATTCTGCCCGCAGCCAGCGGTGTGCCCGAGTTGACGGAAATCAGACCGGACGAGCGGGATCTTCTGCTTTCGCGGCTGGAGGGTATTCTGCACGGTTACGACTATGTTTTTCTGGACATAGGCGCTGGCATTTCCGGCACGGTGCAGACCTTCGCGGCCATGGCTGCCATGCGCATTGTTGTCATCACTCCGGAGCCGACCTCCCTGACGGACAGCTATGCGCTCATCAAGGTGCTCAACTCCACCTACGGGCTGCGGGACTTCATGGTGCTGGTCAACCAGGCAGCTTCGGCTGCGGAGGCCAAGGCTTCCTTTGACAAGTTGCACACAACCTGCCGTCATTTTCTGCATCTGGAGCCCATGTTTCTGGGGCATGTCCGCAGCGACAGCAAACTGGCAGAGGCGGTATGCCATCAGCAGATGCTTTTGCGGTATGCGCCGGGCAGCCCTGCTTCCAAGGACTTGCAGACCATCGCCACAAAAATCCAGCGCCTGCGGCTCAGCATGCTGGACTGGCTGGCGCCCCGTCGTGTCCTGCAGCCTCCCTCCGCCATTGCGGAAAAAACACCGTCCCAGGCTTGACAGACGGCTGGAATAGGTATGAACTGTACGGGATAAAGTATATCTGACATGCGGACAAAAAGGCGGATCCGGAATTTTTCGACCGTACGCTTGGTCAAACCTGCACCGCAGTCACGGAGGCGGAATGAACAAAAGCGAACTGATCAAAACGCTGGCTGACGAAGCCAACATTCCTCTGGACGATGCGGCCCTGGTGGTCAACATCTTCTTCAACTCCACAAAAAACGCGCTGCTCGCCGGAGAGCGCATTGAAATCCGCGGTTTTGGGAGCTTCAAGATCAAGGAATACGAAGGCTATACAGGCCGCAACCCCAAAACGGGCGATAGTGTTGCCGTGGCGGCCAAACGTCTGCCGTTTTTCCGTGCTGGCAAGGAACTGAAAGAATTCATCAACAGGTAACCCCCCGCGCAAAGCCTTGCGCGCACTCCACGCAACCGTCTTCCCCGGGCAGAAAGCTTCCCGTGGATGGAAACCTGTTTTTGTATCGTTAAGGAGTTGGTCATGCGATTTTCCGGCGCCATGACGGCACTTGTCACCCCTCTCAAAAACAACGCCCTGGACGAGGCGGCATACCGCGACTTCATCGAATTCCAGATCAGCGAGGGTATTCACGGCCTTGTGCCCTGCGGCACCACGGGGGAGTCAGCCACCCTCACCCATGAGGAACACGAAAGGGTCATAGAAATCTGTATCGAGCAGACCAGAGGCCGTGTACCGGTACTGGCCGGCGCTGGTTCCAACAACACGGCAGAAGCCATCCGTCTGGCCCTTTTTGCCAAAAAATCCGGAGCCGATGGTGCCCTGCTCATCACCCCCTACTACAACAAACCCACCCAGGAAGGGCTCTACCGGCACTTCAAAGCCATTGCCCAGGCTGTGGATCTGCCGCTGGTTCCCTACAATGTGCCGGGCCGCACGGGCTGCAACCTGCTGCCCGCCACCCTGGCCCGTCTGGCCCATGATTTTCCCCATATTGTGGGCGTCAAGGAAGCTACGGGCGACATGGTTCAGGGCAGCAAGGTGCTGGCCGCCTGTCCACAGGGGTTTTGCGTGCTTTCCGGCGATGACCTTACAGCCCTGCCCCTCATGTCACTGGGCGGCTGCGGGATGATCTCGGTCACATCCAATGTGGCCCCGCGAAGCATGGCCGCCATGTACAATGCCTTTGCCTCGGGCGACCTTGCGGGTGCTGCGCGCATCCATCACGGGCTTTTTCCCCTCCATGAGGCCCTGTTCTTCGAGAGCAATCCCATCCCCGTCAAGACGGCTCTGGGACTCATGGGGCGAATGCGGGACGAGATGCGCCTGCCCCTCTGTCCCATGAGCGAAGAACCCAAAAAACGCCTGACGGATGTGCTGCGCCAACAGAAATTGCTGTAACCCCAGCTTGCCACAGTCTGGCAGGTGAAGAAACGATTTTTTCCCCCTGTCATCCACACACGAGGTACGACATGCAAAGCGTCAAAAAGGTCGTGCTCGCCTATTCCGGTGGGCTTGACACATCGGTGATCCTCAAATGGCTCATGGAAACCTACGGCTGCGAGGTCATCACCGTCACCGCTGACCTGGGCCAGCCTGAAGACCTCAGCGGCGTGGAAGCCAAGGCGCTGGCGACAGGAGCGTCCAAAGCCCATGTGCTGGACTTACGTGAAGAAATGGCCAGGGATTTTGTGTTCCCCATGCTGCGGGGCGCGGCGCGCTACGAAGGGCGCTACCTTTTGGGCACATCCATTGCCCGGCCCCTCATTGCCAAGGCCCTTGTGGACGTGGCCCGCAAGGAAGGAGCCGATGCCGTGGCCCACGGCGCCACGGGCAAAGGCAATGACCAGGTGCGTTTTGAGCTGTCCGTCAGCGCACTGGCTCCGGATTTGAAGGTTATTGCTCCCTGGCGCGAATGGGATCTCATGTCGCGCACTGCCCTCACCTCCTTTGCCGAAAAGCACGGCATTGCCATTTCCAGCGAGGCAAAACGCTACAGCATGGATGCCAATATGCTGCACACCAGCTTTGAGGGCAGCGAACTGGAAGATCCGGACACACCGCCCGATGCCGCCTGTCATCAACGGTGCACCCCCGTGGAACAGGCTCCCGAGCAGCCGGAAATTCTCAAGGTGGAGTTTGAGCGCGGCAATCCCGTGGCCGTCAACGGCCAGCGTCTTTCGCCAGCCTCCGTCATCAGTACCCTCAGCACCATTGCCGGGCGTCACGGCATCGGGCGCGACGACATGGTGGAAAACCGCTTTGTGGGCATGAAGTGCCGCGGGGTTTATGAAAATCCGGCAGGCACCCTTCTTTTTGCCCTGCACCGCGACCTTGAGGGCATCTGCATGGACAGGGAGGTTCTGGCCATCCGCGACATGCTGGCCGTGCAGTACTCCCGCTCTGTCTACAACGGATTCTGGTACTCGCCCGAGCGGGAAGCCCTTCAGGCTTTCATGGACAAATCCCAGGAAGGTGTCACAGGCACGGTGACGGCCAAACTGTACAAGGGCGGCGTATGGCCCCTGGCCCGCACCTCGCCCCACTCCCTTTTCTCTGAAGATTTGGCCACGTTTGAAGGTGGGGATTACGACCACAGGGACGCGGCGGGCTTTATCCGTCTCAACAGCCTGCGCCTGCGCCTGTATGCGGCAGTCAGGCAAGCCCTTTCCCGCTAGATTGTGGACAGCATGAAAATGTCGGCAGCATGCGGCGGTTCAGCGCAAACCCCGAGCCAGGACGAAAAACGGGTGCATCAATGAAGACCAACCAGAGCTGGGGGGGCCGCTTTGCCGAGGGCCCCAGCGAGTCCGTAGCCCGCTATACCGACTCCCAGTCCTATGACAGGGCGCTCTACGCCCACGATATCAAAGCATCGCAAGCTCACGCCCGCATGCTTGGACGCCAGGGGATCATCAGCCACGAAGAGGCCATGCATCTTGTGTCCGGCCTGGAACAGGTGCGTGAAGAAATCGCGTCGGGAGCCTTTGTCTGGAAGCCAGAACTGGAAGACGTGCACATGAACATCGAAGCACGCCTGACAGAAATCATCGGCCCAACGGGAAAAAAACTGCATACCGGGCGCAGCCGCAACGATCAGGTGGGGCTGAGCTTCCGCCTTTTTGTCGCTGACAGAATGACAGTCTGGCAGGATCGCGCGCGCGAACTTTGCCGGGTGCTGCTGCGGCGCGCGGAAGAACATGCACAAACCATCCTCCCCGGCTGCACCCACCTTCAGCCCGCGCAGCCCGTAAGTCTGGCCCACCATCTTCTGGCCTATGCCTGGATGTTCTGCCGCGACTGCCAGCGTATGGAAGATGCCCTCGAACGTACACGCATCTCCCCTCTGGGCGCGGCGGCACTGGCCGGAACCACCTATGCGCTTGATCCCTTGAGTGTGGCGCAGGATGTGGGTTTTGAACATATTTGCGGCAACTCTCTGGACGCAGTTTCTGACCGTGATTTTGTTCTGGAAGCCCTGTTCTGTGCCTCTACAGCCATGATGCACCTTTCGCGCCTTTGTGAGGAGATCATCCTCTGGGCCAATCCGGCATTCGGTTTTGTCCGCCTGCCCGATGCCTATGCCACCGGTTCCTCCATCATGCCGCAAAAAAAGAATCCTGATGTGGCCGAACTCATGCGCGGCAAGACAGGGCGCGTCTACGGTTCCCTGATGGGCCTCATGACCGTCATGAAAGGATTGCCGCTGGCCTACAACCGCGACATGCAGGAAGACAAGGAAGGCTTTCTCGACGCTGACCGCACCCTGGAGGCTTCATTGCATCTCATGGCCGGGATGATGGATGCCCTCTCCTTCCGCGCAGACAGAATGCGCGAAGCCTGCAAGGCAGGATTTCTCAACGCGACGGAACTGGCCGACTATCTGGTGGGCAAGGGTTTGCCTTTTCGCGAAGCGCACCACGTCACCGGCCAGGCAGTCGCCGCCGCAGAACGTGAAGGAAAAGGCCTGGAGGACATGGAACTTTCCTGCCTTCAAGCCATTGATCCACGCATCGGCGAAGATGTTCATGCAGTGCTGGACTATGCAGCGGCGGTGCTCAGGCGCGAAACACCCGGCGGAACCGGGCCGCGCTCTGTCCGCACGCAGATGGAGCAACTGCGGTCCTGGCTGGACCAGCCCTCTGCCCGCGCCGGGGGATAGCGCCGGATTTGACCAGCGCAGCCTGATCCCGTGCTTCCCTGAAGCCGCATTTTCCGTCCTCTTGCAGCGCGTCTGGACAAAAAACACAGCCCGGAGCCCCCATGCAGCCCACACCCGATTTCGCCCCGCTCCCACCGGACGCTCCCCGCTGGCCCCTGTGGACGGAAGAACTCCGGCTGGATGACGCGCTGGCAGAAAAAGCATACGAAGCCACCCCTCCTCCGTGGCGTGCGGCCATCAAGACCGGACTTGCCCTGGCCCATGCCCACTTCGGGCAGCACACGGGCACACACAGATGCACCGCAGAGAAAAGCCATGCGGGCTTCTGGTCACATACCGAAGAATGCCCAGTTCCTTGGACAGTCATCGCTTTTACGCCAACCTATGCAGCGGCAGCACGTTTGGCGGGCGCATGCATGCCCGCCGCCTTGGCCGGAGTTCCCCTTGTGGCCGCCGCCTGCGTGGACGGTTTGCCGCACGATGCGGCTCTGGTCAGCCTGGAGCTGACAGGCATTGAAGACATTTTCCTGTTGGACCAAGAGAAACTCTGCGCCCTGTTGCAAGAAATGTCTCCCCGCCACGGGCGGCTGGTGCTGCTGCACACCGGAGAACTGGCCCCCGTGCGCCAGTGCGCGCGGGGTCTGGGGCTGCGCTGCTTTGAAGAAAGCCGCCCCCCACACCTCCGCCTGCTCCATCCGGAAAATTTTGACTCCGGATTGCTGGCCTTTGCCCAGGCGGACGCACTGCACACAGGCGCACAAAAAAACCACCCGCCCGAAGCCGTCCTTCTTGCAGTGGAGCACGGGCAGCACGTGCCCGGGCACTTTTGTGCCGATGACGGCTTGCTCACTCTGACGCCGGGTTGCGAAGGCTTCTGGCTGCATCCCGGCCTTGATCCGGATTTTTTTCGCCTCCGGCGCCATGCCTTCGGCCTGCTGTGACTCTGTTTTCAGGTGACCGGCAAAAGCGCAGGTCGTTCTCAAACCTCTTGCGAAAAACGCCATGCCCAGCATCAACGACATACGCAACATAGGGATTATCGCACATATTGACGCGGGCAAAACCACGCTTTCCGAGCGCATGCTCTTTTACAGCCGCAAAATCCACCGCATGGGCGAAGTGCATGACGGCGCGGCCACCATGGATTATCTGCCCGAAGAACAGGAGCGCGGCATCACCATCACGTCAGCCTGCACAACCTGCACCTGGCGGCAATGCATCATCAATCTTGTGGACACGCCGGGGCATGTGGACTTTACCATCGAAGTGGAAAGAGCCCTGCGGGTGCTGGACGGCGTGGTGGGTGTTTTTTGCGCGGTGGGTGGCGTGGAGCCGCAGTCGGAAACCGTCTGGCGGCAATCCGAAAATTTCCGCGTGCCCAAGATCGCCTTTGTCAACAAGATGGACCGCCCCGGCGCGGATTTTTCGTCCGTGCTTGAGGCCATACGCCAGAGATTGCAGGCCAACGCCGTTGCCGTCATGCTGCCGCTGGGTCAGGGAGAGCATTTTCGCGCCGTGCTGGATCTTGTGCGCGAGGAAATCCTGACATTTGCAGAAGACGACCAGGGACAAACCGTCCTCCGGACGCCTTTTGGCCCGGAAGAACAGGAACTGGCAGCCCCCTGGCGCGAAACTCTGCTGGAAAAACTGGCCGAATCCGACGAAATATTCCTGCAAATCTACCTTGAGGAAACGCCGACGCAAGAAGACATCAGTGCCGCGCTGCGCCGCGCCACACTGTCCCGCGCACTGACGCCGACTCTCTGCGGGTCCGCCCTGCGCAACATGGGGGTGCAGCCGGTGCTGGACGCAGTCTGTGACTGGCTGCCCTCCCCGCTGGACGTTCCACCGGCCACAGGCCGCAGCGCGGAAGGGCGGGAACTGGCCGTTACTCCCGATACCGATGCGCCTGCCGCCGCTCTGGTCTTCAAAGTACTTGTGGAAAACGGCCGCAAGCACTCCTTTCTGCGAATATATGCAGGGCGCATCAAGGAAGGAGACAGCCTGTGCAACACAACGCGGAACACCAATGACCGCCTGGGGCGCATCTATCGCGCCCACGCCGACAGGCGCGAGCCCATCGAAACGGCCTCCGCCGGAGAAATTGTTCTGGCGGTGGGCCTGCGTTCGGCCCATACCGGCGAAACATACGTGCAGCCTCAGCGCCCGCTGACGCTGGAAAGCATTGACGCCTATGCTCCGGTGCTGACGCTGGCTCTTGAGCCGCGCAACGCCGATGAAGGCAAAACCCTGGACGAAGCCCTTGCCCGCTACGGAGAAGAAGATCCCACCCTCCATGTCCGACAGGATGAAGAAACAGGCGCGCGCATGGTTTCCGGCATGGGAGAACTGCATCTGGATGTTCTGCTGGAGCGTATCCGGCGGGAGTACGGCATCAGCCCCCGTGCGGGCAACCCGCAGGTCGTCCTGCGAGAGACAGTGCGCGCTCAGGCCGAGGCCTGTGCCGAATTTGACAGGGAACTGGGCAAAGAACGCCATCAGGGGCGTGTGACGCTGCGCGTTGCTCCCCGCCCCCGCGGCAGCGGCAACGCCGTTGGTCTGGACCCGGCGCTGGATGCCGAAACACGCCAGAGCAACAGGCCCCTGCCCCAAGCGTATCTGGAGGCGGCGCTGGACGCTGTTCGGGATGGCCTGCAAAGCGGCATCGCAACCGGCTGCCCGCTGGAAGACACAGAGGTGCTTGTAACCCGTTTGGAACGCCAGGAAGGCGTCACCACAGTTCCCGGCTGTCACATGGCTGCCGGTCAGGCTCTGCGCGAAGCTCTGGCAGCCGCGCGCCCTCTGGTTCTGGAGCCTGTCATGCGGGTGGAAATCTCGTCACCGGAAAATTTTCTGGGTTCCGCCATAAGCCTGTTTGCCGCTTGCGGCGGCAAGGTGGAATTTCTGGAAGATCAGGGAGGTCACAAGCACATGCGCGGCACGGCTCCCTTGCGCAGGTTGTTTGGCTTCTCCACCTCTTTGCGTTCCGCCACCCAGGGGCGGGCCGGGTTGCTGCTTGCCTTTGACCGCTTTGACGTGCCCTGAATTGCGCATCCTTCCCGCCATGCACACAAAAAACTCCGCACCGCGCGCAAAAAAAAGTCTTGGGCAGCATTTTCTCCGACAGCCGGGAATCTGCCTGCGCATCGCCGCCCTTTTGCATGCGCAGGAGGGCGACAAAATTCTGGAAATCGGCCCCGGCCCCGGAGCTTTGACCCGCGCGCTGGAGCAGCAGCCGCACACTCTGCTGCTGTTGCTGGAAAAAGACGCACACTGGGCACGGGAAAGACAAAAAGAAGCCGGCATGCGAACGCAGAGCGTGCTGACCGATGCCCTGCGGTTTGACTGGCGGCGCGTCACCCCCGAAAATCCCTGGAAAATCGCGGGCAACCTTCCCTACAACGTGGCATCTCCCCTGATCTGGGATATTGTATCGTTGGCCACAGGCTGGACGCGCGCGGTTTTCATGGTGCAGAAAGAAGTCGGTCAGAGGCTGGCAGCGCAGCCGGGAACAGCCAGCTATGGTGCCCTGTCGGTATGGGTGCAGAGCTTCGCCCGACCGCGCCTTGAGTTTACTGTTGGGCCAGGAGCCTTTCTTCCCCCCCCAAAGGTGGATTCCGCTGTTCTCACCTTTCTTCCCAGACCGCCGGAGGAACGCCCGGCGGCCCCCAAAAAACTTTCACATCTTTTGCGCATCTGCTTTCAGCAGCGCCGCAAACAGCTTGGGGGCATTTTTCGCCGCTGTGGGCAGCCTTCACTGGAAGAAGCTTTTTTCAGAACAGGTCTGTCCCCCACACTGCGCCCGGAAAACCTGAGCAGGGAGGATTTTCAGCGTCTGGCGTTTTTTTGGGCCTCACAGCTTGACAAGGAAAGTCAAAAAGTTTTGAGTTGAATGACTTGATCGTGCTGTCAGCCGTCGGGGCAGGCCCGGACGGCATACCCGAAAATGTCAAAACTTTTCAGGAGGACGTGATGACCAAGGCTGACCTGATTGACAAAATTGCCGCCAATGCCAACCTGACAAAGGCTGCTGCCGAGCGGGTGCTCAACGCCTTTCTGGCTTCCCTTGAAAGCGCCCTTGTGAAAGACGCCAAGCTGACCATCACCGGCTTCGGCACATTTCTGGTGGAAGAACGCAAAGCCCGCCAGGGCCGCAACCCCCGCACCGGCGAAAAACTGACCATCCCCGCATGCAAGGTTCTGAAATTCCGCCCCGGAAAAATGCTCAAAGACGCCATCAACTGATTCTTTCTCCCTCTCTTGGCGGAATATCGCTTGCGTTTTTTTCTGTTCCTGACTATACAGGGAGTTCATATTTTGCAGGCTCACTGTTCGTAGCCTGCCGCCAAGGGAGGTGATTCTCTTGCCCGGAGTTTTCCTGAACGACGAAGACTACAATTTTGACATTGCCTTGCGCCGCTTCAAAAAGCAGGTTGAAAAAGCCGGCATTCTTTCTGAAATGAAAAAACGCCAGCACTACGAAAAGCCCAGCGTCATGCGCAAGAAAAAGAAAGCCGCAGCCCGGAAGCGGCTGATGAAGAAAATCAGAAAGATGAGCATGGCCTGATCCGGCTAATTACGGTTGTTGACCATCATGCGGGAAGTTCCACAGGGTTTCCCGCATTTTTCTGCTTTTTTCCATCCATCAGGCAGCAATCATGAACGCCAGCCTCTCCTTCAGCGACCGCATCGAAAAAGACTATATCCAGGCATACAAAGCAAAAGACAGCGTGCGCCTGACTGTTCTGCGCCTGCTCAAAACCGCCGCAAAAAACCGCCTCGTGGAGTTGAAACGGCCAGGGGGGACGCTTGCGGACGAGGAGTTCCTTGATCTGGTGGTCAAGGAAGGCAAACAGCGGCAGGACTCCATCGAGCAATTTCAGGCAGCCCGGCGGGACGACCTGGCTCAAAAAGAAGCCGCAGAACTGGCAATTCTCCGGGAATACCTGCCCGCTCCCCTCGAAGCCGAAGAGCTTGAAGCCGTCATCCGCGCAACCATGAGCAGGCTCGGCGCTTCCTCTCCCAGAGATATGGGGCGCGTCATGACTGCCATCATGGCCGAACACAAAGGCCGTGTGGACGGAAAAACGCTGTCCGGGGCTGTCAAAATGCTCTTGCAATCCTGACGCCACAGGGGCTTTTTCGCCTTGCCATGCCCCCTGCCGCAGGCAGTGCCGCATCATGCCCTCATGGAGAGCGCGGCATGCACGGGGCAAAGCCACGGCTTCTCCCACGTCAGAACACATGGTCAGGGACCGCCACCAGCCAAACCCAAACGGCGCACCAGGCATGATACATCCCCGCACTCTCCATGCTCTCGACTTTTTCCTGATCACCGAACATCTTGCCAACCTGTGCGCTTCCAGCATCGGACGGCAGGGCGCTCTGGAGCTGTTGCCGCTGGAAGATTCCGCCTCTGTCAGTCTGGCAGCCCGCCTCTATGAGGAGGCAAAAGACTGGGCCGGCAGCCCTGCTCCCGGAGCGTCTCCCTTTACACTCGCTCCTTTTCCGGACATCAGCATTTTGTTGCGCGGCGTAGCCGCCAACCCTTCTCTCCGGCCAGACACAGACGCTTGCTGGGCCTTGCGCGAAATGCTGCGGCAAGCCAGGGAAGCCCATGCATCCATCGCCACGGCTGGCGCCGAAAAGCGCTGGCCAAACCTGTTGCGTCTGGCCAATGCGTCGCCTCTGCCCGTACAGTTGACCTCCGCCCTGCTGCGCTGCATTTCCGATGATGGCCTGATCCAGGACGAAAGCTCGCCAGAACTGTATCGCCTGCGCGCCGAATTGCGCCGCCTCCACCAGAATTGCATGCGCAAGGTCAAGGAGTATGCCGCACAGTACAACATGCTCGCCTTCTTGCAGGACGAGTTCATGACGCTCTCCTCGGACCGCTACGTTCTGCCGCTCAAGGCCAACTTCAAGGGACGCATGCAGGGCATCATTCATGACTGGTCGCAGACAGGGGAAACATGCTATTTTGAGCCGATTTTCCTGGTAGAGATCAACAACCGCCTTCAGGAACTGAAGCGTGAAGAAAGGGAAGAAGAGAGAAAAATTCTGGCCTATCTGGGAGAACTTCTGGTCGCGGAACTTCCGTCAGTGCTGGCCGCCCAGGAATTGCTGCGCCAGGTGGACATACTTTCCGCCAAGCGCCGTCTGGCCGCCGCCTTTGACGGCCAATGCCTGTCCCTGGCCCCTGCGGACGAAGGCATAAGCCTGCTGGAAGCCCGCCACCCTCTTCTGGCTCTGGCCGGGGCACACAGTGATGGCGGAGAAAAAAGAAAAGTGCACCCGCTGGATATTGTTCTGCGGCCCGGCGACAGGGCGCTGGTCGTTACCGGAGGCAATGCCGGAGGAAAAACCGTTTGCCTGAAAACACTGGGGCTGATCACGGCCATGGTTCTCAGCGGTTTGCCTGTCCCCGTGGGCAAGGGTTCGCACCTGCCCTGGTTCGGCCGGGTGGACGCTTTCATTGGCGACGAGCAGAGCCTCACCGACCATGTTTCCACATTTACGGCCCAGATCGAGCATTTGTCCAAAGCCTGGAAACACCTGAATGCCGACAGCCTTGTGCTGCTGGACGAGTTCGGCGCAGGCACAGACCCGGCCCAGGGATCCGCTCTGGCACAGGCTGTCCTTGACAGTTTGCTGGAGAAACATACTTTTGTTCTGGCGGCAACGCACTTTCCCTCTCTCAAAAGCTATGCTCTGGCGCGGGAGAGAGTCCGCGCCGCTTCCATGCTTTTTGATCCCCAGAGCAAAAAACCGCTCTACAAGCTGGCCTACGATCAGGTGGGCGCCAGCCGCGCGCTGGACGTGGCGCGCAGCCACGGCCTGCCGGAAGGCATCATCCGGCGGGCGGAGCAGTATCTTTTGCAGGACGGGGAAGACACTTCGGCCCTCTTGGCGCGCCTGAACGATCTGGCTGCCCGGCGGGAAGAAGAGTTGCGCATGCTTGGTCTGGAACGTGAGAAGGCGCACCGCGCGGCCGAGGAAAGCAGGGCAAAGCTGCAAAAGGAGCGGGATCGCCTTCATGATGAAGTGCGCGCGCAATCTCTGGAAATCATGCGCGCCTGGAAAGAGGGCCGTGCGGCGCACAAACAGACGCTCAAGGAAATGGCGCAGTTGCGCGCCTCCCTGCAGCCCGTGGCAGACAGCCCGAAAGAGCTGCCTGAACCGGAGAGTTTTTTCATCGGTCAGAAGGTGCTGCACAACGTGTTCCATCGACAGGGAACCGTTACCGATACGGACCCACGGCGGCAAAGGGTACGTCTGGACATGGGCGGCGTGGTGCTTTGGGCGGCAATGAAAGACCTGTGCCTTTCCGGCGATGCGGAAAAGCCCACCCCCCGGGCGGGGATGCCCCGTGGCGCAAGAGCTTCTTCCGATGCCCGCACAACCGACACGCCCTCCATGCGCCTGGACATGCGGGGCATGCGTGCCGATGCCGCCCTTGCCGAACTGGGGCGCTTTCTGGACAAATCCCTTCTTGCAGGTTTTGCAGAACTGGAGGTTGTTCACGGCAAGGGCACCGGAGCCTTGCGCAGGCAGGTACATGATTTTTTGCGCCAGTTCCCTGCGGTGGAAAGTTTTTCCCTGGCTCCGGAAGACCGCGGCGGCGACGGGATGACCCTTGTAACTCTGCGTTGAACCGGCAAAGGCATATGCAGTCCAAAGAAGCCATCCGCGCCATCAAGGAGCGCCTGAACATCGTTGCCATCGTGCAGCGCTACGTTGAGCTGAAGCGCAACGGGCCGCGCTGGACGGCCCCCTGCCCCTTTCATCAGGAAACAAAACCCTCCTTTACGGTCAATGAGGAACAGGGACTCTTTTACTGCTTTGGCTGCCAGGCTTCGGGCGATATCTTTGACTTTTACAGCCGCATCAACGGGTTGGACTTCAGGGAAACGCTGACGCAACTGGCTGAACAGGCCGGAATTTTTCTGGAAAGCGGGCCACACTCCCCGCAGCGGGGCGAACAGAAAAATCGCCAGCATTCGCAGAGGCAACTGGCGTTGCGCATGCACGAACTGGCGGCGAGCCATTTTGCCGCGGCCCTGCGCAGCCCGGAAGGCGAAGAATGTCAGGCATACATGCGCAGCCGCGGGCTGAGCGAGGAGATCATACAGAATTTTGGCCTTGGCTGGGCACGCCGCGACTGGCAGTCGCTGACCAAGGCCCTGCAACGCGGCGGCTTTTCTCCCCAGGCGGGGGCAGAGGCGGGGCTGCTGGGAAAATCGGAAAACGGGAGATGGTATGACCGTTTTCGCGGCAGACTGATTTTTCCCATCAAGAACCTGTCCAACCAGATCATTGCCTTTGGCGGACGGATCATTGCCGGTGAGGACGAGGCCAAATATATCAACAGCGCCGACTCCCCCATCTACAAAAAAGGCGAGCATCTGTACGGTCTGGCGCAGGCTCGCCGGGGCATTGTCACCAAGGGGCACGCCCTTTTGACAGAAGGATACATGGATGTGCTCACCCTGCACCAGTTCGACTACACCAATGCCGTGGGCGTACTGGGAACGGCCCTGACGCCGGAGCAGGTCAAACGCCTTGCGGGCTTCACTTCACGCATGACGCTCCTCTTTGACGGAGACCGCGCCGGACGCAAGGCTGCCCTGCGCGCCTGCGAAATGCTGCTGACGCGCGGGCTTTCATGCCGTGTGGTGCTCATGCCGGAAGGAGAAGACATTGACAGTCTCCTGCGCGGCGCAGGCCGGGAGGCATTTGAAGCCTTGCAGGCGCAAGCGCCCGAAGGGCTGCGCTTTTGCGTGGATGTGCTCAAGGCGCTGGCCCCGCGGGAAACCGTGGAATGGGCGCGCAATTTTTTGCGGCAGGTGGAGATTCCCGAACTGGTCAGCCCCTATACTTCGCAGTTGGCCGGGCATTTGCAGATTTCCGAAGCCGAATTGCGTGCGACCCTGGCCAACCGGAAAATGCAGGCCGGCGCTCCTTCTGCGCCGGACACACCGCCGCACGGCATCCTTGAGCGGGAAATCATGATGTATGCGGTACGCTATCCGCACCGTTTGGCCGATATGCAGGTAATGGGCGCGGATGTGGTTCTCCGGTCGCCTGTGGCACGCAAGCTCTGGGACAAACTGGAACATCACAGCCCGGAAGAGGCTTTTCACCTTCTGGACGAAAGAGAAAAGGCCTTCTGGTGCAAATGCCGCAGCCCCGAGGCTCCGCCGCGCGATGCGGGCGACAGGGAGCTGAAAGCCCTGCACGATTTTATGGACGGCTACTACGCTGCCGCGCAGACATCTTCCCTGTCGGCGGCACTGCGGGCCAATACCGGTGCCGGAAATTTTGAAGACGATGTCAGGTATCTTCACGCACTGATGAAAAACCTTGGAGAAAGAGCATGAGCAACCTCAAAGATATTCAGCAAATACAAACTCTTATCGCCAAGGGCAAAGGGGCGGGCTTTCTGACCTTTGAAGAAATCACCAAGACTCTGCCTGTAGAGATGAGCACGCCCGAAAAATTTGAAGAAGTTATCGGCATCTTTGAATTGCTGGATATCGACATCGTGGATTCGGAAAAGGACGGCAAAAAAATCTCCTCATCCGCCACCGATGCGGAAGACGATATCGGGGAAGGTTCGCTGGATCTGACCGAGGATGAAGAATCTGCCGACTACTCTTCCCGCAGCACGGATCCGGTGCGCATGTACCTGCGCGAAATGGGGGCTGTGCCCCTGCTGGATCGCGACGGCGAAGTGGTCATCGCGAAAAAGATCGAAATGGGAGAGCAGGACGTTCTCTATGCTCTGGTGGAAGTGCCCGTTGCCGTTGAGGAGTTGATCAACGTGGGGGACGACCTGCGCCAGAACCGCATCAAGCTGAAGGATGTGGTCAAAACCATTGAAGAGGACGACCCGAGCGAAGACGAGATGAACCAGCGGACGCGCGTTATCCTGCTGCTGGACGAAATCCGGCAGACTTTCAAAAAGAAACGCAAGATCTACAAAAAACTCGACGCCTGTGCCTGCATGGATCGCAAAGTCACGGCGGTGCAGAAAGAAATTATCGGCTTCAAGGAAGAAATTGTTACCCGGCTGCGCGATATCAAACTGGAGAAAACCCTCATTGACCGCATCATTGAAACGGTGGAAGACTATGTGCGCCAGATGCACAACTGCCAGCGCGATCTGTCGGCCTACATTCTCTCCACCGGGCGCACCCAAAACGAAATCCAGGCCATGTTTGACGGCCTCGACAAACGCGAGATCAACCCCCTGACAGCCGCCCGCGATCTCAGGCTCAGCGTTGACGAGCTCTTTTCCTTCAAGGAAATGATTGTCGGAAAAATTGAAATCCTGAAGCGCCTTCAGGAAAAATGCTGCCACAATGTCACGGATCTGGAAGAAGTGCTCTGGCGCATCAAGCGCGGCAACAGCGCGGCCATGCGGGCAAAGCAGGAGCTCATTCGCTCCAACCTGCGGCTTGTGGTTTCCATCGCCAAAAAATACACCAACCGCGGGTTGCAATTTCTCGACCTTATCCAGGAAGGCAATATCGGTCTGATGAAGGCCGTGGACAAATTTGAATACCAGCGCGGGTACAAATTCTCCACATACGCTACATGGTGGATCAGGCAGGCCATCACCAGAGCCATTGCGGATCAGGCCCGCACCATCCGCATTCCGGTGCACATGATCGAAACCATCAACAAGCTCATCCGGACATCGCGGTATCTCGTGCAGGAACTGGGCCGCGACCCCACCCCCGAGGAGATTGCCGCGCGCATGGAATATCCTGTGGAAAAGGTCAAAAAAGTTCTCAAAATCGCCAAGGAACCCATTTCTCTGGAAACTCCCATCGGCGACGAGGAAGATTCGAGCCTCGGCGATTTCATTGAGGATAAAAAGGCCGTGGCCCCGGCTGAAGAAGTTATCTATACCAAGCTTTCGGAGCAGTTGGCCACGGTTCTGGCCGATCTGACCACCCGCGAGGAGCAGGTTTTGCGCAAGCGGTTCGGCATTGGCGAAAAAAGCGACCACACACTGGAAGAAGTGGGCAAAATCTACAATGTCACCCGTGAGCGCATCCGCCAGATCGAAGCCAAGGCGCTGCGCAAGATGCGCCATCCCGTGCGCAGCCAGTTGCTGCGCTCGTACTATGACAATTGAGCGGAGCGCACAGGAATCTGCCGTGGTCATGCCATCCTTTCTTTTGTCGAGCAGGCACATTGGAGCGTTTCTGCTGGCTGCCCTTGTTGTGTTGCTCTTTCCGGGGCAGGGCAGCCAGACGTACGCGGCTCAAGTACAGGACATGCCGCCGGGAACCGTGGGGCACTGCTTTGACGGGGATACCTTGAGGTTCACAGACAGGCGCGTAGTGCGACTGGCGGGCATTGATGCTCCCGAACTGGGCGCGCCCCTCCAAAAAGCGGGATACTATGCCCGTGAAGCCCGCAAACTGCTTTCCGCAACCGTTCTTCGGCAAAGGGTGCGGCTTCTGCCCGCAGGGACAGTACACAGGGACAATTACGGACGTTTTCTCGCCGAGGTTCTCCTGCCTGATGGGCGTTCCCTCAACGATCTGATGATTGCCAGCGGCGCGGCTTTTTTCTACCCGCACAACGATCTGGACAGCCGCCTGCAGGAACGCCTGCTCGCCGCACAGCAGGAGGCCATCAGGGAACGGCGCGGCATGTGGGAGCATGTTCTGGCCCAACCCGTTGCGGAAAAAACCTATCTGGGCAACCGCCAGTCATTGCGCTTTTTTCCTACGGACTGCCCCGAGGCACAGCGCATCAAGCCGCGCAACCGCGTCCACTTCGGCACGCTCATGGATGCCTTTATGGCGGGCTACGCCCCGGCACGCATCTGCCCTTTCTGGCCAACGGCGCACCAATGAGCGGCAGTGTGCCCAAAAAACAGCTTGCCGCTGCCCAAGGCATAGAGGCTGGCTGCATTCTTTTTCACATCAACACCGCCACGGCGGATATTCTGCGCATGGCACGCGAGGCCCGCATGCCTTCACACTATCTTGAAGGCAGCGGTGCGAATATTTTTTGCCAAGAATGGCGGGCCTTTGTGCATGCCGTGGTCACAGCGGGCCTGATGCAGCACGCGCCCAACAGCGTCCTCATGGGCTATCTGCGCCAGACCAGAAATCTGCTGGCCGCAGCAGAGGGGCAACAGGAGGTCGATACACCTCCAAAGCCTCTGTCCCCGGACTCTTTTGTGGACGGCCCTTTTTCGCGCTATATGGCTTTGCTGGCGCAGGCCCGGCAGGCCGAATGCCCGGACACGTTCTGCCAGCGCATGGCGGACGCCGTGCCTCTGGCGGGGCATCCTGATGCACAGGGCAAAGCCAGACTGGCGGCCATGATGGCCATGCTGATCAGCGCGGTGTGGGACAAGCTGGAGCAGTACGATATTTTGCCCGAATGAAGGGAGGCCCAGCGGGATGCGGCCTTATGAAGAAAGCATCCAGGTGTGGCGTATGATCTGGAAAAGATCTCCGCCTCTTTTCGAGGATGCGCCGCCTTCCTCTCCGCTTTTTCCCGGCGCGGCCACCCTTCGCATGTTCTGCGCCCATTCTGCGTTTTCACCGTCATCAGTCAGCCGCCCGTTTGGCAGCCGCCCGTCTGGCTCCTCCCAGAGCGGAATCCGGGGAACCGGAGCCGGGCGGGCAGGCAAAAATGTCTCCGCACGCGGCACGCGCTCTGCCGGCACTCCCGCACCGCCGTGCTTTTTGTCCGAAGGCTTCTCCTCTCCCCTGTTGCCTGCTGCGATTTTGGCCTGACGCGATGCACGCCAGTTTTTTTCGGCGCTTTCCTTTCTTTTCCGGGCTTCCCGTTCTTGCGCGAGAGCATGCAGGGCTTCACGGATTCCATCGCCGATGTGGTGTGCTTGCGCGCCCAGCCTTTTTTCCAGCCCGGCCGTCAAGGCATGCAACAGGGCTTGAGGATCGTCGGCAGCCATGCAGAACAGGGCAATGCGTTCGCTGACATGCGCTCGGGGCGTCACTTCCAGCCCCTGAGAGAGGATTTCTGCGGCTCCGTCATGGTCGCCCTGCCCCAAGTGCTGTATGGCAAGCGCCAAAAACGGATTCTTTGCGGCGGCATCTGCCTGAAAAAGCTGCATGCATGCGGCGCGCGCGCGTTGCCACTGTTGCGCCTGAACGAATATCGCGGCGGCATCGGCAAGGTACTGCCGGTAGCGCACCTGATCCCCCCTGCCCTTCCATGCCAGCGCCATGCCAAGCTCTGCCTTGCCCGGCGCAAGGTCGCCGCGCATGGCGTGCTGAAACGCGGAGATGGCGCTGCTCCACTGCTCCTGCCGGAGACAACGCATGCCCGCCTGAAAAAAATCTTCCGGCTGGCGCACGGGTTTGAGCAGCATGCCGCAGGTCGCCAGCGCATCGTCAAAATCCCTGGTATCGCCGCCCTCCGTCTTGTCCCGCCGGATTTCTCCCCTGCGGGCAGCCTCCAGAAAAACCAGCCGTGCCGTGAGCGCGTCAATGGAATAAGGGCGCCACAGCAAGGCGCTTGCTCCGCACCCCAGCATTTTCAGTTGTTCCGCCTCGCTCTTGCTGGACAGGATCAGCAGTACGGGCAGCGTGCGCAACAGGGGATGCAGGCGCACTATGGCACAAAACCGCTCGCCATCCATATCGGACAGCTTGTGGGAAGAAATGACCACAGGCAGGGGAGAATCCTTGGCGCAGGCTTTTGCCAGAGCGCGGGCGGCCGCTACCCCCGATGTCAGGCACTGCACGTCCTGCACCCCCGCCTCCCGCAGGGCGCGCTTGTCAAATCCTGCGAAAGCTTCACTTTCGCTGAGCAAAAGAACCCGGACAGGGAGGGAGGAAGAATCTGTCATGGAAAACAATCCGCCTGAGCCCGCAACGGCCGTGCTGCGAACCTCATTCCCGGACGGAAGGGAACTTCTGTGTACCGGCGCAAAAAGCCCAGAATTTTTTGGGGGCAGAACGGCTCTTTTATATGCCGGAAGATCGCTGTCTGGCAAAAGGAATTATCCGCGCCTGCTGCGAGGCGCGGCCTTCGGCATAAAACCCCGCAGACTCCGGCAGGGCCAGGCTGGAAGAGCAGCAGGGGCAGACAAGCCCCCCGGAAAAACGCTCAAACCGGATCAGACCGCCGGAATTTTCATAGCAGTCCGTGCAGAACGGCCCCTGATGCACGCCCTCGGTCGCAAGCCAGTATGCCCCGTTTTTGGGGTACAGCGCCGTGGACAGGTGCACGGCTTCTTCCAGGGTGTGTATCCGGGTTTTGAGCGTGCTTATCTCGTCGCGCAGGGCAATGACCCGCGACTGGACCTCCATAAGCAGGCGGCGTGCGGCATGAAAGTTTCCGGCGGCAAACAGGGCATTGATTTCCTTGAAAAGGCGGTAGTCCAGCACAGCGCGTCATCCTTTCGTATACCAGCCTATCGAACGGAAGCCCAAAAGCCTTTAGAGCGCAGGGCACTTTGCATTCGCATTCTGTCTGCCGGGCAGCGTTCTCCTGAAAAAGCAAAGCGGTTCGCCTTCAAAAGGGCAAACCGCCTTGCGGCATCGGAAACGCCAACGGGAAAAACTTTTCCTATGCGTCCAGAAAAACCCAGTGCAGCATGCGCTTGTGGATGCGCAGGCGGTATTCCGATTGCAGCGTCAAAAGAGAAGCCCGGCTGGACAGAATCTCCCTGTCAACAGGAATGGCCGTCACCGGAGACGCACTGAGCATGATCCGCACGTCCTGCCCGGCGTTGGACAAAATACCCGCGTCCAGCTTCCAGGTCGCCCGGTCCCCGGCAGTCAGATCCTTGCTGCAACCGGCAAAAACATGACTCGCCCCGCGCACAGCTTCTTCCGGGTTTTTGACAAATACAATGGATGTGCCGAACTTTGCGGCAGCCTCTTCCAGAGGTGCTGTGTCCGTTTGCGGAGGCACGGCAATGCGCATCCTGAACGGAAACCAGGCCGTTGCCGCCATGAGCGAGTGCAGCGTTCCGTTGGCGCACCCCAGCCATGCGCAGGTAACCTTTTCAAGGTCACGCGAACTGCGCAGCATGCAGGCAATATCGGCCAAGGCGTGGGCGGGATGCGCATCGGGGCTGCCCGCATTGATAATGGGAAAATCTGTACCTCCGGCCTTTGCTCCCCAAAAAGCCACGGGTATGCCATAGGTATACAGGCAGTCAACATAGTAGCTGAAAATCGGGAGCAAATGCTCCTGATATTCGCTCATCTCGGTGTGCCACATGCCGCGTGTGCCCTCGTATACCACAGCCCCGCCCATCTGCCTGATGGCAGCGGACACGCAAAGGCGTTCGGGCAGAGAATGCCGGGCAAATGCCAGCAAGGCCACACGCTGGGTCATGAAGTCCGTCTGAAGCTTGGAATCCGGCATGCCCAGCGCCTGCTGGACAAGCAGCCAGGAAGCTTTTTCGCCCAACCCCTGAACAGTCAATATGCGCCTTGTCATATATGCTCTCCATGACAGACAAAACAGCAGATTCTCAGATGTCTTTCAGTATAGGCAAATGCCCCCTCCATGTCCAGAAAACGCGAAACTCCCGCAAAAATCTGCGTATAGCGGCAGATGCCATGCGTGCAGGCGACAACACCCTGTTGCGGGCAGGCAAAAAGGCAGGTATGCATGAAAAAAAGGAGCACAACATGGTCAGCAAGCAAACTCGCGCCGATAGAATGCGCAGAGTCTTCGTGAAAAGCATGGTCTTCAGCCTGGCGGTCGCCGCTATGGCGTCACTGCCGCTGTTTTCTCCCGCCAGCGCCGCAGCCGCGGAACTTGCCGGGGAAAAAACCCTCATTGTCTATTATTCTTGGAGCGGCAACACCCGGCAGGTCGCCCAACAGATCCAGCAAGCCATACAGGCTGACGCCGTGGAACTGAAAACTGTTGATCCTTATCCGGCAGACTACCGGCAAACCACCGCACAGGCCAAGCGAGAACAGGAAGCGGGCTATCGCCCGCCCCTGCAATCCCCAATCAGCAATCTTGACGCATACGATGTCATCATTCTGGGTTCTCCCAACTGGTGGGGCACAGTGGCGCTGCCGATTTTCACCCTTCTGGAAACCCATGATCTGACAGGAAAAACCATTGCCATGTATGTCACACATGAAGGCAGCCGCCTTGGCAGAAGCATGGATGACCTGAAACGTTTGTGCCCCGGCTCAACGATTTTGGACGGGCTGGCCATACGCGGCGGCAGCGTGAGTTCCGCCCAGGGCGATGTCGCCAAGTGGCTGCGGACTGTCGGTCTGTTACGGTGATATGACATATCCCCACGCCACTGTTCGGACAAAACTGACTTTCTCCGGACAGTGGCGTGGGGATATTCACAGGGGAAAAATGTTCCCCGGCATGTCGCCGAATAACGGAAATTTGAAGAAATTTCAGAACGATATCACTCAAGATTTTTCCAACTCGACACAAGCCGTCCGAATGCCGCAGCAACGTCCGCATACAGGCTCTCCGCATCCGCCCCGAAGGCGCGTTTGCGTTTGCCTGCAAGAATAAGAACCGCGTGGAGCCCATGCTCCAGATAAAATGGCCGGGCAAAGTAGGAGCGAACTCCCAGAGGCGCGAACAACGCCCAATCAATGGATTTGACGCTGTCCAAGGTATTTTCCACAATCAGCGAACTGAGACCATATCGCTGTATGTCCTGGGCGATGGTGCCTTCATAGGCGTGCAGGGTTCCCCATTCCAGGCCGTCAAATACCGGCCCTACACCATATACGGCAACGCGTCCGTTGCCCATCTGAATATGCGACAACATCAATCCGTCAACCCCGGGCTTGCAAAGGCTGTACAGCCCCTCAAGCGCCGGACGCAGTCCTTTCATGCATAGCGTGAAGGCGTTGTCCCTTTCAGGCTCCACCGGTCTGGCATCAACATTCACAAGCGCGGCCCGAACCATTTTATTGCCCGGTTCTCCCCATGACGTAAGGCGCACATGCGCGGAAAACAGGCCGCGTTCGCCATTGCCCAGCAGCAGTTTTCCCGACCACGCGTCATGCGCCGTCGCCTTCTCCGCCGCCACAAAAAAATTTTTCCACAAGGATTGGGGCACCACATCGTCCAGCACCAGAGCGCGTTCCGCCTGTTCCTCTCCCCCAAAAAGCACACGCGCAGCGCTGTTGGCATCACCCAGTTTTTGTTTTTTCAGATCAACGGTGAACACCGGGGAATCCGCATCTCCCACGCGCATTTGCAGTTGAGCATCGTAGCAGGCCGAAGTATAGCCCCCCGGCAGGAATGCCTCTTTCAAAAAACCGCTGTACACGTCCCGCGATTCCGGCCACCCCTGTAAGATCAGCGGATTGCGGACATTTTCATATTTCAGTCTGAAAATGGCCGCAGCGGGGCGTCCCGCGTGGATCATATCCCAGAACTCCACGAGCAGAGGGTAGTCCTGCTCGATAACTGCCTGCTTTCTGAAAGCGGCATTCTTCAGGAATTGCTGGGCATCAAAGCCTGCATCACGCCATCGGGTAAACACTTCGAGGCGTGACTCGCGTTGGCAGATGCTCCATAACAAACCTGGAAAAGCTTTGCGCCATTGAAGAAAACGCGACATATCTTCCCCGCCTGCTGACGATACACCGTTTTGATATCTTGGTCAGTAGAATAGACGCACGCCCTGGGCAAGACTTTTTTCGCTCCGAATGGTCTGACCACAAGTATTTACGCAGTGGCCGTCAGCGGAGTTTTTTACATGATTTTCTCTTTTTCCCGCTTTAGACCCCATAAAAACCCTCTATGGTCATACCAAATTCCATAAAATTATACAGTTTTTTCAGCATATTCAGAATGAAAAGCATTTTCTGGAAGAAATATTGCCAAAAATTTTCCAGACGTGCACCATACCACATATGGCTGAATACGTTTTGCTTGGAGGACGCCTGTAGCACGCCAGCAAACGCCATAAATCAACTGGAAGAAGCCCTGCTGCGCGGGCGCTGGACGCTGTTTGAGCGCCTGCCCGCAGAACGGCACCTTGCTGAAGAACTGGGAATCAGCCGGGCAACGTTGCGTACGGCCTTGAGCGCCTTGGTAGGCAAGGGGATTTTGGAGACACGCCGCAATCAGGGAACATTCGTGCGCACCCTTCCCTGTAATCCGGCCACCGCCAGTCTGGCCGACTGCCTGCAGGCCATGCACATCATCATGCCATCCCTGCTGGCGACCGTATCCGGCTCATTCGCACCTTCTGCCATGCTGACTCTTGAGCGGCATCTGCCTTCCATAGGCATGGCTCTTCATCGCGGCGAAATGCATCTTCTGGCACAACACCATCTTCAGTTTTTCTCCATACTTTTACAGGCAATAAGCAATGCCCGCCTTGCACGGGCCGGAGCGGACACCCTGCCCGAGACTGGCGCGTTGGCGAAACTGTTGCAGGAATGCAGTCAAGCTCAACTAGAAGATCTTTTCAAACATCTGGCCCGCACCCTGCACGGTCTGCGCCATGCCGACGCCCAATCTTGCGCCTCTTCTGTTTCAGCCTATGTCTCATGCCTTCTGCAAATTCTGGGAGAAAAAAAATGATCAATCTGCAGCGGCGCAATTTTTTATGGCGATACTGGCGCATGTTTTTTCCCCCTGCATCCGACGAAAATCCTGACGCCGACGCCTTCACCTACGAAAAAGGAACGTTACTGCCACCAGAGTTTTCACCCGGCTTGTTGCGTCTTGAAGGGCAGCGGCTGGGGCTTCCCGTGGACACGATGAGCGAGGAAGCATTGAGTCAGGCTGTCGCACAGGTCATGCGCGCGCAGACACGCTCGCCTGCTGGAACATAAACTCCACACCCTGAGGAGGATCCGATGGCTGATCACAACATCCCTTATCTCGAAGAGCGGAAACTCATCAAACGGTGGCAAGGCCCCTGTCCTCTGTTGGCGAACATGATACTGACTCTTTCCATATTTGCCGTCACCTGGTGGATTTTTCAGGACCCGCGCGGCGTCATGCGCCTTTACACGCCATATGTCGGCTATAACTATTGCCGCTGGTGGCTCATAATCCTGATCTGGATGGCCTATATTTTTGACTTCTGGCCATTCAAACGCAGCTGGATACGCAACGCGCACCCCCTGCAAAAGGGCATTGTGCTTTCTCTTGTCTCTGTCGGCGTGATGCTGGTGATAATCCACGGTTTTTTTGAGGGCGTGCTGGGGAACTTCGCATTTGCCTATTTCAGCCCGCACCAACTACAACAATTACCTGGAATTACAGAATTTTATGCCACAGAATACGCAGCACAAGCATGCATGATGTTTGCCGTCATTGCCTCATGGATCAGCCCCGCCTGGCTTGTCGCCCTGGAAGGGCATCCCTGGCAGAATGAAGGCCAGCCTGTCAAAGGATTCAGCATCTGGCTGGGCACATTCTGCCTGAGCCTGGTCATTTATTTCATGACCATGCACAATCACATGGGCATCCTGTACTATCCCTGGCAGTATTTCACAGCCATCACGCCACCGTACTGGGAATCTTTTGCACAAACAGTTTCCGCAAACTTTCATGTGGCATGGATCATGTGCTGCACTGTTGTAGTGTGGTTCATGGAAGGTATTTGGGAACGCTACTCTTTCTGCCTCATCAAGCGGCCATGGCTGCGCCGTTTCGCCCTCTTTTTCGGCATCATGGCTATTTCTGTCGCACTATGTTTCTTTTTCTGGTACATGCAGGAACTGGTGTGGGGCGATGCAGTGCGCGGGCACCGACGCGACGCAGCTCCGGACTGGCGTTGGCTGCATGTGGGAGAAACCGCAATCTTCTTTCTGGTACCCGCCCTGTTCCTGCAATTCTATTGCGGCAACTGGCCCAACAGGTTCAGTACACCGGTCAACGCTCTTGTCCGCACCGTGCTGGTCGCTCTCGGCGGCATTATGATCTACTGCCTGTATTATCAGTACGCCCACTTCCTGCTCGGCACACAGAAAGGCTTTTCTCACCCCCAACAGTTTCCCATGATTCCCATGATCTGGCTGATCAACATCTGGCTGATCAACTGGTGGTTCATGGACGGTTGGCCCGGCTGGAAGCGTGAACTCCGCAGTGCCGGGGAGATTGCCGCCGACGAGCACGCCTTTGCCGTCCGGAGTGCCTGGAGTCCGGCTATGCTCCCCGGCCTTGCGGTCGGCATTCTTGCAGGCATTGTACTGTATTTTGCCATAGTGGCCGCGCTGCCCTGGTTCAGCGCGCATTTCACCCTTGTGCAATAGGAGAAACATCATGAACAGACGCGAATTTCTCAAGGGTGCGGCTCTGGGGGTTGGTGTGGGAACAATCGGCGCCATGGGCGTATATTCGTACTCCCCCATGCGCAGAGCCTTTCTTGCCGATGCGCAACGCGGCTCCGCCGATATCGGTGTGTGCAAAGCCATCAAGGTCACCAATATTTCTGAGACGAGCTGGTTTGACAACGGAATTTTTATGCAGGACGTGACTGGCGCAGGCGGCCTGCTGGTGGATCAGTACACTTTCAACTGGCCCCCTTTCGGCAACGGCAAGGGAATAGGCAAAGGGAGCTATGCCGACGGCATGAAGCGGATCAAGCATCTGCTGCCCGGAAAGCTTGATGAGGCATGGCAGATCGTGCGCGAAAACTGTGTGCATCCTGACAATGCCGGAGGTTTTTCCTGCCTTGTTGAAATTGAGGCCATGGACGGAAAAGTTACAAAATATCTCTTTGATACGGGCTGGAATTATCAGTGGATGGAGGCATGCTACAAACGTGAAGGCATCGACGTCATGCTGGCCAACAAAGAGATCACAACCATGATCCAGACACATGAGCACATGGATCATTATTTCGGGCTTCCTGTTGTGACAAAATACAATCCCGACATTCACATTTATACGCCCAACACGTTTTATCCCAACGGAAAACAATACCTCAAAGATTGCGGCCATGTGGGAAAATGGACTGAAGTGCCCAAAGGCCTGCACAAAATCCAGGACGGCGTGGCTCTCTACGGATTCGATTGTCCGATCATATTCAAGGTGTTCGGAGAAATCTCACTTTACTGCAATGTGAAAGACATTGGCCTGGTAAGCATTACAGGATGCTGCCACCTGGGCATCATTCTCTTTGCCGACACGGCGTACAAAACTCTGGCATATGAAAATGACCAGTTTTACGGTTTGTACGGCGGGCTGCACATTTCGCCCTTTGATGACTGGGATCCCAAATATGACGATCTGGTGATCGGCCTCAAAAAATGGAATCTGCAAAAAGTTGGTTGCAACCACTGCACAGGGCTTATCACAGCCCAAAAATTTGTGGATGCGGGCTACCCCGTGGTTAAGGGCACAGCACGCTTTCGCTCCAAGACAACAAACTATCTCGGCAATGGTGACGTCATAGACAAGATGCGCAATGCGGACTTGTCACCGCCGCCACAAGAGGAACATCGCCGTGCGCCTTGACACGCTGTTGCCCCGCCCCCTTTCCCCGGAGACCGGCCCCGAAAGCCCTTCCCTTGCAAACTGCCTGCTCGCGGGCATACATCTTGACCGCAAACGGGCGCGCGCTCTGGGTTGGCGCGGCATACTCCCTTCCCATCAGGGGCATCCCGCATGGACGTTCCGGGTGGCGGGTTCTCCCCATGTATACGGCCTGGTTTTTCTGAAAGAGCATACGGATAAAACCTTTCTTTACGGCACATTTAACGCGCACGTTTTTCCCCGGGCAGAAGACGCCGTTCTGGACAGCTTCCCCCTCCAGGCTTTGGCTTTGGCCATGAAGCCGGAATATGAGAGCATGCTGCGTAACCTTTCCCTCCATGCTCCGGCGCTCGCGCCCTTCTGTATGGGAACGCTCCGGATTACGGCAGCGCTGGACGGCTCAGGACTTTCCGTAGCTCTTTCAGCTCCCGCCAGATATCGCCGTATTTCCACAGACGGCATAGCTGTACGGCTGGATGGAACGGCATCACGCCAATGGCTGGTTCCTCCCGGTGGCGTGGAGCATGACGTTCCCGCATTCAGGCTGCTGCTGCGCATGTTCACGACACTGTCGGCAACCATGGCATCACTTTTTGCAGAAGATCCTCTCCTGAGCCTGCGCATGGTTCCCCAATGCGGCAATAGCGTGACGAACTGCGGACAAAAGGCATGGATATTGTCACTGCATGCCGAGCTAGGAACAACGCCGCCGCCCTCCTCCGTCTCCCGTCAATCCACCCCGCCCGTATTTCCGGCCATGACCGCCGGCGGCAAACCCCTGCGCCGCCTGCCCGCACAACGGCATGCCACCACACCGGCGCAAAACGACACCTTGCCGGTTCTGCACATTCTGACCGGATTTCTGGGCGCAGGGAAAACAACTTTTTTACGCCGCTGGCTGGACTATCTGAACGGACGGGAACAATTTGCCGCCGTCATCCAGAACGAATTGGGTCCCATCGGGTTGGACGCCGCATGCACCAAGGGAGAAACCCATGTCGAAGCATTGAATGAGGGATGTGTGTGCTGTTCACTTGCAGACAGCCTGCGCCCAGGTTTGCAGCGCCTTCTGAAGGCGGCCCCTGCCGGGCAGGTGATTCTCGAAACTACGGGAGTGGCCAATCCCGCCAATGTTCTTGAATCCGTGAAGGAGCTTAGCGATCTGGTGCGTCCGGGGTTGGTCATAACCATTGTGGATGCTCTGGCATGGGAGCACACAGACTCGGTTGTCCGCGCTGCGCAGATAGAACAGGCCGATGTGACCGTTGTCAACAAGGCCGACGCCGTCTCTGAAGCACGTCTTGAAGAAGTCATGGCCGAGGTACGATGCCGCAACGCCAAAGCTGTCATTCTTCCGGCGACACACGGCAACATTGCCTTTGCCCATCTTGATGCCCTGCATTCCGCATGGCTGGACAAACAGGGGGGCCCCCCCTCACATTCCCCCCGCCTCCGTCCCGTAAAAAACCTTCACCATCCTGATCATACCGATGAAGAGTTTTCCTCACTCTGCGTCATCCTGCCGCAGCCTGTCAGCATGAAGGACATACAAGACATGATCCGATCCGCCGGACCAGGGCTTTGCCGCGCCAAAGGCATCGTCAATCTGAACGAGAGGGGAAACGTCATCCCCACAGTCGTACAGTATGCCGCCGGGCAGCTAAGATTTGAAGAGGTTCCGGACGATGCGGCGGAACGCAGTCTCGTTTTCATCGGAACGCGCCTTTCTTCCGTGTGCACGCCCTCCTGAATTTCCCACACCGCGAAAATCCGCATCTTCCCCTCTCTACCAGATTGCAACTGGATTCATAACCTGCAAAAATATCCGGACACGGTGCAGAACGTCCTGCCCGCACCACAGAGAGCAGACGAGGAAAACAGATGAGCGCCTTTCTTTTTGATCTTGACGGAACGTTGCTCGACAGCCTGGAAGACATCGGCAACGCCTGCAACACAGTTCTTTCCCAAAACGGCTACCCCACGCACAGCATGCAGGACTTTCGCATGCTTGTCGGCCGCGGTTTTGACCACCTCATGCGCAACGCCCTGCCCGCAGCAACAGCGGATTCTCTCGCACCGCAGGAACTGGCCCGCCTGACCGATGCCGCACGCGCACACTACAGCCAACACATGTGCCAATGCACCCGCCCCTACGAGGGGATTACAGAAGCACTGGCAGAGCTTGCAACGCTCGGCGAGGCCATCGCGGTTCTCTCCAACAAGCCCGACGAAATGACCGTCAGCCTTGTCCGCCACTATTTTCCTTCTGTTCCTTTTGCTCTGGTGCAGGGCGCCCGGCAGGGCGTGCCTCTCAAGCCTTCTCCCGCAGCCCCTCTGGACATGCTGCGCATTCTGGCGGTGCCGCCTGACCAGGCCTTTTATGTGGGCGACAGCGATGTGGATATTTTCACCGCGCGCAATGCGGGCATGACGTCTGTAGGTGTTGCCTGGGGCTTTCGCGGAGAAGGCGAACTGCGCGCGGCACACGCGGACCACATTGCCAAAAAGCCGCAGCACATTGTTACCCTGGCGCAAAACCGCCTGTGTCTTCCCCCGCAGAACGCCTGATTTTGCCCTTTTGAAACTCCTCAAAAGCAAACGCCAGAAAGGTCTTGACAAAGTATAGTTCTCAACTATGTTTTCAGTACGATCCCGGAAGACCTTGTGCACGGTGCACCCGTGTGCCGACGGCGTCTCGCCGGAACCGGCGTATCCAACCCCTTGAGGACAGCACATATGCCCATCAAGATTCCGGCAGACCTCCCCGCGCGTACCGCGCTGGAAAGCGAAAATATCTTCGTCATGACCGAAGATCGTGCAGCACGGCAGGACATCCGGCCGCTGGAAATTGCCATCGTCAACCTGATGCCCACCAAAATCGCCACAGAAACCCAATTGTTGCGGCTTTTGGGCAACACCCCCCTGCAGATCAACGTCACCCTGCTGCGCACGGCGGCCCATGTTTCCAAAAACACGCCAGCCCTGCATCTGGAGCGTTTTTACAAGACATTTGCCGAAATGCGCCACTGCGCCTTTGACGGTATGATCGTCACGGGCGCACCCGTGGAGCACCTGCCTTTTGAGGATGTGGATTACTGGCACGAATTGCTGGAAATCATGACCTACGCGCAAGAGCATGTGCACTCCACACTCTATATCTGCTGGGCAGCCCAGGCAGCCCTGTACCATTTTTACGGCATCCCCAAATATCCCCTGCCTGCAAAAATTTCGGGGGTCTTTGACCACGATGTGCTGCACCCCGGCTGCCACCTGTTTCGCGGTTTTGACGACACGTTCACAGCGCCGCATTCCCGCCATACCGGCGTGCGTACCGAGGATGTGCTCAACGAGCCGCGGCTGCGGGTGCTGGCAGAGTCGCGCGAAGCCGGGCTGACCCTGGCGGAAAGCCGTGATCACTCCCAGGTTTTCATGACAGGGCATCTGGAATATGACCGCGGCACACTGGACGCGGAATTCCGTCGCGATCAGGGCAAGGGACTGAACCCCATCCCTCCCCGGCACTATTATCCGGCGGAAAATCCCGATCTTGCGCCCCGCATGAACTGGCGGGCGCATGCGCACCTTTTCTATTCCAACTGGCTCAACTACTATGTGTACCAGGAAACTCCGTTCAGTCTTGCTGCCATCACCGGAAACCGGCAGCAATCCTCGGGAGTTGCCATAAAAGAATAAGGAATGCTATGCGCTTTTCAACAAGAACCCGCTACGGCCTGCGCTTTCTGCTGCGGCTGGCGGCCCACCCTGTGGGAGAATTTCTCCGTCTGCCGCAGGTGGCTCAGGCGGAAAACATTTCGCACGGCTATCTGGAGCAGATTGCGCGTATGCTGCGCCCTGCGGGCATACTGCGCACGGCGCGCGGATCCGGCGGCGGCTATGCGCTGGCCCGATCACCTGCGGAAATCAGCGTGAAAGAAATTTTCCAGCACCTGGAGGGAGAAATCACCCCGGTAACCTGTCTGACAAAGGACTTCCACTGCTCCCGGGAGAACGTCTGCCCTGCCCGCAACTTCTGGAACGCACTGGACGAAAACATTCACACGTTCTTGCAGCGCTACACGCTGCAAGACATTATTGACATGAAAAACCATCCCTCGGGAGGCTCCCATGTGGAACTACACTGACACTGTTCATGACCATTTTCTGCACCCGCACAATGTGGGCCCCCTGGAGGGAGCCAATGCCATAGGAGAAGTCGGCAGCCTGACCTGCGGCGACGCTCTCAAGCTGTACCTGAAAATCTCCGATGCCGAAATCATTGAAGACGCCAGCTTTGAAACGTTTGGCTGCGCCAGCGCCATTGCTTCCAGTTCCATCCTTACGGACATGATCAAGGGCATGAGCGTGGATCAGGCATCACGCGTGACCAACAAGGACATTGTTGCCGCTCTGGGAGGCCTGCCCAAGCAGAAGATGCACTGTTCCGTCATGGGACAGGAAGCTCTGGAAGCCGCCATCCGCCACTGGCGGGGCGAACCGCCCGTACCCCACGCCCATGAGGACGGCAAACTGGTCTGTAAATGCTTTGGCATTACCGATGCCCAGATCATCCGCGCCATCACGGAAAACGGTCTCAAGACCGTGGAGGAAATCACCAACTACACCAAGGCCGGAGGCGCGTGCGGAGAGTGCCTGGACGAAATCGCGGAAATTCTGGCTGCCCAGTTGCAGCAGAAGGTTCTGGTGGAGTTGAAGCCCAAGGCACGCCTGACCAACGTCCAGCGCATGCAGAAGGTTCTCAGGATCATTGACGAAGAAATCCGTCCCCGCCTGGCGCTGGACGGCGGCGACATCGAACTGGTGGACGTGGACGGGCCGCGCGTTGTGGTTTCCTTGCGCGGGCGTTGCGCCAACTGCCGCTCCAGCGAAGTGACCATCCGCGATCTGGTGCAGGGGCTTTTGCGCGAACATGTGGAACCGGACATTCTTGTGGTGGAGGCGCAGGCATGAAAACCATCTATCTTGACAACAACGCCACAACGGCCATTGCCCCTGAAGTGCGCGAGGCCATGCTGCCCTATCTGGGTGAGTTGTATGGCAATCCGTCCAGCATGTATTCTTTCGGAGGCCAGGTTGCAGAAGCCGTGGACACGGCTCGCGGGCAGCTTGCGGAGCTTCTGGGCGCTTCGCCCGAAGAAATCATCTTTACCTCCTGCGGTTCGGAGAGCGACAATTCCGCCATCTGGACCGCCGTCAGAACCCAGCCCGAAAAACGCCACATGATCACCACGCGGGTGGAGCACCCCGCCATTCTCAACGGCATGCAGCATCTGGAAAACCAGGGATACCGCGTGACCTACCTTGGCGTGGACAACAAGGGCAGGCTTGATCTGGACGAATACGCAGCCGCCCTGGACGAAGACACGGCACTGGTATCCATCATGTTTGCCAACAACGAAGTGGGCAACTACTATCCCATCCAGCGCATGGCGGAAATGGCAAAAGAGCGCGGCATTCTGTTCCATACCGATGCCGTGCAGGCTGTGGGCAAACTGCCCATAAACATGGGCAGCATGCCTGTCGACATGCTGTCCCTGTCCGGGCACAAGCTGCACACCCCCAAGGGCATTGGCGCACTCTATGTGCGCAAGGGCGTACGTTTTCGCCCCCTGCTGCGGGGCGGGCATCAGGAGCGCAGCCGCCGCGCGGGCACGGAAAACGTGCCGTATATCGTGGGGCTGGGCGTGGCAGCCCAAATGGCCGCCACCCATATGCAGCAGGAGTCGGCCGCAATGGCGCGTCTGCGGGATCGCCTGGAGCACGGCATCACCAACAGCATTCCGGACACCATTGTCAACGGTGACCCGGAAAACCGGCTGCCCAACACCACCAACATTTCGTTCAAGAATGTGGAAGGCGAGGCCATCCTGATCATGCTGGACCGCATGGGCATTTGCGCCAGTTCCGGCTCTGCCTGTACCTCGGGCAGCCTGGAGCCATCGCATGTGCTGCGGGCCATGGGCGTGCCCTTCAATTACGCCCACGGCTCCATCCGCCTCTCCCTTTCCCGGTATACCACGGAGGAAGAAGTCGATTTTGTCATCCAGCATTTTCCGCAGATCATTGCCACGCTGCGCAAAATTTCTCCTTTCAAAGACTGAACGGATGCCGGGCGCATGACTGTGCCCGGCACACAAAAACAGGGCGTTCCGGAGTTTCCGGTCGCATGACTGCCGGAACGCCCCACTGTTTCTCCAGAAGTTTGCTGCCGCGCCAAACCGTCGACCAACGACACGCCCTTGTGGTCAACCACGAGCATTCAAGGAGATGTCGCCATGGCCCCTTCTCCGGCAAATCCCCTGGAAGACCCCTCTCTGGAAGCATACCGGCCTTTTTTGCTGCGACGCCGCCATAACCACAATGCGGAAATGGAGCGCATCCGCACCCGCTTCGGTTCGCTGCGCTCCTATGCCAACCTGCACAAAATTCTGGGTCCGCACCGCACTGTCAACGCTGCGGGAGAAAGCGTCTGGCGCTGGCGTGAGTATATGCCCCAGGCCGCTGCCGTCTGGCTCACAACGGACAGGCTCGGCTTTCAGCGGCATGCCCGTTATCGCTTCCGGCACCGTGCTGACGGTATTTTTGAACTGGAACTGCCCTGCGACGAACTCCGGCACGGAACATACACGGAATTGCGCATAGAGCCAGGTTCCGCCGCGCAAAAAAATACCGAGGCGCCGCTATCGGCAAAGCGCATACCGGCTTTTGCCGCATGGGTGGAGCAGGACGCGACCGTGCCCGCGCAGTGGTGCGCCCGCATGTGGCTGCCGGAAAATCCGTATGTTTTCCGACACAGGCGCCCCAAGCGCTCCCCCTTTCCCCGCATCTACGAAGCGCATGTCGGCATGGCGCAGGCCGCGCATGAGCATGGGCAAGACAGTGTCGGCACCTACCGGCATTTTTCCCTCCATATCCTGCCCCGCATCCGGGAAAGCGGCTACACCACCGTGCAGCTTATGGGCATTCTTGAGCACCCCCTCTACCGCTCCTTCGGGTATCAGGTAAGCAACTACTTTGCCCCCTCCTCGCGCTACGGAACCCCCGACCAGTTCAGGGAACTGGTGGATACAGCGCACGGTCTGGGCTTGACCGTTATTCTGGACATCCCCCACGGGCACGCCAGCCCCAATACGGAGCAGGGGCTGGCCCGTTATGACGGAAGCAGTTACTTCTTTACCGACAAGCTCAACCAGTGGGGCACCCCGTCCTTTGACTTCAGCCAGGAGATGGCAAGGCGCTTTCTGCTTTCCAACTGCCGCTACTGGCTTGAAGAATTCCGGATAGACGGATTTCGCTTCGATGCCGTGGGCAACATGCTGTACCATGACCTTGGCATGGATGACGATTTTTCGCACGTACACCGCTGCTTTTACGGCAAGCACAACGAACCCCGCGCCAATATTGACGGCGAAATGTATCTGGGGCTGGCCAATACTCTTGTCCATACCCTGACGCCTTCCGCCATAAGTATAGCAGAAGAGTTCTCCGGCATGCCGGGTTTGACCTGCGCACCGGAAGAGGGCGGACTGGGGTTTGACTACCGTTTCGCCATGGGCATTCCCGACTACTGGGAAAAATGCATCGTTTCCCCGCGCGATATGGGGAGCCTGTGGCACGAAATGACCAACCACCGCGCCTATGACCGCACCATCAGCTATGTGGAATGCCACGACCAGTGCATCAACGGCGATGATGCCATGATCTGGCGTTTGCTGGGCGATGACATGTACCACTATATGGCCTTTGGCGCGGACAACTGGAACGTCTCGCGCGGGCTGGCCTTTTACCGCCTGATGCGGCTTGTGACGCTGGCTGCGGCCGATGCCGGATATCTGAACTTCATGGGCAACGAATTCGGCCACCCCGAATGGCTGGATGCGGAAGAGCGCGCCCACCGCCAGTGGCATCTCACAGAGCGGGCCGACCTCAAATATGCCGCCCTCGCCTCCTGGGACAAAGCGCAGATGCTGGAGCTTGTTCGCGCCTTTCTGCCCGATTTTCTAAAGCCGCCCCTTTTCCGCTTTATCCATGAAGAAAAGCGCATCCTGGCCTTTGAGCGCGGATGCCTGCTTTTTGTTTTCAACTTTCATGAACTGGAACCCCAGAACATGCTTTTTGCGGTCACCCCCGGAAAATACACGGAAATCCTGTCTTCGGATGAAAAACGCTTTGCCGGTCACGGCAATCTGGCAATCACCCTCCCCCCCACGGAACACTTTACCGCGCCCCTGCCCCACCGCCCTGAAGGCGACATCAGCCTGTATCTTCCCCCCATGGTAGCCCTTGTTCTGGCACGGGAGAAAAATCCCCAAAAACTCCTTGACAATCTCTGCCCTGCAACATAAAAATTTGTGTTGCGTCGGGATGTAGCGCAGTCTGGGAGCGCACTTGAATGGGGTTCAAGGGGTCGAAGGTTCAAATCCTTTCATCCCGACCAGCACAAAAAACAACGAAAAAAGCCATCTGGGAAAATTTCCGGATGGCTTTTTTCGTTGTGCGCTTCATGAGTATGGGAAATTCTACTTTCAAATGCTACCATTTTTTGGGGGATTACACGAGGAGAAAGACAGAACATTGAAAACATACAGGGTAGAGGCATGGCCTATGCGTGAACAGATGCCTTGATCAGACTCTCGGCAGGAATTCCAAGCCCACTGTGCAGCTTCCGAATCATGGACAGGGTAAGCGGGCGCGTGTGATTCAGCACCTCATAAACGCGGTTCAGATTACCTATCATGGGCTTCAGGTCTTTGGGCGTCATCCCGCTACGTTCCATATGAAATTTGATGGTCTCTACCGGATCGGGAATATCCATGGGGTACGCCTTGCGTTCATAGGCTTCCACCAGTGTTGCCAGAACTTCAAGTTGGTCGCCTTCAGGCGTTCCGGCTTCAGCGTCCATAAGCATTTCCATACGGCGCAAAGCCTCGCGGTAATCATCTTCGGTACGGACAGGCTTGATATGCATGGTGTTTTTCCTCATATTGTTTGTGCATCAATGGCATCATACTGAACATGGGTACCGATGAAACGGATATACACGACGCGGTAAGGATAGTTTATCCTGACCACAAGCCGGTATTTGTTCCCGGCAATGTTGAAGACCACGCGCCCGTCCTTGAGAATGCTTGCGCTTCCGAAATCCTTTTTGACGTCTGCCGGGGAAGCCCAGTCAGCCTTGCCCGCAAAGGCATACCACGCCTCAAGTGGAGCCTTGGCGTCCGTACAGGCAGCATGGTTCTCCCAAAATCTTTTCAGAGTCGAAACAGCGACTATTCTCATGGACAAACCATAGTCCCAAAATGGGACTATGGCAAGCAATTTTTTGGGGGGTCTCCCTCAAAAAGGGGGACAAACAAAAAACAGGCCACGTTTTTTGACGCAGCCTGTGGATCTTCCTGGAGCGGGAAACGGGATTTGAACCCGCAACCTTCAGCTTGGGAAGCTGACACTCTACCGTTGAGTTATTCCCGCAAGGGTGGAGCGGGAGACGGGATTTGAACCCGCGACTTCAACCTTGGCAAGGTTGCACTCTACCACTGAGTTACTCCCGCAATCTGTAGCTGAAAAATCCTTTTGGAGGCGGCATCCAGATTTGAACTGGAGAATCGAGGTTTTGCAGACCTCTGCCTTACCACTTGGCTATGCCGCCGAAAAAACCGGAAAAAAAGTGGAGCGGGAGACGGGATTTGAACCCGCGACTTCAACCTTGGCAAGGTTGCACTCTACCACTGAGTTACTCCCGCACAAAACAAATATTTACTCCTTCTGCCGGAACCTGTCAAGCTCTTCGCGCGTCTTTTCGCCAACGCCGCCCGCGCTCAATCCCTGGGGCGTTTGTCCACAATGCGCCGGGCCTTGCCTTCGGAGCGCTCTATGGAGCGCGGTTCCGCAAGGCGCACTCTGGCTGTGACGCCCAGAAATTCCTTGATATTTTTTTGCAGGCGTTTTTCGAGCATCTGCAGTTTGCGGATTTCATCGGCAAAGAGGTTTTCGTCCATCTCAACGTGCACTTCCAGCGTATCCAGATTGTCCACCCTGTCCACGATGATCTGGTAGTTGGGGGAAAGCCCCTCGCTTTCCATGAGAATGCCCTCAATCTGCTGCGGGAAGACGTTGACCCCGCGGATGATGAGCATGTCGTCGCTGCGGCCCTGTATGCGCCCTATGCGCACATGGGTGCGCCCGCAACGGCAGGGGGTGTAGTCCAGGCTGGTCAGGTCGCGGGTGCGGTAGCGCAGCAGGGGAATGCCCTCCTTGGTGAGCGTGGTCAGCACCAGTTCGCCCACTTCGCCGGGGGGGAGTTGCTCTCCTGTGACGGGATCAATGATTTCGGGCAGAAAATGGTCTTCCCAGAGGTGCATGCCCTGTCTGGCCTCCGCGCATTCGCTGGCCACGCCCGGCCCCATGATTTCCGACAGGCCGTAAATATTGATGGCAGTGATGCCCATTTTTTCCTCAATATCCCGGCGCATGCCTTCGGACCACGGCTCCGCGCCGAAAATCCCCACCCGCAGGGGCAGGGTCGCAAAGTCCACGCCGGTTTCCCGCGCGGCTTCCCAGAGGTGCAGGGCATACGACGGCGTGGCGCAGAGCACCGTAGCGCCGAAATCGCGCAGCAGATGCGCCTGTCGCCGCGTGGCCCCGCCCGAGGCGGGCACCACCGTGGCGCCGACGCGCTCCGCGCCGTAGTGCGCGCCAAGCCCTCCGGTAAACAGGCCGTAGCCGTAGGCCACATGCACCACATCGGCATGGTTCACTCCGGCTGCGGCCATGCTGCGGGCCATGACTTCGGCCCAGTGGTCGAGGTCGCGGGCCGTATAGCCCACCACCACAGCCTTGCCCGTGGTTCCGCTGGAGGCGTGCAGCCGCACGATATGGTCCCTGGGCACGGCAAACAGGCCAAAAGGATAATAGTCGCGCAGGTCCTGCTTTTCCGTGAAGGGCAGCAGCCGCAGGTCCGCCAGCGAATTGATGGACGCGGGGCTGATGCCCGCCTCCTCAAAGCGTTTGCGGTAAAAGGGCACATTGGCGTGGATGCGGCCGCACAAATCGCGCAGGCGGCGCAGTTGCAGGGCTTCCAGATCTTCGCGGGGCAGGGTTTCCTGTCTGATATCAAAAAGCACGGGCTTTCTCCTTGCGTTGCTGGCGCTACGGCATCTTTTGCCGCAATGCGGGGCCGGGGTCAATACACGCCCTGCCCCTGCCGCGCACCCGGATTTCCGGGCCAGCGGCACAAGGCCCCCCCGCCGCGCGCATTGCCCTTGGGGCAAGTTTGCGGTAAGCAGGGTGCATGAAAAAAATCATGCAGACTTCTCCGGCGGCTGCCGGCAGCGCGCGGCGCTTTTCATCCACTCCCCTGTGCGACAAGGTGGCGGATGTGGTCCGCTGGCTTGAAGATCACAAGGCCGCGCAGGTGGTCAGCCTGGATCTGGCTGGCCGGTCCGGCTTTACCGAGGCTCTGGTCATTGCCAGCGCAGGTTCCGTGCGGCAGGCCCAGAGCCTGGCCGACGGCGTGGGGCAACTGTGCCGGGAGCGCAATTACGAATATCTGCGCACCGAGGGCCATGCCGCAGGCCAGTGGATATTGGTGGACATGAACGACATGGTCGTCAATATCTTTCTGGAATCCACGCGCGAAATGTACAATCTGGAGGCCCTCTGGGCGCAGGTTTCCGCGCGCAGGGCCGCGCCGTCTCCGTCCGCAACCTCCGAACCCGAAGGCGAACAGGCATGACCCCTACCCTTCTGCTCATTCTTGACGGTTGGGGCATGGCCCCTCCCGGGCCGGGCAACGCCCCCTGGCTGGCCGCAACTCCCCACCTTGATGCCCTCACGGCGCGTTGCGCCCACGCGCGCCTTTCGGCATCCGGCCGGGACGTGGGCCTGCCCGATGGCTATATGGGCAATTCCGAAGTGGGGCACCTGAACATCGGGGCGGGCCGCGTGATCTATCAGGACATGACCCGCATCGACCTCGCCCTGGAAGACGGCTCCCTTGCCGCCAACGCCGCATTTGGCGCGTTGCTGGACGCTGTGCGCCGCAGCGGCGGCAGGCTGCATCTGGCGGGCCTGCTCTCGGACGGCGGCGTGCACAGCCACATCCGCCACCTCGAAGCCCTGTGCTCCCTGTGCCATGAGGCCCGGATTCCCGTGCGCATCCACTGCTTCATGGACGGGCGGGACTGCGACCCCCACAGCGGCGCGGACTTTGTACGCCGCCTGCAAGCCTTTCTTGAGGCGCAACCTCTGGCGCGCATTGCCAGTCTGGCCGGGCGCTTTTATGCCATGGACCGTGACCGGCGCTGGGAGCGCGTGCAGCGGGCGTGGGAGGCGCTGGTGCACGGCCAGCCTCTGACAGACCAGGACCCGGCGGCAGTGGTGGCCGCCTCCTACCAGCAGGGCGTTACGGACGAATTCATTGCGCCCGTGGCCTTTGCCGGTGGAGACGCTCCGGGCATGGCCGACGGTGACGGGCTCTTTTTGTTCAACTTTCGGGCAGACCGCATGCGCCAGTTGGGGCGGGCTTTTCTGGCGCGGGATTTTGCCGATTTTGACCGGGGCAGGCTGCCCGCGCTGACGGGCATGGCCTCCATGACGCCCTATGAGGCAGATTTCGGCATTCCCGTGGCCTTTCCCAAGGAGGCGGCGGGCATGGGCCTGGGCGAGGTGATCTCCCGCTTGGGACTGCGCCAGCTGCGCCTGGCAGAAACAGAAAAATACGCCCACGTCACCTATTTTTTCAACGGCGGCGTGGAAGAGCCTTTTCCGGGCGAGGAGCGCATCCTTGTTGCCTCGCCGCGCGACGTGAGCACCTATGACCAGAAACCGGCCATGAGCGCCCGCGAGGTGACGGACAAATTTGTCGACGCCTGGAACCGGGGGGAGCATGACCTTGTGGTCTGCAATCTGGCCAACGGCGACATGGTGGGCCATACCGGCAATCTGGAGGCCGCCGTGGAGGCCTGCCGCGTGGTGGACGAATGCGTGGGGCGCATGGCCGCCGCCGTGGAGGCGCGGCAGGGCCGCATGCTGATTCTTGCCGACCACGGCAACTGCGAAACCATGCTCACCCCCAACGGCCGCCCACACACAGCCCACACCACCAATCCCGTGCCCTGCATCCTGCTGGACGCCACAGCCGCGCCCGCACCCGCCCTGCGCAACGGCAGGCTGTGCGACGTGGCCCCCACCATCCTCGGCCTGTGGGGCGTGCCCCTGCCAGAAGCCATGACCGGCCGCAATCTGGCAGCCAGCGGGAGCGAAGGAGAGCACCGTGACTGAACGCAAGCGCCCCGTGCAGCCCGTGGCTCCTGACGGCATGGAAATCCTGTTTTTCTATCCCTGCCCCGGCTGCGGCAAGCACATTCCCCAGGCCAGCCCCACCGAGCCGCGCATGATCCGCTGCCCGGCCTGCGGGCAGAACTTTCCCATCCTCCCTGTGGACGAACACGGCCTGCACTATGTGCGCATCATGCTGGCCGAAGGCAGGGCAGCCGCAGACCCCGATTTTCTGTGATTGTGCGCCCGCAGGAAAAGTAAAAAATTTTTTACCAAAATTCTTGCCATGCGGTGCAAAGCCGTGTAGGGTGCGTTTCATGTCAGCGGGTCAAAAATTTTTGACCCCCATCAGAATCTTTATGGAGGAAGGAAAACATGAAACGCATCTGTACGCTTCTTTTGGCTGCGGGCCTGGTTTTCGGCGCGGCCACCGGCGCCAGCGCCATTGACTTCAAGGCCAAGGGCCAGTGGCTCATGGGCTTTGGCGTGAGTGACACCAGCCCCACCAGGCACACCAGGGCTCCCGGTCAGCAGAGCCTGAAAAGCAATGACGACGACGTGTTCGACGCCCGTCAGCGCGTGCGCCTGCAGTTGGACGCCGTGGCCTCCGAGGCCCTGTCCGGCACCGTGTATTTTGAAATCGGTGACCAAATTTGGGGGCGTGCTAATGGCGTTGCAAATCGTGGTGCCGGTGGTGCTCTGGGTGCTGACGGCGTTGCCGTGGAGGTCAAGCGCGCCTATATCGACTGGATCGTGCCCCAGACCGACCTGAAGTTCCGCATGGGCATTCAGGGGCTGGTGCTGCCCAACGTGGCCGGCGGCTCCGCCGTGTTTGATGGTGATGTGGCTGCCGTGACCGCCAGCTATGCCTTCAACGAAAACGTGGGCCTCACCGCCTTCTGGGCGCGCCCGGTCAACGACAACTTCAACGGTGCAGGCGGCACAGGGACGGACAGGCCCAACTATCTGGACAACATTGACCTCTTTGCCCTGACCCTGCCCCTGACCTTTGACGGCGTGAAAGTGACGCCTTGGGTCATGTACGGCATGATGGGCAAGAACGCCCTGCGGAATTATGGCGCTCCGGCGGCTGCTGGTGGCTGGGGCACCGCTGACGGCTTCCTGGATGCCTCCCTGCTGAGCTATTACTCGGGCTTCAACACCGGCTTCACTCCCAATGCCGCGTGGAATACCAGCAAACACTATGGCTCCCTGTTCTGGGCCGGCTTGCCCGTGGCCATCACGGCCTTTGATCCCCTGAACATCGAGTTCGACATCAATTACGGCTATGTCGAAGCCATGGGCCGCTATAACGTGACCAAGCGCCTTGATCCGACCGCTTGGGATCGCGCCAGCACCCAGCGTCAGGGCTGGCTGGCCAAGGCCCTTGTGGAATACAAGCTGGACTGGGGCGTGCCCGGCATCTTCGGCTGGTATGCCAGCGGTGACGACGGCAATGTGAAAAACGGCTCCGAGCGTATGCCTTCTATTGTGCCCTGCGGTTCCTTCACCTCCTTCCTGGGCGACGGCAACTTGGGCTGGGGACGCCAAGACTACGCTGTGAGCTATGCCGGCACGTGGGGCATCGGCGCGCAACTGCGCGACATGAGCTTTGTGGAAGATCTGAGCCACACCTTCCGCGTGGCCTACTGGGGCGGCACCAACTCCACCTCCATGGTCAAGTACATGAACAACGCCGATTCGTGGCGCGGCGGCTGGGGCAACGAAGGCCCGTACCTGACCACCCACGACGGTCTTGTGGAATTCAACCTGGTGAACTCCTACAAGATCTACGAAAACCTGGAAATGAATCTGGAACTGGACTACGTCATCAACTGCATGGACAACGGCACCTGGACCCGGCGCGGCTACAACGGCGGCGCGGGTAACGGCACGTTCTCCAAGCAGGACATGTGGAAGGCCCAGGTGGTCTTCGCCTACAGCTTCTAGGCTTTTTGCCAAATCCTGCGGGGGCCGCACGGCCCCCGCACCCAAAAATCCGGGCATCCCGCAATGGGCCGTCCGGATTTTTGCATGCAAAAAAGCCCCTCGCGGGAGCCATGGAACAGCCGGGGCAAAGCACTGCGCAAACGATCAACGGCGGGGGGGATGACAATTCCACATGAACATCCACTTGTACAGGTGATGCGGCTTTGCCCCGATGCATTGCAACGCCTTCCACCCCGCGACAGCCTGCAAAAGAGTTCGACAACCCGCAAAAGAATGGTTATAGTTATATTTTCACCATATGGGAGGCGAAAAAATGAGTGCCTGGACTGCATACGCAATTATCGGCGTCCTGGTGATAGGCGTTGGCCTGTGGGCGGGCCTGACCCGCAAGCACTCCTGACACCCCGACACCACAAACTTCTGACCACACGGCCCCCGACAACAGGGGGCTTTGTTGTTCCTGCCGCCCCACAGCAAAGCCACAAAATCCGTCCGCCAGTTCAGGCAAGTAAACATTCACCTTTATGATGATTTTTCAAAAAATTTGTTGTCCATTTCATATGGTTGAAGTACAGATCTCGTTGAAATCGTGAAACTTTCAGAAAGTTTCGCAGATTTGAAAAATGACGTAGCCCTCCAAGTTGGTTAGGTTTTGGTTAGGACGATCAACCCCCAGACCAACAAGGAAGGCTACAGATGGAATTTACCAAGGAGCAGGGAAAAAAGAAAGTTCCGGTTATCGCCGTGGACGAGCAAGAGC
>NZ_RQYH01000070.1 GCF_003860215.1 Desulfovibrio sp. OH1186_COT-070 | reverse complement strand
AGCTAGTTCAGGTTATGTCATGCATCTTGGTGTGGACAAAAGTTATCCAGAGCTTCAACATCATAACTTTTTCTTTTCAAGTAATTCTAAAGTTAATTATGATCAAGTTTTTCACCAGTATGTTTTGCCTGAAGATCCGACAATTTATGTAGTGAACACAAATAAAACAGATAAGACACAGGCGCCAGAAGGACACGAGAATATAAAAATATTGCCACACATACCATACATTCAGAATAAGTCATTTAGTGAAGCAGAATATCTGCAATTCCGAGAACGTATATTGAATAAATTAGAGTCTATGGGCTTAAAAGATTTGAGAAGGCACATTGTATATGAAGATATATGGACGCCACATGACATTGAAAATAACTACAATTCTAATAAAGGAGCAATATATGGCGTAGTTTCTAATAAGAGGAAAAATAAAGGTTTCAAGTTTCCTAAAAAAAGTCAGTACTTCAAAAATTTGTACTTTGTAGGTGGTTCTGTAAATCCTGGTGCTGGTATGCCTATGGTCACTTTGAGTGGTATGCAAGTAGCAGAAGCTATTATTAATGGAGAAAGTAGTTGAGGCTGAATGATACTTTATATAATAGCAATAGTATTGACAATACTATCACTAATAAGTGGAATGTGTATGTATGCGCGTCGAGCGATTATAAATAACTCCGGAAAAGAAAGAGGTCATACAGCCGTCAGTGTTATTGTACCTGCTAGAAATGAAGCGAAGAACTTACCTAAATTACTTAACAGTATAAGTAAAGAGCAGGAAATAGAAGTAATTGTTATGGATGATGGTTCAACTGATGAGACACAAGTTGTTGCTAGATATTATGGTGCGAGCGTATATACTGTTGAAAATGATACTACATGGCAAGGTAAGTCACATGCTTGTTGGCAAGGTAGCAAATATGCAACGTATGATTTATTAATGTTTGTTGATGCTGATGTTCAGTTTGCTTGTGATGATAGTATTCAAAATATAGCCAATCAATATGATTTACAAGGTGGTAAAGGTTTGTTATCAATACAACCTTATCACAAGATAAAAAAGCTATATGAAAATATATCGGCGATTTTTAATTTAATGACAATCGTAGGTATGAATCAATTTTCAATCACGAAATCAGCAAATAATGAGCAAGGCGCGTTTGGACCAGTCCTTGTGACAAATAAGCAAGATTATAAATTGACACAAGGACATTTGAAAGCTAAAAATCAAATCATTGAAGGTTTTGCAATAAGTAAAGCATATAATCAACAAGGTTTGCCAGTTAGTTTGCATGAAGGCCAAGGTGTAGTGAATTTTAGAATGTATGCTCAAGGATATAAAGCGCTATTAGAGGGTTGGAGTAAACACTTTGCACTTGGCTCTCAAGTAACTAAAAAGTCTACGCTTACGTTTGTATTTTTATGGCTATTTGGTTCACTTACAACAGTTTTAGCGATAATTTTTTCAATTAATTTAGGCTCGTTATATATATTATTAGCTATTACTCTATATTTTATATATGCGATACAATTTCATATATTTATCCGAAGAACAGGAAATTTTAATATCGTTGCGAGTTTATGTCATCCACTGCTCTTCATATGCTTTGTCGTGATATTTTTTAAATCATGGTTAGATATCAATGTATTCAAACGTATATATTGGAAAGGCCGTAGAATAGATTTATAGGTTAGTTTTTTATATAAATGTCAAGAAGTTCTAGGCTTACTGAGGAGGCCAATAAATGAATCAATTAGAGAGAGATTATAACTACTGTCACAATATAATGAAAGAACATTCAAAAACGTTCTCATATGCCTTTGATTTTTTGGATTTAAAAAGGAAAAAAGCAATGTGGGCTATTTATGCAGTTTGCAGAATTATAGATGACAGTATTGATAAATACAAAGATCTTGAGCAATTAAACGGCATAGCTAGAGATTTAGATGTGATTTATAGCGATTATGATTATATTCAAGCGTATCAAAGTGATGCAGCTATTATGAATGCTTTAAGTAATACATTGAATACATATTCAATACCTAAAAAACCTTTTGAATCTTTAATTCAATATGTGAAGAAAGATTTAGTTTTAAAAGAAATGAAAACTGATTCAGATTTATATGAGTATTGCTGTGGTGTGGCAGGTACTGTCGGTGAATTGTTAACTCCTATATTAACTTCATCAAATGAAAATAATTTCGAGCAAGCTGAAGAAGCTGCGATAGCTTTAGGCAAGGCAATGC
>NZ_RQYH01000069.1 GCF_003860215.1 Desulfovibrio sp. OH1186_COT-070 | reverse complement strand
CAATTAAAGTATCAATATATTATCATCAATTAAAAGTATTTAAATATCTTCTTTTCTTAATCATTATTTCTCATAACTTTGCAATCCTTCAATAGGTAATGTTATAATTTAAGTAACGAAAATGATTAACAATTAATGCACCAATCCCCACACTATTGCAATAGTGTGGGGATTTTTTCATCTTCTATATAAATGTAGTGTCTAGTCTACTACGTATCTATTCTTCAAAAAAAGAATGTTCTGAAAATATGATACGATATATTCAATAAAAAACTTAATGGAACAATATCTATAGATCTTTCTCGGCATACTTACTTATCTATGCTATAGTGTAGATACACTACAGTTATATTTGTTGTGTAGCCACTCTTTTGTTAAATAGACACATTCTATTATGCATTAAGAACTTTCTAGAAAGCCTTAGTAAGTCTATAAAGCTTACTAAGGACTTTTTCAGTTTCAGAGGACTTTATTAATTATTTTGTGATATATCTATTTGTATTGAAAAAAATATATTATAAATAAATTTTCTTGGTTTAATAGCTTACTTGTGATACATTAATAATGTTCTTTTGAATATTATTAGTGTGTAAGTTTTTTACTTCGAGCGACTTCTAAATAAAGGGACTTTTAAAAGTCTATAGCAAGCTCTTATAGTTTGCTATAGGCTTTTTTATAAATTCTCGAAATAATAAAATAAATATGTTATATTATAATTACAACATATTTATTTTTGTTGCGTATTTATTTTATTACAAACATTTCACACCATGTAAAACTTGTTGGAAAGCCCTTGTAAGCTAATAAAGCTTACTAAGGGCTTTTCTAGTATTATGTTGATAGTCATATTTTATTGTAGAATTTAATAAATATTAACGGACTATCTTACACTTTTTATTTATGAAGTTGAACTACGCTAAGTTATTTAATTTTCTATACTCGTAATATGGGTTATAAGAATTATCTATGATAGTATAATCGTTTTCATAATTTAATAAGGGGTATTTAATAACTGATATCAATTGTTTAAGACAATAAAAATACTTAATGAACGGAGTGAAACGATGAGTAGAATTTTGTTAACAGGTGCATCTGGATATATTGGAGGTCACTTAAAAGATCAATTAAAAACAGATCATGATATTATCGCAATTTCAAGAAATATTAATAATAAGGAAAACGAAAAGAACGTTACTTGGAAAGCTGCTGACTTATTTGATTTGAAGGAAATAACAGAAGTGATGGAAGGAATAGACACTGCCATCTACCTTGTCCACTCCATGATGCCTAATGCAAAATTAACGCAAGCAAATTTCGAAGATATGGATGCTTTATTAGCAGACAATTTTGCAAGAGCTGCAAAGAAACAAGGAGTTAAACATATTATTTTTATGAGTGGTTTAATTCCAAATAACAATGATTTGTCTGCCCATTTACGTAGTCGTCTGGAGTGTGAGAAAATTTTAGGTTCTTATGGTATACCCGTGAGCACGTTGCGTGCAGGATTAATTATCGGAGCGAAAGGAAGTTCTTACCCAATTTTAAAACGATTGGTTGAACGATTGCCTGGAATGATTTTACCTAGCTGGGCGTATAATATGATTGCACCCGTATCAATCAACGATGTAATTAATAAACTAGCGTTACTAGTTGAACGAGCACCACAACAAAATGAGACATTTGATGTTACTGGACCTGAAATTATGAATTACAAAGAATTAATACAGCGTACGGCAGCAGTATTGAACAAGCGTTTACCGATTGTTGACTTACCTATCATACCTATTTGGATCAGTCGATATTGGGTTCAACGTATCTCGCAAGTTCCAAAAGAAATGGTTTATCCACTTATGAATAGTTTAGTTCATGATATGATTCCTCAACCTAAACGTATGCACCCCGATATATCTTTTGGTGAAACATCGTATGAGGAGAGTGTACAACAAGCGCTAAATGAAGAAAATAAGATGAATCAAAAACAAAGTAAATCAAAAAAAGCAACTAGCAAAAATAATAAAGAGCAAATTAAAGATGTAAGAGCCATATCACGATTTAAAGTGCCTGAAAGCTATTCAATAGATGATGTGTCTAAAATATATGCGAATTTCATAAACAATATGACATTACATTTAGTTAATGGCAATATAAACGAACATGAATTCAATATTAAATTACCGTTTACAAATCAATCTATTTTAAAAATGGAATGCGATACGCAAACATCCTCTAAAGATATATTTGTTTATAAAATTGTAGGTGGCAAATTAGCAATGTCAAATAATGGGGGGAATGCTAGGCTTGAATTTAGA
>NZ_RQYH01000068.1 GCF_003860215.1 Desulfovibrio sp. OH1186_COT-070 | reverse complement strand
ACGAGCACCTCAAGGAGTTTTTCCCAAACACCCCGGTCACGCCAACGGCAAAACCGGCGATGAGTATTTTTCCAGTCCCCAAGGTCAGGAGGCAGATCACGCCATGGCGCTCCCGTTCGTAATATCCAGAATACCGCGTTGACAAACAGCCTGTTGTCTCCGGCCGGGCGACCAACACTCCCCTTTTTGCCGGGAAGATGTGCCTGTATATTTTCCCAAACCCTGTCACAAATATCGTGTCGTCGATGTGCGCACATAGCCTCTCCTGTCATGCAGAAAGAGGTGTTATCATAGTATTCATAGTTTGACGACACTATCTAGAAAATTTCTAAATTCAAACCCTTTTGATTATTGAGATGGCTTCTGATACCAAGAGTGCAATAAGCGCAGCTCCATCGTCGTTTTCGGAGTGGTTGCTGGTTAAATTCCACAATCATAAGCGCTATCTGCTCTGACACAGTACGTTCATATTTTACCACTTCAACGGAGGCGTCTATGTACAACACCCTGTATGAATTACTCAAGGATCTGCACAAAGACGTTTTTGGTGGCGATAGCTATCTCGCACCAGACATTCCCGAAAAAAAGATGAATGGTGCAATTACTGGGATTACCGATGGGCAAGTGACCCCAGAAGAAGTGGTTATGGTGGTTGATACCACGCTATTTGGAAGCTCCACCGACGGGATGGTGTTCACGAATAGTGAAATTTTTATAAAGAATATAACAGGCACAGATGGTAATTACAGGTTCAAGTATTCGGAAATCGATGACGCCGTGTACGATTATGACGAAGATATCGATGACAAAGGAAACAGCAAGATTAAGAATAAACACGTTACTGTTTATACAACGCAAGATGATATCTTTACGGTAAGTACCGTACGGTTTGACAAGGAGAAATTTGCCGAACTGTTTAAGGCATTAGCTGAAAGCTCAAAGAATTTTGATGAATCCACACCTGCAAAAATCGAGATTAAGCCCCTCGAAGAGCAATCGGGAGCAGTTAGAAAAAGCTACCTCAAAATCATGATTAACTTCTTCCTCGCGAATGACAACGAAATTGATGCCAATGAATACAACCAACTTTACATCATGATGTCGAGGTTGAATCTTGAGCAGAAAGATCGTTTCGAGGTGCTACAATCCGTAAAATCGCATGAAAATGATGATGCGCTTCTGAAAACAATTTTTGACGATATTGATATAGCCTTGCATGAAAACATGAAGATATCCTTGATTAAGGATCTCATTTATGCTGCCAGAAAATGCTATGGTGACAATTCTGGCACCTCTGAATATATCAAAAACCTGATTGAAAAATTCAAAATTGAAGATGCGCAGGTTGAATTCATCATCAAGGCCATCGATAACGATGAAAAATTGTTTGATGAATCTGTCGATGATACAGGTTTACAGTCTGGCATTAGGGAGTTGTCGAGTGGCGCCGCGTCCGTTGGTGTACCGCTTGCTGCTCTGTATTTCTCTGGTTCCGTTATCGGACTCAGCGCGACAGGCATTACGTCTGGTTTGGCCGCACTAGGTTTCGGTGGAATCCTCGGTTTCTCCAGTATGGCGACGGGGCTTGGAGCTTTACTCTTGCTCGGATATGGAGCCAAAAAGGGCGTCGATATCCTGACTGGGCAAGATGAACTGGACAAGAGGGAACGTAAAGAAGCATTGCTTATGGAAGTAAATAAGCAAATGCTTAAATCTATCAATATAATCCGTCTGGATCAGAATTATCTTATTGAAAGACTGGAGGATACAATTCAGCAGAATAATAGTCTTGAAAACAGATTGGCTTATGAGCAAAATCTTTCTAAAGAGAAAATACAAGAGTTGGTTCTCAAGCTTAAAGATGCAATTTCTCAACGAGATGCTTATATGAAGAAGATCAAAGCATTGATAGCAGTTGGTGAGGCTTGTACTCGCCAAGCAGATACCACGGAAATGCTAGCTCAGAAGCAGAGCCTGCCATATAACCTTGATGTAGAAAAATTGAAGATGGTCACGGAAGAACCAACGAAAAAACCCTACTATGACTTGGTGATTTCAAAATACCACGAGATTGATGGCAAATATGTGCGTCGAGAAGATTTGACGCCGAAGGAAGTTAATGAATTGATGAATTACATTGGCAGGATCGGGTATTTTTCCGCAACGAATGCCCTTAAAGCTGCTGGAAAATCCCTTTTTAACAGTATTTTCAACTAGAAGTCATCTCATAATCAATCTGAGCAAAATCATGATGCAGCCCAGTTGCGCCATTGCCAGAAAGTTTTCTGCATGAAATTCGTATCTTACGACAA
>NZ_RQYH01000067.1 GCF_003860215.1 Desulfovibrio sp. OH1186_COT-070 | reverse complement strand
GCTCAGTGGAAGGACGAATACATTCGGCAGGGCGTAGTGATGGGGTGGGCCGAAGGGAAGGCGGAAGGAAAAGCTGAAGGCAGGGCGGAAGGCAGGGCTGAAGGCAGGGCCGAAGGCAAGGCTGAAGGTATCTCCATTGGGGAAACCAGAGGATTTGGCCTGGCCTTGCAGGATTTGCTGGAGGCGCGTTTTGGCACGCTTCCCCAGTCAGTGACTTCCTACATTGCCAGCTCGTCTGACGCCAATGCCCTGCGGAAGCTGACGCTTTTTGCCTACCGTGCGGAGTCGTTGCAGGCTGTTGTTGACCGGATCAACAACGACACCAAGATGATGTGATTTGTATCTTCAGCAAAACACGATGGCCGCCTGTGCTCGTGCGCAGGCGGCTTTTTGCGTGCGCGATCTCCCGCTCCATAAGTATGGGAAATTCTGCTTTCAAACGCTGCCATTTTGGAGGGGATTACAGTCATGACGTGGGCTCTTTGTGCCCTGCCTTGAAGATACGCACTGCAGCGTCACAAGGTCAACTGTGCCCTTGAAAGCTCGGCGGTTTGTCACGCATTGTTGCCCCGTGCCCATCTGATTGCCATCGGCTGCCACGCTAACGGCGAAAAAGTTCCGCATGTGAGCCAAGGCGGGCGATTTTCAGAATGCCCGGTTCTTCTGTCTTGTAGATCAGCAACAAGTCCGGTTTCAGGTGGCACTCCCGATAGCCTTTCCAGTCACCGACCAGAGCATGGTCCCGATAACGCTCCGGGAGCGGCTGGTCGGCGGCCAGAAACGAAGCCACATCCTCATAAAGCGCCCGTACGTCCCCAGCATGGCGAGGGTTTGTCCTGGCGCGTTTGTAGTCTTTTTTGAAGGCTGTGGATACGCTAATCGTCCGCATCAAGCTCCGCCATCATTTCAGCGACAGAATTGAACGTATGCCCCTTTCCGGCTTCCAACTCCGCAATGGCTTGGCGTGTTGTCGAGTTGGGCGCCTTTACAGCAAAGGGTAAGCGGCGTTCATTTGCCACACGGCGCATGAGAAGACGGATCGCATCAGAAACAGACAACCCCATTGCTGCCAGAGCGTCCGCAGCCCGTGCCTTTGTGTCAGCATCAATGCGTGCCCGCACATAGGTATCTTGAATTTGTGTTGTATGCATGGCGTTTCCCTCGAAACAATATGTAGTCACAATATGGCCACGCGTCAAGCGACAGCTTCTCTCCGCCAAGACGCATCGACCGGCGTACACCCCGGCCATGAAACGGAAACGGGCAGCACAGGCTCTGCTTTTGCATGCAGCCACAGATAGGGGGGATTATATGGGGACTGCACAGCACCTTGCCCCTCGGGCACCACTGGAATAGGATGTGCGTATGGGGGCTGGACGAAAGCCGGGTGCCCGCCGACGCGCTGGACAACGGAAGCGGGAGGTGGATGCCATGTTGGAAGAACGCGCCGCTCAGTGGAAGGACGAATACATTCGGCAGGGCGTAGTGATGGGGTGGGCCGAAGGGAAAGCGGAAGGAAGAGCTGAAGGAAGGGCTGAAGGATTTGGCCTGGCCTTGCAGGATTTGCTGGAGGCGCGCTTTGGCACGCTTCCCCAGTCCGTGACTTCCTACATTGCCAGTTCGTCTGACGCCAACGCCCTGCGGAAGCTGACGCTTTTTGCCTACCGTGCAGAATCGTTGCAGGCTGTTGTTGACCGGATCAACGACGACACCAAGATGATGTGATTTGTATCTTCAGCAAAACACGATGGCCGCCTGTGCTTCTGTGCAGGCGGCTTTTTTGTGTGCGCGATCTCCCGCTCCATGAGTATGGGAAATTCTGCTTTCAAACGCTGCCATTTTGGAGGGGATTACAGTGCCGCAGGGAGTTTCTTTTTTCGAAGGGTCACAGCAGGAAAGCACTGTACAGATCAAGAATGCTCCTGGCCTTTCGGGCAAGGGAGGGGGAGAACACTCCACGGCACGTGGGGTGATTCTTTGTTGGCAACTTGTGGGTGCGGATCAACAGGTTTCATTTTTTTTCGTAACTGATGACAAATATTCGCCGAATCCAGGCTTTCATGATAGAGCCGTGAAGACGGCGGCGGCTGTTCCATATGCAGGACAACACGGATTTTGCAAGCCTTTGCCACTGCTTGCGCGAACCGTTGTTCTGCATCCACAGCATTGCATTTTGCTGAAAAAAGGCCAGCAAGCGTGTCATAAACTTTTTTCCATACTTCTTCATGCAAAGGAACAGTGCATCGGCGTCCATGCTTTTGAAAATTTTTTACCTCAATGAGCCATAGAGTCTTTTTTTCATCAAGGGCAACAATATCTACAGCTTTTATGCCATTATCCATTGTTCCAAACTGGTTTCGATAAAAGCTCCAGTCATCGTATTTGGCGACTTTCCAGGAGTCAGGAAAATCGAAGCGGAAACCATCTGCATCTATCTCTGGCATAGCTACATTCCGCACTGAAGATATTCTTCGGACTGGGCAATGCTGGCATCCAGCATGGCAAGGTCGCCAATATCATTGGCAGAGTCGCCTGCTGTCACATCCACGCCATTTTTCGCGAAGTGCAAACCAAAATACCGGACATTGGGCAGTGATTTTTTTTCCTGCATGATTTCCAACTCTCGAAGCAAGAACAGACTGTGTGTGGCAACAGTGATTTGCATGATTTTTGACAAATCGACCAAAATGGAAGCCAGCTTTTTTATGAGGCATGGATTCAGGTTGGATTCCGGCTCATCCCAGAACAGAGAAGAACGCTCCTGCAATCCACCGGTTTGGAGAAGGTATACAAGCATCCCCAGCTTCCTGTGCCCTTCTGCCATAAGCGGCGCCTCCAGGCGTTTGTTTACAGAGTTTTTTTGCGATTGGTTGCCGTAATAATAAAAAGCATCGTTTTCCAGTTTTACAGTGCCGCCAATGGTCTGTTCAAGAAGTTCAAGAGAACTGGCGATGGAGCCTTTTCGTGGCCCTTTCAGAGGCTTCGCCGAAAGAGCTTTGGCCAGGTCAAGATACGTTGCATCAAAATGCAGCTCACGAGTGCTTATGGCATGATAAAACCCTGAATAGACAGACAGTATTTCTTTTGGCGGCAAAAACAACGGAAGAGATATGGCCGTGTTGCAAGAAAAGGAATCAAGATGAACACGCTCTGTGTTTTTGGGTGAAAAGTTGCAGACAAGTTCCCATTTTTCAGGCCAGGAAGCTCTGATTGTGCAACTGGAATGCCCGTGAACGCGAGAGGCAAGGCGCCCCAAGCGGTCTGCGCGAAAGACTGCCGTCAGGTGCTTTGCAAAATCACGCGCATATGCCTCCTTGGCAAACGAAGCATCCGGCCATGCCAAAGAGCGCAAAACAGCGTAACAAAGCTTGAGAAGGTGGCTTTTGCCTGTGCCATTTTCTCCCACAATCACATTGAGGCCTTTTGAAAATGTCAATGCAGACTTTGAAAAACAGGTAAAGTTCTCTATTTTCAGCTTTTTGAGCATAACCGATTATCCCCTGAAAAATTTTATGCCATCACCTTGCGACCATTCATTGGATGTCGTTTCAGAGTCTTTTTCTTTTCTGTACGTTACCTGCCCGATCGCTGTCCAGAATTTTCGCTGGTTCTGCGGCGTCGAGCAAGCCCTGATGCTCCATTGCTCCTGCACGTATGCAGGGCGGCAGAAATGTGAACCCCCGTCCCGGCCGGAGGTGGCGCGGGACGGCGGCTTTTTTGCGTGCATGATCTCGCCTTGCCCGTCGAGCATCACTGGGATAGGATGTGTGTATGGGGGCTGGACGAAAGCCGGGT
>NZ_RQYH01000066.1 GCF_003860215.1 Desulfovibrio sp. OH1186_COT-070 | reverse complement strand
ACTTACTAAAGACTTCTTGAAGATCATAAATTTAAAATTTTTAAAATATAAAAACTTATACGTTAAATAAAAATAAAGGATACATATAAACTGTAGCATATATAAATAATCACGTCGATAAAAGTCGAACTAAAAGTTTTAAAGCCTTTTAGCATTGTTCAATTTTAGACATTATAAAGTTTCTAAAAAGTAAAGCTTTAGTTTTTATTGTTTAGTTAAATGAAAAGTGATTAAAACACTCTTTTTGCTAATAGTAAGATAGAAGACATACTAAGAACTATTAAAAAGCCTTTAGCAAGCTATTAAAGATTACTAAAGACTTTTAGAAAAGAAAATTGTTGTAAAAAAATTTATATATCATTTAGTTATTTAGTATCTCTTTATTACAACACAAAAATACTAATGTTTCGAATAACAAGTTTTTAAGAAAGATCCAAGTTATTTATTTTGGGACTTTTTTTATTCTTTCCAATCTTCTTCTAATGATCTTTTAAAAGCTTCTCTTTTTTCTTCAAACTTAGCTCTTTCTTCTTCTGACATGTCTTCATTTGTATTTTTGTTTGTTCTATTATTTAACCATTTAGGTGTTTTCTCCTTAGAAAGTCGGACAATGTTATTTTTTTTGTTACTTATTTTAAAATTTTGTGCTTGTTCTAAAGTTGTAATATTAGAGCTTTTCCAATTATTTAAAACTTTTAAAAAATATTGCTTTGGACTAGATCCATTAATAGACGTATATTCAATAGCATAATTAATAACCTTGTCATCAAAGTTTGAGAATAACTTTAATAATTTATTTTTATATGCTGGAGTAATATTAATGTCTAATTCATTCTTAATTCTATCAATTAACACACTATAACTACTACTACTGCTTTCTGTAATGTAGTGTGTATTATGTTCATGTGTATTATATTTATGTGTATTATATTGATTGTGTATTATATTATCTGTACGTTTTGAACTGTTCACTTTTGAACTGTTCATTTTGAACTGTTCAGAATGTACAGTAGGAAAAAGACCGTCGCGACTGCACTGTTCATTTTGTACAGTAGAGATTTTCTCTTTTAAATTAAATCTTTCCAAACTTTCGCTATTATGATATTCTTCTAATTCTTTTATTTGTTTGTTGGTTATTGGAGTAACACTAAAGTAATAATAATAATCCAATTTATTACCATTATGTACTTTAAATTGAACAATATATTTTGCGTCTACAAGTTCATTCCAAGCATTTTGTATTTGACGACGGCCATTTTTTTCATAGCGATTGTATAGTTCTGTTTTGTGAATTTCCCAATTTTCTGGATAACTTTGTAAATTACATAACAAACCTATTGCTTGTAATGATAAAGGGTTATTTTCTGTATTACTACGTTTTTTATCGCATTGTTGTAATAATTCTCTAGGTAAAACTTCAAATGGTTTTTCACTATTAATATTTTTAATAATTGACATAATAAAAACCTCTTTCCATATTTTAATTTGGTTAGAGGTAATAAAACGTTTACAATAAAATTATTAAATATATGTAGTTGCTACACATATTGTTTACGGTTATAATAATATTATATATATATTAAAACGTTTGGGTGCGTTTTATTACCTTTCAAAACATTCAGTTGTTGGTATCAACTGAATGTTTTTTGTATATTTATAAGAATAACAAACTAATAGAGTATAAACAATAAATACTGTAACAAAAAAACAAAAACAAATCACATGTAACATGTTACATGTGATTTGTTTTTGTTCTATTAAAAGTAGTTTATATTACTTATACTAATAGGGTTTGATAATCATGAATATTGTTATTTTATTATAATATACCTTAGTAACTTGTTACATGTAACAAGTTACTGTTATAATAATTATATTATAATCTAAGGAGTGTAATGTATGTCAGTTATAACTATTGGTAATTTCAAAGGAGGAGTAGGTAAAACTACTGTATCAACTTTATTATCCTATATCGCTTCTGAAAGATACGACAAAAAGGTTTTATTAGTCGATTTTGATCCTCAAGGTAATGCTACTCAAATCATGAAAAGAACATATCCAGAAGCTATAGATGAAAAACAAACATTTATAGATACTCTTAAAACTGGTGAATTAGAAGATAGTATTATCAACCTATCAACTAAACTAGCGTTAATACCTGCAGATTCTTCACTAGCTAATTTATCTGATATTATTGCCAAAACAGATATTGTTAAAAAACGATATATTCTTAAATCAGTTATTGATCAAATTAAAAGAGATTATGATTTTGACTATATATTTATTGATGTACCACCAACAATAAATTCAGATTTCACAAATAATGCAGTATACGCGAGTGATTATATTGCTATGGTATTTCAAACGCAGCAATCAGCGTATGAGAGTAGTTTATCGTTTGTTAACTTTTTACGAGATAGAAAAAAGGAATCAAATTTACCATTTGAATTAATAGGAGCAATCCCAGTATTAATCAAGAAGAATGGTAATATTGATGAAAAGATATTAGAAATATCTAAAAAAACTTTCTCAAACGCTTTATTTAAAAATCAAATATTTCAAAGAGAAAGAATTAAGAAGTTTAGTGCAGAAGGTATTAGGGATAAAGATACGCACGATAAAAGAGTATTGCATATGTTAGAAGCGATATATAAGGAATTAGTAGAAAGAATAGAATTAATAGAAGGATAGGTGATCATAATGGCAGGATTTTTAGATGATATAAAATTCGAAGAACAAAAGAAAAAAGGTTTTTTAGATGATATCGACACTTCAGCAGTTAAGTATACGGAAAATTATAAACCTGTTGCTAAAAGTTCAACTATGAGAGTTGATACGATAATCAAAAAAAGGTTAAGTCAGATGGCATTAGATAAAGACACTTCTATAAAGTCAATATCAGATAAAGTTTTAAATG
>NZ_RQYH01000065.1 GCF_003860215.1 Desulfovibrio sp. OH1186_COT-070 | reverse complement strand
CTTGGCTACCCCTTGAAGGGGTCTGCATACTCGCGTGTACTCAACTTGTCTTGCATGATGTCATGCTTTTCCTGCTGCTGGATGTATTTTTTGATCGTCGCTTCATTCAGGCCTACTGTACTTACATAGTACCCTTCGGCCCAAAACTTTCGGTTGCCGAACTTGTATTTCAAGTTCGCGTGCTTATCAAAAATCATCAGGAAACTCTTGCCCTTCAGGTACCCCATAAAACTCGACACGCTTATTTTCGGAGGGATACTTGCCAACATATGCACATGATCTGGCATGAGGTGACCCTCCAGTATTTCAACCCCCTTGTATGTACACAAGTTTCGTAATATCTCACCTATGCTTTCGCGAAGGCTCGCGAAGATTATTTTCCGCCTGTACTTGGGCGCGAACACGATATGATACTTGCACAGCCATTTTGTGTGAGCCCTTGGTTCCCATAAAAAACACCTTTCCCGTTGGTTACGATAGAGCTTGAGTAACCCTATCGTATGGAAAAGGTGTTTTTTGGGGTATAACCTTTGTCACCACCCGCACAGCGGGTGGTTTTCTGTTTCGCTTCGCTCAACTGGCTAAAGCCGGAAATTCAAGCGCTTATGGGATCCTGCCCATAAGCGCTTTTTCGTTTTCTAACTGTGTGAATATAGAGTGCTTCCGGGTCTACCCCAAAAAGAGGGGCGGAAGCCCAGAGAATCCTTTCCGAGCGAATTCATATTTCCTACCCGCAAAGTACGCGTACGCGCAACCTGTAGTTTTCGAAATTCCTGAACCCATAAGCTCGGCGTTGAATCAGCTTCATTTTCCGGTGAAAGCCTTCAGTGATGCCGTTATTGGGTACAAAACGAAACATCATTGCATCTGGCCGTGGATGCGCATGGTATGCCGGTCAGGGCTTTTGTTACACAAGGTACAACAGCAGATTGCACTCAGGCAATCGCTCTGATTGGCGGATTCACGGCGGAAAAGCTTTTGGCGGACAAGGGCTACGACACGGATGAGATTCCCGCCCAAGCTGAAAAACAGGGAATGGAAACGGTCATTCCCCCGAAGAAAAACCGCAAAGAGCAGCGGTGAGTGCGACAAAGAGCTTTACAAGGCCCGGCACCTGATAGAGGACGCGTTCCTCCATTTGAAGCGATGGCGCGGCATTGCGACCCGATACGCGAAAAATGCAGCCCCATTCTTGGCCGATATCCAGATCAGATGTATCTTTTTATGGGCTTCACCTCGTGACTATACTATCTAGATTTCTCTAATCCCAATTCGCTTCAGATAATAATATATACCATCGTAGTAAGGTTTTTGCCGTGTTTCATCGGAATTGTCGCCATAGGGGATGAAAATTATAAAACCTTGCCGAGCTCTTGTGAGAAGTACGCGATAGGAATTTTTGAGATATTCCCTGTTTTTTACTTTACGGATGTTCCTCCAGCGGCTTCCCGAAAAAGAATAATACTCTAATCCGTGCAATTCAATACGCAGGTTTGCGTCCCAACACACGATGGTCCAGTCGAGTTCTAGACCCTGGATATCAAATTCTGTAGCCGTATCTTCCAAAAAAAAGGAAGAACGTACGTCTTCATTACCATTCAGAAACCACTGGACAGCATCAATCTTGCTTTGTACCCAAGCGCTATATTTCTTGAGTCTTTTTGCTCCTGAACTTGCAACTATACCATAGCGCTGGGTACCTTTTGCCTGCTCTCGGACCCATGCCTTCGCGCTTTCAATGTTGCGCGTCATGAGGATGGGGTACGCTTGTGATACCTTGGCGTAGAGATCTCGCGCCGTGCTCTCTTCAAAATCGAGCAACGCTTTCACAAACGCCGCCATGTTTTCACTTCTATATGAGCGTAGAGACACGGCCAGATGTAAGTCTGACACAAACGTATAACGTGTGCCACTGAGGAGGGTTTCTACGGGAAGATCTCGCGAATACTCCTGTCTGCAATCTGGTTGGAAACATAGACCTGCCATTTGGGGAAGTGCATTTTGAGCGCCGTAAACCACTCTGCTAAGCTGCTTCACCTGTATTGATCTCTTGCCCGCCGCCTATCAGGCAAATAATGACTGCCAATCGTCATGGCGATCCATAACACTTATTAAAAATTCAGGTTCCGACATGGCAAAACTTGTTTTACCCTTTTTTCGCCGCATAAATGATTCAAGCATTGGCAAGGTCCAAGCGCGCTGGGCCTCATCAAAAATGGCAACCTTCTCTATAGGAGCCTTCGTGGTGGCAATGGCATCATCTCTGAAGTGGTGAATGATTTGTATAAATTCTTTTGCTTTTCTCGTAGCTTCAGTTTTTTTGGTACTTGAATGTTGCTGCTGATCGCGAGCCAGAGCCTCTTGTAGCACAGCAACCAAAGGACCGTTTCCTGATAAAAATACCGCATGTTCATTGGCATCGATACGCTGGCGGTCAATGGCAATATTTAGGCCCGCAAGAGTTTTTCCGGCCCCAGGAACACCTGTAATAAAGCAAATGGCCTTTTCTCTTTTGCACTTTGTGCTTTCGATGATTTCGTCAATGGCCTGCGTGGTTCGTGTAAGATTATACGCGCTGGCATCGTTTCTGGATATGTTTTCAACGGAGTGATTGCGGTAAAGGGCTTGTGCAGCCTCAATGATTGTCGGGGTAGGTTTGTAGCATGAATTCATCCACGATGTAGGAGATACATTGCCGTGTGGAAATGATGCGAGCGATTCCATTATGACTTGATGTAGCGTTTTTTCGTTGCAGCATTGAACATTTGTAATATTGCTCTTTAAGTACGTAGAGCTAAATTCATGGCTGCTTGCACGACTCGCCATTAGGATGGGAACAAGCAGTGTGCGGTGGCTTTCTTCATGAAAGTCCTGTAAGTCCAGCGCGTAGTCTGTTACCTGGTTTATTGCGTGGCGTGGAAACTGTGTTTCACCAATTTTACACTCAATAAGAAAAACTATACCCTGATGAATCAAAACAATGTCAATCCTGCTGCCCACGCGAGGAATTGTGTATTCGAAGATGATGTGCCCCTCTTCAAATTCTCGCAACTCTCGCTTGAGTATGTTGATTTCTGCGATCCACGAATTACGCTGCAAATCTTCAAGCGCGAAGGGGTGATTTTCCGTGAGCTTGCCAAGGATTGAATGCGGTGTTTCCTCTATAAAGTCTGATACGCGGGCATTGTAGTAAGATCGTTCCATAAGTCCTCAATATTATGAAAATTAAGGAGTGTTTTCTTTGCACACAAAAATGCAATAGAAGTCATCTCATAATCAATCTGAGAAAAATCATGATGCAGCCTAGTTGCGCCATTGCCAGAAAGTTTTCTGCATGAAATTCGTATCTTACGACAAGGCGGCGGAAGTTTTGCAACCAGGCGAACAACCGCTCGACTTTCCAGCGGCGGCGGTAACGCCGCAAGGGGCGGCCATCTTGCGTTTTGGCCCGTTTCTTCCGGTTCGGGGCGATCA
>NZ_RQYH01000064.1 GCF_003860215.1 Desulfovibrio sp. OH1186_COT-070 | reverse complement strand
TGAATGTACCGGATGCGAATTCCTCTTTTTTCAGCCCAGGACTGGAAAATGCCGCTCACATATTCAGGGCCGTTATCACAACGAATCTCCCTGGGACAGCCCCGCCGTTCAATGATGTTCCGGGGCGCGGATTGGCCGCTCCAACGACAAGGAAAAATCAATCTCAATGCCGAGCCCTTCAAACGCTACCATTTTTGGGGGGGATTACACCACTAACCATTGATGGCTTGTCTTTGGATGCGGTTTATGAAAACTTTGTTCGTCAGGTAGCTGATGAAACTCTTGGCACCAAACCTGCTGAACGGCTCCAGGAACAAGTAATCGTGACAAAGCTAGACGCAAACTTGAGCGACAGATAGCGGCGTTGGAAAAGAAGATCGTCAATGCAAAGCAGTTCAACCGCAAGGTGGAACTGAACGCTGAAATCAAGCTGCTCCGTAAAGAACTGAGAGAGTTATGGCAATGTCTGCTGAAATAATGAAAAATGATTGGGATTTGGATGACGCAGAACTGACCAGACGAGCGCAAGCAGCGTCTCGTCTGGCGATTGAACGGCTGAAAGCCAAAGGTTGCCCCATTGCCAAATGCGACCCTGAAAATGGAACGGTTTACATGTTGCAACCGGATGGTAGCAGAACAAATGTAATTGATCTGAAACAGTGGAACAGGGACAATGGCATCGATTAAAAACAGGAAGTAGGCTGCTTGGGCATATGTTCCTCGCTTACGGTTGAAGACAAGCGAACTGTGCCACAAAATGAGAGTTGAACAGTCTCGTGACTACGATACTTGGACGGATGTCCCCATCACTTCCTGTACAACCTGGGGATGCAATGCAACTACTTTTAGCAGCGTCTTGGCGGCTCCGGAGGGTTCGCGCCGTCCCTGCTCCCAATCGTGCAGAGTGCGGACGGAAATGCCCAACAAGTCGGCAAACTGGTGTTGCGAAAGGCCCAGCTTGATACGGGCGTCCAGTGCGAGCCTTTGCTCCGCACTGATAATATCTTCCGCGATGACAGCACCATTCTTGTTCAGCACATGACGCAACACCGAGCCATCGGCCTGCGGCTGCAATACGGTCTTGCGCACGGGCCGGAGCATTTCCCCTGTGGGATCTTCCAGAGCCTGGCGCATGAGTTTTTGTGCCTTACTCATCATAGGTCTCCTTGAGCTTGCGTAGCCACTGGCGCGGGACATCTTCGCGCTCATTTTTGCCATAGGCAGTCACGAGGACGATTTGTCCCGCCTTATTGCGCAAAAAGTATATCACCCGCGCTCCGCCCCTTTTTCCCTTGCCTTGCACCTTCCAGCGGATTTTGCGGCAGCCTCCGGTTTCCGGGATTACATCCCCGGCATCGGGGCGCTGGCAAAGATACCATTGGAACGCCAAAAACTGTTCTTCCGAAAACAGTTCGTCTCGTAGAGCAGCAAAGAGGCCCAGTTCTACAAACTCGTAATACACAGCTTGACTGTGCGGCTTTGCCGTATAGTTGTCAAGCTCCCATAAAATCTGAGACATTCACCTTTATGATGATTCTTTAAAAAATTTATTTTGAATTTCATATAGTTGAAGTACGGCTTTCATTGAAAGCGTGAAACTCTCTAAAAGCTCTCGCTTCATGAGTATGGGAAATTCTGCTTTCAAACGCTGCCATTTTTGGGGGGGGATTACACTCCTCTGCATTGGGATGCCGTCTTCAGTTGTATGTGCGGCATCCCAGGCACACCTTTCGACCGAAGCATGCAGACTGACCGGCACACGATGGAGCAAAACCAGCTTGACTCAAAAAACCAAATTTAGTACGTATTTGGCCAAAGGAGCGTGGATATGCAACTCAGCACCGCAGTACGACCGATCAGTGAGGTCAAGGCACAAGCCGCAGAAATCATTCGTACTTTTAGCGAAGAGGCTGCACCGCCTGTTGTGATTACCCAGAATGGCGAGGCCAAGGCCGTGCTCATGGGTATCCATGAATACGAGCGCATGCAGGAAACATTTGCCATGCTCAAGGCCCTCAGCCTTTCCGGCAAGAGCTTTGAGGCGGGCAAGGGGCGCTCTGCCCAAGAAGTTTTTGTCGGCCTGCGTGCAAAGGCTAAACCATGATCCATCCCGCAGGGGCGCCTCATTGGGAGGTCGTGCTCTCCCCGGAATCAGAGCAAGACTTGCTGGAGATATACTCCTATACAGCGGCAAGTGCAGGGCAGGAGCAGGCGGAGGCGATTCTGGACAAGCTTGAGCAGGCCATCCTTTCTCTGGATAGTTTCCCTCTGCGTGGCAATGTCCCCCCAGAACTGGAAATGGTGGGCATCACCCGTTATCGTGAAATACATGTCCATCCGTGGCGCATAATCTACGAGGCGCTTGAGGCCGTGGTGCATGTCCATTGGGTGTTTGATTCTCGACGCGATGTGGCGGGGCAGCTTGTACAAAAAGTGCTGCGGGGGTAGTGCCCCTGTACCTCTCCCTTAAAATAGTTCAGACCAAAACCGGAGACTTCCAGCACATTACTCAGAGTGGAGTCTAAAGTGCCAGCGCCTCCGGTGAAAGCCGGAGGCGCTGGCACGTGCGTTGATTGAAATTTTGATGACTGTAGCGGCTTCACTACAAGGTGTGCGATACAAAAGGCAAAACGGAGGAACTATGTCCAAGCCTCTCTTTCTGATGGTGCCCCTTCTTTGTGCCCTGCTGACATCCCCCTGCCTTGCAGGCGAGAAGAACGTTACGGAATTGCGCCAGATCGCGCAGGCAGGTGGTTCACTTATTGTGGATATGGATAAGCGCCGGTATACCGTCACCGAGCTGATAAACGTTGCCTCTGCCCTTATTCAGGGGGCCACATTGACGATCAAGATGGACGACAATGCCCTGACAGTCACCCAGTGCGCACAGATTGCGAGAGCAAAGCCGGGGCAGGTACGTTTCTGGTTTTGAGGCGATACAAAGAAATCCTTTTCACCATAACCCCGCCTCTAGGCAGGGGAATTTTACAAAATTGTTTGGATTGCCCTGTATCTTTTCGATGCGTTTGGTGCGCGTACACTCCCATTTGTCAACAGGGAATTGGTGTTTCCTGTGGCGCACTGGCGGCATACCCGACCGAACCAACAACCCTCTTGAGCGATTGAACCGGGAAATTCGTCGTCGAACGCGCGTTGTGGGCAGCTTTCCTGATGGGCATGCCGCCCTGATGCTGGTAGCGGCCAGGCTCAGGTACATGGCGGGGCAGAAATGGGGTACGCAACGGTACATGAATATGAGAACGGAGATGTCGGCATAGAACCGGAGCCGTCACGGCCCTTGCAGCGCGGGATTGCCGCTTCGCATCCCGCTCACAAGGCCCGCGCCGACTCCTCAAGGCAGAGCCAAAACCCACACCATACGGCTGCTACGAAAAGTGCGAAAATTTCTGGACACTACCTCCAGTTTTGGTCTGAACTATTTTAAGAGAGGGGTACAGGGGGGCACAAGATAACTACAATGATTTTTGCGATAATTCTTTGTTTTCCAAAGAAAATCGTTCATTTTCTCGCTTTTGAAGAGTACCACACATTCTTTTTTTCCACTCTTCTAGACGAATAGTGCATTTTTGATATAATTCAAAATTATTTGAGTGTGTTGGGTTATTAATATCCTCTCTTGTGTTTATGGGCCATTTTTTTTCTATAATTTCAGAAAACTGGGCAAATACGCTATCTAAAACATCATAATGTTCGCTATAGAAAGATTCTTTTTTGATATTTAATTTTTTATTTATTTCTTTGCGTATGGATAAAATCGGATACATAGATGTAACAAATTCAAACCATTTATCTGAATCTATTTTATCATTAATAAATTTATCATTCATGGCATTTGAAAATCCCATCATAACCTCTTCGTCCTTGAACTTTATTGCAGACTTTAAATATTTTTTAAATTGATATGGTTTGATGTTGAAATCTAATGCCCTTTCAGAAATCCATTTATTATGTTTGTGAATGATGACAATAGCACCAGCAATACCTAATATTGAAACAATAGGAAGTAACGCAGGGATAATTGTAGCTGGTATAAGGCACACCCAAAAAAATACAAGCCATTTTATCAATTTTTTTAAAAGCATTTTATCTCTCCTGTTTTTTTTATATTATTTATTTGAAAAAGAAACTAAATTGTTATACTATTTTATAAATATTATCTTTTAATGACTGCTGTTACTATTGTTAAAACTACAACCACTAAAAATCCAAATCCAGTCAAACTAACAAGTCCGATTCCAAGTGCTCCAATAATACCAAAAAATATACTCCCAGTCCAAGCATAGCCAAGATAAAATCCACAAAATATTGCGATGATACATCCAAGAACAATAAGCATCTGTGCCTCCTGAAAGAAGAAATTTAATTTTTAAGACGATGCGTTACGCATTTTCCCTCATAAAAGGAGTGAAAAGGGTGACGCAGAAGCAACATATCTTCACCAAAACGCCACCAAGTTCTGCGACTCTAAATTTAGGCTCGTATTCACTCATAGTCGATGTTTATGCGCTAGTCAAGCTAGTAGGATATCTTCAGGAGTTTTTATGTCTGGAGCCTACTCGAAACAAGATTATGAACTTTTACAAATAGTTGGCGCATCTCTTCGCGCCTACCGCCGCGAGCGGGCACTCACTCAGGAGCAAGTTGCAGAGATGGCAGGGCTGAACGTTACCTATTTAAGTGATGTGGAGCGTGGCAAACGAAATATTAGTCTCATTAATCTGGCACGTCTTGCCCGCGCTTTTTCCTTGTCCTTGGGGGATTTCTTTCGCATTTTTCCCTTAAAATAACGGTGCTATCCCGTACTTTGATGGTGGCGGGAGCCTTTGCCGACTCCGGAGCCAACTTTCATGCGCGACTGATTTCTGTGTCATCCAACACGGTTCACAGCTATATTACTTTCCTGAGCAAAGCCCCAAGTCAAAGCCTCCGCTCACTGCGGAGGCTTTGACTTTAAAGCGTATCGTTTATTCAGGAGGGTATATGAATTTCACCTACCAATCTCAGGACACTATCGAACTGGCCAAAGCCCTGATCAATGTGCAGCGGACGGTGCAGCCTGTCGTCAGGGGCGCTGAAAACCCCTTCACCAAAAGCTGGTGTAGCCCCTCATTTTTGCATGCAGAAAAGCCCTTGCGCGTCGTGTCGCAAGGGCTTGCTGTCAGGTGGCGCGCCCGACAGGATTTGAACCTGTGGCCTTTGACTCCAGAGGCTAACGCTCTATCCAACTGGATAGTGTCGTCACGAGATTGAAGCCCATAAAAAGATACATCTGATCTGAATAGCAGCCAAGAATGAGTCTGCATTTTTCGCATAGGGTCGCAATGCCGCGCCATCGCTTCAAATGGAGGAATGCGTTCCCTATCAGGTACCAGTGTAATCTCCCCATTTGTGGTAGTATTCAAAAGTAGAGCCTATGCCGCCCGTTTCAGTTTCATGGCCGGGGTGATGCCATCGATGCCCATGTTGGGCCGTTCGTTGTTATAGATCCAGAGCCAGGCCGTGGCAAACTCCTGTATCCAATGACTCAAAGAGATACTGATTCAGCCAGTCATACCGCACGGTTCGGTTATAGCGTTCGGCATAGCCGTTTTGCTGCG
>NZ_RQYH01000063.1 GCF_003860215.1 Desulfovibrio sp. OH1186_COT-070 | reverse complement strand
GTCACAAATATCGTGTCGTCGATGTGCGCGCATAGCTTCTCCTGTCATGCAGGAAGAGGTGTTATCATACTATTCATAGTTTGACGACACTATCTAGATTGTAGTTATGGTGTACTAAAAAGATTAATTTCATTTAAATAGGCGGCGGGAGTAATTACGCCCCTCATAAATTTTTGGTAAAAAGTAATAGGAGGTGTGGCGTAGCTTTTTGAAGAACCGTCCTCTCCAGGGTTAAGTACTGGCAAATCACAGAGCGCTTCTTCTACAGTTATCCAATTATTCCGTCCACTTTTTTGCGAAGTGAACTCATGCGGTGTGGGAACGGCGAAGTCTTTATTGGCTCCTCCGATAAGAAACACCCTTTTTCTCCGTTGAGGGATAGCATAGTTCTCAGAGCTAAGAACCCAGCCGTTGATGACCGGCATAGCTTCGCTAAATTCAGCCTTTATTCTTGCAAAAACATTGCCTTTCTCCATATTCAAGAGCCCTGCAACATTTTCAAAAATGAAGCCATCCGGTTTCACTTCAGAAAGGAACTGCTTATAGTATAAGAATAAAAGGTTTCTCTGATCTTCCATGCTTCGTTTTTTTCCTGCTGTCGAAAAACCTTGGCACGGAGGGCCACCAAGCACCCAAAAGGGAGTGTTTGAACATTCCTCTTTCATTTTCGTGGTGATAACGCATAATTTCTTCAAAAAAGAAGCATCGGACATACTACCCGTCAAAACGTAATCATGTACGTTCGCTGCATAAGTTTTCAAAAAAATTGGATTTATGTCGGATGCCATGAGAGGTTTCCACCCAGCCCACTTGAATCCCAACCCCAATCCACCCGCCCCAGAAAACAAGTCGATAAAACAGCCCGCTTCTCCGATGGACCTTTCTATTGTCTTTGCAATTTGAAAAGCTAATAGAGGTGGTACGGCGTTGCCAATCTGTGTGTTAATTGCAGACTGTGAACCGAAGAATTTAAAGCTATCAGGAAAAGATTGAAGTCGTGCCGCTTCCCGTTGGGATAGTACCCGATCCTGTTCATAATGAATATGGCAGCCATTGCCTGGCCGGTTAAAATACGTGTTGATGGTATATGAAGGGTAGTTTCGCGAAAGCCGCCCATAATACGTAGAACGACTACCTAGCCCTTGCCGAAAACTTTCTCTGATCTGAGAAATCCTTTTTGAGGGAATATCTTCAGGGATATTTTTCCAGTTTCCCCCTTCAGGAACAGATTTTACAATACGCATATCTAGTTCGCTAAGCTTCGCAGTAGCATGATTAGCGATTTCACTTGTTGTACCTTTGCTAAACATCACAGCAACTTTCCTCGGCATATGCTTTTATAAGGGAATTCCTTTCCTCAGCTGATATTTTTGTAAAAGAATTTATAATATTGTTAAATTCAAATTCTGACAATTTATATATGTTCCGGGCAACATAAGCTTCAATATTGTCTATATTTTTTTTGTTTCCACACAATGCCATTGCTACATATTCAGATAATTTTTTGAATCTAGACAACGAACCAACATCTGGAATTGCAACTCTTCTTAGCGAAGAAAGGGAAATATGGCCGGTTGCTAAATAATTTTTTAGTTGAAATTCAAAGCACAGTGAGTTCATGACTCCAAGAAGAGAGTATAGTTCTTCCAATGTGCTTTTTCGTATATAAGCGACGCCTAGAGAATTCCCTGCGATAATTTTAGGTGGAATAACAGTGGCTATAACGCGTCTTTTTTGACTCGGGCGTGATACATCTCTCCATGCAATTCTATGAAAATCGCAACTTTGTGGAGGCGTCCACCCATTCTTACATACGTTCAAGGATGGTTGTTCTGTTATTTCATATCGCCCGATCATTCTTCCTTTTATAAATAAATACCCATTGCCAACTGGTTTTAAAAAATTATCAATTCCAGTCTGATCAAGCTCTCTTCCTGCCCACAATCTACCGTTTTGTTCGGCTTCTCCCCAAGTGCCGCACTCTGCTTGCATTTTTTCTAATATTCCTAAATTTTTAACCCCCATTGTAATGGGAATAGGACAACTCTCTTTTATTCTAAAAGAATCTGATGACGTTGTATTCAGTTTTTCATCAAAAATCGTAATATTAATACATTTGTTTCCACTTTTTTCTTTTTCATAAACTAAAGAACATGAATCAAAATCCATTCCGCTGAATAATTTTGCTCCTGATGGATAATATGAAATATCTATTAATTTATTATCAATCAACAAAAAATCTCTTAATCCTTGAGATTGCTCATCTGCAAAAAATGATGCGGGCAAAACAATTCCACAGAAGCCATTCGGCTTACATATACGATGAGCCAACTCTAGACCTACGCGTGACAAATTTGTTCCCCAGCCAGCATACTTCGTTTTGGGCTGAGACAGTGGATATTCCTGAGCCAAAAACAAATCATAAGATTTCATTTCAGTTATATATCTACTTTTTATATCATCATCCAAAAATGAAAGCTCTCTTGTATCTGGCTTAATAAGTTCCCATGGAGGATTTGTGAGAACAAAATCATATTCATCATAAGAGTCACAGAGTAGGCGAAAAGAGTCTCCGTGATGGATATGTGCGCTCACTGACGCACCACACTTTTTTAAATTTTCTATTTGATCGCTCACAAGTTTAAGCCCTTCCATTTCAATGTCATATAAATGAACGTTCCAGTTCACTTTTGGAAGGCACTTTTTTATCCATCTGTTGATGAACCAGCAAGCCATCCGTCCATCGCCTGCAAAAGGGTCAACAATCGAAAAAATTTTTTTATTTTGGATTGTTATGTTGTCAAATATTAAATCAAAGATTCTATTTGCAATAACATCTGGAGTGTAGAATTTTCCTGTGGATTTTACACCGAATGAGAACGGGATGTTGCAGCCGCAAGAAGATTTTATATATTCTAAGTGATTCATATTTATTTCAAATTGGAACTTAAATATTTTTGTGCCTCGATCCATTTGTAAATATCAGAAGGCAGAAAGCGCCAGTTGTCCGCGACTTTAAACCCCGGCAATTTGCCATTTGTTGCCATTAGGTACACGGTTCGTGCATTTACATTAAGAAGGCTGGCGACCTGCTTAACGGTCAAAGCTTGGCTCATCTCCATTCCCAATGCCCTCCTGTTTGTATGGCAACACAGTACATTTCAGTCGCTTATAGGTCAACACTGACGGTGTCAGCTATTCGGCATATGGCTTTAGATTTTATCTTTTAGGATACCGTTAGTTTTACGGTGTAATGTTTAGATGCAGGTAGCAATTTTCTTCAATCGTCAAGCATAGATTGTAATTCATAGCCATAGATAAGAATAAGTAGGCATAATAATGAGTTATATATCCTTAAATCTTCCTACGGGTGCTACTGTATGGGCATTTGAGAGGGCAGGACAGAGTGTAATCCCCCCAAAAAATGGTAGCGTTTGAAAGTAGAATTTCCCATACTCATGAAGCGGGAGATTTTACATGAAAAAATCACGGTTTACAGACAG
>NZ_RQYH01000062.1 GCF_003860215.1 Desulfovibrio sp. OH1186_COT-070 | reverse complement strand
GTTATATGCTAAGAATAATCACGCTTATTCTTGTCATCAGAGTGGTTGTACCACTTCTGAAACTGTATGGTGAGAAATGGATTGAGAAGCATTTCAAAGGCAAGAAGAAAAGATAGTTGCCCTTCTCAGCACGTCTGTTGTCGTTGCAGATGAAAAAAGAAACCCTAGAGGAGTACAGGCCTCTAGGGTTTTTGCTATATGCACGACTAATCACGCTTGTCGTTAAGGTTATTGTATCATGGTTTTACTGTTAATGTCAAAATATGATATACTACTTGTGAGGCACCTCAGCGATAAGGTCGGTGGTGTGAAGCTCATTTTTAGGGCAGACGGAAACGCGAGCCAACAAGGGCATATTATTATGTCGGGTGCCGGACTGCCTTCAGCTTCGGGCTGTAAAGAACCGGAATTTGTTCAAAGATGAGCTTGTTCTCTGACCTTTAGGGGTCAATCATAATTGAGGCTGAGTTTGATTTGGCGACAAGTCATTCAAAGGTTGCGGTTTAGTCGCTTCAGGTAGAGGTGCTGCCATCTGTATTTCAGAGAAATCCCCGATTGTACCCTCAGTTTTGAAATATATAAAAAGCACCTTAAGGTGCTTTTTTTGAAACCCTCGAAGAGGGTTTCTTCTTATCTTGATACATTAAGAAATAACGTCATTTTGAAAAGTGGCCCTCAGACACCCCTCAAACCCTTGATAATACTGGTTTTTTAGACAAAAAAATGCCCTTGACTTTTTATAACAGGAAATCTATAATTAAAGTGTTGAAGTTTAATTTTAGAAAGGGATAAAAAGGCAAAGGTATTTTTATATTCTTTGTAATTACAGGTTAATTATAGCATGACAGAAAATCAAAATCAAGAGCAGATACTCAAAGATGTAAATAAAAAAGGGGAAGATAGAAACTGGAGGGGGCGAAAACTCTTGAGTTTAAAACTAGTTGATGTGTTTAATGTTTTAGGATACAGAGATAGTTTAGTTCAGAACGTAAAAACGTGTGGTGAGTATTTGCATTTCATCAAGAATACAGATGGTTTATTAAAACTCTATCAAGCTTATTTCTGTAAAAATAAACTTTGCCCTATGTGCAACTGGAGACGGTCTATGAAGTATTCTTATCAGACCTCGCAGATAGTTGATAGGGCTATTGAGAAAGAGCCAAAGGGGCGCTTTCTGTTCTTGACCTTGACGGTTAAAAATGTAGAGGGTGATAGGTTAAATGATACTCTTAGTCAATTAACAGAAGCGTTTAGACGGTTGATGATGTATAAAAAAGTCAAAAAGAATATGTTTGGATATTTACGTGCTATCGAGATTACACATAATGAACTAGAAAAAACATATCACCCTCATATTCACGTTTTGCTGATGGTGAAATCAAGTTATTTTTCAGGGAAGAATAACTACATCTCCCAAGCTGAATGGGGTGATTTGTGGTCGCAGGCTCTTAAGGTGGACTACGTGCCAATGGTAGATGTTCGAGCAGTTAAAGAAACTGGTAAAGGGCTAAAAGGAGCAATCTTAGAGACTGCTAAATATCCTACAAAACCAATTGAATTTAACGTAGAAAATGCTCAAGTGGTTGATGATTTATACCAGGGTTTATATCGCAAAAGACAACTTGGTTTTGGTGGTTTGTTCAAGAAAATCAAAAAAGAATTGGCTCTTGAGGATATCGAGAATGGTGACTTGGTGCATACTTCAGATAACCAAGATGACCTTTCGGAAGGTACAAAAATAGTCGCATACTGGAATGCGACTAAACAAAATTATTTTATAAAAAATTGAGTTGGTAAATCTCGCCAACTCTTTTATTATATCAAAAAAACATTTGAAAAAACAGACTTTTATTTTGCTGTTTTGGATGTAGAATAAAATTAAGAAAAAGAAGGAGGTGTTCATTATGAAAAAAGTAGGGAAATTAGCCATTTTAGCAGGTACTATGGCTTGTTTTTGGATTGGAACTATGGAAGTTAAAGCTGATGAAATTAATGATGTTTCTAACTATTCTGGGATAGGATTTCGTAGTGCTGTATTACCTGAGTTTGGGTATGGAGCAGTTCATGGTGTAACTAATATGGGGTATGGAGTTACCTGTTGGCAAGTGGGAAATAGGAATCTGGCTAAGTGTTCTGTAGATTGGGGTGAAGTTGCAGCTCATACTGGACGAGTCATGGTAAATGGTTGGGTTGATTCTGCTGGTGCCAGTCATGATTATTTGACTAGTTGGGGGCAAAAGCCATGATTTTTTTTAGAAAGAAAAAATTAGATGAGAGGCAATTGTTTTTTGATTTAATACATGAAGCTTATAATAGTTTAGATATTAGTAATGATTTAAAAAAGCACTTATTACAAGCAGCTATAGCTATAGAAAATAATGAAAATTTAAATTTGATTTCTTATAAATTACATCCCTATGTTTGTAATGAGTTTTATGTTGTTCCTGAATTAAAAGAATTAAAGGTGTATGTAGAAAGAAAGAGAGCTAAGTGTTTTATTGGTTTGATTTCTCCTTCTGCTTTAATTGGTTTAATAAGATGATTAAGTTGACCTTTTTAGGTCAACTTTTTAATTTATAAGGATTTATAAAAAGTCACGCAATGACAAAAAGGGGATTGGGGATTTCCCCAAAAATCTATTTTACAGCATAGGTAAAACTTCCTAGGAAGTGTATCTACATATGCTAATCTTGCCAGACTGGTAAGATGTGATAAAATAGAAAAGGTATATGTGGTAAATTTACCTAGTAAAATTAGATACATATGCTACGCTTGCCACACTGCAAACAGGAGGTTAATGACTATGGCAAAGAGTATGCGAGAAGTCGCTGATGAATTAGGTGTTTCAAAAGATTTAGTGAAATATCACAGGAAAAAATTAGGTGAAGATGATTATGCGTTTGTAAGAGGTCAGTATTTGATTTTAGAGTCTGGTGTAGCAAAAATCAAATCATATTTGACGAAAGAAAAAGGCAATTATTCAACTCAATTTGAACATCGAATGTTATCTAAGATAAGTGATATTGACCTTAGTCTCTTAAAGTTATCTCAGGAATTATATGCGCTTGAAAAGAAGTTAGAAAAACTGGATCAACTTGAAGAAGGATTATCACGTATCGAGCAAGGCATAACAGATATTTTTGATATTGCTATAGAGACAGGTATTTGATAATTAGAGCAGTTGAGTGGTTTATGCCGAGAAAACTTTTGACGAAAAGCTGAGCGATTTAGACTAAGACGTGTCGAGTCGTCAGACTGAAAGTTTGACGATCGAACACGGCAGTCAGAAATCAGCGACAGGTTACTTATCGTCAAAAGGAAATTGGAATAAAGAAAACGGATTGTAAGTTCTCTGAGAGCCTTTAGGAGCGATTGTAATGATTTAAGTATAGAATAACACCTAATCATTTAAACGAGCGTAGAGGGGCTTAAAAAGGCTTCTGAGGTGTGTTATAATATTTTTTGGCAACTAAACCCCCAATCGCCTAGAGAGGAGGTGTTATA
>NZ_RQYH01000061.1 GCF_003860215.1 Desulfovibrio sp. OH1186_COT-070 | reverse complement strand
GCAGATAATAGTCTTGATTAATCTAATTTTTTGTTAGTTTTAGGTATTATGTATAAGAGTAAAACACAGAGAATTATGCTTTGGATTATGACAGACCATTGTATTATATTTTCTTTATTTGTTATTAGTGAAAATGCATCTAAGATTATAAAAATCACGGAAAAACAAAGGCTATATTTAAAAAAATGTTTTAGGTATAGTCCACAATAGATTTGGGCTTTATACCAATTCTCTTGAGTTTTCATTGATTTTTTTGTTCTAAAACCGTAGAAGTGATTTATCTTTTCTGGAGGATTTTTTAAAATTAAATGACCTAAAAAAATCATAAAAATACTTGAAAGAAATAATAGCATTTAGTGACGTCCTTTTTGTGTTTTTGAAACGAGTTGAAAATGAGTTTCTTCTTGTACTGATACTATATAGGAATAACGTTCTTTTTCTTTTAATAGGGATAGATACTTATACATTAACTTGAATGATTTAAAAAATTTGAAGATATCTATATTTTACTAGAATCAAGTTTGTTATTGTTACTTTTTAATGTTTATTTAGACATAAAACGACTTATCGGAAGTGCATATGCTTATATATTTACAGATGGTATAATAATGGAGTCGCCTATCTCTCAGGCGTCAATTTGACGTAGAGAGGAGGTGCATACGCGATGTCTGAAATCTTTGTGAACATCATAACCACAGCAGCAAGTGGTTGCATCGTTGCTTTATTTGCGCATTGGCTACACAATCGCAACGATAAATAGGCGACTAGTCACACCAAAAAATCCCCTAACTACTGGCATAGTTAGGGGATTTGGTGCATACATGCCTGATAATCTTTGTTGATTGAATTATAACACTATAATTGGTAGGAATGCAAAGTAGTTTTATCTGTTTAGGTTATGTGAATCCAATATATTTAAAAATAGGAGTGATTATGATCAATAAAGTTAATTTACATCACAGGATTAAAATCTTTTAAAACAAATTAATGGAGTAAATCAACAATAGAATCAGATAATGAAATTTCTATAATTTTATTGATTGTAATAGCTTCAATACATTTTTATCAACTTTAGCTTTGTATTGTGCTTTTTTCGTTCTATTCAGTAGGATTGTGGATATGTTTACTAGTAACATAATTAGATATTAAACGCTATATTATTGTGTCATTTCAATTAATAATGCTTAGTTATAATAAATTCTGAAATACAGTTTCTACTTTTTTAGGACTGCCTTTGGGAGCAAGTTTTTTTACTACATTACCATCTTTAGCAATAATAAATCTTGTGAAATTCCATTTGATTTTCTTTCCATATTTCAGCTATTTGGTCATCAGTACCAGGTTTTTGTTTAGCAAATTGATTACAAAGAAATCCAAGTATAATTAGCCCTTGCTCTTTATATTTTTGGTAATATTCTTCTAATTCTTCAAATTGACCACTTAAGCCACATTTTGTGGCAGTATTAACTAATATAATAACTTTATCTTTGTAGTCATTTAAATAATACTTAATACCTACTACCATCTTTGTTAACAACTTGTATATCATAAATATTATTAGTTATTTTATAGCACTCCTTTTATAACATTGCTAATTTTAATTGATCTATAACGCCACTTGATGATCCAGGAAAAGCAAAGATCATTTTATTTAAATCTTGAGCCGTTAATTTTTGGTTTACAATGAAAGTTAATAAATTAACTAAATCTGGTGCATCATCAGCATATATAGCAGCTCCCACTAATTGTTTATCATTATTTAATACAATTGTCATTTCAGCTTCAGTTTCATTTTTGTATTCAAACACCATTTGTTTACCAAAAGGAATATCTATCACTTTATAGTCCTCACTAGTATTAGCTTCATCTACAGAAACTCCAATATTAGACAACCTTGGTAGTGTATATAAAACTGAAGGTATTGCAGGATAGGTAATAGGATTTTTATTCATACCCAAAATATGCGCAGCAATATAGTTAGATTCAAATGTTGCAGTAGGTGTTAATTTAGGAATTACTTTATCTAACACATCACCACTAGCATAAATATTAGGGATATTTGTGCGTAAATATTCATCTACCTGTATACCTCGAGTAGTGAAATTAACGCCAGCTTCTTCAAGTCCAATACCGTTGACATTTGGTCTACGTCCAGTAGCATCTAACACATAGTTAGTAGTAATCTCTAATCCTGATTCTGTTGATACAGTATAATTATCACCTTGCTCTTTAATTACAGTAGTATTTTCATTCATATGGAATTGAACTCCTTCTGTTGCCAATTTATCCATTAATTTAGTAATATGTGCTGAATAAAAACCTTTGAGCGGTTCATCGTCAACATGAATCATATGAGTTTCTACACCTGATTTAATTGTTATGCTAGCAAATTCAATACTAATAATACCTATACCTATAAATGTGATACTATTTGGCATTTGCTCTAAGGATAAGAAGTCTCTACTATCGTGTGTATATTCAGACCCTTCAATATCTAACTTATTGCTGTGTTGACCTGTTGCAATAACTATATTTTCACCGTAATATTGTTCACCATCTACTACGAGGTGATGCTCATCCACTAATTTTCCTGTTCCTTCAATAATATCAATACCTTGTTGTTCAAATAAACCTTTCAAAGTATTTGCCATAGGGTCAATGATTTTATGTTTATAAGACATAAGGTTTTCCCAATTCACTGATAATGCTTCAGTATTAATTATGTTGGGATAGTGTGAAGCTTGCTCTAGTACTTCATAAGGGTTTTCCAATAAAATTTTGGCATTGCACCCATAGTTTGTACAAGTACCTGCTATACGATCTTTTTCGACAATAGCAACCGATTTCCCCGCTTTGTTTAAAGTCAGCGCACTATGCCAAGCTGCGTGTCCACTACCTAAAAATACAACATCATATTGTTTCATTTGAATCATCCTTTGTAATAATTTTCAACGTTTCTTCTAATTCATTATTATAATAAACAGTTTTTCCTTCTGAACGGCCATGTCCTCGTTGATCATAACGAATAACATTAAATTGATTATCGTTCAAAAAAGTTGTCAACTCATCATATCGATCCATATATTCTGCTAAACCATGTACTATAATGACATTAGCTTTTAAGTTATTAACCGTGTTAATTTTACCGTACAAATTTGTACTGTCTGCTGATTGTATATATTTATAAAATTCATGGTCATCGACTCCTTTATATTATTAATACCACTTTTTCGAACAATCATAACTCATCATTATATTTAGTTGGATCACGAATGTATTTTCTACTCACATCATTAAATATTTTTAGCTGTGTTTTAATAAAATACCCTTGCTTATCAAAGCGCTCACTTTGACGTATAGGATTAAACATTCCGAAATAAGGCACTTCATTTATTCCTGTTGATGCTGACCACTGCCATCCGTGTACATTAGATGCATTATCATAATCTATCAAATACTGTCTAAAGTACTCCTCACCCCAAGTCCAGTCAATAAATAAATTTTTCGTTAAAAATTGTGATACGACCATTCGTAAGCGATTATGTATATATCCTGTACGATTCAGCTTCTTCATTGCAGCATCAACGATTGGATAGCCAGTTTGACCTTTTTTCCATACTTCAAAATGTGTTTTATTATAAGACCATTGCATGTTTCGATATTTTTCAGAAAAAGATTTAGTTGCCGTTTCTGGATACTGCATCATTAACACATAATAAAATTCACGGAATATAACCTCTCTTATAAAAGCTTCATAATTTTTTTCATCGCTCTCATAATCTTCAAGTAAATCATTTATAATTTCACAAATATCGAGT
>NZ_RQYH01000007.1 GCF_003860215.1 Desulfovibrio sp. OH1186_COT-070 | reverse complement strand
ATCCCGCTCACAAGGCCCGCGCCGCCTCCTCAAGGCAGAGCCAAAACCCACACCATATGGCTGCTACGAAAAGTGCGAAAATTTCTGGACACTACCGAACGCGTTCTTGATCCGCCGTGTCCAGCACGGCCAGAAAGTCGCAAAGGCGCACCTTGCCCAGCGCCCGTATTTGGTCCAGGGCAATTTGCCCCTGAAGGGCATTGACGGTAACAGTGGGGCGGAAGGGGTAGGGGCGTTATGTCAACCCGCCTGCGCGTCAGTCGGGCAGCACGGCACTGCTTTGCGTCTTTCATTTCGGGGACAGGGCCGCATCTCTGGGCCACGGGGCTTTCTGCAGCACAGCGTCAACCCAAAAGCTACAACCTGCGCGCCGGGCCCCGCTTTTCACGGGCGCGGCGCTTGATGTCCTCAATTCGGGCAAACAGGGGCAGGTGCTTCTTGCAGCGGGCAAAGGCAATGCGCGCTGCGATGTAGGTGGTGAGCAGCACAAAAACATAGCCCGCCTGCAAACTGGTGCCGGGGATGGTGTACACGGCGATGCCCTCAAAGCGCAGGGCCATCCAGGCCAGGGCGAAGGGCAGGGGCCAGAGTCCGGCCATGCCCACGGCAGCCTGGGCAAAAAAGCTGCGCCCAAAGTCTTCATGGGCCAGCGTGTTGGCGGCGAGGTAGGCCTCCTTGTTGCCGGCGTGCAGCGCGTCCACCGAGAGGTTGTGGTAGCGCAGGACTCCGTCCTGCATTTCCAGAAGGCGGCGGCGTTGCAGAAAAAAAAGCCCGGCTGAGGTCAGCTCTCCGAGCAGGAGGCAGAGGCAGGAGAGCAGGCCGGAGCCCAGCCAGAGGCCGATGTGCGGCGAGTCCGGCCAGCGGAAAGGGGCGATGAGGACGGCGTCAAGCCAGTCCGGAACCAGGGCTGCGAAATCCATGTCATCTTGGGCCGGGGGCCGCGTACGGCCCCCGGTATGTGTGTTCCGTGGCTGTTTGCGCGTCTGTGCGGCAGGCGCGCATTCCCGCTTTACCAGAGCCGCATGCCAAAGAAGCCGCGCAGCACGTAGTTGATGCCCACGATGAAGGCCACCAGAACAAAGAGGCGCTTCAGCCAGATATCGGGCAGATACTTGGCCGTGATGGGGCCGACCCACGAACCGACGACAATGCCCGCCAGTTCCAGGCCGATCAGCGGCCAGTACACCGGCGTGCCGCCGAACATGAAGGTGCTGATGGATGTCACCATGCCCACCAGAACGGCAAAGGCCGATGTGCCCGCCGCCAGATACATGGGCAGCTGGGCGATGCTGGTCAGCAGGGGCACCAGCAAGAATCCGCCGCCCACGCCTAGAAAGGAGGCTACCGACGCGACAACGAAGCCGCCCACCACCGGCATGACAGGGTTGAAAGAAAATTCCACCCCGCAAAACGTGAAGACCACACGCTTGAGGCTGACGCTGACAATGGCAACGCGCGTTCCCGTGTTTTCGCCATGCCCCTTGGCGGCCTCCTCAAAGGCCTTGGCCGCGGCGGCGGCCTTTTTTCTCTTGGCTCTGGCGGCTGCTGAGGTTTCGTACAGCAGGTAGCAGCCGAGAGCGAGAACAAACACGCCGAAGTAGCCCACATAGTCCCTGAAGGAAATCTTGCCCTGGCTCAGAATGGGCGTGAGGATGGAGCCTACCAGCGAACCTGCGCCCAGAGCGATGCCGAGAGGCAGCACAATGCGTCCCAGCGTCCAGTATTTGAAGGAGGAAATCAGGGACGACGTACCCACCAGCCACTGGTTGGACACCCGGATGGAGTCGGTGATCAGCTTGTTCATGGGCGTGCCCTTGCCGAAGGAAGAGGCGTACTCGCCGAGGCCGAACACGCTGATGTGTCCCACCGAAGCCATGACGCCGCCAAAAGCGCCCACGCTGGAAAAGATCCAGCCCACCCAGATGGCCCAGCAAAAAGCCAGCACCATATTCACGTTGGGCGCGCCGGGGATGCCCAGAAAGCCCGTGGCCTTGCTTTCGTCAATCTTGCCGTCGGCCTTGGCGGAGGCAATGGCGGCCTTGAGGCGGTCAGGCGTGGCCGGGGCTGCCTGCGGAGCGGCCGGAGCGGCGGTCTGCACGTTTTCACCGGCCGGAGCCTGGGAGGCTTTGGCCGGCAGGGAAACCAGAAGGCTGCACGCCAGAATCAGGGCCGGAATGAGGGTCGCAATGCATTTGCCGATACGAAAAAGATGCATGATGTCTCCTGAATGATGGTTGTCAGCAGTTGTCACAGGCCGCACAGGCCGGACTTTCACCCTTTTTGAAAATGATCAGCGGGCAGTTCTTGCACACATCGCCGCCGGGGAAGTAGTCGCCGGGACGGGTTATGGAACTGGAACCGCTTTTTTCAATGCGCTGCAAGAGGCGTTTCACCACTGCTTCCAGTTGGTCGCCGGGAATAAAAACATAGGTTTCGCCGCGTTCGGTCTTGCCCGCATTGTACGATCCGGAACAGGGCGGGGAGTGGTTGAAGGTCTTCTGCTGCCAGCAGAAGACAGACCCGCCGCAGGCCGAGGAACTCATGGTGATCTGGGGGCGCAGGGGATGGGTGTCTGTGGCGGCCATGTAATCTACCGCCAGATGGTAGGCTTGGATGCTGTCACAGTAAAAGTGGATCACATGCGGCTGCATGACGGCTTCCCCCAGGGGGCCGGTGGCCACGGCTTTCACGCTGTGCATGGGCAAACAGGGTTTGGAGCGCAGAAAACGTTCGGCCTGCGCCTCATCCACACAGTATTTGACCTGGGTTTTTATTTCCCTTTCATCAATTTCACGCCAGCCGAAGCTGACCTGGGCATTGGTACAGGCCAGGGTGTCCACCGTGCCCAGAACGGTTTTGCCCTGCATGCGCGAAGCCACCTCCCACTGGCAGAAGGTCAGCGGCTTGGCGGGCAGCACATGCGGCGTGCAGCTCCTGAATTTTTCCACATCCTCGTCCGTGAACAGCCAGGTCACAGCCACAGGATGGTGGTACAGGCGCAGTTGCTCCATCAGAATGGTTTCCATTTCACGAAAGGTCAAAGACATGTTTTCCCTCCCGAAGGCAGGTTGTGAAGCCGTTCGCTAGCGGCAAGTTACCCTACTGCAAAGCATTCCGGAAATCCAGCGTTCAGAGTCCAAAAACTGTGCTACCGCCCCTGTTTTTTGCCGATTGACCAGCTTTTGGCCTGTAGTGTATTGGAGTGCTCCGCGGAAGGATGCCATGCCCGCCGTCTTCCGCGCCGTTTTGCGGCGGCAGGGCCGTGACGGCTTGGAGCGGGACGATTTTGAGGAGGAAAACACCATGCAGACATGCAGCAAATGCGACGGCACAGGCAGGATTTCCTGTGGAGCGTGCCTGAACGGCAACCGCAAGATTCTCTGCCCCGATTGCAGCGGCAGGGGCGTGCTCGCCACCCCGGAAGGTCAGGCCGCCTGTGGCCGGTGCCGGGGCACGGGGCGCACAACGCCCATGAGTTGCCCGTACTGCGGCAACAGCCTGCCCTGTCCCGCGTGCAAGGGCAGCGGCGCAGTATAGCCGCCACGCAGAACGCCGGGCCAGCCCAGCGGCTTGCAATCACTGTGTCGCGGTTCCGTTTTCGTCTTCGGTATTTTCGTCTTCCAGGCGCAGCACGTCCTGGCCCAGGGCATAGTGCATGAGGCGAGGGCGTTCTGCGGAAATTTTCAGGGAATTGATCAGCCGCGCCATGCGCCGCGCGCCTTCCAGCACACCGCCCAGATGTCCGGCAATGCCCCTGAGGTCGGCATGGTTCAGGCTTACGCACAGGTCGTGGGCCAGAGCATGTTCCGCAGAACCGGCCGGAAGCCGGGACGCCAACTTCTTGCCCAAGCTCTTGGCCCGCCAGAGAACTTCGTCCAGTTCTTCCAGAACTTCGGCGCAGTATTCGGCCTGATTGCGCATGACGTTGAGCCTGTTGTTGCCGTAGTGTGCCATGGCTCCGGCGGCCTTTTCCAGCGTGTCGCGGGCCAGCGCCACCCGGCGCCCCACAGTCAGGGAAACGATGCGGGCAAATTTGGCCAGAAAACGCTGGTTGTAGGAATCAAAGCCGTGCTCCCGCCGGGTGTAGAGCTGAACAAGCCCGAAGGCCGGGCGGTTGCCGCGTTCGCGCAACACAAAGGCCAGCCGTGAGCGGTAGCCTTCCTTGTAAGCCGCGCAGTCCAGAGAATCGCCGCCGCGTTCCAGCGCCTGAAGGTTGTTGGAAACCACATGGCGAACCTGTCCTCCGATGACGGCGTTCATGACCGGATGCTGGCAAAGCCCTTCCTCCAGCCAGGGAGCCATGATGGGGAGAGAATCGCCATTGATGCACTCTGCGGCGCGGATAACCCATTCGCTCCGCGCGTTGCGCAAACGGCAGACATGCATTTCGGCATGCAGCGCATGCACAAGAATGCGGGCGCTCTGGCGCAGCACATCGTCGGGCGGGGCCATGTGGTCGGCGATGGCCAGAAGCTCATGCGAAACCCGCAGCAGAATCTCCGTGTCCTGTCGGGATGAAGCCACAGAGGCCAGAAGGTGCAGCAGATCCTGCCAGTTCTTGAGCGGGCTTCTGTGTATTTCGGCCCGGTATCCGGCGTCGAGGCTGCGTTTGGCCGCGGGCATGAGGCCAAGAATGGCGGCGCGCATTTCGGGCGGGCTTTCCGCGAGCAGAAACAACAGCTCTTTTTTGACGAAATGCGCTGAAGGATGAAGCACGGGCAGAAACCTGTTGCCGGGGAAGGCTCGCGCCCTCCCCGGATGCAATTTCGCTGTGCGGGCTTGGCACAGCGCCTGTGGAAAATGCAGGAGGCTAGCTTTCCTGCTTGGAGGCGGACTTGGTCATGGCCAGGCCCACGCCTTCAAACAGTTCAAAGATGGCAAAACCGTACCAGAGGGTATAGAGCACATAAAAAATCAGCATGCCGCTCATGAGCCAGACATGGTCCGTGACCCTGGCGGCGGGCACACTGTAGAAGTTGTTGCCCGGCTCCACGGCGCGGCGGATGACCTGATCCACCACCTGAGCTTCGCTGATGAGGCCCTGCTTCTGGAGTTCCTTGATGGCAGGGGAGAGCAGGTGCCACCAGGCGGCAGCGGCCTTCAGGGGGGGCTCTCCCCCGTATTTCTGGCTCACAGGTTCAGCCCGGTTGTGGTAGAGATTGTCGGCATCGTCCGTGGCCGAAGCCAGAATACCGCCAAGATTGCCCGTGAAGCTGAGCTTTCCGCCGTCAGCGGCCACATCGGTCACGCCTGCCGTGCGCAGAAGGGTCAGGGCCAGAGGGGCAAGGTCGGCTTTTTTCATGGTCACGGTCAGGCGCACTTCCTTTCCTTCCACGCTCCTGACCTGCTCACGCACGCCGGGGATGAAGTAGGAAGATCCCTTGGAAAGCTCGTTGAAAATATTGTCGGCATATTGCAGCCCGGTGAGGCGTCTGCCTTCGCTGTCGCCAAAAAGGGGCGTGAGCAGAAGGGCAAAGAGCGCCAGAAAGGAAGCCATCAGCAGGCAGCCGCGGACAAAGGGAATTTTTTCACGGATAAGCATTTTACGCCTCCCCTCTCAACTTGCCCACATTGGCGATGAATTTGCTGCATACCCAGAAGCCGAAAAAAGCCACCACAGCCCAAAACACGACATTGCCCACACTTTCGATGATCCCCACCACCTGCGGCGACCAGGCAACCACCTCCATTTCCACCAGTTTTTTGGGCAGGGTGGCGGCACGGTTGATGAAACCCGCAATGATGGAGATGGCGTAGAAGCCGCGAATGTGGATGCCCTTGACAACCTTGGTGGTCAGCGCGCCGATCTGGATGCCCAGCAGGGAGCCCAGCAGCATGCCGATGGCCAGGGTATAGAACACGTAGCCGTAAATGGCGTATTGCCCGATGGCCGCAAAACCGGCGGTGAAGATGATCTGCAGAATGTCCGTTCCCACTGTGGTCATGGAAGACACGCCGAAGATGTACACAAACATGGGAAAGGTCACAAAACCTCCACCCACGCCCATGATAGCGGCCAGAAGCCCCACCACCACGCCGCCAGCGGCCACGATCCAGCCGGAGATGCGCCGCCCGCCGGGCACCAGGTCTTCGTCAAACGTGATCATGGGCGGCACACTGATGCGCTGCATCTTCACGGAAAGCCCGGTCATGCCGGACGTGCCGCCGTGAGCGTCCTGACTGGCCGCCGCGCTGCCCCGGCTGGCCCGCAAAAAGTCAAACAAGGCGTAAAATCCGAGAAATCCCAGCAACACAGCGTAGATGCTGCTGATAAACAGTTCCGAAAGCAGGGGGTCGGCATTGTACAGGCCCTTGTTGATGGCCCCCCCGATGACCGTGCCCAGCACCGATCCCGCCAGAAAGGCCACAGCCAGCCTGGCCGAAACATTGCCCAGCTTCTTGTGGACGGTGGTGCCCATGATGGCCTTGGCAAAAATATGAAAGAGGTCCGTGCCCACGGCCAGAATGCCCTTCACCCCCACAGCCATGAGGGCGGGGGTGATGATGAATCCCCCCCCCGCCCCGATACAGCCCGTGATCAGCCCTGCGGCCAGCCCCACGGCAATGGAGGCCAGAAAAATGGTGGTGGTATAGAAGGCCGGTGCATAGGCTGTTTTTCCGCCCAGCATTTCGTGCGCTTCATAGGCCTCGGCCAGGCAGCCGGCCAGCACAGGTACGGCCAGGGCCAGAAGCAGCAGCAATTTTTTGCGGTTTCTCAAAATTGAGGTGGAAACTTCCAGATCCCAGCGGGCATAGGCTTGAGAGCCCTGGAGCAAAAAATCGTACACTCGTCTGCCAAAAGACATATGTCCTCTCCGTCTTTGGTGGTGACTGCCAAAACCGCTCCGGACAAAAATTGTCCGGAATACGGAGCAGTCTATGACGCAGGGCAGGACAAAACCATCAGGAGGCTCCTGATTCGGCAGAAAAATATGGGGAGTATTCCTATTGGCGGGCCGCCGGAGCGGAAGTAGCCTTCATATCTGCAACAGGCCGTACCGGATGGCAATCTTGACCAGTTCGCCCACGGATCCGGCCTTGAGCTTGGTGAGGATGTTGTACTTGTGGCTTTCTACTGTCTTGGGGCTGATATAGAGATGCTGGGCAATGCTCTTGACGCTTTTGCCGTCGGCCAGAAGGCGGAAGATTTCTTTTTCGCGCGGGGAAAGCACGCCGATGTCCGGCGCGCCGTCCCTGCGGGCTGCCAGGCGGGCACGCAGCATGGCGCTCAGGCAGCCGCCGGGATCAGGGCAGGTCAGAAAAATTTCTCCCCGGCGCAGGCTTTCGATGGCCTTGAGCAGCACTCCGGGCGATTCGGATTTGCGCACATGCCCCATGATGCCCAGTTCAACAAGTTCGGGCAGAAAGCGTTGGTCCTCGTGCCCGGTATAGACGAGAATGCGCGTCTCGGGCAGGATCTGCAATACGGCCCGGCTGGCCTCCACCCCGTTCATGCCGGGCATGCCGAGATCCATGATGATGATATGCGGCACAAGGGAGGCTGCCAGAGACACGGCTTCGCTGCCGTTCTGGGCCATGCCCGCCACACGCAGATGGGCATACGGGGCCAGAAGGCTGCGCACGCCTTCCATGAGCAGTTTGTGATCGTCTGCCAGAAGGATGCGGCAGACGGGTTGTGCGGCGTCCGGGTCGGGCTGCACTCTTCCCTCCCTTGCAAAAGAATCAACGGCGGGTGACCATTGTCGGCTTCCGGATATTTTTTTGTCAAGCCCTGGCGTTTGTTGCGCGCAGCCTTTGCCCGTGCCGAAACGGAAAAAAAGCCGCCGTCCCTTCCCTGTGGGGAGTTCAGGCATTTTCTCGCGGCCTGGAGGGAATTTCAGACCGTGCTGAACGGGGGCGCGGCAAAAGATTGCCTGCCTGCTGCCCTGGCCTGCGTGGACGCCCTGGCCCCTCTGGATGCCACGCCGTGCCGGATATTGCGGGAAAGGCTGGCTGCCTGGCATTCTGCAGGAGGGTGTGAGGGCAGGGAGCCTCTGGCGCGCACATTCTTGCCGGAAGCGGTGGAAGGCGGGGCCGAGCAGTGCATTACCCCCCATGATGTGGCCGCCTTCTGCCATGAGCGGGCTGTGGGCCACATGCTGGGCAAGGCTGCGGAGCAGGCCGGGGGCAGACAACTCCGGGACGGAGTGCCCAAGCAGTTCTGGGCGGTGAATCTGGCCGATGCCTTTGATGCTGACACGCCGGGGCGCAGTATTGATGTGGGCGACATTCTGTCACGCCCCATGCAGGCACTGTGGCAGGGCATGAACGTCCTGCCCTGGCAGGGGCCTCCCGCGCTCAACGGCAGGGGCTTTCTGTCTGTACTTTTTGAGGCCACGGCCAACCCCCAGTTGGACCCGGCCTCGGAACGGGCGCTTTTTTTTGAAAAAAACCATTTTTTTCTTTCGCGCGAATACTGCCACATGCACTCGCGTTTCGGCTTCCATACCGTGAATGTGGAGGCGCGCCTGGGGGCGCTGCCCCAGGAAAATCATCTTTTGTTCCAGTTGCGTGGCGGGGCGGCCAATCTGGAACGCCGCATGCTGCGGACGCGCCTTGTCGCCGACGTGCTTGCGCCTTTCGGTTTCACGGCCGAATTGAATCACGATGCCGTCTGCGCCCGGCGGGGCAATGTGGACATTGAAGAAGGCGAGCGTCTTGCGGCGGTCATGGGTTATGTGGCCATTCATACCCGCCAGTTGGACATGATCATGCAGGATGCACCCCAGGTGGCGGCCAGGCGTGCGGCCATGCTGGAACACTGCCGTGCCTTGTACGCGGGGCAGGCACTGTTCTGAACGCGCATATCCTGAAAAACCGGCAGGAGGACAAGTATGCAGGTTCTCTTTGTGGACGATGAAATCGAATTTTTGCAGATAATGGAAAAACGCATGGCCCGCCGGGGCATCACGGTCAGTTCCGCGCCCGACGGGGAGAGTGCCCTGCGCCTGCTGGACGCCGCTCTGGCAGAGGGGCGGCTTTTCGATGTGGTGGTGCTGGATGTGCGCATGCCGGGAACCAGCGGTCTGGAGGTGCTGGCGCAGATAAAATCCCGTGCGCCCTCCCTGCCCGTTATCCTGCTGACAGGGCATGCGAGCATGGAGGTGGCCATGCAGGGGCTGGACATGGGAGCCCATGATTACATGCTCAAGCCTGTGGGCATCAACGAACTGATCATCAAGATGAACGAAGCTGTCCGGACGGGCATTTGAGGCGACATGAGCTTGCGGGAGCGTTTGCGTCGCCTGTTCGGCCGGGAAGAAACCCTCCCTGACGCCGGAGAAGAGGCCCGTGAAGAGGCGGTCAAGGCGGTCGTGCGCCGCCGCTGCGAAAGCTTCCGGCGCTTGCTCTCCGCCAACAAGGGTGCTCTGGAGGCCATGAGCGATATGGAGGATCTGCTGCGCGGCACGCGGCCCTTTGGCATGGGGCAGGTGCGCTCGGCGGCTACCCGTGCCACGGCGGCGGTGTACCAGATGGTGCGCGAGTTGCGGGCCCTTTCGCGTGATGCCTGGCCGGAACTGCCCGTTGCCCTGACGCGGATCACGGGGCAGATGGAGGCCCTGCTCAATCACTCCGGGGAAACCGTGCAGGGGCCTCTGGTCATTCCCCTGGGAGATGTGCGCATGGCCCATGCGCCTCTTGTGGGCGGCAAGATGGCGAGCCTGGGCGAAGTGGCGGCGCATGCGGGCCTGAACGTGCCCGACGGTTTTGCCGTCACGGTGGCGGCCTACGAACGTTTTATGAACCACAACGATTTGCGGGCCGAACTGGAGCGCCGTATCCAGGCGGCGGATACGGACAACCTGGACGAGGTCTTCCGCCTCAGTTCCGCCTTGCAGCAGTGCGTGTTGTCGGCCCCTTTGCCGCCGGATCTGGAGGAGGCCATTGTCACGGCTGTGGACGCCATGCAGGCCCGCGCCGGAGAAGGGCTTTTGCTGGCCCTGCGCAGCAGCGCCGTGGGGGAGGACGCGCAGGGCATTTCCTTTGCCGGGCAGTTCCGTTCCGAGCTTCAGGTGCCGCCCGAAGAAGCCTGCCGGGTCTGGAAGGAGATCGTGGCGGGCAAATATGCCCTGACGGCCATGACGTACCGCCTGCAGCGCGGCATCCCCGACCATGCAATGCCCATGGGGGTGGGGGTGCTAGCCATGGTGCGGGCAAAGGCCGGCGGCGTGGCCTACAGCCGTGACCCTGTGGCAGGAGCCCGCGGCGGTGGGCATGTGGTCATCAACGCCGTGCACGGGCTGCCCGGCGGTGTGGTGGATGGGGGGCAGACGCCCCATGTTTGGCTGTGCAGTCGCGAAAATCCGCCGCGCGTGCTGGAGGTTAGCCCGGCTGACGGCCCGCCGCCGCTGGACGGGGAGCAGGCCGGGCATCTGGCCCGCGTGGCACTGGCCCTTGAAGAATACTACAACGAGCCGCAGGATGTGGAATGGGCGCTGGAGGCTGACGGGCGCATTGTTATCCTGCAAAGCAGGCCGTTGCCGATGCCCTGCTCCGGCGGAGGGGCGGTCGGTGCCCATGCCGCCGCCAATCCCGCTGAAGATACTGTTGCGGACACTGCCGCCAGTTCTGCCTCCAGTTCTGTCGCAGACACGCGGCCCGTACTGGCCCGGGGCGGCATGCCTGTTTCGCCCGGTCTGGCCGAAGGCCAGGCCTTTGTGGCTCGCAAGGAGGCCGACATGCTGGCCTTTCCCGAAGGCGGCATTCTGGTGGTGGAGCAGGCTTGGCCGCGCTGGGCACCTGTGCTTGGGCGGGCGGCAGGCCTTGTGAGTGAAAACGGCGGCATGGCCGGTCATCTGGCCTCGGTAGCGCGGGAATACGGGCTGCCTGCCATTTTCAGCCTGCCCCATGCCTGCCGTTTGCTGGACGGGGCCGGGTTGATCACCCTGGATGCCGATGGGGCGCGCATTCTGGCAGGCGGGCGTTCGGGAGCGAACCCCGCGCCTCCGGCACCGCGCCCCTGCCTCATGGCAGGAAGTCCCGTTTTTCTGTGCCTGCAGGAGGTGGCCCGCCTGGTAACCCCCTTGCACCTGCTGCGCCCCGATGCACCGGAATTTGCCCCGGAACACTGCCGCAGTCTGCACGATATCACCCGTTTCTGTCACGAAAAGGCCGTGGCCCTGATGTTCAGGGATGAAGGCGATGTCAGCGGGCGCATGGGCAAGCAACTCAGGGCCGGTGCCTGCCTGCGATATTGGGTGGTGGATATGGGCGGCGGATTTTCCGGGAACGTGGTCGGGCCGGTGGTGGATCTGGAAAAAATCGCCAGCCGTCCCATGCTGGCCTTTTGGGAAGGGCTTGTGGCTGTGCCCTGGGCCGGTCCGCCGGAGGCCAATGTCCGGGGTCTGATGAGCGCGATTTTTGAAAGCGCCATGAATCCGGAGTTGGAAAGCACGGCGGCCAACAGCATGGCCGAGCGCAATATTTTCATTATTGATGCGGAGTATATGCTCCTGCAAGCCCGGTACGGCTATCACTTCTGCACTGTGGAATGCCTGGCTCACGGCAGGGATCACGAAAATTTTGTCAGCTTCCAGTTCAAGGGCGGGGCCGCCGACATGCAGCGGCGCTGCATACGGGTGGATCTGTTGACCGAACTGCTGGAAGAACAGGGGTTCCGCGCCGAAGCCCGTCAGGACGCGCTCTTTGCCGTGGCCGAAGGCCAGGACAGGGAGAAAACTTTGCAAAAAACAGCCCTGCTGGGTTATGTGCTGCTGCACAGCCGCCAGACAGACATTCTCATGGGGGACAAGGGCCGCGTCGAGGCCCTGCGCCGACAGTGGCAGGCGGACATGACCGCCCTGACGGAACGCTGGCCCCGTGTATGGCGCAAAAGGTGCTGCGCAAACCGTTTGGACTGCTGATCCCTTTCGGAAGTTCTTCGCTCTTTCGCAAAGGAAGCGTGCGCCTGCCGCGCATCTGCCGGATCCGCTTTTTCCAATCCAGCGATACAGGGGGAAAACATGTTCGCCGCCCTCAAAAACCGCCTCAAGCGTTTGTCGGGACTGTCGGAAGGCACTTCTCCGGCCCATTACCGTGCGCTCAGGCGGCTCCTGACCGTCCTGATGGTCACGGTGTCTGTGGCGCCCCTGCTGATACTCTCGGCCTTCAGCCACATGCAGTACATGCGGACTGTGGACAGGGAGATGGCAAGCCCGCTCTATACCCTGGCCCGCAAGTCGTGCGCCTCTCTGGAACTTTTTCTGGGCGAGCGTTTTTCCACGGTAAGCTTTGTCGCTCATGCCCACAGTTTTGCCGATCTGAACGATGCGGCCGCCTTCCGGCGTATTTTTCTGGCGTTGTCCAGCGAGTTTCAGGGCTTTGTGGATATGGGGCTGGTCAATTCCGAGGGCCGCCAGGCGCATTATGTGGGCCCGTACCGTCTGGAGGGGGCCGACTACGCCGGGCAGCCCTGGCTGCGCGAGGTGGAAACCAAGGGAGGCTATATCAGCAACGTCTTTCTGGGGCTCAGGGATTTTCCGCACATGATCATGGCCGTGCACCGGCTGGAGGCCGACGGTACCCGCTGGACCCTGCGCGCAACCATTGACATTTCGCGCTTGGAGCAGTCGCTCATGCCCGCGGGGCCGGATCTGGAAGCCGATATCTTTCTGTGCGACAGCAGGGGGGTCTTGCAGACAACATCCCGTCTTTACGGCAAGGCTCTGGACAGCCTGCCCCTGACCCTTCCTCCGGCCGGGCTGGAACCCACGGTCAGCCGCATGACCAATGCCGACGGGCAGCAACTGCTGGTGGCCACAGCCCTGCTGAAGGGGACAGATTTGCGGCTGGTAGCCGTCAAGCCCGGCCGGGAAGCCCTGCGCCCCTGGACGATTCTGGGCACCGAGCTTCTGCTGGTTCTTTGCGGCGGCATTGTGATTATCATGCTGGTTTCCCATTTGCTCATGAAGGCGCTGATCGGGCGGCTCCAGGCTGCGGACGAGCACCGCACCGTCATCTTTGCCCAGATGGAGCACCAGCAGAAGCTTTCGTCCATCGGCAGGCTGGCGGCCGGAGTGGCCCATGAGATCAACAATCCCCTGTCCATCGTCAACGAAAAGGCGGGGCTGGCTCTGGACATGCTGCGCATGCAGAAAACGTCTGCCTCTGTCCCGCAGCAGGAGCGCCTGATAGCGCTGCTCGAAGGTGTGGAAAAGGCGGTGGAGCGGGCACGGGGCATAACCCACCGTTTGCTGGGTTTTTCCCGCCGCATGGAAGCCAGCCTCCAGCCCCTGTCCTTGGGTGATGTCATTGCCGAGAGCATGGAATTTCTGCAGCGCGAGGCGGACAGCCGGAGAGTGCACATGTCCGTGCACCTGCCCGAAAATCTGCCGCAGATCATTTCTGATCGCAGTCAGTTGCAGCAGGTTTTCCTCAATGTGCTGGGCAATGCCCTGGACGCCCTCAGCGGCCAGAAGGACGGGGGACGCATTGAGGTGGGCGGCAAGCTGACCGACGAGAATACGGTGGCCGTCAGCATCCACGACAACGGCAAGGGCATGCCGCCAGAAAAGATCAAGCACATTTTCGAGCCGTTCTATTCCGACAAAAAAGACAAGGGCACGGGGCTTGGCATGTTCATTACCTACGCCATCGTGCGGCGGCTTGGGGGCAATATTGTGGTGCAGAGCCAGGAAGATCTGGGCACCACCGTGCACATTGCCCTGCCCCTGACGCCCCCCGTACCCACTGTGGAGGTGTAGCCATGCGGATTGTGCTGGCTGACGATGAGCGGGATTTTGTGGATGTGCTGGCTGAGCGTTTGTCCCTGCGCGGGCATGCGGTACGGGTGGCCCCTGACGGTGCGGCGGCTCTGGCCGCGCTGGCGGAAGCCCCGTCTGACATTCTGGTGCTGGACTGGTTCATGCCCGGCCTGTCCGGCCCGGAGGTGCTGACCCGTGTGGCGCAGAGCAGCCCCGGACTACCCGTGGTGCTGCTCAGCGGGCACAGCCGCCTGGATGAGGAGGCCTTCCCGGCACAGGTTTGTGCCGTGTTGACAAAACCGTTGCGCTTTGACGCTTTTCTGGAAATACTGGAAGACGCGGCCAAGGGGCAGCGTCAAACAGAAGGGGAAAGCCATGAGCCATAATCCTTGCATGGCCCGTTTGCTGGCTTCGGCCGTGCACGACATGCGCAATATCCTGGCTATCATCCGCGAATCTGCGGGGTTGGCGCAGGATCTGGCCCAACTGGCAAAAGGCGGGGATTCTGACCGGGCGGAGCTTTCGTCCTCGCTGGACGAGGTGCGGAGGCAGGTGCTTCTTGCCGTGCAACTGGCCGAAGGGCTGGAATTCATGGCCCAGGCAGACATGGCCGGAGATGCCGCCTCTTGCGATCTCGCCCGGATTTGCAGTTTGTTCTGCCGCATGGCCGCGCGTCAGGCCAGGGCAGCGCGGATCCGGCTGGCAAACGGCCAATGTAGCGAGCCGGTTTGGGCCGCAACGCCGTCCATGGACGTGTTTCAGGCTTTGCTGGACGTGCTGGATCTCTGCGTTTCCGTGGGCGGCAAGGTGGAGCTTGAGCTTGCCGCCGGGCAGCAGGAGGGAAATCCCGGTATCGTGCTGCGTGTGGCCGGAGGCGACAATGCCGAACTGGCTCTTTCGGCCATGACCGGCAGTTCCGCGCCGGGCGGCCGAAGCGGGAAGCGGCGGGTCAATCTTTTGCCCGGTCTTGATCCGGGGAGCTTTTTTCTTGCGTGGCAAGCCAGGGAGGAAGCATGAGCCTTGAAGGCATCAGGGTTTTGTTGGTGGATGACGAGCGGCGCTTTGTGGAAACTCTGGCCGAACGCCTGTCCATGCGCGGCCTTGTGCCCCGCGTGGCCCATGACGGGCCGCAGGCTCTGGAAGCCGTGACCCGGCCTGTGGATGTTATTGTGCTGGACTTGCGCATGCCCGGCATGGACGGTTTTGAGGTGCTGCGCAAAGTCAAGGCAAGCAATCCGCAGGTGCAGGTGATCATTCTCACGGGCCACGGCGGCGACAGCGAGGAGGAAACCGCCTACCGCATGGGTGCCTGCGCCTTTCTCAGAAAACCCATGGACATTGACGAGCTTTTAAGCACCATCCGTATGGCCTGCCGTGATCGGGCAAAAGAATGAGGCCGGAAGCAAAAGCTCCCGGAATCATTCCTTTTTCGGGCACGGCTCTGCCCGCTGCCGGAGAATGCGCACCGGATGCAGGCAGGTCAGCCCGCTGCCGTGCACGATCTGCATCCGGCATGTGCCGCATTCGGACGCGGCCACATGCGCTCCGCTTTCGCGCACGGTTTTGAAGAGGGTTGCGCCAACCTCCCGGGCAATGTCATATTTTTCCTTTTTGAAGCCATAGCTTCCGGAAATGCCGCAACAGCCCGCGTCTGCATTGCGCACACTGACGCCGGGCAGGGCGCGCAGCAGTTCCATGCCGGGCAGTCCGTTGCCCTGCGCCCGCAAATGGCAGGGGGCATGGTAGACCACGCGCAGTTCCTGCTCCCCTTCGGGCAGGGGGAGCCGCCCCGTGTCCGCGCAGTCCAGCAGAAATTCCTGGGCGTCGCCCACGCGGCAGGCCCCGTATGTTTGCTCCAGATCGGGAAAATACTCCGGCAGATCCTGCTGGAAGGTGAGCGCGCAACTGGGGCAGGCGGTAACCACAGGCACACCTTGGTCACGCCAGCGGGCCAGGACTTTCAGGTTGCTTTCCGCATTGCTGCGGGCGTGCTGCCAGAAGCCGTTGGCCACCATGGGCAGGCCGCAGCAGACCAGAGGGTCGGGCACAACAACCTCATAGCCCGCCCTGTTCATGGCCCATACCAGATCAAGGCCGGTCTGGGGGTCGTACACGTCAATATAGCAGCCGGGATACAAAACAAGCTTTTGCAGCCCTTCCGGCTGCCGCATCCGGCGCAGCATCTGGCGGAACGTGCGCGGCGCGAAAGCGGGCAGCGGCGCGCGCCGGTCAATGCCCAGAACGTCCAGAATTTTTCGCGTCACGGGATTGAGCATGCCGAAATTCTTGAGCCAGGCGGGGAGAACGCGCAGCCACCGGGCCGTAAGCTCCCCGTGCCCGAGCACCCAGTCCCGCAGTCCGGGCGGTCGGCGCAGGCACTGCTCGGCGCGGGCCATCATGTTCAGGCTGGACACGGGCACGCCGTGGGGGCAGGAAATGTCGCAGTTTTTGCAGTTGGAGCAGTAGTGGAGCGAAGGGTCTTCCGCCAGCCCCATGCGGCGAAAACGCTCGCAGGCCGGGCCAATCATGCGCGGGCCGAGAAAACGGGGTGTAGCCTCGGCAACCGGGCAGTGTACCACGCAGGTGGTGCAGGCGATGCATCTGTCCGGATTGATGCGCGCGCTCATCTTTCCTCCCCGGCAAGGGCAACGGCGGCTGCCGCGCGACCGGCCTGCCAGCCGGTGGCTATGGCCACGCCGTGACCACTTTTTTCGGCGGAAAAATCATACCCGCCGATGCTCCGCCCTGCAAAAAAGACGTTGCGCGCTTGCGGAGCGTCCTGCCCCACGGGCCGCATGTCGCCGTCCACGCTGACGCCCATCCGCGAGAAGGCATGGTTGCCGAAAACATCTTCCTCGGACCAGGAGGCAACATCGGGGGGAACGGGAATTTCCATGCCGAACACGCTCTCCCGGATTTTTCCCGGCGTAACGGCAATGCCCCCGCCGAGAACCCCGCCCGTGGCCAGAACAAAGGCTTTTGCCGTATGGCGGCGCTCTCCGAGCGTGGTGTCGGCCAGAAGGGCCGCGCACGCGCCTTCTGCGGTTTCCGCGCGCAGAACCGTGGCGTTTTCCACCAGCATGAAGTCGTGGCGGTTCAGGCTGCGGAGCAGGGCAGCGCGCAGGCGCAGCCCGCCCACACCGGGGGGGATGGAGAGCATTTCCATCACCGGGCAGCCCACAGCGCTGCTCATGGCCCGGAAAATTTCCGGCTCGGCCCCGCTGCCGCAGACAGGCGGCAACAGAACCAGGTCATACTGCCCGGCGTAGGGGGCCAGAGCCTCCAGAAGCCACTGCCGGGTGTGGGGCTTGTCCGCAAGGCGGGCTATGTCCAGAGCCGTGATGCTGCGGGGCGCACCCTCCTGGGGAGCGGGCAGCAGGGCCGGAGTGAAGCTTTTTTCGGCCCAGCCCCTGTAGCGGCGCAACTGGCCGATGACCAGCGACGGACGGCAGTCCCGCAGGCCGTGGATGCTGGCCACAAGCACGCGCCGGGCCGTCTGCAAAACAGCCGGATCCAGAGCCGCGGGCAGAAGCCAGGTGGGCTTCAGGGTTCCCAGAATGGTGGGCACGTCCGTATTGCAGGGGCGGCCGTCGGCAAGGCCGGTGTGCATGGGCCAGCCGCTGTCTGCCATGGCGTTTTGAAAAAAATCCAGAGCGGCCCGCACAGTGCTTTCTCCCAGCAGGCGGTAGGGATGGCCGGGAGCAAGCTCTTGCATGCCCTGCCAGGGGTCTGACACGCGCTTGCCGTTGACATAGCCCAAAAGATCAATGTTGCCCCCGCTCAAGGCCAGGGAGCCCATGCCCGCCGAGATGAGCCGTACGCTGCATCCGGCATGGGCTGCGGTCAGGGCAGCCACAAGACCGGCCATTCCCGAACCGGCGACAAGAACGTCAACACGTCTGCTCATGGGCGGCTCCGTCCAGATTCAGGGTTCCCATATACATTGCCCTGCCCAGTTCCATTTCGCGGGCCTGCATGCCCCACAGGGCCGGGCGCAGCCCTTTCCAGCGTTCCTGCAGGAAGTGGTGCATGCTGTCCGGAGGGGGGGAGTGCAGGGGAATGCCGTGTTCGGTCAGGGCGGCCACTGTGCGCAGGGCACAGAATGTTCCCTGGCAGGTTCCCATGCCGAGGCGTGTGCGCAGGCGGATGTCTGTCAGGGAAAACGTGAGGGGATCCCGTGCAACGTGCTCGATTTCCGCCAGGCTGACCATTTCGCATTCGCAGATCAGGGGGTTGCTGTCGCTTTTTTCCGCCAGCCGCACAACTCCGGAAAAATCGTTGCCAAGGCGGTCGGCCATGAGCGTGATGCCCTGCACGGGAAACACGCGCGAAGCCCGGCGCAGGGCCGTTTCGTCCGCATCTTCCGCCAGAGGCTCCAGCGCGGTGCGGCACGGGGCGGTGACGCCCAGGCGGGCGCACACGCAATCGGCGGCACGCTCGGCCATGAGGCGATAGGTGGTCAGTTTTCCCCCCAGAATGGTGATCAGCCCCTCAAGGCCCTGCGCCGCGTGGTCCACCACATGGAAATTGCGGCTGGCCTTTCTGCCGCCGGAACCTCCCGGCGCGTAGAGCGGGCGGGTTCCGGAAAAAGCGCGCAGGATGCGGTAGTCGCGCACAGCGGGAAAGAGCGGCTCGCCCAGTTCCAGAAGGCGCAGAACATCCTGGGTGGTGGGGGTCATGTCGTCAGGAGTGTCCGCTGTGGCAGAAGTGGTGCCCAGAATGGTGACGGAGCCGTGCGGAACAAAAATGTCGCCGTCAGAGCCGGGATGCAGGCGGTTGATCACGCGCGAGGCAAAGCGGTGGTTGAAGATGACCAGCGTGCCCCTGTCCGGCGTGACGGAAACGTCCTGCCCTGCCAGACCGGTAATGCAGCCCGACCAGGAGCCTGCGGCGTTGACGATGCACTCGCAGGCAATGTCCAGCTTGGTGCCGGTATGCCGGTTGACGGCGCTCACGCCGCGAATTTTTCCGTTGCGCTGGCGGATGGCGGTGACAGCGTGGTAGGTAAACACCTTGCCGCCGTGCCTGCGGGCCGACTGAGCGTTGTGGTGTACCAGCCGAAAGCCGTCCACGCAGGAATCGGGTACGCGGAATACCCTGACAATATTCGGGGAGAGCTCCGGTTCCAGGCGCAGAGCCTCACCCACCTCCACTTCCTGCGCGTCAATGCCCGCCTGCCGGCAGGCGTTTTCCCAGCCGGGCACATAGTCCGGGTCGTCCTGCGGAGCAAGGGCAAAAAAGCCCTCTGTTTCTTCCACGCACTGCCTGCCGATCCTGCGGATGATCCGGTTTTCCCGCAGGCATTCGCGGGCGGATTCAATGTCGTTGACAGCATAACGCCCGCCGCTGTGCAGCAGGCCGTGAAAGCGCGAGCTTGTGCCGTGGGCGAGGCCCGCCTGCTCCAGCAGGACGGCGGAAACCCCGCGCATGCAGAGGTCGCGCAGGATGCCCATGCCGGTTGCTCCGCCCCCGATGACCACAACCGTTGTTTCCAGCATTTTTTCTCCTCGGTGCGCCGCAGAACCTGCTGCCCGTGATGGTGGGGGATTGTCGGCGAACGGGCTTTTCTGTAGCGTCATTTTCATGCCTTTGTCCAGACGCCGCTTTTCGCTTCGCGCGGAAAGACCGGCCAAAAAACATGCTGACGGAGTGTGCACATGGGGTGGGAGAACAAGCGTTGTATGGTGCTGGATATGGACGGAACCCTGTATCTTGGTCATCTGCCCATCACCGGGGCTGTGGACTTTGTCCGGCGGCATTGGCACGACCTTGATTTTTTCTTTCTGAGCAACAATACGTCCAAATCTCCCGCAAGCTATGTGCACAAGCTGAACAGCATGGGCATTCCCGCGCATGCAAAGCACATTCTCTCGCCAGTGGTTCCGCTGGTGGAGCATCTGCGCGCCGAAGGCATTTTTTGCGTCTACCCTGTGGGCAATGCCGACTTTCAGCGCGACCTTCGGGAACGCATGCCGGAACTGCGGCTTGACGAGGAGGGGGCGCAGGCCGTTGTGCTGGCCTACGATACGGAACTGACCTACCACAAGCTGGCGCGTTCCGCCCTTTTGCTCCAGAAAAGCCACGTCCTCTTTTTTGCCACGCATCCCGACATGGTGTGCCCTTCGCCAGAAGGGCCGCTGCCTGACGTGGGCAGCCTGATCCATCTGTACGCGGCGGCAACGGGACGCCGCCCGCAGAAAATTTTCGGCAAACCGGACCCCGCTGTTCTCGCACCGTTGTGGAAAACATACGCCAGGCAGGAGGTGGTCATGGTGGGCGACAGGCTGAGCACCGACAAAAAGCTGGCCGAAAACGCGGGCATTGATTTCTTTCTGGTGCTTTCCGGCGAGGCGACAAGGGAAGACCTTGCCCGTGAGGAGCGCCAGCCCACGCTGGTGCTGGAGGATCTGGGGCAGGCGGACGCCGCCCTGCGCTGATCCCGATTGCTTGCGCGCGGACTGCCGTGCCCTTTGGCATTGCCCCCTGAACCGCATGGGCGGTTCAGGGGGCTGTTTTTCAGTTTCCTCCCATGAGCCAGTTGAGCGGCACAAGGGACAGCTTGGGGAAGAAAAGCAGGAGGAAGAGCATGACCGCTTCCATCAGGATGAACGGAATCAGCTTGACGATGAGCTCCGTGATCTTGATGTTGCCGATTCCGCAGACCACATAGAGCACCGTGCCCACAGGCGGCGTGATGACGCCGATGCCGAGGTTGAGGATGAAAAGCAGGCCGAAGTAGTAGGGGTCTATGCCCGCCTGCATGATGAGAGGGTAGAACACCGGCGCAAAGATCAGGATGTTGGGCGTCAGGTCCATGACCATGCCGATGAGGAAAAGGAACGTATTGATAAGCAGCAGCAGGATCACAGGGCTGTCGATGAACGGCATGAACAGCGAGGTCATCTGCTTGGGAATCTGGGCAATGGTGATGAACCAGCCCACGGCCGTGGCTGTGGCCACAATGAGCATGACCACCGCTGTAGTGCGGGCGGCGCGTGCGCTGACGCGCAGCAGCTCACGGAAAGACAGCTCCCTGTAGTACAGCATGCACACCGCAATGGCGTAGATGGCGGCAAAGGCTCCGCCCTCGGTGGGCGTGAACACGCCAAAGCGTATGCCGCCCAGCAGCAGCACGGGCATGAGAAAGGCCGGGGTGGCGTCAACAAGAATCCTGATCGCCTCCTGACGGGTGAAGGTAATGGTTTCGGTATATCCGTCCTTGCGGACAATGAAAAACCAGACCACCATCAGGGACAGGCCGATGAGCACACCCGGCACAAGGCCGATCATGAACAGCTTGGTGATGGAAAGGCCGCTGATGGTCGCGCCCAGCAAGATGAAATTGGTGCTGGGCGGGATGATGGGGCCGAGAATGGCACCGGAGGCAATGATGGCTCCGGCGCGTCCGGGATTGTAGCCCACTTGCTTCATCATGGGCAGAAGCAGGCCGCCCAGGGCCGCCGCCTCGCCTACGGAACTGCCCATGAGCCCGGCAAAAATGACGCTGGCGATGATGGCGGCATAGCCGAGGCCGCCGCGAACCCGGCCGATCATGAGTTGGGCCAGTTGGACAACGCGCTGGGAAAGCCCGCCCGCTGCCATGATTTCTCCGGCGAACACAAAGAAGGGAATGGCCATGAGCGGATAATTGTTGGCTCCGTCAAGCATGCTCCCCGGAATGATCATGGCATCCCACATGCCGGAATGCCACATGAGAACAATGGCGCAGAGAATCAGCACCAGCGCGATGGGAATGCCCAGGGCCAGAAAGAAGAACAGGGAACCGAGAAAAATGAAAAGTTCCATGCCTGCCTCCTAGCCCTTGTGAAATGACGAGGCCGGCCGCCGCAGAATGCCCAGCAGGGCATGCACCTGCATGATCAGGGCAGCCAGCGCCATGAGGGGCAGTGTGCCGTTGATCAGGGCCATATTGACATTGGTGGCCACGGAATAGGTATCCAGCGTCTGCCACACATTGACGACGCCGCCGTACAGCAGAAGCCCCAGGGCAAAAATGCCGCAGAGGGATGCCGCAATGTCCGCAGTCTTTCGGGAAGTGCCCTGCAGAAGATTGACGAACATGTCCACGGCAATGTGCTTTTTGTAGAAAAAGGCTTCAATGGCGCCGAAAAAGGTGATGTAGATAAAGAGAAAACGCGCCCATTCCTCGCTGGGGGGATAGCTGGACGAAAAAACATAGCGCAGAAAGGCGTTGTAAAAAACAAGGCCGATCATGCCCAGAAAAATGGTTGCGCAAAAGCATTCAAACAGGAGATGTCCCTTGTTTTCCCCGCTGGGAGAGGAGGGGGGTTGGTCCAACCGGTCGTTTGGCGTGCTGTTGGGCGGCTGGGGAGAAGACGGTGCGTCGCGCATGCTGACCTCGGCGGGTTCGGGCGGAGGCGGGTCGGTGCAAAACTTCCGGCCCGCCCCGGAGAATTATTGGGGATTGCGGTAGCTGTGGGCGCTGTCCAGAATGGCCTGGGCATTGGGCACGGTATCGTAGAACAGCTTCCAGCTGCGCTTGCCCGCTTCCACCAGATGGTCGCGCAGGGCCTTGTCAGGAGTGTTGATCTGGCCCTTGTTGGCCAGAATGTCCTGTTTGGCCTTGCTCTCGCCTTCGGCCACCATCTTCCAGACGTCGTTCGCGGAGCGCTTGGCGGCTTCGTTGATCCACTGTTTGTCTTCATCGGGCAGGGACTGATAGAACTTTTCGTTGATGTACAGGGAGTGGATCACCAGAATATGCCCGCTCAGGGTGATCACGGGCGTGATTTCGTACATTTTCAGGCTGACGATGTCCGCCAGGGGGCTGTCGCCGCCGTCAATGACGCCCTGGTCAAGAGCGCCGGGCACCTCGGCAAAGGGCATGGGCTGGCCGCTGATGCCGCATTCCTTGGCAAAATTGGTGTACAGGGGGATATTGGGCACGCGCAGGCGCAGGCCCTGCAAGTCCGTCACAGTGGTGAGCGGCTTCTTGGTATAGAAGTGCCGGAAGCCGAGCGGAAAGGCGTTGAGGGTGCGCAGGCCGGATTTTTCCGTAAAGCCTTCGTTGATCAGCTCAAAGGTCTTGCCTTCCATGGCCCGGCGCGCATGATCGAGGTTGTCGAACAGCATGGGGGTTTCCAGCATGGCCATGGCCGGGTGCAGCGCGGAAGTCTGCGTGCCCGTGGCGCACATCTGGATGATGCCCTTGCGTGTGGCGGCGATATAGGCATCTTCCTTGCCCAACTGGCTGTTGGGGAAAACCTGGACTTCGTATTTGCCCTTGGAAAGCTCGTCAAGGTATTTGCCAAACAGGTGCATGCCAACGGTTTCCGGCTCTCCTTCCGGTTTCATGCCGGCAATCTTGATCAGAACTTTTGCCTCCGCCTCCGGAGAAAATCCGGGCAGCATGGTACACATCAGCCCCATGACGACAAGCAGTGCAAGAATACGCTTCATTGCCATAACCTCCGTGGTTGTTGAAGTTCCTTTGCAGGGAAACAGGGAGGCGAGCGTCCGGCGGGGACGTTTTCCGGCCTTGCACCGGGGCACGCGCACCTTTTGCATCTTTGCCCGAAAGACAGGCGGATTGCAAGACAGCACACAGGAGCCGAAAATCGCGCGCAGGCCACGCCCTGCCGCGCCCCGGCCGGAAACCGCGAAAGCCGTATGCCTGGAAGGGGCAGACGGCCGTCAACAGATGCGCGGCAGTTGCGCGCCTTCCAGCATGCCCAGCAGGCGCTGCCCGCCGATGCGCGTTTGCAGGCTGACCTGCGGTCTCCCTTCCTGCACCGTGCCGATGCGCGCAGCTTCTTTGCCGTATGGAGAGGCGCGCATGGCGTCAAGAGCGGCTGCGGCGCGGTCTTCGGGCAGAATGCAGATGCACTTGCCCTCATTGGCCAGATACAGAGGGTCCAGCCCCAGAAAGGAGCAGCCGTTGCGCACGTTTTCGTGTACGGGCACAGCCGCTTCGTCCAGCAGGATGGAAACGCCGGACTGTTCGGCAATTTCGTTGAGCGTGGTGGCCAACCCCCCGCGCGTGGGATCGCGCAACACATGGACTTTTCCCGCAGCGTCCAGCACACGGGCAATCATGTGGTTGAGGGGCGCGGAGTCCGAACGCACATCGGAGAGAAAGGAAAGGTCTTCCCGGCAGGCCATGACCGTCAGGCCGTGGTCGCCCACAGCGCCGCTGACCAGCACGGCATCGCCGGGCCTGGCCGCTGCCCCGGACGGGACAGGGTCGGCAAAAACACTTCCTATCCCCGTGGTATTGATGAAAATTTTGTCGCACGCTCCGCGCGGAACCACCTTGGTGTCGCCGGTGACAATGAGCACATCCGCCTCGCGCGCGGCAGCGGCCATGTCGTCGGCGATTTTTTCCAGCGTTTCCAGGGGCAGCCCCTCTTCCAGAATAAAGGCGCAGCTCAGATAGTGCGGGCGCGCGCCCAGCATGGTCACGTCATTGACCGTTCCGTGCACGGCCAGAGTGCCGATGCTGCCGCCGGGGAAGAAAAGGGGGGTCACGGTGTAGGAATCCGTGCTCATGGCCAGCGGGCCGTCCAGACCGGCAAGCAGCGCGGCGTCGTCCATGCGTTCCAGCAGGGGGTTGGCGAAACGGCGCACAAAGCATTGGGCCACAAGGCGCTGGGAGGCCCTGCCGCCGCTGCCCGCGTCCAGAAGAAGGCACTGCGTCATACGATTTTTTGCTCCGCATATTTGAAATAGGCCGCGCAACTGCCTTCGGTGGAGACCATGCATGGCCCCACAGGGCTTGCCGGGGTGCACTTTCTGGCAAAAAGCGGGCAGTCGGGAGGAGCAATGCGCCCCTTGAGCACATCGCCGCAGCGGCATCCGGGCAGGGAAGGCACCTGGGGCAGCACAAGGCCCAGCCTTTGTTGTGCATCCATGTCCGCGTATTCCGGGCGGACGGCAAGGCCGCTTTGGGGGATGCGTCCGATGCCCCGCCAGAGGGCGTCCTTGACTATGAAAAACTGGTCCAGCAGGGCGCGTGCGCGCGGGTTGCCCCCATCGTCCACCGCGCGCGGATAGGCGTTGACCACAGCCGGGAGGCCGTCGCGCAGTTGCTCGGCCATGAGGCAGAGGGCCAGCAGAATGTCCACGGGCTGAAAACCTCCGACAACGCCGGGAACGCCGTGATCGCGCGCCAGAAAGGCGTAGGGCTCAAGCCCCAGCACTGTGGACACATGGCCGGGCAGCAAAAAGGCGTCCACAGCGCACTGGCTGTCTTCCAGCAGGGCGCGCAGGGCTGGGGGCACCAGTTTGTGCAGCGCAAAAACGCAGAAATTGCGCACATTCCGCTGCCGGGCGGCGAGCATGGTTGCCGCCACGGTGGGGGCAGTGGTTTCAAAGCCTATGCCCAAAAAGACCACAGTGTCGCCGGGGTTGGCGGCGGCCAGGGTCAGGGCGTCCAGGGGGGAATAGACAATCTCCACCCGCGCCCCCTGCGCCTGGGCATGCTTGAGGCTGTGGCCGCCGGGGCCGGGCACGCGCAGCAAGTCGCCGAACGTGGCGAGAATGACCCTGTCGCGCGCGGCCAGGTCCAGAAACGCGGCCACCTCCGCCTCGTGGGTAACGCATACGGGACAGCCCGGCCCGGACAGGTGGGCGACTTCCGCAGGCAGGAGAGAGCGCAGGCCGCTATGGAAAATGGTCACGGTATGCGTGCCGCAAACTTCCATAAAGCGCATGGGCCGCCCCGCGAGGGTCTGTTCAAGGCGGCGCAGCAGGGTGCGGCAGAGCTGGGGATCCTGAAAAGCGTTTTCCAGTTGCATGGTTTTTCGCGGGAGGAGTTCAGACCAGAGGCGCAAGACTGTTCAGGCCCGTATTCACGGGCAGGCTGCACATGAGGTTGGCATTGGCCAGCGCCTGCCCGGATGCGCCCCGGCAGAGATTGTCGATGGCCGAAAGAATTACCAGCCTGCCTGTGCGGGCGTCCACAACCAGACCGATATCGCAGAACATGCTGCCGCGCACAAAGCGGGTTTCGGGCAGGGTGCCTTCGGGCAGAACGCGCACCCAGGGACTGTCTTGCCAGGTTTGCCCAAAAGCCTGCCGCACGTCTGCGAGGCGCGTTGCCGGATTTTTGAGGCGGGCATAGATGGTGGAAAGGATGCCGCGGTTCATGGGCACAAGGTGAGTGGAAAACGTGATCTGTATGCTGTGTTGCGCCAGAAGCGAGAGTTCCTGCTCGATTTCCGGAATATGTCTGTGCGTGGGCAGGCCGTATGCCCGAAACGTGTCCGCCACCTCGCAAAAAAGCGTGGGAACGGCTGCCTTGCGTCCCGCCCCGCTTGTTCCGGATTTGGCGTCGATGATCATGTCGTCGGTGTGGATCAGGCCGTGCCTGATGGCGGCGTGCAGGCCCAGAAGAACGGAGGTGGGGTAGCAGCCGGGGTTGGCCACAAGCTGCGCGCGGGCAATGTCCTGCGCGTAGAATTCCGGCAGGCCGTAGACCGCCTTGTGCAGCAGGTCGGCGCGGGTGTGCTCGCGTTTGTACCAGGCCGCGTAAGTTCCGGGATCGCGCAGGCGAAAATCCGCAGAAAAATCCACCACCTTCACGCCTGCGGCAAGCAGTTGCCCCGCCATGTCCATGGCTGTTCCCGCAGGCACGGCCAGAAAAACCACTTCGCACGTTTCTGCGGTCCGCTGCGGGTCAAAAACGCTGATTTCCGTATCCGCGCCGGGCATGCCGTTCAGAAAGGGATAATAGTCGCCCAGCCTTTTTCCGGCTTCAGCGCGCGAACAGGCCATGCGCAAGCGCATGGAGGGATGGCCCGCCAGCAGACGCGCCAGTTCCATGCCCGCATACCCGGTGATGCCCACCAACCCCACGTCAATGGTTTTCATGCCGTATCCTTTGCGTTTCGCGTCAGTTGCCTGCGGGCGCACTGTCTGTTGTGCATGCGCCGGTTCTGTCGCAGTTCATGACGAACTTCATGCGCAGTTCGTACAGAATGCCGGTCAGCAGCTTGGCTTCCTGCTCGTCAAGGCCGTTCTCCGTCTTGGCGCGCAGCATTTCCAGAATGTCGATGCTGTGCTTGGACAGGTCCGGGTCAAAACCGGTTTGCCCGGTTTCGGGATTGGGCACTTCGCCCAGATGCACCAGAGCCGAAGACGCCAGAGAAAGCACAAAGGTGGAAAAGGTCACTTCCGGCATGGGGCCGGTATGGTCTTCTTTTTTCATGGCAGTGTCCTCAAGGGTTGGAGGCGCGCATTGCGGCAGTGTCCCACCTTCAGGGGATTATTTCAAGGCCCTCGGGCGGCAGAGCCTCTAGCTGTGCAGCATGGGCGGCAGGGCCTGCCCCGGCTGCCCCTGAAGCGCCGCCCGGTACGCGGCCATGCCCTGTTCCAGATAATCGCGCGAGGCGCAGTAGCCGCCGACATCCTTGAGGCTCTGGTTGAGCGCGTACAGGCCGCCCAGAAGGTCGCTCCAGTCCACCCAGCCCATATGGCCCACCCGCACCATGCGGCCCTTGAGATGGTCCTGGCCGCCAGCCAGGCAAACGCCGTGCCGTTCTGCGGCCAGGCGCAGGACTTCCCGACCGTCAATGCCGTCCGGCAGGAGCACGCTGGTGATGCCCCAGGCAAAATCCGTTTGGGCAAAAAGCTTCAGCCCCATGGCCGCCAGGCTTGTGCGGGCCAGCATGGTCAGCGCCCACTGCTTGGCGTACAGGGCGTCAAGGCCGTTTTCCAACAGCACGGCAAGGCTTTCGTCAAGGCCGGCGATGAGATTGACCGGAGAGGTGAACAGGGTCTGCTTTTGCGCCAGCTTGGCTTTTTCTCCGGGCAGGTTGAAGTAGAAACAGCCCGGCGCCTGTTTCTCCGCCCGCTCCCAGGCGCGGGGCGAAAGGGCCAGCAGGGCCAGTCCGGGCGGCAGCATGAGGCCCTTTTGCGAGCCGGTGAGCAGGCAGTCAATGCCCCACTGGTCCATGGGGCAGGGGGTCAGGCCCACGGCGGAGATTCCGTCCACCAGCAGCAGGGCCGCGCTTTTTCGCGTGACGGCGGCCACTTCCCGCACGGGATGCAGCACGCCTGTGGAGGTTTCCGAATGCTGAAGAAGCACTCCCGCCAGCGACGGGTCGTCCCGGAGGGCATCGGCCACGGCCTGGGGCTGCACCGCCTGCCCCCAGGGCACGTCAATGCTCCTGACGTCCAGCCCCCGCGATACGGCGATCTCGCGCCAGCGTTGGCCGAATTTGCCCCCTTCCACCACAAGCACTTTCTGCCCCGGCGCGAACAGGCTGTACACTGCGGCGGTCATGGCTCCGGTGCCCGAGCAGGAGAGGGGCAGCACCGTGTCTTGCGTGCCGAAGAGCGTGCGCAGGCGCTCCTGCACCCGCTCCATGACGGCCGCAAATTCTTTTTTTCTGTGGTGCACCATATCTCTGGCCAGCGCCAGACGCACGCGTTCGGGCAGGGGGGTGGGGCCGGGAGTGAGCAGACGGAATTTGTTGAGCATGGGCGATACCTCAAATGGGCTGCAAAAAAGTTACGGGCGGGCAGGGCCGGACGGGGGAAGATTCAGGGCGCGGATCTGCTCCTCCAGATCCTGTGTGCCCGGAACAGCGGCAAGGCGGAACAGGGAGCCGGGATCGTGCAGAAGCGTCAGGCTCTGGCTCGCATCCAGGGTTTTTCCCGGCAGGCTGCGGATTTCCAGCGTACCGGGTTTGTCTGCAAACGTTTGCAGGGCGGCGCGCAGTCCGGCGTTTTGCTGTGTGGGAGCAAGGTGCGGCAGTGCCGCCGCCCTGCGCAGAAACGTTGCCGCAAGAGCGGGGTCAGGGCTGATATTGCGCCCGATCCAGGCCAGAAGGCCGTTGTCTGTAAAAGTCAGGGAAATGTCGCTGAAGCTGGCGAACCACAGCGCGGCCGCCCCTGCCCCGGAGGCGCGCACGGTGAGGGAGCACACAGCGTCGCCCAGCCCCGCGGCCTTGAAGGTCAGGGTTTTTTGGTGTGTGGACGGGCCAAGGATCACGTTTTCAAAGGTCATGTCAGCACGCAATGCCGGCCCCAAAATGTGCAGGGCGTCCCTGAGCAGGCCAGCGGGCACGTCCAGCCCGAGAATTTCGGCTTTTGTGCGTGCGGGGCTGCCGGGCATCCAGTCAAAACGGATTTCCCTGATGGCGGCCGCATGCGGCTTTTCCACAAACACCAGCCCCGTGGCGCGGGCCTGCGCCACAAGGGGAACAGGAGAAGACAAAATTTCGTCGCCCAGAGCGGACAGGTTGTGCAGGCTTGCGGGATCTGCCTGCGCGTGCGCTGCTGCGGCCCACAGGCGGCGCAGCAGGGCTTCTTCGGGCAGGTGGACATCTTTTTGTTCCAGACTGTTGCACCGAAAATATTCGTCCTTTCCCAGATGCAGGGCAAGGCCGTCGAACTGCATGCGGGCAATGCGCGCCTGCTGCCACCCCTCCATCCACGCTGTGGCGAGGCTCAGCCGGTGCATGCCTTGGGCAAGAGGCTCTGCCAGCGTGAAGGAAGAAAGGGCGACAGTGTCCGCACCCATGCGGTGCAGTGCCGTGGCCGCGTCCGCAGGCTGCCCGTCCAGCATGTCGCACAAAAAATTCCCCTGGGCGCGCAGCACGTCCACGGCAATGCGCCGGGCGCCCGCATGGCCCGAGCCTGTAGAGGCTTTCAGGTCAAGGATTGTGATGTCCCCGGCCACAGGCAGCATGTTTTCCGTGCGGAGGAGGGAGCGCAGCGGGGTAAAGGCGGGCAGCACGCGCCACGGCAGGGTGAAGGAGATTTCGGCCGCGCTGTAGACGGATACGTCCTGCCCCGCATGGGCGCGCGCCATGACGTTCTGCAGGCGGACGCTGCGCCGGGCAGGGTCAAAGGTCACTCCCCCCGCCGTGACCAGCAGGGCAGGGGAGTGGCTTGCGCCCATGCCTTCGAGGCAGGTCAGGACGGCGCTTTCCACGCGCGCTTTCAGCCCGATGCCCGGAGCCAGAATGGCGGCTGCGGCCAGCGCCGTCAGAGCGCAGACAAGAAGTAGTTTTTTCATGACAGTCCTTGTGCCCGCTTTTTTTGCCGTGCTCAGTCCACGCGGCGGTGGCAGCCGATGCTTGTACGGTTGCGCAGGGCGGCCTGGGTGATGATGTAGGCGGTTTGCGAGCCGTGGAACAGATCCACCAACCGCCGCGAAATGGGCGTGCGCTTGTAAAAATCGTGGATGTGGCGCACGAGGTTGCGCATGTCTTCAAAAGCGCGGCGCAGGCGGGCGTGGGTACGGGCAATGCCCACATAGTTCCACATGGTATTGCGGATGTTGGCCCAGTCCTGGGCCACCAGGGCAGGGTCGTCATGGCGTTCGTCGCCTTCGTGCTGCCAGTCGGGAATGGCCGCGACCAGCGCCGCAGGCAGGCCGCTTTCGAGGGGAATGCGGCGGGCCAGATCCTTGCCGCAGCTCATGCCCCAGACCAGAGCTTCCAGCAGTGAGGTGCTGGCCAGACGGTTGGCTCCGTGCAGGCCGGTGCAGGCGCACTCGCCCACGGCGTACAGGCCCCGCAGGGAGGTTCGCCCGCGCGTGTCCGTGAGGATGCCGCCGCAGAAATAGTGCGCCGCAGGCACAACGGGGATGGGTTCGCGCAGAATGTCGATGCCCGCTTCCCGGCATTTTTCGTACACCGTGGGAAAGCGCGTGGGCAGATCCTGGGTGACGCCGCTCACGTCCAGAAAAAGGCAGGGCGCGTCGCTGTGGAGCATTTTGTCCATCATGGCCTGGGAAACCACGTCGCGGGGCGCAAGGTCGCCGCGCGGGTCATAGTCGCGCATGAAGGCGTGGCCCGTATGGTCCAGCAGGCGGGCTCCCTCGCCGCGCATGGCTTCGGTGATCAGCGAGCGGCGGTTGCTGCGCTCCTCGTACAGGGCGGTGGGGTGAAACTGCATGAATTCCAGATTGCTCAGATCCACCCCCGCGCGAAAGGCCATGGCCACGCCCGTGCCCACACAGCCCCGCGTATTGGTGGAGTGCAGAAAAATCTGCCCCACGCCGCCGGTGGCCAGCACGGTCCAGTCGGCAAGGATGGTTTCCGGCTCGCCGGTCTGCATGTTCAGCACATAGGCTCCCAGGCAGCGGTTGTTCACGTCGTAGCGGTGCTGGGAGTTTTTGGCGTGGTGGCGGCTGGTCAGAAGGTCGATGGCCGCCCGCCCGTGCAGCAGGGTGATGCGGGGATGGACCGTGACCAGGGCTTCCAGCCCCTCCATGATGGCCCTGCCGGAATAGTCGGCGCAGTGCAGGATGCGCGGCGCGCAGTGCCCGCCTTCGCGGGTCAGGTGAAAGCTGCCGTCGGAGTTGCGGTCAAAGGGTACGCGGGCTCGCCGGACAAGCATTTCGTCCACGCAGTGCGCCCCCTGCCTGCACAGATGGCGCACGGCCTTGGTGCTGTTCCACTTGTGCCCGGCCACCAGAATGTCTGCGGCCAGGGCGCGTTGGTCGTTTTTACCGGGGGCGGGTTCGGCGCGATAGATGATGCCGCCCTGGGCCAGATGGGAATTGCCGTCGGAGAGCCTGTCCCCGGCGTTGATCAGCAGGACTTCGCAGCCGGAGTCGGCAATGGTCAGGGCTGCCGCGCAACCGGCAAGGCCGGAACCGATGACCAGCACGGGAACATGGCGGCGGGATCTGGTCATGGCAACCTCGCGCATGCGTCCAGCATGCGGGTCAGGGAGAGGCGGGCCGGAGCGAGCAGGGCGGGCGGAACCTCCAGAGGAACAGCGGTTGCGTTGACAATGCGTTCCAGTTGCTGAAGAAGCTTTTCTTCCGTCACCTTGGCCATGTCGGGGCACAGGGCCTGCCCCAGAGAGAGAATGCGGCAGTCCGGATGGCGTTTGGCCAGGCGGTGAACAAGATTGTTTTCCGTGCCGATGACCAGCGGCGTCGAGGGCGTTGCGGCGGCCACGCGGGCTGCCTCCTGAATGAGAAAGGAGGTGGAGCCGGCGCCGTCGCAGGCATTGATGACTTCCTGACGGCATTCGGGATGGGCGATGATGCGGCAACCGGGGTGGGCCGCCCGCATTCTCGCAACATCCTGCGGTTTGAAGCGGGCGTGGATGGCGCAACAGCCGGGCCAGAGCAGCAGCTTGCGGGCCTGTTCCGGCGCTGCGGGGTCTTGCAGGCCACGGGAGCAGAGGCGCAGGACATGGCGCTGGCTTTTGTCCAGTCCCAGAGCATTGGCGGTATTTTCGCCCAGATTTTTGTCCGGCAGAAAAAGAACGCTGTCGCTTTGCTCCAAAGCCCAGCGCAGCATGGTGGCGGCGTTGGCCGAGGTGCAGACGGCTCCCCCGTATTCTCCCACCACCGCCTTGAGGGCCACGGTGGTGTTGACGTACGCCAGCGGCAGGACTTTCCGCCCGGTGGCGGAAAGCTGCTCCAGCACCTTGCGGGCCAGCGGGGCCGGGCTCATGCGCGACATGATGCAGTCGGCGTCAGGATCGGGCAGGTGGACGCCCTGGCCCGGCCTGGTCAGCAGCGCGGCGGACTCTCCCATGAAGTACACGCCGCAAAAGACAATGTGGGCGGCGTCCACATCGGGAACGCGGCGGGCCAACTCCAGCGAGTCGCCCACAATGTCGCAATGGCGCACCACGGCGTCATTCTGGTAATGGTGCCCCATGATGCAGAGCTTCGGCCCGAGCTGCTTTTTGATGGCGGCAATGGCCCTGTGGGTTCCTGACATGTCGTCCTCGGTGCAAGAATGCCTGCGGCATATGGTTTCGCGGGGTGCGGAAATACTGGTCACGTTTGCGGATTCAGGAGCAGCATGCTGAAGTCCGCCGCCGTGGCGGAATGGGTGAGCCGCCCTACGGAGATGAAATCCGGCGGGCGCGGGGCTGTGCGGGCAATGGCGCGGATATTTTCCAGGCAAACGCCGCCGCTCACCTCCGCCTCTGTTTGGGGGGGGATCAGCGCCAGGGCCTCCCCCAGAAGAGGGGCGTCCATATTGTCCAGCATGATGCGGTCAGCCCCGGCGGCCAGCGCCTCGCGCACATGCAGCAGTGTGCGGCATTCCACTTCGATGGGGGGGCAGGGCGCGTAGCGCGCGCGCAAGGCCCGTACCGCAGCCGTGACAGAACCTGCGGCGTCAATGTGATTGTCCTTGAGCATGAGCATTTCTGTGAGGTCTTTGCGGTGGTTGCAACCGCCTCCGGCCTGCACGGCATACTTTTCCGGCCAGCGCAGGCCGGGGGTGGTTTTGCGCGTGTCCAGAAGCCGCACTCCCGTGCCTTCCAGTTCCCGCACATAGCGCGCGGTGAGGTTGGCGATGCCCGAAAGATGGCAGACAAAATTGAGGATGACGCGTTCCGCCTTGAGCAGGGCCACGGCAGGGGCGGTGATCTCGGCCACCTGCGTCATGGCGGGCACGGGCGTGGCTTCCTGCGCCAGGGCTTTCCAGCGAAAGTCCCTGGTGAGCCTCGTGAGCACCTCTCCGATAACGGGCAGGCCCACGACCAGAGTGTCTTCCTTGGCCCGGATAACGGCGCGCAAAGCCGTATCTTCGGCAAAAATGCCTTGCGCTGTCAGTTCGGGGCCGTCTTCGTCCAGGGCAAGGTCAATGCTCCGTTGCAAAAGGCTGCGCCCTTCGGGAGAAAAAAAGGAATTCCAGGGCGTGAACATTGCGCTTGTCCCCACAGATTGCCCGTGTTACAGAATGGGGCGCTTTTGCGGCAGGCGGCAAAAGCCCGGCACCCGTACAGCTTTCGCGTCGGTACGGCGCGCCCCGCAAGACCGGCGGCAGCTAAAATAGGATGCCCTGCCCCCTGCGTCAAGCAGCCCTCCTGCTGTGGCGCCTTCTCCCGAAAAAACGGCGACAATGCGTTGGATGCGAACATGACGGACCTCCCCGAAAAGACAGCAGTGCCTTCCGGCCCTTCGCCGGAGCAGGAGCCTGCCGCCCTTTCTGTGTGCGCAGAGCGGGGGAAAACTGCGGTTTTGCCCGTGCCCGGAGAGGGGATGCCTCTGCCTGCTGACGCCTGCGCCGAAGGGGAAGCTGCCGCCGCGAGCCGCAAGACAGAGCCGGACTTTCACCTCACCGATTCCGCCAGCGTTCATCCGGCGGATATTGCCGCCCACCTCGAAAATCTGAGCCTTGAAGGGCAGGTCAGCGCCCTGAGCCGCATGTCCACGGAAGACGCCGCGGAAGTCCTGGTGGAGCTGGACGAAAGCGTGGCTGTGGACGTGCTGGAAAGCCTGGACAGGGATATGGCCGCCCAGATCATCGCCGAAATGTCTCCGGACGATGCCGTGGACGTTCTGGACGAACTGGAGGACGAGCACCGCGACGCCCTGCTGGACAAGCTGGACCGCGAGGATTCGGAGGAATTGCGCACGCTGCTCAATTTCGATCCGGACACTGCGGGCGGCGTCATGAATACGGAAATCATCCTGCTGGAAACCCACTTTACCGTGGACGAGGCCATAGCCCATATCCGCAGTGAAATGGCCGACAAGGAGAGCCCCTATTACGCCTATGTGGTGGACAGCCAGCATATTCTGATGGGCGTGCTTTCGCTGCGCGACCTGATGCTGGCCAAGCCCGGAACCGTTGTGGGCGAAGCGGTTGCCGGGCAGAATGTCATCAGCGTGACCCACGATACGGAACAGCGCGAGGTGGCCAGCCTGCTGTCCCACTACAATTTTCTGGCCATGCCCGTGGTGGACACCGAGGGGCACCTCATGGGCCTTGTGACCTACGACGACATCATGGACATCATGCACGACGAGGCCAGCGCGGACATGCTGGGCATGGTGGGCGCGGACCCGGAGGAAAGCGTGGACACGCCGTGGGTGGAGAGCGTGCGCAAGCGCCTGCCCTGGCTGTTTGTGAACATGCTCAATTCCACGCTGTCGGCCTTTGTGGTCTATATGTTTGAGGGCAGCATCGCCCAAATGGCCACGCTGGCCGTGCTCATGCCCATGGTGGCCAATCAGGCGGGCAATACGGGGCAGCAGGCGCTGGCCGTCATGATCCGCCAGTTGGCGACAGACAGGTTTGACCAGAAAAAAGCCTGGATGGCTGTGCTGCGTGAAGGCAAGATCGGCATGGTCACGGGCCTTGTCATGGCCCTGACGGCCTTTGCGGGGGCCGGATTTTTTACCGGGCACATGGGCATGGGTGCAGTCATGGGGGGCGCGCTTTTGTGCGATATGCTGCTGGGGGCTGTGGCTGGCGGCTCCATTCCTCTTGTGTTCCGCGCGTTGGGCCGTGACCCCGCGCAGGCGTCCAGCATTTTTCTGACCACCATCACCGACGGCGCGGGATTCTTCATCTTTCTGGGCATGGCCTCCCTGTTTCTTCTGTAGCAAGGCGGGGTTCGCACTGTGCCCTCAAAAGGCATATCCATGCTGCATACGCTTGTGCACAGGGCCGTGGCTCTGCTGCTCGACCCGCAGTTTCTCCGCTTTCTGCTCTTCGGCGGCATTGCCACCCTGGTCAGCTTCTCAGGTGGCTTTGTGCTCTATGCATTCTGTGAAGTGCCGTACGGCCAAGCAGTTTTCATTGGTTCGGCTGCTGCCATTTTTGTCAACTTTTTCCTCAACTGCATTTTCAATTTCCACTATCACGGGCGGCCTTTGGTGGCCCAGTTCGTCACCTTTGCCACTGTCGCCGGCATCGGCACCGTTTTGACCACTTTGCTGGCCAGGGGGCTGCTGTGTGTGGGGTTGTGGCTCTTTCCCTCGCGCGCCCTGCTGGATGTGGAGGTCGTCTGCCATGTGCTGGCTATTGGCATCGTTACTTTTTATTCCTTTTTTGCTCACAAGTATCTGAGTTTCAACGCGGGTATCCTCGCTCCGCTGAAAAAGCTCATTGCCCGCGCGGGACGCGGCAGGCGATAGGCCGCGGGTAACCTCATAGCGCAGTCCGCAGGCGCGGAATACCGATGGAGGAAAATACCGGGAACCTGTGGCTAGCGGCGGCGCAGCAGCAGCCATTCCGCATTTTCAAAGAGTATATCGCCAACCGCCAACAAACTTTCCCGATATTCCACATTGCGCGTCAGCAGGAGGGGGGCTTCGCCTTCTTTCCACACCGTGATCCACCCGTGAGGAGTGGCGGCCATACGGCGTTGCATGTCCACCCAGCGCCGGGCGATTTCCGGTTCTTTTGCGTAATAAATGATATTGCCGTCCTTGTGCACCGGAACCATGGGGCAATGGGCCGCGTAGCGCACGGCCATCAGATTGTTGTTGCTGAAGACCAGTTCTTCCGGCTGAATGTATTGCCGCAAGGCCGCCAGCGCCTCCATCTGCAAGGTCGAGGCCCGGACCATGTTTCGAGCTTCGGTTGTGTCCAAAATGGCGAGGCCCGAAACCTCGGCCAGGCAGTGCCGGGCGGCCAGAACCTGCTTGTCTTGCACGAACAGGCACAGGCAGACAGCCAAGCCGAGCGCCGCGCCGCCCCGCAGCAGGGAAGGTACTCTCGGCCAGACAAGGGTCAGCGTCGCGGTCACCATCAGCCAGCAAAGGGGAACCAGAAAGCGCGTGCCGCGCAGAATTTCCTGACTTGTATTGTTGTGGCCGAGGGCAGAGGCCAGCCATATCTCCAGCGCGCAGATCACGCACATGCCCGCCATGCCCAGCACCATTCCGGGTATGAGCGCCAGCAGGCTTTGCAGCCGTTCGGAGAGGAGGGTCCGGTTTTTCCAGGCAATCCACCAGCAGAGCGTGCCCACGGGCAATATCGGCTGCAGGAAACTGTACTGCGTGAGAACGTCCCACAGCGAACGCCACAGGTCCTGAAAATCCTCGGCAAACCGAAATGCACGCACCTGGGCGAAGAGCGCCTCATCGCCGGGTTGCACGAGCATGCCGCCCAGCAACCACCAGAGGTAGACGGCCACAGGCAAGGCGAAACAGCACGCGCCCGCCAGCCAATGGAGGGCATGTTTGCGCCACGGCTGTCCCTGCGGCAGGAGGGCGAAGGCCATGAGCAGCATGGGCCCGGCCATGAGCGTGCTGACCGTATGTACGGTGATGGCGCAGCCTGTCAGCAGCAGCACGAGGGGGCGCAGGGCTGTGCGGCGCACAGCAAGGCAGGCTCCGACGAGCAGCAGCGGCCAGAGAACGGCGAAAAAGATTCTGGGTATGGGGTCCGAATGAAGATTGCCCCAGAAGGTGCCGTAGGCCCAGTAGACCGTAATGCTCATGAGCAGCGAAAGGATCGCCGCCAGTGAAGGCCTGTCGAACAGCCAGCGCCCCAGCGCATAATACATGAGAAAATGCAGGAAGATGCCCAAGCTGCCTGCGTACAGCAGGTTGGTAGGGGCGTACTCTGTGGGGGAAAGCCAGCCCGCCAGATTGGTGAGCAGGTTGGGAACTCCCGGATCGTGCGGAAACAGGGAAACCAGCGGGTCGGCGGCAAAGACTTCAGGGTGAAGGCGCGTTTCCAGAATTTGGGCATACCATTGCAGGTCGCTGTCAATATTGACGGCCCGAGGGTTCATGCTCAGCGTGCCGTTGAGGGCAGCCAGACAAAACACCCCTGCGATCAGGACAAAAAGGCAGTCGGCCAGTATGGTGCGTGGCATGGGGAAGGCTCTCGGTTTGAACATCAAACGGTTTCGTGAGAAGGTGAATCTGCCGGATGCGCCGGACAGCGTTTTGTTGCCAAGGCATACATAATCTGGCAGAAACAAACGCTCAAGGAAATTTTTTTTGCAATCTCCCCATGCCTTCGGCAGCCGCCTTCCCGGCCTTCCGGCACGGGCGGATGTGTCCTGTTTGAATGAATACTGTTTTTCTTTTTGCGCACCAGGACGATGAGTACGGGGTTTTTCCCGCACTCCACGAGCATCGCCGCCGGGGCGATGCTGTCCACTGCGTCTACCTGACCGATGGCGGCCCCCAGGCGCAACGCCGTTGCCGGGAGTCGCTGGCCGTGCTGGCCGAACTGGATATCGCGGCAGAGCATGTGCACTTTCCCGGTTGCCAATATTCCTGGAAGGACGGCAGACTGTACGAGCAGTATGCGGATTGTTGCCGCTGGCTGGTTCGCCTGCTGGCCGAGCTTGCCCCTGTGGGAACGGTCTATATTCCCGCATGGGAAGGCGGCCATCCGGATCACGACACGGTGCATGCGGCTGCCGTAGTTGCCGCATGTCGACAAAAAAAATCCGTCAGCCGCATCCGGCAATTTTCGCTGTACAACGGTTACCGATGCTCCGGGCTCCTGTTCCGCGCCATGCTGCCTCTGCCCTGCAACGGCCCTGTGCTGCACACGCCCCTTCCTCTGACGCTGCGCCTTCGCTGTATACGGCTTTGCCTGCGCTATCCTTCCCAGTGGAAAACCTGGCTGGGGCTTTTTTTCCCCGTGGCTCTGCGCTATCTCTTTACAGGCACACAACAGACGCAGGCTGTTTTGTCACAGCGCCGGGACAGGCCGCATGCGGGGCAGTTGTATTACGAGCGTCGCGGCTTCTGCACTTGGGAAACCCTCAGTGCTGCGCTGACCACAAACCCTTTTGAGGTGCACCATGAGTGAATACGGCATTGCCGTTGTCGTTCCCTGTTTCCGATGCCGCAGTCACATTCTGGATGTCTTGCAGCGTATGGGACAGGATGTGCGTCGTGTTTATGTGGTGGACGACTGCTGCCCTGAGGGCACAGGCCGTCTGGTGCAGGAGAAAGTCAGTGATCCTCGTGTGCGTGTGCTCTTCAACGAAAAAAATCTCGGTGTGGGCGGGGCCGTCATGCGTGGCTATCGTGCGGCGCTTGAAGAGCCGGAAAACAGAATCATAGTCAAGATCGACGGCGATGGCCAAATGGATCCGGCCCTCATCCCCCGCTTTGTAGCCCCCATCCGCCGGGGTATGGCCGACTATGCCAAGGGCAACAGATTCTACGATCTGGACCATGTGTTCCGCATGCCCAAGATACGTATTTTCGGTAATGTGGTGCTGTCTTTCCTCTCCAAATTTTCCACCGGCTACTGGCAGATATTCGATTTTACCAACGGCTACACGGCCATTGCCAGGGAGGTCGCAAGCCATTTGGATTTCAAAAAAATTGACAAGCGCTATTTTTTCGAGTCGGACATGCTTTTCCGCCTGAACATCATCCGCGCCGTGGTGGTGGACATCCCAATGGCAGCGCGCTACGGCGATGAAAAGAGCAACCTGAGTATAGTTGGCAGTGTGGGGCGCTTCCTTTTCAAGCATTGCGCCAACATGGTGAAGCGCATTTTTTACAGTTATTTTCTGCGCGATCTTTCGTTGGCGTCCCTGGAACTGCTGCTGGGCCTGTTTTTTACCGTCTGGGGCTGTCTGTTCGGCGGCTTCACTTGGTGGAATGCATTGGAGCAGCAGCTTGCCACTCCTGCGGGCACGGCCATTCTGGCAGGCACCATGATCATTGTTGGGCTGCAACTTTTGTTGGGCTTTTTTGCCTATGATATGGCCAACGCCCCAACGCATCCCCTACACCTGCTCTGCGATGACAGGGATAAGCCGCTGTCTTCCGGCAATGCCAAGCAGGCGTAATGTACGCCTCTCCCTTCGGAGCAAAGGCGGAATCATGCGCAGAGTGTGCGCATATCGCGCATTTCCGGTTCGGGAAAAGGGGCATGTTGCGGCAGGCAGAGGCAGAGAACATGCCCCGGCAGCGCATGCTCGCGCAGGGAAAAGTGCCGCCCCTCCCAGACTGGAGAGCATCCCGGCACAACGCTGATACTGTGTGGCGGCAGGCTCAGGCCCCGCCCTGTGGCCTTGAGAAATGCCTCTTTGCGCGTCCAGAGCCGGGCAAAGCAAAAGGGGCGTTCCCGCGGCGAAAAGCCGTGCAGCCAGAACACTTCGTCAGGATGCAGCGCGGCCTCCACTCCGTCCAGTTCGGAGATGCGTTCCACATCCACCCCGCAGGGCAAGGCTCCCAGCGCGCAGACGGCAAAGTGCCCGGCATGGGAGAGGTTGAAGTGGCAGGCGGGATGGGCGGCACAATGAGGTTTGCCGTAAGAGTCCCGCTGTATGTTTGCCGTGGCGGGTTCAATGCCTGCGGCGCGCAGGGCGTACTCCAGCAGCAGCCCCGCCCCCAGCGAACGGCAGCGGTCTTGTGCGCAAAGATGGCGCACGGCCCGCGTCCGGCGCTCGGGCAGAACGCGGGCAAGGCCGCGCCGGAAAAGATCCGGATCTTCCAGAGAGCGGATATCTGTGACAAAAAGCCGCACAGTGTATCCCCGCGTTCAGTCCGGCAGCCGGATGTCCGTCTGGAAGCCCGAGGCCATGCACCGGGCGATCATCTCGCCGGAGGCGTCAAAAACCTTCACTTCATAATTCTGGATGTGTTTTCCGTTGCGCACCGCAAAGGCTTCTGCGGTCAGCGGCCCGATTTTGCCCGGCCGCAGGTATTCGATGCTGGTGGACAGGCTGACCACGCTGTATTCCTTGCCCGCATTGGCCGCCGCGCCAAAGGCCACATCGGCCAGAGAAAAAATTGCGCCGCCGTGGGCAATGCCCATGCCGTTTTTGTGGCATTCGTTCAGGGGCATGCTGACTTTGGCGTATTCGGGCGTGGCTTCTTCGATAGTCATGTCCAGATGACGCATCAGCTTGTCGTGCTTTTTCACATAGTTTTTCATGGTTTTTCCCGCAGAAAAAGGCGGACTGAAGGGTGTTCAGCCCGCCTCTTTTCATTCTTCGTTTGCGTTACGAAACCTGCTGGATACCGTCCAGCTTCCAGTTGCCGCCAGCCGTCGGACGCACAAAGTGCCAGATTTCCCGCGCTGAGGAGGGCGTTTCCTGATCCGGCCTCTCGCGCAGCAGAACATCAAAGAAAACCTGGGCGTACTGGTTGCCTTCTTCTTCCTCCACGCTCAGCAACTGGGCATTGACCAGCAGGATTTCCGTGCGGGAGGGATGGGGATCGTCCTGCATCTGCCCGCGGACCTCATCCTGCACGGCCTGGGTGGCAAATTGGGCGATGTCGCTCACGTCGCGCTTGTCCCAGGCTTCCTGCAGGCGGTTGTATACCATCTTTGCGCCGCGCAGAAAATCTTCAACATCAAAGCCCTGGGGTACGGCGGGCTGTGCGCTGTCCGCTCCCTGAAGGCCCGCTCCGGACGGAGGCTGCGCGCGCAGAGCATCCCAGCCGTTCTGGCCGGCGCTTTCCCGGTACATGCCGGAAGAACCGTGAGCCCCGGCGGATGCGGAAGCCTGCGTGGGGTTCTGCTTGTTGCGGAAAGCCGCAAACAGCTTGAGGCCCAGAAAGATGAGCAGGCCAAACAGAAGAATGTCCATGAAACCGCCGCCGGAAAACCCGTTTCCGGAAAGCAGGGAGCCGAGCAGCGTACCTGCCAGCAGGCCGCCGAAAAGACCGCCCATGCCCCCGAACGTGCCGCCGGGGCGCGTTGCCGTGGCCGCCGCAGCCTGCTGCTGGCGCGGCTGCGCCTGGTTGACGCCCGGTTGGGTGGCTTGCGGGCGGGGAGTCGGAGCGGGGGTGCTCATGAAGGGTTTGCCGCCAAAAGAACGCCCGCCGCCCATGCGGGCTGCCTCCGCGCAGTCGGGCAGGGCCAGAGCCAGCGAGCCGCAGAGCAGAAGAGCGCCTGCAAACAAGGATCGTGCTGTCATCATGTCTCCTGAAAAATAGATGGCATGCCGGTGGATACCGGAAGGGACGGCGCCTTGCCGCTGCGCCGTCAAAGCGTTGCGCGCGGGCACTGCGAGGCAAAGTCGGGAAATTTTCGCAATGCCTGTGCCGAAAAATCATTGCTTTTTGGGGATCCGGCGAGTCATGTACACTTGCCCAAGGTTCGCCCAATATCTGCCGAGAGGCAGCCGGTACGCTTTGCATACGGGCTTTGACCATATGCATATATAGCAGGCATGCCCAAAAGGCAAGGCGAATGTTTGTGCGGAAAATTTTCTTTCACCGGGGCATGTTTTTCCTTTTTGTGCCGATACAGCAGGAGAGGGCGTACTTTCGCGCGCAACACGGTGGCGTCATGCCTGCTCCTGCTTGACCACGGCTTCGCTTTTGATGCGGTCCAGCAGTTCGGCCAACACAGGTTTGACGTGCTCGCGGATATCCCCGGCCACCACCAGAAAGAGCAGGTCATCCCCCGGCAGGAGCGTGCCTTCGGCGGCTTCGGCCAGAACCGCAAAAATGCCGGGGCGCTGTTCCATTTCGCGGCAGAGGGCGGTGATTTTTGCCCTGTCCGGGCAAACCTGCACGGATTTTACGGGAGTATGCCCCTTGCGGGACCAGGCGCGCACCACGCCGTTGTGAACGAGCATCATGCCCACATGCTGGCTGAAGCCGGGGCGCGCTTTGAGTTCCTGAAGAGTTTTGGTAATGTCCATACGTCTGTCCTGATTTTTCCTTTGCGGTCGAGTTTACCCCATCTTGCCCGCCGCCACAAAGGATTTTGTGCATGGCCCAGATATCAGACCTGCTGTCCCGAATGCCCGAATTCGCCGAGGTGCGCATGGCCGCCATGGGCCATACGCTCTGGGTTTGCTGGCAGAACAAGCCTGACCCCACGGTGCGGCAGACGCTGTTCAACTACGGCGGCATGCCCGTGTGCGAGGACGACGAGCAGGCCCTCTGGTTTTTCTTTACCGACGATGCCTTTCTGGCCCTGGCCCGCCTGATGGTCTGGGCCAACTTCAACGAACTGTCGGTAAGCATGGAGCTTTTTCCGGGGCGGCTGCAACTGGGCCGCAAGCGCGAGGCCAATCTGCTCATTGACGGTTCGCTGCACGGGCAGATGCTGTTGGCGGCGGGCAAGCTGGATATCTGGGTACACCCCAAGAGCCGTGAAGACAAAAAAGGCTTGCCGGGTATCAGCTTCGAGCCGAGTTCCGGCCGCCAGGGCATGAGCAGGGTGGACTGGGCCAGTATGGCCGTTGACGTGCGCATGCCCTTTGTTTCCAGCCGCGCCTGGTTTGCCATTGTGCATCCTCTGGGCAGCCCTCTGGACAAAAACTTTCAGGCCGGATGGCCCGCCATGTTCCAGAGGCTGGAGAGCCTGCTGCAAAAGCACAAAATCAAGTTTCTGGTGCACGAAGGCTTTGTCATGCTTTCGGTGGACAATCTGCTCATGCTGCGCACGTTCATGCACGAGTACCTGAGCAGCTTTGACAAGGAGAATGCCGAAGGCGCGCACTGGCCCTGCGCCTGCGTGGTGGCTGACCGCAACAACCTCAATTTCAACGTGGATTTGCCCAAAAAGATCGGCTTGCAGTGGGACAGTCTCATGCCGGACTTTCCCTACCTGAGCTACAGGAATGCCTATCTTCTGGGCGAAGGTTTCACGGTGCGCGACCTGCGCTACAGCAGCGAACAGAAAACCGTGGACGACTGGTGCAATGTGGTGCTGGACGAAAACCGCATCAGCGCCCGCACCCTGCCCCTGCTCATGGCCGGGCAGTTGACGGCCCCGTCCCCGTCCGGAGTGGGCTGCGTTTATTGCGGTCTGCCCGGGCACGAGGCTGCGGCCTGCCCGACGCGTTGCGCCAAGGGGGGAACCCAGGCCGTCTGGGAAGACTTGGACTCCCTGAGCCTTGAAGCCATCAACGAGGGTTTTCGGGAAATCGAGCAGAACCTGATGAAGGAGGGGCTGGCCGGGTACGAAGCCCTGATGGCGCGCAAGGATGCCGTGGGCACGGTGATGCGCGCGGTTCTCAATCTCAACGGCATTTGCCAGTTGCGTAATGTGGCGGACATGTGGCGTCACGGCGGGCGCGAGCCGCGCCCCGGAGACAAGGTGCAGCCGCAGGACGAAAGCCCTGCCTGGGATTTGCTGGAAAAACTCATGAAGACAGCGCCGGAAGGCCTGTCAGACATGGAAAAAAAGATCAACCAGGCCATTCCCAACTACCAGCGCGATCCGCGCCTGCGCATGCTTCAGGGGTTCGTGCTGCTGGAGCGCAATGACTTCACCCGTGCGGCCGCAAGCTTTCGGGATGCGGCCATGCTCACGCCGTCACAGGCCGTGCAGGCCTGGAATGAGCTTCTCCAGGCCCGCCTGAACGAGGAGCAGGGGCGCTACACCGCAGCCATAGCGCAGTATGCGCAGATATTCCGTGCCATGCCCCAGTGGCGCGGTGTCCGGTATCGGGAAATTTTGTGCAAGATCAAAATGGGTTTTGCCGAGTCGGTGCTGGAGCAGCTTGCGGCCCTGATTCAGGAAGACAGAACATACTTCAACCGCGCGCTTGTCGACCCTGCTCTGGAAAGAGGACGGCTGCTGGTGCTCGGCAGGCTGTATGACATCTGGGACGAAGCCAGAAAAAAGGCCGAGGCCGTGCGCGTGCGCATCAATGCGATGGAAAGCCGCCTCAATGCCTGGTTTGCGCCGGAGCATCCCGCGCGCGCGTCGCTGGACAGCAAGCTGAAATATCTTGGCAATCTTTCCAATACCAACAATTACAGCGCCTTTTTGCGCGTGGTGGAAGAATGCCCCGGTGTGGAAAAAGAACTGGAAGAGCAGATCACCAATGAAATTGAAACCCTGCGCGGCCGCTACATGCACTGCCTGGAAGTTTTGCAGGAAATCCGCGACGAGGCATCGTGGTTTCCCTTCCCCACGGCCCTGCGGGAGTTCAGCGCCAATTTCAACGAGAGCGCGGGCATTATCAACCGAGCTTTTTCAAGCAATTTCAATAAGGTGGAAAGTTTTTTGGCCGCCCAGGAAGAACTGCCCAGGCTTGTCCGCCTGCTGAAAAGGCTGCGCAGGCGTTTGCGCACCCTGCGGCTTGTGCGCGACGGAACACTTTTTGGCCTGACCATGGCCAAAACCGCGCTCTGGGTGGAATCCGCCGGACTGCTGCTCTGTTTTGCCGGGGTTCCGGCAGTGGTTTTTTGGGGAGACAGTCTGGGGCTTGGCTGGCTCAGGGAGATCATCGGTTCGGATCCCTGGTCCATCCAGAAAGTCCTCCTGCTCATTGTCACGGTGGTGGCTCTGGGCGTGGCCGCTCTGCGCAGCACGCTGGTTTTTGAGCGCAAGCGCGAGCAGCTTCTGGAAAATGCGCGCCAGCAGCGCGAGCAGGCCCAGCAGGATCGGCTGGAGAAGGTGCGCAGGCAGCGCCGCGCCCAGGCCGAAAGCGCCCGCCGTGCCGAGGCTGTGGTGGCGGGCAAGGAAATCCGGCGTCAGTTGGAGGACAGGGAAGAGGCCGAGGCTGCGGACGGGAAAGATGCGTCGTGAGCCTTGCCCGCCGGGGCAGCAGTGATTATCTGCCTGAAAGGAGCATACCCGAAGCTTGCAAGGAGACCGTCATGGCGGAACTCAAGGATTTTTCCCTGCACCATATCGACTGGAACCTGACCCCGGAACATGCCGTGACCATGTATCTGGAATGGGGCAACAACGACTGGCACTCCGAATATCCCCCTGTGCGTTCCAAGGATGACGTGTCCCACTACTTTGTGGTGGACAGTTGGCAGTCGCCGCCGCTTGTCCGGTTGGTCCGGCGCAATTCCGAGCAGGCCGAAGACCTGGTGACCTTTCCCCTGCCCCAGGATTTTCTTCAGGATTTTCACGATGCCCACGGCCAGTGGCGGGGGATCAGCGCGCCGACCCCGGCGCTCAAGGCCTGGCTCAAGCGCCAACTGGGGCAGGACTGACAGGCAGATGAGCGCATGAAAATGGAAAAGCCCCCAGAAACGGGGGCTTTTCCATTTTCATGCGTAAACTTCCCGGATACATTTTTTTGAAGGATTCACGTACATGGCTGCGCTGCCTAACGTGTGCCGAAGCCGGGAATGTGGAAGCGTTTTTCCAGCCAGTGCAGCAGAAAGGTCGCCAGGGTGACCAGCAGCAGATAGTACAGGCCCACTGTGAGAAAAACCTCGGTGAAGCGGAAGGTGTCCGAAGCCACCACCTTGCCCTCTCCCATCAGTTCCATGCAGGTGACCAGATAGGCGAGAGAACTGTATTTGATGAGATAGATGATTTCGTTGCCGCAGCCGGGCAGAGCACGGCGGGCGGCCTGCGGAATGACGATCCAGGCGATGGTCTGCCATGTGCTGAAGCCCAGAGCCTGGGCCGCGCGGATCTGTCCCTGCCTGATGGAGAGCAGTGCCCCGCGCACGTATTCGGACTGGTAGGCGGCGGTGCAGAGAATGAAGCTGGTCAGGGCAGCGCCGTAGGGGGGGAAAAAAATCCCCAGTTTGGGCAGCGCGTAATAAATGAGCATGAGCTGCACAGCCAAGGGCACGCCGCGCACCAGCGCAGTATATCCATCGCCCGTGCGGCGCAGCCATGAGGGGCCAAAGGCTCTGGCGCAGCCCAGGAGCACGCCTCCCGCAAATCCCAGCGTCCCGGCCGGAATGATGAGCGCCAGAGAAACCAGCAGCCCCTTGTTGAGCGCGGGCAGCAGGTCGTTGCTGAAAAAGGCCGTGTCCAGCATCAGCCCCCCATCTCCGCCAGACGCAGGCAGAAATCCCGTGTGCGGGTGTTGGCGCCCTCGGCCAGCAGGTACGCGGGTGCGCCCTGTTCGATGAGCCTGCCGCGCTCCATGAAGATGATTTCCGAGGCCAGGGCGCGGGCAAAATCCATCTGGTGCGTGGCCATGATCATGGTCATGCCGCCGCTGGCAAGGTCCCGGATGACAGAAAGAACCTCGCCGACCAGTTCCGGGTCCAGAGCCGAGGTCGGTTCGTCCAGCAAAATGACCTTGGGATCCATGGCCAGGGCGCGGGCAATGGCCACGCGCTGTTTCTGTCCGCCGGAAAGCTGGGCCGGGTAGAGCGGCGCATGCCGGGAAAGGCCCACGCGGGCCAGTTCCTCATGGGCGCGCTCCAGCGCTGCGGCGGCGGGCATACCGCGCACCTTGCGCAGGGCAATGGCCACGTTTTCCCGCGCGCTCAAATGGTCGAAAAGATTGAAATCCTGAAAGATCATGCCCACCTGGGCGCGGAAGGCGCACAGTGCCGTACGGTCGGCGCGGTCGAGGCGCTCGCCCTCCAGATATATCTCGCCCGAGTCCGGCGGGATGAGGCAGTTGATGCTTTGCAGTAGCGTGCTTTTTCCCGCGCCCGAAGGCCCGATGAGCACCTTGAGCTCCCCCCGCCGCACAGACAGGGAGCAGCCGTCCAGAATGGTTTTGCCCCCCAGCTTCTTGGAAATGCCCTCAATGTGCAAAACAGCCTGTTGATCCATGTCGCTATCCTATCCCCATACCGTCCGCGCCGGAATAGCCGGGCACATGGACTTTTTGTTCCAGGCGGCGCAGGGCCCTGAGCACAGCCAGCGTCAGCACGAAATACAGAGCTCCCGCTGTGGCGTACAGGGCCAGATGTTCGTGGGTGCGCGCGGCGGCAAAGGACGTGCGGGCCATGATGTCCTGGGTTCCCAGAACATAACAGATGGCGGAATCCTTGAGCAGGATGGAAAATTCGTTGGCCCAGCCGGGCAGGGAAAGGCGCAGGGCCTGGGGCAGAATGATGGAGCGGATGCCTGTGGCGTCACTCATGCCCAGGGCGCGGGCGGCGTTCAACTGGCCTTTGGGCAGGCTTTGCATGGCCCCCCGGAAAATCTGCGACTGGTAGGCCGTGCTGGTGCAGCCCAGCACAAGACAGCAGATGAAAAACGGCGCTACCGTGATGCCCAGGCTGATGAACAGTCCGTAACAGAGAAAGAGCAGAACAAGAATGGGCACTCCCCGGAAAAACCAGACATACAGGGCCACCATCCGTTGCAGCCACGCGGGGCCGTACACCTGCCCCACAGCCAGGGGAATGCCCAGCACAAGCCCCATGCCCAGCGACAGGGTGACGTTGCCCACAGTGACCAGACTTCCGGCCAGCATGGAGGGCAGGGCATTGTAGATGACCAGCAGGGAATTCATGGGGGAGATCGTTTTGCCTTTGCACCGGGCGGTGCCGTCGCGCGGCGTTTGCGTTTTTTGCGGGGCGGTCGCGAGGGGCGCGGATTTTTCCGCGCCCCTCGCGACCGCCGGAAGATCTGCGGTTATTTGTTCAGGTATTTTTTCTGGAGTTCCTGCCAGTAGGGGTCGGCCAGAAGCTTTTTGTAGCCTTCGTTGACCAGCGCATGGAGCTCCGTGTCTTCCTTGCGCATGGCAACGCCGAACTGGTCGGGAGTGCCGTGAACACCGGCTTTCTTGACGGCGCGCCCTTTTTCGATGGCGTCGTTGGCAGGCAGCTCGTCCATGAGCGCGGCCTGGATGCGGCCGTTGAGCAGGTCTTCCACAGCCAGGGGGGCGGAATCGTAAAAGCGCAGTTCAAAAGGATACTTCTTTTCCTGCTGTTCCTTTTTGATGTCGCTGGCTTCGGAGGTGCCGCGCTGCACGCCCACGCGGATTTTCTGCGTCAGGATTTCGGCGGGCGTCAGGCTGGAGTCCGCGGCAACCAGAAACACGCGCGAAACCGTCCAGTACGGATCAGAGAACTGCACCACCTTGGCGCGGTCGGGCGTGATGCTCATGCCCGAGTCCACCATGTCGATCTGCTTGGCGAGCAGGGCCGGAATGATGCCGTCCCAGGCCATGGGCTTGTGGGTGACTTCAAAGCCCATGGTTTTGGCAATCCAGTTCATGGAGTCCACGTCAAAACCGGCGGGCTGTCCGGTTTTTTCGTCCACATAGGCAAAGGGCGGGTAGTTGGGGTCAATGCCGTTGACAAAGCTTTTCTTGGCGAAAGCGGGCACGGCGGCCAGAACAGCGGCCAACAGGGCGCAAGCAGCGATTTTTTTCATGCGTGGTATTCTCCCTTGAAAAAGACAGCGTGACGAACAGCGGCGGTACGCCGTCTGCCCGGAGCAGATGCGTCCGAAAAACAAAAAACATTGCTATCAGAAGCCGGGGGGGGACGCAAGAGCGGACCGGGCTTCTTGCGCGCTGCCCCGAAGCGTAGTATACATTATTATGAGAGCGACAACAGCCCCGTGACAGGAACATCATGAAACACGCCCCCTTCTGGATCAGGTTTCTGCACTTTTGCGGCCTGATGCCGCAAAAGGCGCTGCTGGCCCTCTTTGACCTGCTGGCCCTCGTGCTCACGGCTGTGGCGGTTTTTTTGCTGCGCCATGCCTTTGGCGGCACAGATCCCGTTCTCTACCAGTGGGTGCTGCCCCTTTTGCTGGCCGGCCCCGTACTGGGCGCGGGCATGGGGCTTTACCCCAGTGTGAGTCTGCCGCCGCACCGTGAGGTCAAGAGCCTCTTTCAATTGGTCAGCCTCATCTACGGCCTGATTCTGGCGGCGCTTTTTCTTGCCCAGACGGGCGATGCCTATTCCCGCCTTGTGGTTGTCGGCAGTTGGGCGGCCACGGTCTGCACGCTGCCCCTCATGCGGAGTTTGTGCCGCAGACTTTTTGCGCGCCAGCCGTGGTGGGGGCGGCCGGTACTCATTTTCGACAACGGCGGGGACGGGCGCAAGCTCTGGCGTCATCTCAGGCGTCGCCCGGAAAAGGGCCTGAATCCCGTGAACATACTGCCCCTGCCAGAGACGAAAGGCGAAATTTTGGCCCTGTTCGCCGTCCAGGCCCGCAAGCACCCCGGCGTCATCGCCATTCTGGTGCAGCGCGGCGGGAGCGGCTCTCTGGACATTGTGACCGAAGCCAGCCGTTTTTTCGAGCGCACGCTGGTGGTGCCCGTGCAGGAGAGCGGTTTCAGGGTGCAGTGGGTCAGCCCCCGCGATCTGGGGCAGGTCAGCGCCTATCTTGTCCGCCAGAATTTGCGTGACGGGCGGCGGCTGGGCATCAAGCGTTTTCTGGATCTCCTGTTCTGCGCGCTGGGGGCTGTCGTGCTTGTGCCCTGCGGCCTCTTGCTGGCGCTGGCCATCAAGCTGGACAGCCCCGGCCCTGTGTTCTACCGCCAGAAGCGCATCGGGCGGGGAGGCAGGGAAATCAGGATATTCAAATTCCGCACCATGGTGCAGAACGCCGACAGCGTGCTCCGGGAAGTGCTGGCCAATGACGCGGCCCTGCGCGCGGAATGGGAGAAAGACCAGAAGCTGCGGCGCGATCCCCGCATCACCCGCGTGGGCCGGATTGTGCGCAAGCTGAGCCTGGACGAACTGCCGCAACTCCTCAACGTGCTGCTGGGCGACATGAGCCTGGTTGGCCCCAGACCCATTGTGGCCTCCGAGGTGGGCAAGTACGGCTCCTTTTTTGAGGAGTATTGTCGTGTACGCCCGGGCATAACCGGCCTGTGGCAGGTATCGGGGCGCAACACCACCACCTATGCCGAGCGGGTGGCTTTTGACCACTATTATATCAACAACTGGTCGGTCTGGATGGACATCTGGATTCTGGCCCGGACCCTGCCGGTGACCATTACCGGATACGGAGCCTACTGATGGAGCGCGGCAACAGGCTCAACCGCCTGCTGGACCGCGCGTTGGGGATTCCCCTGGCGGCGTTCACCGCGCTTCTGCGCTGCGGCCGCGCTGTATCTGCCGCGCCTCCCGGCCGTGTGGGCTTTCTCTGCCTCGGCGCCATCGGGGACCTTCTTTTGCTCACGGCCCTGACCAGCGCCCTGCGCAGGCGCCTGCCCCACGCCCACTTTGCCCTTTTGACCTCAAACGCCAATGCCGGGGCCGCCCGCCTGGTGCCGCACATGGATCAGTGCGCCTCCTTCGGCGTGCGTCAGGTGCCGTCCATGGTGGCATGGCTGCGCCGCCAGAAGTTTGATGTGCTGGTGGACAGCAGTCAGTGGGTCCGGCTTGGAGCCGTGCTCTGCAATCTTTCCGGAGCGGGCATGACCATCGGCTTTGACACGGCGGGGCAGTGCAGGAATTTTGGCTATACCCGTACAGCGCAGCACAGGAACGACCGGCATGAGGTGGAGAATTTTCTGGCTCTGGGACGTACGCTTTACGACGATCTTCAGGGAGTTCCGGAACTGCATTTGCCCGACCTGCCCGACGGTGGAGAACCGCCGGACGCAGCGCCTGCCGACAACACCTTTGTTTGCCTGCACATGTGGCCTTCAGGCATCCACGCCCGTCTCAAGGAATGGCCTGCGGAGCACTGGGCGCAGCTTGCCCGCCTGCTGGACGAGCGCGGTTTTCAGGTTCTGCTCACAGGCTCCGGGGCCGATGCCGCGCGCAACGAGGCCTTTTTGCGCGCCTTTCCGCAGTGTCGGGCGCGCTCGCTGGCGGGCAGGGTCGGCCTGACAGAACTGGCCCGGCTGTTGGGGCGGGCGGCGGCAGTGGTGTCGGTCAATACGGGCACCATGCACCTGGCCGCCCTGTGCGGCGCGCCCACCGTGGGGCTGCACGGCCCGACCAACCCCCTGCGCTGGGGGCCCGTGGGCCCGCGCACATGTTCTCTCCTGCCCGACAGGGGGGAATACGCCTACCTGAATCTGGGCTTTGAATATCCCCGCATCCCCCAGCCGTGTATGGAGTTTCTGCCGGTGGAAGATGTCATGGACGGCCTTGGCCGCCTGGGCGTATTCCGCAGCGCAGAAAGCTGAAACCTGCCGCAGCCCCGAAAAAATCCGGTTCCGGGCGGATGTGCGCCGCGGGCTCAGCCCACGCGCGGGCGGTCCCCGATGGCCGCAGTGATCTGGGCTTCGGCGACCAGTTTGCCGTCCACCAGCGCGCGAGCCTCCATCTTGCAGAGTTTGAGCCGCATGCGCAGGTTGTCGCACTCCAGATCCAGGCGGTCGCCCGGCACCACCTGGCGGCGGAACTTCACGGCGTCGAGGCCGGTGAACAGAAAGAGCTTGTCGTCCAGCGTTTCCATGTCCGCTGCGGCCAGCAGGCCGCCCGCCTGGGCCAGAGCCTCCAGAATGAGTACGCCGGGCATGACGGGCGCATCAGGAAAGTGCCCCTGAAAAAACGGCTCGTTGAAGGCGACATTCTTGTATGCGCGGATGTGCGAGCGGGGCACGCACTCCACCACCCTGTCCACCAGCAGAAAGGGATAACGGTGGGGCAGCAGGCGCAGAATGCGCTGAATATCCATGCCCGCAGAAGGGGTGCCGGAAGATGTGCCGGAAGGGGTGTCCTGCATGATGCCTCCTGTGCCGGGCCGCAACAGAGAAAAAAGCGGCCCCTTGTGTACGGAAAAAAAGCCTCCCGCCCACACGGGTCGGGAGGCCATGCGGTCCCGAAAGACAGGGCGCGCTAGGGCTGCTTTTTCTCGCCCTTGTCGCTCTTGTCGTTCTTTTTTTCCTTGTAGAGCCGGTTGACTTCCGTCAGCACGTCCTGCGTGAGATCCATGGACTGGTCGGCATAGAGCACGCCGCCCGCAGTCACGTCCACCACAAAGGTGAAGCCCTTGGCCTTGGCCACTTCATAGGTGGCGCTGAAAACCAGGGTCACCATGTCCTGACGCAGCTTGACTTCTTCCTGCTCCACCTTGCGCATGAAGTTGCGGGTTTTCTGATCCAGATCCTGCTTGGCGCGGATGAAGTCCAGCTTTTTTTCTTCACTGATCTTGGGATTTTTCAGGGCTTCGGCCTTTTTCTTCAGGCTTTCTCCCTGTTTTTCAAGGTCCGCGCGCTCTTTGCCGAACTTGCTTTCCATCTGTTTTTTGGCAACCTGAGCGGGTTTGCTCTGGGTGGCTACGGTCTGCATGTCCACCACGCCGATTTTTGCTGCGGGGGCTGCATTGCCCTCAGCGGCAAGGGCCTGTCCGGCAAGAAGCAGGCATGTCGCCACAGCCGTCATCAAAAGCTTGCGCATGAAAAATACTCCTTCCTCTGTTGCTGGGATGTGTTCTGTCAGCGGCAAAAACCGCTCTGTGCAAGATTTGTCGGGAGGAATGTCCCCGGCATGGTGGTTGCGAGATGCGCAGCGTGCACAGGCAATCCGCTCTAGAAAATTTCTCAAGTCACATAGCATCAGCATCGCTTTGCGTCAAGGAATTCTGTGCGGTGCGCAGTTTGAGCAGGCGCTCCCTGTAGGTCAGGATGCCGTGGGCCAGCCCTTCGATCATGGTCTGGCGATAGGCGGGGTCCAGCAGGAGGGCGGCTTCCGCCTTGTTGGTGCAGTAGCCCATCTCCACCAGAACTGCGGGCATGGTCGCTCCCAGAAGAACGTGAAAAGGGGCTGATTTGACGCCGTTGTCACGGACGCGGTAGGCCTTGCGCCCCAGAAAGCTCAGGGCGGATTTCTGGATATCCCCCGCCAGGCGGCGCGACTCGTCCGCGCGGGTGGTGAGCATGATGTCGGCCAGCATTTTTTGCATTTCGCCCAGGCGGTGGTCGCTGTCCACGTTTTCCAGAGCGGCCACGCGCGCGGCTTCGGGATCGCCGGCCAGGGACAGGTAATAGGTTTCAAAGCCATGCACGGCAGTATTGGCATGGGCGTTGACATGAATGGAAACAAAAAGATCCGCATTGGCCTCGTTGGCCATGAGTGTGCGCTCGCGCAGCGAAATAGCCCTGTTGTCCGTGCGGCTGTAAACCACGTCAAGCCCTCTGGCCTGAAGCAGGCTGCCCAGGGCAAGGGCCGTTTTCAGCGTGATGTCGCGTTCCAGCACGCTGTTGTGGTGGGTTCCCGGATCGTGCCCGCCGTGCCCTGCGTCAATATAGACCGTGCGTACGGTGAGGCCCAACTGGCGGGCCATGTCATTGACGTGGCCTGCAGGAGCGGGGCGGGGGCGGCGGGCTTCTTCCGCCTTTGGGGTATCCGCGCGGGGAGCCAGGCTACCGCGCAGGGCTTCTGCCTGTTGCAGCACATCGCCCGTGGCATGCTGGGCAGCGATGACATCCAGCAGCGCCAGGGCTTCGGTGTTCAGGCGCAGCCGGGCATTGATGGTGGCCGCGCGCAGCAGGGCATCACCGACCAGTGAACTGCGGGGAAATTCGCGGGTCAGGCGCAGGTAGAGGTCGCGGGCGCGGAGGTGATCGGCTTTCCGTGCGGAGCAGAGCGCCAGACTTTCCTGACAGGATGCGGCGGAAAACAGGGTTTTGGGCGCAATGTCCCTGTTTTTCTGCCCCATGCGCAAAAATTCTTCGGCAAGATCCCGCCAGGCCTGGCGGCGGCAGGAGCGCTCCGGGTCGGCGCGCAGGCTCTCCATCCGTTTTTTGGCGGCTTCATACCGCTGTGACAGGTCTTTCGCGGGGTTGGCGGCATCTGCGTTGGGGGCTGTTTTCCGGGCAGCGGGAGGAGAGGGCAGGGCCAACGCGGGCCCCCTGTCGGGCGGAGGAGAAACAGCGGGAGGCGGCGCGGCTTCCTGCCCCGGCGATGTCTCCCTGACCTGCCTGCTGTCGCTGCCCGCCACCTGCTTGGCCTCCGGCGCGGTGCGGCCTTTGGCGGAAGCCAGAAGGGTTTTTTCCAGAGCCAGGGCTTCGGGCAGCATGTCGCCGCGCGGATAGCGCGTCTTGATGCGGGCCAGCAGGCTCTGCGCTCCCTTGTCGTCCTTGAGCCATGCCGCGCGCAGTTTGGCCGCGCGGAAAAGGGCATCATCGGCCAGGCGGCTGTCTCCATGCTTTTCCGCAAGGTCTTCATAGAAACTGATGGCCTTGCGCGCATCGGCCTTGGCGCAGGAGCGGCGCGTAAGCTCTTCCAGACATTCCGCCGCCCGGAACAGCGCCGCCGGGCGGTTGGGCCAGGAGGCATCGTCCTGCCAGACAGAGAAAAAGTCCGCCGAAAGGCTTTCCCAGTGCGCTCTGCGGGCCGCCTTTTTTTCGTCCTGCCGCAGATTTTCCAGTTCTGCCTTGGCTGCTTCGTAGCGCTGGGTAGTGGAGGGCCGGGCCGTATAGTCGGCATCGTAAAAAAAGACAACCAGAAAAGACAGCGCAAGCAGAAAGAGCGCGGGCGGCGCCATACGCCGCCAGACGCCGTGCTGTGGGAGGGGGCTTTTTCTGCTTTTGCGGGACACGGGCCTTCCTTTGCCGCAGCATCGTCAAAATACTGGCACATGTTTTCCGCGCACAGCGCGAAATTTTGTGCACAGCGGCGCGGCATTGGCCTGCGCCTTGCCCGTCCGTCGCTGTGCCGTGCGGATGCTGCCCACAAACAAGCACAATATGTGCCAGAAACGCGCACGGCAGAAAAGAGATTTTGCCTGTATGGAAAACCGGATTTCGCGGCAGGAAAACATTCCTGCCGCGAAATCCGAAAAAGGCGCTGGCCGCCGCATGCCCCGCGCAGGGGAAGGGGCGGGCTAGAAGAACTGACCCATGCTGAATTCGATCCTTCCGGATTCGCGTTCCTTGTCGTAGTCCTGCACCAGCGGGATACCGTAGGCGATGCGCAGGTCACCCATGGGCGAACGCCAGCGCAGTTCGAGACCGGCCGAATAGACGAGATATTTTTCCCATTCGCGGCCCATGGTCTTGCTGTCGATGTTGAAACCAGCATCCACAAACGGCACGATGGCCAGCCCCAGTTCTTTCTGGAATGTCCAGATGTATTCCAGGTTGACCACGCCCATGCGGTCGCCGCCGATGTGGTCGCCGCCATATTTTTCGTCACGGGGCGAGATGTCGGAATAGGCGTAGCCGCGGATGGTGTCCATACCGCCCACCCAGAAGCGTTCAAACACAGGGACCTTGTCCCCGGTGTTCTGGAAGACGCCGCCCAGACGCGCCCGCAGATGCAGGGTGTGCTGCGGCGCTGCGGACCAGAAGCCCTGCCAGTCAGCCACGGCTTTGACGAAGTTGTCCGTACCGCCCAAGCCGCCACCTCCGTATTCCACCCAAAGGCGGGTAATGGTGCCCTTGGTGGGACGCTCCTTCACATCTGTGGTATCCCGCAAAAAGCGGGCCGAGAGGGCGCTGGTCCAGTTGATTCCCTCATAGTCGCGGATATAGGGGGACGTATCGTCATCCACATCGTAGAGATTGTAGCGTTCCAGACGGTAGGCCACGCCCACGCTGGAATATTCTCCCAGGGGATAGGCCAGACGGATGGTGTCGCCCAAGGTATCCTTGGTGAAGGAGTCCCAGTAGTCGTGGGTATAGTAGAAATCGTTGCCTACAGAGAGTTCCGTGTCGTAGATGCGCGGGTTGGTGAAGGACAATACGCCCGACGTGCGTCGCCAGGAAAAGAAGCCCTGCAACTGCAGCCAGTAGCCGCGGCCAAAAAGGTTGCGCTCCATGATGGAGGCGCTCACGCCCACGTCATAGTAGGAAGAATAGCCGACGCCACCCATGATGGCGCCGGTATTGGATTCCTTGACCTTGATCTTCAGGTCTACCTCGTCTTCCTGACCGGTGGGAATGAGCTCCATGTCCACGGCCGAGAAATAGCGCAGCCGGTTCAGGCGTTCGCTGGAGCGGCGGAGTTTGGCGCCTTCATACATATCGCCGTCGCCCAGGCGCATTTCGCGCAGGATGACGTTATCGCGCGTTTTTGTATTGCCTTCCACACTCAGGCGGCGGATGAACGTTTTGTGCTTCTTGGTGATGACATAGCCTACATCCACCTGCGGACTGCCATCCTCGGCCTTGACAATTTTGGTATCCACCTCGGCGAAGGCATAACCGTAGTCGGCATAATAGTCGGTCAGACGCTTGGAATCCTCCTGCATGACCGTGAGGGAGAAATGGTCCTCGCTCTTTTTCCAGTCATCCATCTGGATGATTTCCAGCATCTTGTCTTCACTGTCGATGACATCACCGGCAAAGACCACGTTACGCACCGCATGGCGTTCGCCCTCGTGCACGGGAAAGGTCACATAGATGCCGTCTTCCTTGTAGTCCACAACGGGTGCGCCCACCTGCACGTCCACATAGCCTTCGTTGAGGGCATAGGCGGCAATGGCGTTGGCATCACGTTCCAGATACTCCTCCTTGAGGACGCCCGTGCCGGTGAGCCAGGAGAAGATGCCCCGCGATTTGAGGGCCATGTATTTGTCCAGATCGCCGCGGTTGATTTTTTCCAGGCCGTCAACCTTCACTTCCCGGATGTAGAGCTTGTTGCCCTCATCCACGCGGATGACCAGCACAGCGCCGCGGCCGCCGTGGCGGTCCTCCAGGCGATAGTCGGCCTTGGCCAGATAGTAGCCTTCCTTGCGGTACAACTCGGCGATTTTCTGCAGGTCGTCGGCGAGCATCTGCTCGTTGAGCACACTGCCCGTCTTGGTGCCCATGGCCGCCAGCACATCGTCGGAATCGATTTCCCGGGAGCCTTCCACCACGATATTGTCGATGCGGGGCTTCTCCACCAGGGTGAAGACCAGCACGTTGCCTTCCATATGTGCCCGCACGTCGCTGAAATAGCCCATCTCCCAGATGCGTTTGACTTCCTCGTTGATGGCTCCGGCGTCCGGGGTGTCCCCCCTGCGGATGGTCATGCGCATGAGCACGGTGTCCGGGTCCAGCACGTTCATGCCGCGAACCTGCACGTCGCTCAAACCGCCCCTGGCGGCAACGGGCGCGCCCATGGGCACAAGGCTTGTGCCTGCGGCGTCCACAGCAGGCGCGGCAGGCTGCGCGCCGACCATCTCTGCGGCGCGCCCGGCCAGAGCGCCCGCGCATTCGGGCAGGGCCAGCAGGGAACTGCGGTCAAAACCCACGGGAACCGCCTCGCCCTGCTGCACAGGCACGAGGCGCGTGTCCAGAGAAAAGCCTTCGCCCAACTGGTTGAACCTGCCGTACACAACCAGTTGCGCGCCTGCCTGGCGGCCCAGGCTGCGGGCCGCGGCAATGTCCACGCTTTCTCCCCGGCTGCGCAGCAACTGGCGGGCCGAGCTCATGGGCACCACGCGCATGCCTCTGCTCTGCAACTGGTCGGCAATGGCCTGGGGCACGTCGCGCGAGGCATGGGGCATTTCCGGCCCCGCGTTGACCTGAAAGGGCAGAACCAGCACAAGAGGGCCGTTGGCCGCAACGGCGCCTGCGGGCAGGGCCAGCAGAAGGCAGGCCAGGACGGCAAGGCGCAGAGCCGCGCACACGGCGCTATCCAGAAGTTTTTTCATACAGTGTCCCCGCTTTCAGTTCCAGAATCCTGTCCATGCCTGCGGCCAGGTCCCGGTTGTGCGTCACCACCACGAGGGTCATGCCCAGTTCGCGGTTGAGTTCCTTCATGAGCGTACCCACGCCCTCCCCGGATTTTTCGTCCAGGTTTCCGGTGGGCTCATCAGCCAGGAGCACGCGCGGCCGCAGCAGCACCGCCCGCGCAATGGCTATCCGTTGGCGTTCGCCGCCCGAAAGGGTGGCTGTTTTGCTTTCCGCGCGCGCGCCGAGGCCGACACGCTCCAGAATGTCCCGCGCGCGGGGCAGAACTTCCGCAAGGTTTTCCCCGCCGATGACCGCAGGCATGGCCACGTTTTCCAGAGCCGAAAATTCCGGCAGCAAGTGGTGAAACTGGAAAACAAAGCCCAGCGTCCTGTTGCGGAAGGCGGCCTGCATGTCGGGGCTCATGAGAGCCATGTCCTGCCCTTCAAAGCAGACCTTGCCCGTAGTTGGAGTATCAAGAGCACCCATAAGATGCAAGAGGGTGCTCTTGCCCGAGCCGGAGGCCCCCACAATGGCCAGGGACTCGCCCTCCCGCACAACCAGGTGAAGATCCTTGAGAACCTCAAGCTCTCCCCCGGGCATGGAAAATTTTTTGCTGACGCCCACAAACTGGTAGAGATCCGGCATGGCTATTCGTAGCGCAGGGCTTCCGCCGGTTGCAGCCGCGAGGCCTGCCGGGCGGGGTAGAGTGTGGCCAGAAAGCAGAGCAAAAGCGCGCTCGCGCCCACAATGAGCACATCCGTCACGCTGATGCTGATGGGCAGGTGATCCAGCGTATAGACGTTTTCGGGCAGCTTGATAAAGCGGTATCGCTTGAGCAGCCAGCCCAGGGAAAGGCCGAGCCCGTAGCCCAGCAGGGTTCCGATGACGCCGATGATGCTGCCCTGGAACATGAAAATGCGGCGGATCATGCCGCGCGTGGCCCCCATGGACATCATGATGGCAATGTCGCGGGTTTTTTCCATGACCAGCATGACCAGACTGGTCACAATGGAAAAGGAACCGATGAGCACCACCATGGTCAGCAGGATGAACATGCCGATTTTTTCCAGCTTGAGGGCCGCAAAGAGGTTGGCGTTCATCTCCATCCAGGAGCGCACATAGAAGGGCGCGCCCAGTTCTTCCGCCAGACGGGCGCAAATGGTGTCTGCCGCAAAAAGGTCGTCCACGGTGATTTCCACACCGGAAAGATAGTTTTCCGGCAGTCCCAGCACGTCCCGCGCGGCTGCAAGGCTCACAAAGGCCAGCGATGAGTCGTATTCGAACATGCCGGTCTTGAAAATGCCCACAACCTCAAAGGAACGGATGCGCGGCGCATGCCCCGAAGCGGTTTTCTGCCCGGAGGGAGACAGCAGATTGACCCGGCTGCCTTCGGTCAGGTGCAGTTTTTTGGCCAGTTCGTCGCCGATGATGACGCCGGGAGCGCCCTCCCTCTCCAGACCGGCGGCCGTGCCCACGCGCATCTGGCGCAGCATGGAGAGCACTGACGGCGCAGTTTGCGGGTCAATGCCGCGCAGCACCACCCCCTTGACGCCCCCCCCGCCCGAAAGCATGACTTCGGTATAGATGAAGGGGGTAGCTCCGGTAACGCCCTGCACGGAGCGCACGCGCTGCAGAACGTCCTCGTTCTGCTCAAGGGCCGAAGGCAGATAGGAGAGGACAATGCCGTGGGCATTGGCCCCGAGGATCTTGTCGCGCATGTCGGTGGTCAGGCCGTTGTACACGCCGAGAACCACCACCAGCGCGCCAACGCCGATGGCCACGCCCAGGATGGACATGAGCGAAATAACGTAGATGAAGGTCTGCTTGCGCCGGGAAAAGAGATAGCGCAGGGCGACAAAAAGTTCGAAACGCATCCGGGGCATAGTGGCGCAGATCGGCCCTGGATTCAAGTGATATTTTGCGTTGCGGGCCGCATGACGCCCTCTTTCAGAAGCGCCTGCGCCAGTAGGGTCAGGGGAAGGCCCACCACGGTGCTCCAGCAGCCTTCCACCCTCTCCACCAGCACGGCCCCCTGCCCTTGAATGGCATAGGCCCCGGCCTTGCCCTGTGGCTCGCCCGTATCCACATAGGCCTGCAATACAGAGCGTGGCCAGGCATGAAAAAAGACGCGGCTGGTCTGAAAGAATGTTCTTTGCCGCTGCCCGCCAGTGCCGTCCGGCAGCAGCAGGCAGACGGCGCTGACCACCTCGTGCCCCCGTCCCGACAGGCGTTCGAGCATGCGCAGGGCGTGGCCAGCATCAACGGGTTTGCCCAGGATATCGCCGTCCACGGCCACCACAGTGTCGGCTGCCAGAATGACGGCGCAGCCTGGGGGCAGGGGCGTCGGGCCGCAGGAGGCAAGGTTGTCGCATGCCCACCGGGCCTTGGCGTATGCTGCGCGGCAGGTGTAGTCCTGCGGGCTTTCGCGGCGGGCGGGGCGCGGTTCCGTTGGGGCGGGGCACAAAAGGAAGGGCAGGCCCCAGCGGGCAAGGAACTGCTGGCGTCTGGGCGAGGCCGAGGCCAGCACCAGATGCAGGCCGGGAGCCAGGGCGAACAGGGGCGGTGGGGCAGAAGACATCAGGAAAGCCGCGGAGCGTGAGACAGCACCTGATTGTCCTGCATGTCCAGAACGCGGAACACGCCCTGTTCGTACAGGCCGTAGCTGCGGGGATGCCCCTGCTTGGGCAGGGACAGGGAACCGGGATTCCAGAAATGCATGCCGTCACGGGTTTCGCCGCGCGGAACATGGGTGTGCCCGCGCAGAAAAACCGTGCCCGGCGCAAAACCCGGACACGGGGGGCACTCCGGCAGGCGGTGGCCGTGGCTGGCAAAGATGTTCAGACCGTCGCAGGCGATCCAGGCGTTTTCTGCCACGGCAAAGGGCAAAAGGCCCAGATCCACCTCGGCGTCACAGTTGCCGCGCACGGCCAGCACCGCACAGGGCAGGTCCTCCGCGCCCGGCATGGTCTGAAGGACGGAGCGCGTGTCATAGTCCTGCGGCAGGGGATTGCGCGGCCCGTGATAGACCAGATCGCCCAGAAGAACCAGGGTGTCGGGGCGCAGACTGCGCGCCCGCTCCAGCAGAAAAAGCAGGCTCTCGATGGAGCCGTGCAGATCCGAGGCAATGAGCATGCGCATCAGGCTTTCTCCGCATCTGCGGGCGAGCGGGCGTCCCAGGCGGTGCGCTCGATGGCCTCCTCCGGCAGCATGACGGGGATGTGGTCCTTGACGGGATACACCAGTTGGCAGGCCGCGCAGGCCAGCCCGGCAAGGTTGCCGTGTTCTTCGAGAGCCGTCAGGCTGCCCAGGCAGCGGGGGCAGGCCAGAATGCGCAGAAGTTCTTGTGTTTCCATAAGCCGTCCTTTGCTGCGCGCAGTCTATCCTCATGGGGCGCGCAGTTCAAGCCCGCGTCTTGGCCGCCGGCTGCCCGGTGATGGCTCCCCGGCAGAGCCGCGCATCTGGTCAGAGCGGGTTGCGGCCTTGTGGTGCCGCATGTTCTGGCGTATACTGGATGCGCCATGAGTCTTGTTGATCTGCATACCCACACCACGGCCTCCGACGGCACGGACACCCCGGCCCAACTCATGGCTCTGGCCAAAGAGGCGGGCCTTGTGGCCGTGGCGGTTACCGACCACGATACGGTTTCCGGGCTGGACGAGGCCGAGGCCGCCGGACGGGAACTGGGTGTGGAGTTGGTGCGCGGCTGCGAATTGTCCTGCATAACAGACATGGGGGAAGCGCACATTCTGGGTCTCTGGCTGCCGCACGACATTGCCCCCGTGCAAAAAAAGCTGCGCTGGCTGCAGCAGAAGCGCACCGAGCGCAATGTGGCCATTGTGGACAGGCTTCAGGCGTTGGGGCTGGACATCAGCATGGACGAGGTGCTCCGGGTGGCCAGGGGCGAAAGTGTGGGGCGCCCCCATATTGCCTCGGTGCTGCTGCGCAAGGGGTATGTGCGCAACAGCCGCGAGGTCTTTCAGAAGTATCTCGGCTCCGGGGGCAGGGCCTATATTCCCCGGACGGTTCTTGGGGCGGAGGAGGCCGTGCATCTGCTGGCTTCCCAGGGGGCCACGGTCAGTCTGGCCCATCCGCTGCACTGGAAAATCTCTCCGGACAATCTGGCAAAACTGGTGGCGCGGCTCAAGGATGCGGGCCTGTCCGCCATCGAGGCATGGTACAGCGAGCATTCGGCGGCAGACGTGCGCGTTTGCCTGGAACTGGCGCGGCGTTTTGACCTTGGCGTCAGCGGCGGGTCGGACTATCACGGAAGCAACAAGCCCGCCATCGCTCTGGGCGTGGGCTACGGCAGCCTGCGCGTCCACAAAAGCGTTCTGGATGACCTGCGCGCCCGCAGGCGCGCAGGGGCTTGACGCTCGTAGGCCTGCACACTCAGGGTTTGACGTAGGAAAATCCCCGGTGCTGCAGGCGCGCGATTTCCACCACTCCGGCGGGAATCACGGTGCAGCCGGGCCAGAGTTCGTTTTCCGTGATGGCATTGTCGGCAAGGGCATTGGCGCAGAGCAGGATGCGCAGCCCCTTGTCCTGCAGGGGCGCGGCAATGGCGTGCATCTCCTCGTTGAGCTTGGTGAACTGGCAGACGGCCGGGCCGTTGGCCACCACCACAAGCTCAAATTTTTCTTCCGGCAGGGCCTTGAAGTAGTTGGCCGCATTTCTCAGCAAAAGGCGCAGGACGGCCGGATCCCGGCTGTCTATGTGCAGGCACATATCGTACATGGTCAATCCCTCCGTGCTGTTCGTGGATACGTTGGCGGCGTGCCCGGAGCATCTTTGCCCCGGTTGCGTCGGGAAAGGGCAGGGAGCAACTTTTGTTGCCCTTCACAGGCATAGTCCGGCGGCGTTTTTTTTGCAAGCCGCGGCAAAGAAAAGGTGCGGGGCCAGCCCTTGCGCAAGCGGCGTCAAGCCCGTATGGTCGGGCGCATGAGTCCGCATTCTTGCGCAGGCGCGGCGCAAGGCCCCCGGAGCCGCGTGCGCTGCCCGCATTCCACAGCATATGTACTCCTGCTGCGGGGGGTTCTGGCGTGTTTTCTTGCGCTGGCGCTCAGCGGCTGCGGCCTTGCGGGCAAGGGCGGCGCACAGGATGATCCCCGCGCCGCATCCCCTGCCGCGCCGCCTGTTGCAGCGGACGACGGGCAGGGGGATCCCGTGCCCTATGCGGTAGCGATCGAAGCCGGGGGCGGACACAAGGATCTGCTGGAGCAGATGCGCTCTGTCAGCCAGCTCGTCCGCCTGAAGCACGAGCCACCCGACAGTCTGCTGGCTCTGGAGCGTCGGGCGCGGGCTGACGTGGAAACAGCCGTCAGGCTCATGCACTCTCTTTCCTGGTATGACGGCACTGCTTCCTTCCGCATGGACGAAGAAGCCCGCCCCGTGCAGGTGACGCTCGGCCTTGTCCCCGGCGAGCGGTACAGCCTGGGCAGCGCGCATGTTGTGTACGATCCGGCTCCCGCCATCCCTCCGGCTTTTGTCAACCGCACGCGCTCCGCAGGCTTTTGGGGTCTGGACGCCGAACCTGTGCCCCCGCCGTCCTTTCCCGATGTTCTGCCCGGCGTCGCTGTGGGCAGCCCCGTGATTGCCCAGGACATGCTGGCCGCTGTGGAAGCCCTGCTCCAAAGCCTGCAGCGGCAGGGCTATCCCCTGGCTGCCGTTACAGATTCCCGGTACGTCCTGGACCGTGAGTCCCGCACGCTCCATGCCACCGTCTGCATTGATCCCGGCCCTCCGGCCGCGCCGGGGCCGGTGGAGGTGCGCGGCGCAAGGGAGGTGGATCCCGCATACCTGCAAAGGCTGACGCCCTGGGCAACCGGGCGGGAACCGTGGGACGCCGATGCGGTGGAGGATTATGCCGCCCATTTGCGGGCGCTGGGGCTTTTTCGCACGGTGGAGGTCAGGCCGCTGGCGGAAAATCTGGTTCCGGCAGCCGGGGAGGACGGCATTGCCGTGCTGCCGCTGGAGGTGACGGTGGCCGAAGCCCCGTTCCGCTCCGTGGGCGGGAGCGCGCGCTACGATACGGATACGGGCTTTGGCGTGGAAGGTTTCTGGGAGCACCGCAATCTTCTGGGCAGCGGTGAAAAGCTGACTCTGGCCGCGCCGGTGGCCACGCAGGAGCAGGGGCTCAGGGCGGCTTTTGAAAAACCGGCCTTTCTTGTGCGGGACCAGCGCCTGCTGGCAGCGGCCTTTGCCCTGCGGGAAGATACCGAGGCCTACAAAAAGACTGCGGCAGGGGTTTCCACAGACGTGGAGCGCCGCCTTTCCCGCTACTGGTGGGGAAGCCTGGGAGTGAAGGGAGAGAGCGGCTCCATCAGCGATGAGGAGCGCGACACCCAGGCATTCGGCTTTTTCGCTCCACGTCTTGGGCTGCGCAGGGATGCCCGCGACAATACGCTCAATCCCGCCGACGGTTCCGACATCCGGTTGGAGCTTGCCCCGTATGCGGGCATGTACGGCTCTCCGTTCACCGCGCTGGGAGCCACGCTGTCCGCCAGCGGTTACTACGCGCCCCTGCGCAAAGGCGGACGCCCCGACGACAGGCTTGTGCTGGCCGGGAGGGCGGAGGCCGGTGTCATGATGGGCGCTTCCCTGCGAACGCTGCCGGCCGCCATGCGCTACTACAAAGGGGGAGCGGGATCGGTGCGCGGGTACGCCCACCAATCCCTCGGCCCGCGCAACAGCGACGGAGACCCTCTGGGCGGGCGTTCCTTCCAGACGGTGAATCTGGAGGCGCGGTACAAAATCACCGACTCTGTGGGCATTGTGCCCTTTCTGGACGGGGGCATGGTCTACAGGGACGAATTTCCGCGCATTCTCGGCGACATGCGCTGGGGCACGGGCATCGGGCTGCGCTATTACACGCCCATCGGGCCGGTGCGGCTGGACGTGGGCTTTCCCCTCCAGCCCATCGGGGGCGATCCTCCGGCGCAGATCTATATCAGCATAGGGCAGGCATTCTGATGGATCCTTTCCGGCCATCCCTTCTTCCCGATCCGCCGGGGCAGGGCGTACCGCCTCCGGACTCTGCCATATCACGCTCCGGCAGGCGGAGCAGGGCGCGGATTGTTGCCTGGCGCGCGCTGGCTGCCCTGGTGCTCGTGCCGGTGATCCTCGTGGTTCTTGTGCTTGCGGCGCTGCGGCAAGAGGGCGTGCAGGGCTGGCTGGCGGAACGGATCAACGCTGCCCTGGCTGTTCCCGAAGATCGTGCGGACGCGGCGGAGGCTTTGGGCACGGGGGTGCGCATCACGCATCTTTCCGGGCCGCTGCCCTTCGGTATGGCGGCGGGGCTGGAATTTTTCGACGCGCAGGGCGTGTGGCTGCGCCTGCCCGACAGCCGCCTGGAGTGGGACTGGCGCGCCCTGCCTGCGGTTTTGCGGCTGAAGGCGGTGAGCGTCAGCCGTGCGGAACTCCTGCGCCTGCCCCTGACGCCGCCTCCTGCCGGGCAGGCGTCCCCTCCGTTGACCGGGGAGGATATGCGCAATCTGCTGGCCGACATCGAGCGGACAGTGCGCGGGCTGCCCGGCTGGCTGCCGTCGGTGCGGGTGGATCAGGTACAGGTGACGGATGCCCGTTTTCCCCGGAGCGTGCTGGGGGAGGATGCTCCGGGAACAGCCCTGGCCCGTCTGGACCTGCACCTTGTGGCGGACAGGAGCGGCCTTGAGACGCAGTTGCACATCGGGGTGTCCGGTGCCGAAGCACAGCCCCTGCGCCTGGCCGGAGCCGCGTGCGGGGGCATTGAGGCGGAGGTTCGGGCCACTCTGCGCGCAGGCGAGGATTTTGGGCATTCCGGCATGCTGGACATGGCGGTGGCGGCCCGTGTTGACGCCGCGCCGGGGGCATCCCCTTCTGCGGAAAAATCCTCCTTCGGTGTGCTGCAAGCCCCGCTGCATGTGCGCCTGACGGCCAGGGGGCCGCTGGAAATCCCCGAAATCGTGTTCGGCGCGGACTGTGCCGATGCTGTTTGGGCAGGGAAAGCGCTTTCCCGGATCGAGGCGCGGGTGGAAGCCATGCCCCTGCGTTGGCAGGAGATATTTTTTCCCGATCCGGGGCGCAATACGGCGCAGATCCCGCCGGACGCTCCGGACTCCGGGGAGGAAGGGTTGCGGCGTGCCGGTGAAATGTCTGTGGGCGTGAGCCTGCGCGCGCATTTTGACGGGCAGGCCGCAGAGGTTTCGGGCACACTGTTCGCCGCTGCGGGGCACGGCCCCGACGGCCGCGCCCTCCGCGTCGGGTTGCGCGATCTGAAGGCCGCCGTGGCGGGGGTGAGCGCCTCTGGCCAACTTGCCGCGTTCCTGCCTGGCGGGCTGGCACAGCCCTTCCCGCCCCTGTGTGACGGCAGGCTGGATGTGCGCGTGACCAACGGGAACGCCCTTTCTGCTGTGCTGTCCGGTGCGGGGCTGCCCGGTGTGCGGCTGCCCGATGCGCAGGAGGGCGGGGCCAATCTGAGCCTGGTACTGCGGGCAGATGCGGAAAATGCGGCGGGCGCTCCCGGAGCGGCCGCACGGCAGAGCGCGCTTCTTGCCTGGCGTGTGCCCGGCATGGAGTACCGCAAGCCGGGGGCGGAAAACGTCTTTCTGCACGGTTTGGACGGGGAGATTCACCTTGAGGATGCCTTTGGCGCCCAACGCCTGCGGGCGCGCGTTGACCTTGGGCAGGCGGGGCTGGGCTCCGCGCGTCTGAAGGCCGGGCTGCGCGCGCAGGGCGATCTTGCCGGGCCGCTGGATGTGACGCTGGACGTTGCGGGCGCGCTGGCAGCCCGTGTGCAGGCCCGCTGGCAGCCGGGAAGCGTGGAGGTGCGGCAACTGGAGGCAAGCCTTTCCCACCCGAAGGCAAACTCTCGATTGGCGGCAGGCTCTCGATCGGCGGCGGGCTTCCGGCTGGCAGCGGGAACCGTGCTGCGCTACGGTCCCGCGAGCCTGGAGCTTGCGGGGCTGGAGGCTGCTCTGCTGCCCTCGGGGCATTTACGGGGCCGGGCGGTTCTGGACAAAACCCGGCTGGACGCCCAACTGGATCTGGACAATCTGGATCTGACCCTCTGGCGGGCGCTGGTCAGGGAGCTTCCCCAGGGCGCAGCATCCCTGCACGCGCGTCTGACAGGCGCGCCGGACAGGCCCGAAGGCCATGTGCGCGCCGCTGTGCGGGGCTTGCGTCTGCCGGGGAGCGGGCTGAAGCCCGTGGATATTTCTCTCACGGGCACGCTGGAGCGGGAAGGCGGAAACAACGGCGCGCTGGCCGTGCGGCTGGATATGGACCCTGCCGCGATACAGGCTTTGGGCGGCGCGGAATGCCGCGCGCAGGCGCGTATTCCCCTGCTGTTTGCCCCTGACGGTCTGCCCCGTCCGGCATGGGAGCGCCCCCTGCGCGGCTCTGTGCGCTGGAAGGGCGCTGTGGCTCCGTTGTGGAGCCTCCTGCCGGTGGCAGACCAGCGCATGGCGGGGCAACTGGCATTGTCCGTGGATATGGGCGGCACGCTGAAGGCCCCGGAGGCCAGGGGTTTTGTTACGCTGGACAAGGGGCGTTACGAAAATCTGGCGTTGGGCATTCTGCTGCAGGAAGTCGCTGCGCGCCTTGATCTGGATCAGGGGCGCGGCGAGCAGCCCGGCCGCGCTCGCGTGAACTTGCGCGTTGCCGATGGCCGCGGCGGCACGGCCAGCGTCACGGGCTACAGTTTGCTGGACGGTTCGCGCGCGGACGTCAAGGCCGTGATCGACCGGCTGCGCCCCCTGCGGCGGCGCGATGCGCGCATCGAGTTTTCCGGGGAGGCTGCGGTGACGGGCGCTGTGGACGCGCCGGAAGTACGGGGGCGGATCACCGTAAACCAGGGGGCTGTGCTGCTGGAAAATCTGGACGTGGGGGCCAGCATTGCCACACTGCCCGTCAGTGAGGGCGAGGGCGGGGGCGGCAGCAGGCAGACGCCCGCCGTTGCTCCCCGGGCCGATGCCAGGCAGGAAAAGGGCCTGCTGGACGTGCGCCTGGTCATTCCGGGCCGCTTTCTTGTGGAGGGCTATGGTCTTTCCAGCGAATGGCGGGCAGACGTGCGCGTAACGGGCACGCCCGGCCGTCCCCTCATTGCCGGGCAGATTGATGCCGTCCGGGGCAGCCTCGCCTTTCTGGGCAAAAGCTTCAGCCTCGAGCGCGGGGGCATTGCCTTTGGCGGCGGCGCGGCGGACAATCCCCTGCTGGACATCGCGCTTGTGGACAAAAGCCCGTCCCTCATGGCCCGGATACGGATTACGGGCACGGCCCGCAGGCTGAAGCTCGCGCTTTCCAGTGAGCCGGAACTGCCCCGTGACGAAATTTTGGCCCAGATCCTTTTTGGCAAGAACACCAGCGAACTCGGGCGGCTGGAAAATCTGCGTCTGGCTGCGGCCGTGGCGCAACTGGCCGGATTCGGCGCGGGCGGGGGGAGAGACGCTCTCGGCTCCCTGCGCGGGGCATTGGGTATGGACGCGCTGCGCCTCAACTCCGCCTCCGGGGCAAATGACGGGGACATGGCCGCCGGTTCTTCGGTGGAGGCGGGCAAATACCTTGCCGAAGGGCTGTATGCCGGAGTGCAGCAGGGCATGAAGCAGGGCAGCACGGCCTTTGTGCTCCAGTGGGAGATAACGCCCCGCGCCATGCTGGAACTGCGCACGGAGCAGGGCGGCACCAAGGCCGGCATCAACTGGAAGCGCGATTACTGATCGTTTTCTTTCCCTTCCGGCATGCCGTCCGCGCCCTTTTGGGCCAGAGCTTCCATGGCCTTCAGGGCATCGGCTTGCCGGGGGTCTTCCTTCAGGGCGTGTCGTGCGGCTTCCCGGGCTTCTGCGGGCCGTCCCCAGCGCAGGTACATTCCGGCCATTTTGCCGTAGGTGGACGGATGCCCGCCGAAAGTGCGCAGCACGGCCCGGTAGGCCTGTTCCGCCCGTTCGTACTCGCCGAGTTCCGTCCAGGCGGCAATGGCCCCGGCATGGGCGGTGGCTTCGCGCGGGTGGGCCTTTATGGCTTTTTCGTACATCAGGGCTGCGTCTTCCTGAAGTCCGGCGGCGGAAAATATCTGCGCCAGTTGGAGAAAAATGCCGTCCTCGGCGGAAAATTCGTCGGCAACCCGCAGCAGAAAAGCCCGCCCCCTGGCCATCTGCCCCGCAGACAGGGATTCCAGAGCATTGGCGAGCAGGGATTTTTTCCGCTCCAGATTTTCCCGGATTTTTCCTTCCACATTGTTTTCCGCCTCATTGCGGAAAATTTTCGCCAGTCCGTCCAGAACAGTGGCCAGGGGCAGTTCCTTGCCCTGTTCCAGTGCAAGGCTTTTGGGATTTTCCGCGTTTTCCGGGGCCAGCAGCGCCCGCATGCGGGGGTGGCGCACCAGATCGGCAAGGAAGGTGTTGATGTCGGCACGGAGGCCGTCTCTGGCGGCGCGCCGCAGCCTGATCCCGGCAAGGCGGCGCAGGGCTTCGCTCATGCAGGCCAGGGCGCGCTCCGGCTCGTCACGGTGCAGATGCCCCACAGCGCGGGCAACGTTTTCGCGAATGTCCTTGGGGGCTGTGGTCAGCATGTTTCTCCGTCCCCTTGCCAGCACGCGCGCACGGTGGCCTCCTGTTCCCGCAGCAGGGCCAGAGCCTCGCGCGGCACAAGAAAATCCACGTTGCGGCCCTGCATCCAGCGTTGCCTGATGCGGGAGGCGCTCACTTCCAGCCAGGGGACGGGCAGAAAATGGACAGGATGCCCGAAAGGCGGAAGCAGGCTGCACGCGGAAAAGGGCGGCGGCGCGCATTCTTTTGCTTCCGGCCAGAGCGCGCGGGCCGTGCGCAGAAAGTCCTGCCGGGTCTGGCCATCGCGGGGAGCCACCAGCAAATGGCAGAGAGAGGGCAGTTCTGGGCCGTGCCGCCAGGCAGGCAGCAGGGCAAAGTCCGGGCTGCCGAGAAGAAAAAAGAGGCTTTCCTCCGGGTTGGCTTGGCGGTAGTCCTGCAAGGTATCCCAGGTATAGGAAGGGCCGGGGCGTTCGCCCTCCAGACGGTTGCAGCGTATGCGGGGCAGGGCGTGCAGGCAGGCTTCCAGCAGGGCCGCGCGCAGGTCAAAGGGCAGCATGCCCGTCAGGCTTTTGTGGGGAGGCGTGGCGCAGGGCACCATATCCAGGCCGTGCACGTATTCTCCCAACGCCTCGCAGACTTCGATGGCCAGCCGCAAGTGCCCCGTGTGCGGCGGGTTGAAGCTGCCGCCCAGGATGGCCCGTCCCGGCCGGGGGGCATTGCGGCCCGGCATTTATTGGCGCACCTGCCCCTGACCGAGCACCACGAACTTGGTGGTGGTCAGTTCTTCCACCCCCATGGGGCCGTAGGCATGGAGCTTGGAGGTGGAAATGCCGATTTCCGCGCCCAATCCCAGTTGCCCCCCGTCATTGAAACGGCTGGACGCGTTGACCGCCACCAGAGAGGCATCGGCCTCGCGCAGAAAGCGCATGGCATGGGCGTGGTTGTTGGTGCAGATGACTTCCGTATGGTTGGAGCCGTGGCGGGCGATATGGTCCAGGGCCGCGTCCAGAGTATCCACAACGCAGACGGCGAGCACCAGCGCGTGAAACTCCTGCCCCAGGTCTTCCGGGCGCTGGGGCACTGCCGTTGCGCCCAGCAGGGGCAGGGAGCGGGGGCAGGCCCGGAATTCCACTCCCGCAGCGCCGAGCTTCTCGCCCACGCGGGGGAGAAAGGCGGGGGCGCAGTCCTTGTGCACCAGCAGGCATTCCAGAGCGTTGCACACGCCGGGGCGCTGCACCTTGCCGTTGAAGACGATTTCCAGAGCCTGGTCAGGATCCGCATCGGCATCCACAAAGGCGTGGCAGACGCCCTTGTAATGCTTGAGCACGGGGACGGTGGCCGCCTCGGTCACCGCGCGCACCAGTCCCTCGCCGCCGCGCGGAATGACCACATCCACAAAACGGTCCATGCGGCAAAGGTGGGTGACAGCCTCGTGGCCGGGCACGGACACCAGCTGCGCGGCATCGGTGGGCAGTCCGGAACGTTCCAGGGCCAGGCGCAGCACGCGGATCAGTTCTGTATTGGAGCGCAGGGCCTCGCTGCCGCCGCGCAGGATAACGGCATTGCCCGCCTTGATGCAGAGGATGGCCGCTTCAATGGTGACGTTGGGGCGGGCTTCATAAATCATGGCAATGACGCCCAGGGGAATGCGCATGCGGCCCACCAGCAGGCCGTTGGGCTGCTGCCACTGGCGTTCGGTGGCGCCCACGGGGTCGGGAAGCTGGGCCACGTAGCGGCATGCGGCGCGCATTTCTTCAAGAACCGTGGGAGTCAGCGTCAGGCGGTTCAGCCGGGGCGCGTCCTGCCCGGCGGCGCGGGCCGCAGACACGTCCAGGGTATTGGCGTCCAGAATTTCCCGCGCGTTTTCCTGCAACAGCACATCCAGGTTTTGCAGGGCGCGAACCTTGGCATCGGGGTGGATGCGGGCCATGATCCGGGCTGCCTCTTTGGCCTGTGCGCCCATGCGCGTCATGGTGTCGGTCATTGCGGCTCCTTGTGTGCAGCGGCTTGCGGGATATTTGCTTTGACAGGGGCGGCGCTTCTTTCTATGCTGCATATTTGCGCCCGGAATTGCCGTTCGCGCGGACTGCCGTGACGGACTGTCGGCGGACTGGCGTGGCGGTTCGGGGGCGCCTTCCCACGGTCATTATGCTCCAAGGAGTTTTGATACATGAATCCGCAAAAGAATCAAGGCGAGGCCAATCCGTCCCTGTTGCGCGACCTGCAGGCGGAAGTCAGCGCGGAAAGCGCGCCCCTGCTGCAGTTCATTCTCCGCAATGCCGGGGTGATCGCCGCTGTGGTTGTGGTGTTTCTGCTGGTGCTGGTGGGCATGGGCGGCTGGCAGTGGTACAGCTCTTCCCGCAGCAGCCGTGACCATGAGGAACTGGCGCGCATTCTCCTGCAAAAGCAGGGAGCGGAGCAGGTCAGGGCTCTGGAGCGTCTGGCGGAAGACGCGTCCGACGGGGCGCGCTTTGCCGTGAATCTGGCTCTGGGCAAAAGCGCGGTGGAAAGCGGGGAGCATGCTGTGGCTGCTGCTGCGTATGCGCGGGCCGCCCGGATGGATCGGGGCGCTCTGGGGCAGGCTGCCGCTCTGGAGGAGGCCGGTGCTCTGCTGGCCGCCGGAAAGGCCGCCGATGCCCTGGAAATGCTGCAAACGCTGCGCGCCTCCCTGCCGCCGGAGGTTCGCGCTCCCCATCTGACGCAGACCCTCGCCGAGGCTGCCCTTGCTGCGGGCAGGCCCGAACAGGCAGCCGAACTGTATCTTGAACTGGCCAACGAAAGCCAGGGCCTCCATGCCGGATATTTTCGCGCCCGCGCCGCCCGGATTTCGTCCGGCGGGACGGCAGGCGCGGCGCAGAGCCCTGACGTTGCCCCCGCGTCCGGAGCGGGAGCGGGAGCGGGGTCGGCAGGAAAATAGGCTTTCATCCGTCGGAAACCCGCGGGGGCGGGCTTCAAGGAGGCAGTATGAGCGAAAATCCCCTGTTGAACGGCGCTCGCGGTGAGCGCCATCTTCTGCTGGGCAACGAGGCCATTGTGCGCGGAGCTCTTGAGGCGGGCGTGCACATGGTCTGCTGTTATCCGGGTACTCCTTCCTCCGAGGTTCCCGACACCTTTCGTCACATTGGCGGCGAAGGCCGCTACACGCTGGAATATTCCGTCAACGAGAAAGTGGCGCTGGAGGTGGCTGCCGGGGCTGCCCTGGGCGGGGCATTGAGCCTTGTGACCATGAAGCACGTGGGCCTCAACGTGGCGGCGGATCCCTTGTTCACAGCGGTGTACACGGGTCTGCCGGGCGGCATGGTGGTGCTCACGGCCGACGATCCGGGCTGTCATTCCAGCCAGAACGAGCAGGACAACCGTTTTTACGCGCGGTTCGCCATGTTGCCCTGTTTTGAGCCGGTTTCGGCCCAGGAGGCCAAAGATATGACGCGCGAGGCATTTTTGGTGGCGCGCGGTCTGCAACAGCCGGTGATGCTGCGCACCACGACGCGCGTCAACCATCTGCGGGGGCCGGTGGACTTCGGGGATATTCCGGAGCCGCAACCTCTGGTGGAGTTCCGGCGCGATCCCGGCCGTTTTGTGCCGGTGCCCGCCGTGGCCCGCGCGCGGCATGCGGCCCTGAAGGGCATTCTGGAAAAAGCGCGGGAAATTGCGGAAAAAAGCCCCTTCAACACGGTGCGTGAATCCGGCGAAGGCGCGCGCATGGGCGTTATTGCCAGCGGCGTGGCCCGCAACTATCTGGCCGATGCGCTGGAAGGCAACGGCTGGCGGGAGCGCGTGCGGGTGCTGGAACTGGGCATGACCTGGCCTCTGCCCACGACATTGCTGGAGAATTTTTTGCGCGGCTGCGACAGTGTGCTGGTGCTCGAAGAAGGCGAGCCCTTGCTGGAGCAGGACGTGCGCGCTCTGGTTCAGGAGCGGGGTCTTGCAACAGACATCCACGGCAAGGACGCGCAGTTGACAGAGCAGGGCGAATATTCTGTGGCGCAGGTCAGGTGCCGTCTGGCGGACTGGCTGGGCGAGAGCGCGCCTGCTGTGGAAAGCCCTGGGGTGGACGCGAACCTGCCGGGACGGCCGCCCAATCTCTGCGCGGGCTGCTCGCACCGTGCCGTGTACTATGCGGCGCGTCAGGTCTTTGGCGACGATGCCTGGTATTCCAGCGATATCGGCTGCTATACTCTGGGGTTGCTGCCGCCCCTGCGCACGGCGGACTTTCTGTTCTGCATGGGGTCGTCCATCTCCGGCGGCAGCGGCTTTGCCCGCGCCACGGGCAGGACGACAGTGGGTTTTGTTGGAGATTCCACCTTTTTCCATTCCGGCATGACCGGTCTGGCCAACGCCGTTTTCAACAAGCACAACATCATTCTGGTCATTCTGGACAACGGCACCACGGCCATGACCGGGCACCAGCCCAATCCCGGCATGGTGCAGGACGTGCTCGGCTCCATGAGCCGCCATCTGGACATTGAGGCCATTGTCCGCGGGCTGGGGGTGGAAAAGTGCGTCAAGGTGCGCGCGTTCAACCTCAAAGCCGTAACCGCGGCGCTGGAAGACATGAAGGCCGCTGACGGCGTGCGGGTGCTCATTGCCGAGGAGCCGTGCGTGCTGTACGCCCGCCGCCAGCTCAAAAAATCCCGGCTTCAGGTGGCCGAGGTCGCGCAGCAGGGCGCGGAAGCCCTGCGCTGCCTTGAGCAACTGGCCTGTCCGGCTTTTGTTCGCCGTGGCGACGATCTGGCAGTGGACGCGACCCTGTGCACGGGCTGCATGGTCTGTTTGCAGGTTGCGCCAACGGCCTTCAGGGCGCGGAAGCGGTAACGTCTTTGAACACGGCGCGGCTCCGGCATGCGGGCGCGCGTTGTCGCAGGATGGTGGCATGATGGAAAAAGCAGGTGGCCGGGAAAGGATGCGAATTTTCTTTACGGGCGTGGGCGGGCAGGGAACCCTGACCGCCACCAACCTTCTGGCGCGGACAGCCCTGGATGCCGGTGTGGATGTGGTGGCCGGCGAGGTGCACGGCATGGCCCAGCGTGGCGGCGTTGTGGAGTCGGTCATGCTTTTGGGCGGCTGGCGCTCGCCCCGGCTGGATCTGGGCGAGGCTGACATCCTCTTGGGCTTTGAACCGTTGGAAACTCTGCGCGGGCTGCCCTATCTGCGCCACGGCGGCGCTGTTTTTTCCAGCAGTGACCCTCTGCCGCCCTTGAGCGTTGCTCTGGGCAAGGCCGCCTATCCGCCCCTGGAAGTGATTGAGGAAAAGGTACGCGCCAGAGCCGGGCGCTGCCTCTTTGTGCCCTGCCGGGAGATGGGAGCCAGAGCCGGTTCCGTGCAGAGCGGCAATACCGTGCTTTTGAGCGTGGCCTGTGCGTCCGGGGTGTTGCCCTTTGGCGTGGACGCGCTGGAGGCCGCCATCAGAAAATTTTTGCCCGCCAGGCTTCAGGAGGTCAATCTCAAGGCCCTGGCTCTGGGCAGGGAACTGGTGGAGCATTCCGACGTCGGTTAACATTTCTCCTTGGCATGGAGACGCTCCCAGCCTGCAAAAAAGCTTTGTGGCTGTCGCACAGGGTTGGTAGCTTACAGAATATGGGGGCCGATGGCATTGAACAAGAAGCCCACGAAAGTCAGCATGACCCACAGATAGACGAGGAAAGCCGCTTGCAGTTTGCCCGCCATGATCTGCCGGAGCATCATGAATTCCGGTATGCTGGCAACTGTTGCTCCCATGCAGAAAGCCAGGGTGGTGCCCACGGGAAGCCCCTTGAGCAGCAGGCTTTCCATAACTGGAATGATGCCCGTTACGTTGGAATACAGGGGTATTGATACCATCACGGCGGAAGGGACTGTCCACCACTGGGTTGCCGAAAAATTTTCCGCAAACCAGTCCTGCGGAACAAAACCGTGCAGGGCAGCGCCTATTCCAACTCCCGCAACAACCCATTGCCAGACCCGCGCAAAAATCATGGCTGCTTCGCCGGATGCAAAGGCATGCCGCTGCCGGACAGTGAGCTTCCCCCCGGATTTCGCCACAATCCTGCGCACCGGAACGCTTTGCGCGGCCTCCCGCACAAAAGGCTGCAACCAGCGATCAGCCTTGATGCCGTCCATGTACGCGCCACCCACCATTCCTGCCGCCATGCCCGTGACCACATATATTGCGGTGAACTTCCAGCCGAGCACCCCCCACAGCATCACCACCGCAAGTTCGTTGATCAGCGGTGAGGTGATGAGAAAGGCCATTGTGATGCCCACGGGAATCCGGGCGGTGACAAAACCGAGAAACAGGGGAATGCTTGAGCAGGAGCAGAACGGGGTGACAGCGCCGAAAGCGGAACCGAGAAAATAGCCGAAGCCCCGTCTTTTCCCCGCCAGAAAATCGCGCACTTTTTCCACGTTGAGGGAGGCGCGCATCCAGGCAATAGCATAGATGAGGCCTGCCAGCAGAAGAAGGATTTTTGCTGTATCGTACACAAAAAATTCCACGGCTGCGCCAAGGCGCGAGCCGGGGGCAAGGCCGAGCGCACCGAAGGTCAGCCAGTGAGCGGCCTGCGGCAGATGTGCGAAGACCAGCCACCAGAGGGCGGCCAAGGCTACGACGGCACTGCCGTAGCGGAGATTCCACGCCAGAGTATCAGCAGTTGAAGTCGGGGCAGGCGGGCGTGGAGGAGCGCAGCAGGCGCAGGCAGAGGGCTTGAGCAGAGAATTTTTTTTGTTTGTGCGCATTGTTCTGATTGTAGTTGAAATATTGAATTTTTGAAGTAAAAAGCATTACTATCCGCCTGCGGCAGTGCGTTCGGGCAGAATGCCGGGGGCCACAGTGCTCGCCTTTCTGAAAGCTTGGCACTGTGCAGGATTGCCGGAGCAGCACTCCGCAGTCAGGTAGGCGATAATGTCCAACATGAGCGGGATGCTGGCCTTGTAGCGCATGAAGCGCCCCTCGCGCTCAACGTTCACAAGTCCGCTTTGCACAATGTTTTTCAGGTGAAAAGACAGGTTTGTGGAGGGGACGCCCAACTGCTTGGCAATATCCCCGGCCACAAGGCCGTCAGGCGCGTTTTTGACGAGCAGTCGGAACAGATCCAGCCGTACGTCCGACGAGAGTGCTTCAAAGATTTTGCTGGCTCGCCTGCTTTCCATATAATGACATTTCAACATTATTTGCTTTGTGTCAAGAAACCTGCTACCCACCAGATTTTTTTGAAAAAAAGTTGCCGCGCGGACTGCCATAGCCTCCCTGCATCGGCAGGGGGAGTTCGGCCTTGTTTCGCGGTGGCAAAATACAAAGCTTGCGCATGAGCGGGGACAGTAGCGTGCTGGTCAAAAACGCCGCTACACCGACAACAGGAGGCGCGGGTCAATGCGCAGCACGTCCGCCAACTTTCGGGCATTGGCCTTGCCGATGGGGCGCTTGCCGTTCTCCATTTCGGAGATATGGCGGCGGGGGACACCGGAACGTTGGGCAAGCTCAGCTTGAGTCATGCCTTCGCGATGGCGGAAACCGGACAGATAGGCTCCGGGAAAAGACAAGTCCTTGAAGGCTTCGGACTCACGCCACGAAATCGCACTGTCATTCTGATTTTCCACGGGGAGGTGCCCGGCTTCCACAAAGCCAAGAGAGCGCATGGCCTGCAAAGCCTCTTCCCGCATGGCCACAGGGCCGGAAAAGGTCATCTGCACAGCCTCAATAGGGTGCTTTTTCATGTGTCCCTGCATACGTCACCTCCACAAGGCGAATGCCGGTTTCACGTTCTTCCCACACGGCCACATAGGTAGGCTGTCCCTTTTTCAGATGGCAATGATGCCGATTGGAGCCAAGCTTGCTGTAATTGGGCCAGTCGCCGCGCACCGGCCCCTGAATTTCCATCTGCTTCATCAGCGCAGCCAGATTTGCGCGAACCGTTTTGGGAAGTTTGGCCGCCCCCCTGCTTGCTTTTTTGGACAAGCGCACATGCCACAAATTTTCTGCCATACTGGCCTCGCACGCTGAATATACCAATTTTTAGTGCAAAGTCAAGTTGCGGGTGTTCGTGCGCACTTTCAGCATTGGCATGGGCATGCTCCCGCTTTGCATACGTTATGGCCTGCGGGCGGCAGAGTGCCTGTGCCAGACGTTCTGCCACGGCCCGCCGTGCGCCATGCCGGGAACTTCTTCGCAGCTTTGGGCCTGCCCTGCGGCCCGGCAGAACGCCGCGCTGATTTCCGGCGGCATGACGGCATCTGCGCGGCTGCTCATGTGCCGTTGCGGCATATGCCGCAGTGCGGGAGCCACGCTGATGGGGTTGAGAGAGCCTGCAAGAGGGCTGATGCCCTGAAGGCGTGTCCAGGCATCAGTGTCAAGCATGCCCGCAACGGTTCCCAGAAAAACGACATCCCGCCGCTGCGCCGCCAGCAGCGCCGCAGCCCCTCCGCCGCCGGAAAACCCGGTCAGCAACACATGCCGCGCCCCGCAGGCATCCCTGGCCTGGGTGATGGCCGCGTCAAGGGCGGTGATCACCTCCTGCCCCAGCCGGGCCGAAGTCCAGTAGCGTTGCGCGCAGTGCCGTCTGTCCTTGCCCTGCACATACTGGCAGGGCCGCGCCAGATACAGCACCGGATCCGGCCCCGGATCAAGGGCTGCCAGACGCAGCGCCACAGGGTTGTGCGGCGTGGGATCGCCGGAAGGCCGGGTGCGCGATTCCCAGGCATGCCCATCGCCTTCAATATAGACGCGCAGCACGTCGGGCCGGGCGGAAGAGCCGGGGCGGTACAGGCCGTACAAAACAAAGGGCTGCGCCACAAAAAGGCGTTCGGCAAAGCCGTGCTGCTGCGCGAAGGTGAGCGCCGCCTGCCGGGGGGAGGCACAGGCCGACAAGACGCACAGGACCCATACTGCCGTTGCCGCCAGAAAATACGGGCGCAACGCGCTGCGGCCCTTGCCGCGCGGGGGCTGCGCGCACGGGGACGCAGATGTTCCGGAAAGGTGCGGTGAGTATGTCATGGCAGGCAGTCTGCCTGTGGCTGTGGCCTTTGGCAAGTTGTGGTCTTGCGGCACTCCCGAGGCAATCTTCGTTCTGGCCAAGGCACTTGCGCGAAAACGGGGGCTCGCCGTCTTGACGCCGGAGGGCGCGAAAACATATAGTCTTTTCTTGCGTCACGCAGGCAAGCGTCCGTAGCTCAGTTGGATAGAGCAGAAGCCTTCTAAGCTTCAGGCCGGGGGTTCGATCCCTCCCGGACGCGCCACAAATCAAGCGCAGAATCAGGCACTTGCTGGATACCCGGCAGTGCCTTTACTTTTGGGCACATATTTTTGGGCACATGGCCCTGTCCGTTTGGGATTTTTTTCGCCTTGACCGGGCAGCACCGAGGAAAAATGAAAGCAGGCCGGGCATGGACAGCTTGCCCGGTCTTTCCGTTCATTCCGCCAGCGCCTGACGAACGGCATCGCTGATAAACGAATTGAGAGACGTCCCTTCCGCAGCAGCCGCCACCATGGCACGGTGATAGACCTCAGGAGGCAGCCGCAAGGCGAATTTTCCCTGCGGTTTCCTGACCGGCACGCCGTCCTCTGCACACATGCGCAGGAAGACATCAAGCGAGGCTTTGCCTTCCCGTTTCAGGCTTTCGGTGTCTTTCGCGTAAAAGTCCGCTCCGCCGTTCAGTCCGACAAATTCTCCCCGGAACATTTCGATTTCCGGGTCATATGCGATGACGGCCTGATAGCCACCGTCAAAGTCCATGACATTTTTCATGGCCGTACTCCATTTTCTTCCAACCATTTGCGGATACTGACCACGGCCCCTTTATCGGTATCCGGAGAGGGGTGGGGCCTGTGGAATACTCGCCGATCGTTGAAAAGCCGGACGCACAAACGTGACCCTTCGGCCTCTGTTATTTTTGCGCCGAGGGCTGTCAGCAAAGCCTCAATGTCCGCCCAGCGGATATTGCCACTGACAGGGCGTTGAAAAACAAGATACAAGGTTTTCTTGTGTTTGGCGTTCACGAAAAAATGATATCATTTTGTGATATTAAGTCAAGGAAAAGGCCCTTCTTCGGGAGCGGCCAGTTTTCATTGCGTTTGCCTGCCCGGGGACAAAAAATTGTCTGGCGGTATGAAAATGCCTTGGGCAGGCTAGCGAGCGGTCTGCCCCGGCTGTCAAGCTTCTGCGCGCTTGACCCTTTCTCCGTGAGCGGCTATAGTTTTCAAAAGAACGCCATCCTTGCCGGAGAGGTTTCTCTCTTCGGCCTTTTTCGCGCGAACCCGCCCCGAGGATACTCCGCTGCCAGGGCAGCGGTGCTTTTTTATTCGCGCAGCGTTCTTTTCTGGTCTTCACGGCCGCCGCGCGAACGCGCGCAAAAGCACAAAAAACACGCTGCTCCCAACGAGCTGCCCTGCCTGTAAAAAACACAGACCACAAGGATTTTTTCATGACAGAACTGACAAACATTCCCATTTCCGTTCAGGGCTACCGCAAGCTGGAAGAAGAACTTGCCCGCCTGAAAAGTGAGCGCCCCGTCATCATCCAGGCCATCAAGGAGGCCAGGGAAGAGGGCGATTTGAGCGAAAACGCCGGATACGATGCCGCGCGCGAACGTCAGGGCATGACCGAGGCGCGCATCAATTATATCGAATCACGCATGGCCCGCTATCAGGTTGTGGACTTGGATACCCTCAGCGGCGACAAGGTAACCTTTGGCGCAACGGTGGAAGTAGAGGATGTGGACAGCGGAGAAAAGAAATCCTTCACCATCCTCGGGCCGGACGAGGCGGATCCCGCCAAGGGCTCCATCTCTTTTCTTTCGCCTGTGGGGCAGGCTCTTTTGTCCCGCTCCGAAGGGGATGAAGTCAGCGTGGACATTCCGCGCGGGCGCGTCACCTACGAAGTGACCGCTGTGCATTTTCACGGCACCAGGGGGATGCAACAGGAGTGACGCAAAGGCGCGGGCCGCGCCGGAAGCAACGCCCCGGATCAGGCGCGTACTTGGCTGCCGCCCGATTCTCTGCTATCAGTTTTGCCGTCGGCGTTGGATCATGCCGCATCGGGCGGCAGTACAAAACCACCAAGGTTCCCTCATGACATTGTCCCTGCCGCGCCTGCTCTACCTGCTGACTGCCGTTGCATGGGCCTTGTTGCTCTGGCCCCAGCCTACAACCATTTTTATGGCTGCCTGTCTGTCCTGCCTTACCCTGCCCCAGTACCGGGCACTGCAAAAAAAGGCGCGCTGCTGGCGTTTTGGCCTGGCGCGCAGGCTGCCGCCCTCGCGCCGCAGGAATTTTCTGCAGGGTGTGACCGGCATTGTGCCACTGGGCGGCTACCTTCTGATGCTGCTTTCCTGCATGGCCATTCCCACAGCCATTCTGGTGCTGCTGGTTTCTCCGCAGGCGGCGGCAGGCTTTGCCCGCCTGCGTGAACTTCAGGCCAACAAGTTTCAGCTGCCGCCCGAGTGGGTAGCCAACATCCAGGTCTGGCGGGACCAGATTGCCGCCTATCCCCGCCTGGACAAAATGCTCAACGATTTTCTGCACAAGCTGGAAAGCCTGCTCGGCGACACCGTGAGCATTCTGCTCACGCGGAGCATGGATTTTCTGGGTGGCACCATGACTGTGCTCTGGACAGCCCTTCTCTTTTTCAGCCTGACGGTGCTTTTTACCCTCTATTCCCGCACCATCCGCAAGGTTGCCCGCAGAATACTGCACATTCCCGGCGATATGCTGCAACGCTTCGTTCTCGCCATCCACAAGGCCCTGCGGGGCGTCATGCTGGGCATTGTGCTGGTGGCCCTTGCCCAGGGCATCCTCTGCGGTCTGGCCTTTGCCGTGGCCGGGATACGCCAACCCGCCTTCTGGGGAATGCTGGCCACATTTGTGGCCCCCATCCCCGCGGTGGGTACGGCTCTTGTCTGGGGGCCGCTCTGCCTTTCTCTCTGGTTCACCGGCAGCACCATGGCAGCCATCGGCCTGGCTTTGTGGGGCATAGTGGTTGTCGCGGGGGTAGACAATATTCTCCGTCCCCTCTTTCTGCGTCAGGGCATCAAGGCACCCTTCTTTGTTCTGATCATCGCCATCCTCTGCGGCTTGGCCAGTTTCGGTCCGGTGGGCCTTGTGGTCGGCCCCGTGCTGCTGGTTCTTGCCATGCAGGCTGTTGAAGAGGCTGATGCCCTCCATGCACACGTCCGCCAAGCCTGATTTTGACCAGACCGTCGTTCGCACGCCGGTTTTTGCCCGCCTCTTTCTGTTGCTCGCGCTCTGGTGCATCCTTGCCGTACCGGCCGCTCCGGAGGCCCGCCCCGCCGTCAATGCCCGTGCGGCCATTGTGGTCAATATGGACACGGGCAAGGTGCTCTTTGCCAAAAATCCCGACTTGTCCATTCCCCCGGCTTCACTGACCAAGGTCATGACCATGTTTTTGACCATGGACATGGTGCGCAAAAAAAAAATCAGGCTGAAGGACAAGGTGAGGATCACTTCCTCCGTGGCGGCGGTGGGCGGCTCCACCATGCGGCTTCAGGCGGGTGAGCGGGTGAGCGTCAAGGATCTGCTCACCGGAGCCGCCGTGGCCTCGGGCAATGATGCGGCCACGGCTCTGGCCCGCGCTGTTGGCGGCAACGACCGCCGCTTTGTGCAGACCATGAATCAGAAGGCCCGGACCCTGGGCATGAAGCGCACAGTTTTCAAAAATCCCACGGGCCTGCCCGCCGCCGGGCAAAAAACCTCCGCCCGCGACATGGCGGCTCTTGCCCGGGCCTATCTGGCGGCGCACCCCACCGCGCTTTCCTTTCATTCCACCAAGGCCTTTACCCACAGGGGCCGCCTCATGCCCAACACCAACATGCTTCTGCGCACTGTGGCGGGCGTCAACGGCCTCAAAACCGGCTGGACCATCGCCTCGGGCTACAACATCATTGTCACCGCCCGGCGCGGCAATGTCCGCCTGCTGGCCGTGGTGCTGGGCAGCCCCAGCCGCAGTATACGCGACGACACGGCCAGGCATCTCCTCGAAAAAGCCTTCACTCCTCCCAAGCCCCTCAAAAAAAGCCGACAGCCAAAATCCTGACCCGCGCAGACTTGTGTTTGCTTCTGTGTTCCAGCCATGCGAGCCGGGCAGAGCAGAATTTTACCCCGCATACCGCATCCCCCTGACTCCTCCTTTTTTCATTTCTGACTGTTGGCGCGCTCCTTGCATAAAACTCCGCACAGCCCTTGGGCCATACCGCGCGGCAAAATTGCCGGAGCGGACAACAGAAGGAGCCTCATATGCAGGCAGGCATGTTCAGCGGACTTTTCGGCGCACTGACCACAGAGCACAGGATGAATTTCATCGCCAACAATTTGGCGAATGCCAGTACCAGAGGCTACAAGAGGGACGTGTTGGCCTTCAAGGACACCATGATCACCTATGCCTTTGACGAGATCCGGGAGCCGCTTCTGCACCTGCGGTCAGACCCGCTCTTTCCCGAGCCGAAAAATGCGGCCCGCCCGCGCGTGGCTGTTTCGCGCATCGATTTCGCCCAAGGGTCGCTGCAATATTCCGGCAACGACCTGGATGTGGCCATTACCGGAGAAAACGCCTTTTTCCGCGTCAACACACCTACCGGCCCCTACCTCACGCGCAACGGCGCCTTTGTGGTCAACGGCGACGGCGTGCTCATGACTCCCCAGGGCTATCAGGTGCAGGGGCTGGGCGGAAATATTGTCATTCCTCCCGGTACGCGGCATGTGCAGATCAGCAGGGACGGACAGGTGCTGGCGGACAATGCCGTCATCGAGCAGATCGCCCTTGTCAGCGTGGATAATCCGCAAAATCTCGAAAAAATGGGCAACAATCTCTACCGGCCCCGTCCCACGGCGCAGGTGGAGGAAGGTGATGCCTATCTGCTTGGGGCGCGGTTGGAGCAGGGTTTTACCGAAGCGGCCAATGTGGAGGTGGTGCCCGAAATGGTCAACATGATCGAGGTGCACCGCCAGTTTGAAGCCTACCAGAAAGTCATGCAGACGTCAGACACGCTGGACCGCGCCGCCACGGAAAAAGTGGGCCGCCGCATAGGCTAGCTGGCTGACCAGACACGCGCACAGACGCGCCGCAGGGCCGGTGCTGAACCGGCAGAGCACAAGGAGTTTCCCCCATGATGCGTTCCCTTTGGACGGGCGCCACAGGCATGATCGCCCAGCAACTGAACATTGACGTTATCTCCAACAACCTGGCCAACGTGAACACCACGGGCTTCAAAAAAAGCCGGGCAGAGTTCGAGGATCTCATGTACCAGACCATGCGCATGGCCGGTTCCATTGTGGAGGGCGACAACCGCCTGCCTGTGGGCATTCAGGTGGGCATGGGCACACGCCCCACAGCGGTGCACAAGTTCTACACGCAAGGCGACTTTCAGAACACCGGCAATGCGCTGGACGTTGCCGTTGAAGGCGACGGGTTCTTTCAGGTGGACGTGAACGGGGAGCTCATGTACACCCGCGCGGGCGCATTCAAGCTCAATCAGGAAGGAACGGTCGTCACGGCCAACGGATACATCCTGCAGCCGGAATTTTCCGTCCCGCCGGAAACCAAAACCGTCTCCATCTCCTCCTCCGGGCACATCGCCGCCCTGGACGCCCAGGGCCAGGAACTGGCCGGAGCGGAAATCCCCTTGTACACCTTTATCAACCCCGCCGGTCTGGACGCGCGCGGGCGCAATCTGTTCACCCCCAGCGAAGCTTCGGGCGAAGCCATTGAGGGTGTGCCCGGCACAGAAAACGTGGGTACCCTGGCCCAGGGCTTTCTGGAAATGTCCAACGTGGAAGTGGTGGACGAAATGGTGAACATGATCGTTGGCCAGCGCGCCTATGAGGTCAACTCCAAGTCCATCCAGACTTCGGACTCCATGCTGGGCATAGCCGTGCAGCTCAAGCGCAGCTAGAAAACACTTTTTTGCGGACGACAACCATGCGGATTGCCGGGGTTATACAGACATTGTTGCGCGGGGGCGTGGGGCTTCTCTGCCTGCCGGGGCTCATCCTTTGCGGCGTCACGGCGCAGGGCGCGGCTCTGGGGGGCGTGCCCGCCGCCGTCTGGCAGGACAATGACCGCAGTCACCGCCGCTCGCCAAGCCAGATCAAAACACAGATATCCGCTCCCCAGTCCCGGAGCCTGCCTCTGGAGGCTGATGCGCAAAGTCCCCGAGCAGCCAGGGTGCGCGGCCAACTGGCGGCCAACAGTACTCCCCTGGCACGGGAAGGGCAGTTGGACATGCTGGGGCAGAGCGACTGGCGGCTCAAAATCCTGCCAGCTGCAGTAACGCATACCGACATGGTGCTCCTCGGCGATATCGCCTTGCCCTTGGGGCATATGGACCAGCAGGTGTGGGAGCAGTTGCGCGCGCAACCGCTTTGGGCATCTCCCCCTGACGAGGGAAAACCCTCGCAGATCAACCGTTCGCGCCTTTCCCAGGCTCTGTGGCAGGCGCTGGGCAAGGACATGGCCGGGCGCTGCATCCTGCCTTCATCCCTGACCATTCAGCGCGGGGGGTTGATTTTTCGGGAGGATGATCTGCGCGCCTACGTTGTCAAAAGCCTGACCCCGCTTCTGGCGGCCATGCCTGGCGAAGCGGAACTCACGGATTTTCGCCTGCCGGAATACATTTTTCTTGCCCATTCCCGGCAAAAAATACAGTTGGAGGCGGGCAAACTGACTCCGGGCCGCGTTGTTCTGCGCTTTGCCGTGCAGGAGGCAGACGGAACCGTTCTGCGGCGCGTGGCGGGCACAACCAGCCTTGTGCTCTGGATCACGGTTCCGGCAGCGGCCCGCCCCATGAACAAGGGCGACGCCCTCACCGCCCAGTCCGTCACCTTTTTGCGGGTCAACGCAGGCCGTCTGCAGGAAGTGCCCTGGGACGGCAGGGGCGGCCCCTGGAAGCTCGCCCGCAGTCTGAATACGGGCGAGCCCATTGTTCAGAGCGATCTGGTCAGCCAGCTTATGGTCAACCGTGGGGACATCGTTACCCTTGTTTTTGCCAAAGGCAATCTGCGCATCACCGCCCAGGCCCAGGTCATGGCCGACGGCGAACCGGGAGCCAGAGTGCCCGTGCGCAACCTGCAAACCAAAAAACAGGTCTACGCCACCGTCAGGGACGGCAGCACCGTGGAAGTCCGCTGAGCCCGCGCAACGGGCACAGCCTGTACCCAAGGAGAGGAATATGCACACACGTTATCTTGCACCCCTGCTGGCGCTTTTGCTTCTGGCCTGCTCCGCCTGCGGAGGCAGCCCGCACAGACGGCCCGCCATCCACCCGCCGGTGACGCCCGCGCAGGAATACCGGCAGGATGTCAATGGGGCCAACAATCCCGGCTCGCTTTTCGCGGCCAGCGAGGAGGACACCCTCTTTTCCGACAGCCGCGCCCGCCGCGTGGGCGATATTGTGGTGGTCAAACTGGTGGAAAACACCAAGGCCCAGAACAAGGCCGAAACCACAGCCAGCAAGAACGCGGGCAATGACTACGAGGTGGCGGCCCTGTTCGGCAAGAGCAAGGTGGGCTTTTTGCCCTTCACCAACCTGGGGCCGCAGGCCTCCATCGGCCTGCCCATACTTGATACCAACTCCAGAAGCTCCCACAAGGGCACAGGCAAGACCAAGCGCGAGAATTATGTGACCACATCCCTGGCGGCGCGCGTTATCCGCGTTCTGCCGGGCGGCCTGCTGGAAATCGAGGGCGCGCGGGAAATCCGCGTCAATTCCGAAACCGAATACATGGTGGTGCGCGGCATGGTCCGTTCGCGGGACGTGAGCGCGGACAATACCGTGCTCTCCACACAGCTTGCCGATGCCAGCATCGAATATTACGGCAAGGGCGTTCTGGCCGACAAGCAGAAGCCCGGCTGGTTCACGCGCCTGATGGACAATATCTGGCCGTTCTAGCCGCAGAGCGCCAACGCTCACCCTCCATTCAATCTTGAAGCTGGAGGGGTTGCCACGGGCCGTGCGGGGACGCAGCCGAACAAGGTTTCTTTCCCATGAATGGGCATACGTTTCGCGTATGCCCATTTTTTCGCCCTGTTCCGGGCGGGGCTTCTGGTGCGGCGGGGCTGTGCAAGGAACGGCAGTCGACACGACTATTCTCTTGCTATTCGCACCAAAAAATGACACTGTTTGTCCATGAGTTTGAGCCGGAAACACGATGCCACCCTGCGGGCTCTCTTCAGACGTCCGGTCAGCGGTACCATCCGCTGGAAAGATGTTGAAGCTCTTTTTGTGGCACTTGGAGCAGATATTGAAGAACGGGCAGGCTCGCGTGTGGCAGTCGTCTTTCCCGGTCACATGCCTGCCGTCTTCCACCGGCCACACCCATCACCCATGACGGACAAGGGCGCTGTGAGTACGATCCGGCAATGGCTTGAGCGTTTGGGGCACACGCCTGGCAGGGGGTAACAATGGCGACAATGGAGTACAAGGGGTTTGTGGCACAGATCGACTATGACGCGGATGTGGACAGCTTTTGCGGCTGCGTTGTCAACATGTCCAGCCCTGTAACTTTTTATGGCAAGACAACGGCGGAACTGCGGCAGGAGTTTGCCCGCTCTGTGGACATATGGTTTGAAGTTTGCCGGGAGCGGGGTATAGAACCGGAAAAACCTTACTCCGGGCGACTGACCGTGCGCATGACGCCGGAAATTCATCGCATGATCGCTGCGGCTGCCGCAGTTTCCGGAAAAAGTCTCAATACCTGGGCTGTGGACGCACTGAAAGACAGCGCAACGCACGTCTAGTGTCTTGCCTTCACTATCCACACGGCTGAAGCTCTGGCATCGGCCACCTGTGCCCCCACGAACGCCGTTATGCAGAACACCGGATTTTTCCGCTACCTCAACCATACGTTCAGCCTGCGGCAGGCGCTGGGCTGGACTGGCGCAAGCCTGCTGCTTGCTCTGCTGGGAGCGCACTTTTTCCGTGCTTCCGAGTATGGGCTTGTGGTCTGCTGTTGCGGCGTGCTTCTGCTGCATTGCGGGCATGCGCGGTGGAAGTGGTATGCGGTCAGTTTTTTCCTGTTCTGGGGGGCCGTCCAATGGGGTTCCACAGCTTTTTTTCTGGCGCAGGCGCGCATGCAGGCCGGGCTTCCCTGGTTTCGCGCCGCGCTCATCGTGTGGAGCGTTGCCGGCATCACCTGCCTGGGGGCCATTGCCCTGTATGGCAGCCAGAGCCACGCCGGAAAAGAAGACCCTCTGGCGCGGCTGAAAGGCATGGTTTTCTTTTGTTCCTTCTGGGTTGTGCACTCCCTGGCCAGTCTTTCCCCCGTGCCCCTGTTGCTGCTCGAACGCTTTTTCCCGCGCTGGGGAGAGGCGCAGATCATCCCCCTCGCCTGGTACGGCGTTTTTGTGCTGACCCTGCTTCTTGACCCGAAGCGCAGCCGCAGAGGGAGAAAACTGGTCTGGACATTTTTTTCGTGCGTATTTTTTGGGCAGCTGATCCTTGGTCTGCTGGGTATGGAAAAGCTGCTCATGACCGGAAATCTGCACATTCCCGTGCCGGGATTCATCGTTTTTGGCCCTGCTTTTCGCGGCACGCCCGGCATGATGCTCGCGCTGGCCCTTGCTGCGGCGCTGCTCGTGGGCAGCGCATGGTGCAGCATGCTATGCTACTTCGGGCCGCTGGATGCCGCCGCAGCGGGGAGCAGGCCCGTCAGGCCGCTGCCGCCCCTCCTGCGCCGGGCGGCACGCCACGGCAGGTTGCTGGTGTTGGCTCTGGGGGCAGCGGTGGCGCTGACTCTGCGCATGGCAGAGCTGCCTCTGGAAGCTGCCTTGGCGGCCTCCGTGCTTTTTGTGGGCGCAAGCCTGCTCTGCATGGCCCTGCTTTCCCGAAAATACGGCGGTATGGAGCACTGCACCGCATTCTGCCCCATGGGCATTGTGGTCAGCACGCTGGGAAAGCTTTCGCCGTGGCGCATTCGCGTGGCGCCGGAAAAATGCGACAACTGCGGCGCGTGCGAGAATGTCTGCCGGTACAGGGCCATTTCTGCAACAAGCCGGGTACAGGGCAAAACAGATTTTGGCTGCTCTTTGTGCATGGACTGCATTGCGGTCTGCAAGAACAAGGCTCTTGCCCTGCGCGCTGTGGGCCTGCCCCTTTCCGCCGCAACGGCCAGAAGTATTTTTGTGTTGCTGCTGGTGGTCGTGCACATCGTCTTTCTGGCTTTCGCGCGGGTGTGAGGGGCGTACGGATGCTGCGGCCAGGTTCTCGACAGACGAAAACAGTATCCATATTGATTGAAAAAAGGAGCCCTGATGGGCAACCTCTCTAAGCGGCATACCATGCGCATCCACGGCCAGATGTATTTTGGTGTTGAGCCCCCCCTTTGTGCGACTCATCGCCTGGTTGCCGCCAACCGCTCCCGCAGCATGGGGATGCACTTTGCAATGGCTTGCATCAACCATTAACCACTTATAGTCAGGCTCAACCACGAGCACCACAAGGAGTTTTTCCCAAACGCCCCGGTCACGCCAACGGCAAAACCGGCGATAGGTATTTTCCCAGTCCCCAAGGTCAGGAGGCAGATCGCGCCATGGCGCTCCCGTTCATAATATCCAGAATACCGCGTTGACAAACAGCCTGTTGTCTCCGGCCGGGCGACCAACACTCCCCTTTTTGCCGGGAAGATGTGCCCGTATATTTTCCCAAACCCTGTCACAAATATCGTGTCGTTGATGTGCGTACATAGCCTCTCCTGTCATGCAGGAAGAGGTGTTATCATAATATTCATAGTTTGACGACGCTATCTAGGGGCATTTCATCTGAAGTGTCGTGCAGGCCAGCCAAATGCAGTGCTGCCGGGCACAGCCAAAGTGGCTGTGCCCGGCAGACAGGAAGGAAAAGGCTACAGGCTAGAACTCGTAGCGCAGCGTGCCGAAGACGCCGTGCCCGGTGCGGTGTTCCGATGCCTGGAGGTTGTAGTTGAGGCCGACGCTGAAGTCGCCCTTGGCAAGTTCAAAGCCCGCGCCGCCGTCAAAGGTGAGGTAGTCCACCACCTGCATCTTCATTTCGGCACTGCTGTCCACTCCGGGGATGCGCACCTTGCTCCTGGCCTTCACGTCGCCCGTGGCCGGGATGACGCCAAGGTCCAGCTGCGGCTTGAAGGTCCAGCCGTTGGCGCTTTCCAGATTGGCGGCAAAGGTCAGGCCCAGGGGGAACGTCCAGATGGACTGGACGCTGCGGTCCACTTCAAAGACCGTGTCGCCGCCGCTGGTCACGTCATGCTTGTCGGTCACAAGGCCCAGATAGCGCACGCTCACGTGGGGGATGATGTCCAGCACGCCCGCGTTGAACTTGTATTCCGCCTTGAGGCCCGTATTCCAGGCATGGCTGGTGACGTCGGACTTGAGGTCGTTCATGAGCATGGAGGCGGGCAGTAGTTGCTGGTATAGCCCACATCGGCGGTGAGGCCGAAGTTGTTGTATACCCAGCCGCCGTAGAGGCTCACGCCCCAGAAGTTGAAGCGGTTGTCCGTGCCGTTGAAGTCCCCGCTGGATTTGGCATAGCCAGCGCCGATGTTGAAGGCCGCGCCAAAGCGGAACATGTCGTTGACAGTATAGTCCGCGCCCAGGGCGATGCCGCCCAGGCTGCTGTGGTAGCCGCCCTCAAAGTCGCCGGACTCCATGCCCCAGACGTGGCTGGTCTGGTAGAGCGGCATGAGCCAGAGGCCCAGGCCGTTTTTCATGCCGTCGCCCGCGCTCATGCCGGAGAGGCTCACGCCATCGGCATCCTGATGCAGGGCCACGGTGCGGTGGCTGTCCGTACGCGGCAGGGCCAGGGAGGTACGGTTCAGCGCCGCGCCCGAGGCCACGTTGGCCACGTTCATGGTGCTGGCCTGCACCGCGCCCACCGGGGCGATCTGGGCTGCGCCCTCGATGGTGGCCGCGGCCTTGTCGCGATCCTGTCTGCCGATGTAGTTGTCGCTCACCGCGCGGGACACAAGGCGCACGCCCGCATTGTCCGAAGCGGGGTCAATGCCGGTCTGCGTCACCACATCGCCGACCAGCCCGCTCATTTCGCCGGACATTTTGGGGAACATGTCAGAAGCCGCGTTGGCTTTCAGGGTCACGCTGTACTTGCCGTCGGCTGCGCCAAACGTGCCGCCCGTGGCCGAAAGCAGGGCCGTGCTGGTGGTCAGGTTCTTTCCTGTCCAGCTGGTGGGCGCGGTGGCGGCGCCGCCGTTGAACTTGTCAGTGATGTGCACTGTGCTGCCGCCCTTGCCGCCCACGATGTGCAGCTTGGCTCCGCCGTTCACGTTGAGGGCGCTGGCGGCGCCGTCACCCGTGAGGGCCACCTTGTCGCCCACGCCCGCGGCGTCCACCACCAGCAGGGACTTGTCGGCGAACTTCGCGGTATTGGCAGTGGCCGCAGCGCCGCCACTCACCCAGGTTCCGTCCACATTGATGCCGCCCGCGGCGTCCAGGGTCTGGGGAGCGCGCAGAGCCAGGGCTGCGGTAACGTCCTTGCCCCAGAGGCCGTGCCCGAGACTCTGGTAGTTTGCCACTTCGTTCCGCAGCCAGCCGGCATCGGTGCTGCCCAGAGAGACCATGCTGTTCTGCCCCACGTTCATGAGGCCGTCCACAGTGCTGGACGCAAAGGTCAGTCCGCCCAGGGACGCGTTGGACGTATCGCCCGCCGCCACAAAGGGCGGGTCAAAGTCAATGCGGCCGCCGTTCATCTGTATGCCAGAGGCAACGAGGGTGCCCTTGCTATTGGCGTCGCCCACGTTGATTTTTGTGTGTCCAGCGCCCTTGACGCCGCCGTTGACCGCGAGCGTGGCGCCATTGTGCACGTTGATGGTGGTGCCTGTGGCTGTGGAGGCGTCAACCTTGCCGCTGATGGTATGGCTGCCGCCCTGCACAGTGATAACGTTGGTGCTGGTTCCGGCGGTTTTGATGCCGCCGTTGATGGTATGGTTGTTTCCGAGCACATCAAGCGTATTGACGCCGGAGCCCTGCATGGTGATGCCGCCGGCCAACTTTTTGCCCTCGGAAGAGTCCATGCCCAACTGCAGGCTGGCTGTGTCCAGGGTAAGGGCGACTGTGGAAAAGTCGGACGTTTGTCCGCTCAGCGTCAGTCGTGCCCCGCTACCCACCGTGGTGCCCACGCCTGTGATGCCGCTCACGCCAACGCTGTTATTGATGGGTGCTCCGTTACTTTTCACAGCATTTTCCATCACGGCGACACTGGCGCCGGCAAGCTGCTGCAATGTCTTGCCCGCCACATCGCTGACCGCAACACCGGCGATAAGCCCTTTGCTGGCGCCCGTCAGAAGATTCCCCCTCAGCGTGGTGAGGTCAGCCAGAGTCAGTGTTTTCCCATCCAGAAATTGCAGCATTCCGCCGGATTCGACCAGAACTTTGTTCACGCCGCCCTTGAGGGTAGTATTGTCAGCGTTAACCACATTGGCAAATTTTACCTTCAGCGCGCCTCCGTTCGCTACGGTGATGCCCTTGCTGCCGTCAGCCTCCACGTTCTTCACGGCTCCTGCAACCTTCAGTTTGGCGGATCCCGAAGAAGAACCCACGGTCACAAGGCTGTTGTCGGCCTGCGCAAGGCTGCCGATGGTCCACCTTCCCTTGTCCACATTCAGTTTTCCGGTACCGTTGACGTCCACAGCCGCAGCAGTTTCCCGACTGGCAGAAGAGCTTTCGCCGTTGTCCCGGAGGAAAACCTGACCCTTCGACACGGCAAACGTACTGCCGTTGAAGAACGTGCCGTCCCCCGTGCCGCCGGTGAGAGTCAGTTTCGCATCATCGTGGTTATGCGTATAGGTATTTGTTGCGGCATCCAGCGCAAGCTTGCCGGCACTGAGGGATCCCTTCGTCAATGCATTGGTTATGTTGCCGCCGGTGAGGGACAGCTTGTTGCGAACCACAAGCTGTCCGTCCGTGTCCAAAAAGATTTTCCCGTTGGCAGCCGCATCGTCAGCGAGACTGCCGTATGCAATTTGCAGATCTTTCACCTCAAGCCGACCGCCTGTGCCGCCCCCCAGAGTAATTTTGCCCTGTTCCAGTTGCAGCTTCTCCAGTCCCGTCAGCGATCCCCCATTCTTGACCTCCAGTTCAGCGCCGGCGCTCAGAAAACCCAGATGCGCGCCGGTCACCTTGCCGCCGTCAATGACGAGCTTTTCTTTTGCCAGCAGGCCGGTTTTGGAACCGTCCGCCTCCGGCGTGCCGATGTGCAGGTCCTTCGCCGAGTTCAGCGCGCCGCCTGCCTTCACGGTCACAGCTGTTCCGGTCACCTTTCCCTGCCGCGCGATGTTCAGCGTGCCGCCGCTGTTCACGTCAATGGTGGTGTATTCTTTTTTAACGCCGTCCGCCACCTCTTGCGTATTGTCAATGGTGACAGGATCAGCGGCCAAAGCTGTGCCGCCAAGCAGGCTCGCGCCCAGCAGCAGAGCGCCGAACACGTTGAGCAGACGGCATTTTTTCAGAACAGCCCGGTAGCGCTGCACGAGCATACCCAGAGCGCCTTGAGTCAATTGCATAACCATCCTCCTTAAATTAATACATAAACGCCTTTTCCCGCCCACTGCCGGAAAAGTACACTTTTTCGCCAGAGAAAAAGTGCAAAGAAAAAGAGGCAAGAGAAGAAAACTTTCTCTTGTGCTTTGGTAAAATATTGGATAAAAGAAGGCGTGGCGAAAAAGTGTACTTTTTCGCCAGGCAATCAGGATGATCTGCGGAGCGCCAGAGCCTGATAGCGAAACGTCGAGCGCGCCATCCCGCACCGTTTTGCGGCCTCAGCGGCACTGATTTTTCCGTTTTTCCAGAGCGTGTGCATACGAAAAAAATTCTCCGGCAGCGGCTTTGGCTTGCGGCCGAACCTGACGCCGTTCTTTTTGGCAACGGCAATGCCTTCCGCCTGCCGTTTGCGGATGTTTTCGCGCTCGCTCTGCGCCACAAACGACAAGACCTGAAGCACCACATCGGCGATGAAGACGCCCAGCAGATCCCTGTCACGCCGCGTGTCGAGCAGGGGCATGTCAAAAACCAGAATATCGACCTTTTTTTCCTGGGTCAGGAAGCGCCACTGTCTCTGGATTTCCCGGTAATCACGGCCCAGCCTGTCGATGCTCGTGACGCAGAGCTGATCGCCGGGCCGCAGGCGGCGCAGCAGGGCCTGGTAGCGGGGACGCCGGAAATCCTTGCCTGACTGCCTGTCCGTATATGTGTTGTCGGCCGGAACACCCCGGCGGAGCATGGCGGCACGCTGGCGTCTTTCATTCTGCCCGATGCTGGAAACACGGATGTACCCGTAGATATTGCCCATGATGTTTTCTCCTTTTCCCTTGTGGTGGCGCTCACGGATGCCGCGGGCAGCCCGAGAGGCCGCCCTGTTGCCCGTGCTGCGCCATGCCGTGCACCTCGCGCGCCGCCACGTCCGTTCCACCCGCCATCCGCAAGGGATGCGTGCAACCGCCCCTGCCTGAAGGCAGGGGCGGTCTTGTCAAACGGGCGGGCAGCGGCTACCCTGATGCCTCAATTTTGCGCTTTTTCCTGCCGCTGTGCGCGGCCCGCCAACAGTCACCCTTTGAGGAGCGTCATGAGCAACGAACCGGACAAGATCATTTATTCCATGATTCGCGTGAGCAAGCGCCACGGCCAGAAGGAAGTGCTCAAGGATATTTCCCTCTCCTATTTTTACGGAGCCAAAATCGGAGTTCTGGGGCTCAACGGCGCGGGCAAGTCCAGCCTGCTGAAGATACTGGCCGGAGTGGACCAGGCCTTTGAGGGCAAGACCGTACTGGCTCCCGGATATACCATCGGATATCTGGAGCAGGAGCCTCTGGCCGGTGAAGCGCGCACCGTACGGGAAGTTGTGGAAGAGGGCGTCAGCGAGCTTGTGGCCATTGCCCGCGAGTTTGAGGAGATCAATGCCCTGTTTGCCACCGTTGCCCCGGAAGAGATGGATGCCCTCATGGAGCGGCAGGCCAGGGTGCAGGATCTCATGGATGCCAAAAATATCTGGGATCTGGACTCCCGCCTGGAAATGGCCATGGACTCCCTGCGCTGCCCCCCCGGCGACATGCCTGTCTCCCGGATTTCGGGCGGTGAGCGGCGGCGGGTGGCCCTGTGCCGTCTGCTGCTGCAAAATCCCGATATTTTGCTGCTGGACGAACCCACCAACCATCTGGACGCGGAGTCCGTTGCCTGGCTGGAGCGCTATCTCTCCACCTTTCCCGGCACCGTCATTGCGGTGACCCACGACCGCTATTTTCTGGACAATGTGGCGGGCTGGATTCTGGAACTGGATCGTGGCCGGGGCATCCCCTGGAAGGGCAACTACTCCTCATGGCTTGAGCAGAAGCAGAAACGGCTTGCCCATGAGGACAAGGCCGAGGCCGAGCGCCAGAAAACCCTGCAACGCGAACTGGAATGGGTGCGCATGTCGCCCAGGGGGCGGCACGCCAAGGGCAAGGCCCGGCTCAACGCATACGAGGCCATGCTCTCGCACGAGAGCGAAAAGAGGGCGCCGGATCTGGAAATCTATATTCCGCCGGGGCCGCGCTTGGGCAAAAAGGTCATCGAACTGGCGGACGTCAGGAAAGGCATGGGCGAAAAGCTTCTCATGGAGGGCGTCAACGCGCTTGTTCCGGCGGGGGCCATTGTGGGCATCATCGGCCCCAACGGCGCGGGCAAGACCACGCTGTTCAAGATGCTGACGGGGCAGGAAAAACCCGATGCCGGCGTGCTGGAGGTCGGCGAGACAGTGCGCTTTGCCCATGTGGATCAGGGGCGGGACTCGCTGACGCCCGGCAAGACTGTGTATGAAATCATCAGTGAAGGCGCGGAAAGCGTGCGTCTGGGCGGGCGCGAGGTGAATGCCCGCGCCTATTGCACGCGTTTCAATTTTCACGGCGCGGATCAGCAGAAAAAGGTCGAGGTTCTGTCCGGCGGCGAGCGCAACCGGCTGCATCTGGCCTGCATGCTCAAATCGGGCGCCAATGTGCTGCTGCTGGACGAACCCACCAACGATATTGACGTGAACACCATGCGCGCTCTGGAAGACGCGCTGGACAATTTTGCGGGATGCGCGCTCATCATCAGCCACGACCGCTGGTTTCTGGATCGTGTGGCAACGCACATCATGGCTTTTGAAGGCGATTCCCGTGTGGTCTTTTTTGACGGCAATTATTCGGAATATGAGGCTGACCGCAAAAAAAGGCTGGGCAAGGAGGCCGATACGCCGCGGCGCATCAAGTTCCGCAAGCTGACAAGGTAGGGCATTGGGACTTCGCGGCGGTTCGTGCGCCGCGTATTCGAGGGATTTTTTCTTGCCAGGGAGGCACAATGCGTACTTTCAGATTTTCGGGATTTGACGCGGGGCGGCGTTTGCTGGGCATGGTTGCGGGCGCTGCCGCCGGTTTGTGCATCATGCTCCCGGCTGCCGCGCAGGCACAGACGCCCGGCCTTGCGGCGCCGGCCTCCGTCAGGCTGTCGCCGGGAGGCGGGCTGCTGACCGTAGCGCACCATGCGCCGGTGACAACACGGGACGGAGTGAGCGAAGTGCGGATTGTCCTGCCCGAAGGGGCCGAAGACTGGCAGGTGCGCATTCCGGGCAATACGGTTGTGCGCTGGTCATCCGCGCCCCATGTGCTGGAGCGCAGCGGCGGGGCCAGCTCCCTGCGGGACAAGAAGCTGAACGAACTGAAGGTGCTGCGGGGCAGCTTGGCCTCCGTCAGCGCCCGTCTGGCGCTCTGGGCAGGCCAGACGGAAAGCGGCGTGTACAACGATGTGGTGCAGTTGGAAAAACGCATGGCCGAAGCCGTGCCCGTCCTGACGGAGGAGAAGGCCGATCTTGAGCGCCGCATTGCCCTGCTGGAGCAGGAGTTGAAAAAACTGCGCGGCGGCCCGGATCTGGGGCAGATGATCACGCTGGTTCTGAAAAAGAGCGTCGCGGCTTTTGGCGTTCCGGTGGAATACAGTTATACGCTGAAAGATTGCGGGTGGCGTCCGGTGTACATTTTTGACGCCCAGCCCGACAGGGGAAGCGGAGACGAAACCGATGTGCGCCTGATGGCGGAAGTCTGGCAGTACTCCGGCATGGATTGGGACAAGGCAAAGCTCACTCTTGTGTCGCAGGCAGAGGCGGGTCGCGAGCCGTTTCCGCTGCGTTCCTGGATTCTTGAGGCGCGTGAGCCTGCCCTGGAAAAAAGGAGCAGAAGCGCGGCGCCGATGGGGCATGCCCTGCAAGCGGAGCCCATGGTGGTGGAGTCCGCAGAGATGGGTGGCAGGCAAAGGGAGGAGCCGGCTGTTGTGGCGGATGTCAGCGGCGTCTATGCCACGTGGACGCTGGCGGCGCGCGGCCTGCCCGAAGGGCATTCACGCCTGCTGATGGTGGAGGATGTCTGGAAAGCCCGGCTGGAATGGCTCTCCCGTCCTTCGGAGCAGGAAAACCGCGTCTGGTTTGTGGGCCGCTACACTCTGCCCGCAGGGCAGGTCTGGCCTGAAGGCCCGGCGGAATTCTGCATGGGCGGGCAAAGCGTGGGGCGGGGGCATTTTCGCCCATCGGGCGATGAAGCCACCCTCTTTTACGGGGCAGACCCGCGAATCAGGGTCAATACCGTGGCGGACAAGAGGGAGCGCGGCGAAAGCGGCTTTCTCAAGAAAAGCAGCACCTGGACATGGGGCTGGACATATGAGGTGGTCAACGGCAGAGACAGGGCCGTTACCGTGCGCCTTGAGCGGCCCCTGCCCAGAGCCGTGGATCAGGAGATCAGCATTACGCAGGCCAATCAGCCGGAGGCGCAGGAAGACAGGAAAAAGCACATGCTTTTCTGGGATGTGGCAGTGCCTGCGGGCGGCAAGGCAGAGGTCAGGCACAGCGTGACCGTGTCTTCCCCCAGGGAGATGCTGCTTTTCCCCACCGCCCCGTAGCGCGCTTTTTCAGCGCGCCCGCAACGGATGGCACAAACCCCCATTTCAGGCAATGGGGGTTTGTTTTTTCTGCGGCGGCGGCAGAAAAACTGCAATACTGTGTGCGGCCTACAAAAAGACTTTGTAGGCAATGTCGAACACTTCTCCAAGGCGCATGGCCATTGCCCTGGAAATGGGGCGCTTTCCGCTTTCCATGGCTGAAATGCTGTTTTGTGTGGTGCCCAGCCTGCTGGCAAGTTCCTGCTGCGTCCATTCCATCTTGCCCCGGAAACCACGCAAAGCCATAGCCGGATTCGCGTCAGGAAATACTTCCTTGACGCTATATATCTTTTCGCCATCTTCATTTACCCGGCGCAGCCTGAGCCCTGCCAGGGGAAGTATGCCGCTCAATGCTTCGAGAACAGCGTCAGCCTTGTTTGACGGAATGGAAAGATTGATCTCCGTATGGCCCCCGTTGCCGGGAAAAACCTTCACATCTGCGTTCATGGCAAAACTCCTATGCAAACCGGCTGTAGTTCACGCTGCCGTGAGGGCCGACATACCGTATTTCTGTGATGCGCACTTCCCGGTCCAGCACCTTCCACACAACAACATAGCGTGGGACCGCTGTTCAGGTGGCAGTGATGCACATCCCTGCCTCCCACGATCAGGCCATAATTGCGCCAACTCCTTTGCTCCGGGCCTTTGTGCTCCAGATCAAGGGCCAACGCAAGAACGCGATCCTGCATTGCCGCAGGGAGCTTGCGCAACTGCTTTGCCGCCGCGTTGGAAAAATTCACTGTCCAGTGAGGGGCATCGGGCGGATTTTTCACGCACAAAACATATCAATTTTTTATATGCTGTCAACAAAAATATCCAATGTTTGATATGTTGGTTGAGAGTAAGATCGGTCTGGTACGCTCTGAAAGCGCCCCCCTGCCTTGACCGCTGTCTTTTCGTGCCCTATGCTTTTCTTCCGGCTGTTTTGCAGATGGTGTTGCCGCAGGCCGGGCGAATCTTCCCTGTTTTCAACAAAAAGGTATACATTTTCATGAATTGGGATTGGGACAAATTGCAGGAAAAACGGCAGAGGCAGGGCAATACGCCGCCTCCGCCGCAGGACGATTTTGACGACAGCGAGATCAATGAGCCGCCGCGCGCCAGGCGCAGTCCTTTTGGCGGACGTCCCCCGGAGGGGGAAAATCCTTTTGCGAAAATCCCCCGGATGAATCTGCCCGGCGGCAAGGTTTTTCTTCTGGTGGCTCTGGCTGTGGTGGGGCTCTGGCTTCTTTCGGGCATTTATATTGTCAACCCCGACGAGCAGGGGGTTGTGCTGCGTTTTGGCAAATACAACCGCACTGAAGGCCCCGGCCCGCACTACGCCTGGCCTGTGCCCATCGAGTCCGTCTACAAACCGCAGGTGACGCAGATTCTGCGCAGTGAGGTGGGCTTTCGTTCCGTGGGGCAGAGCGCGACCTTCCAGCAGGGGCAGGTGCGCACCATTCCGGAAGAAGCATCCATGCTCACCGGGGACGAAAATATCGTGAACGTGCAGTTCAGTGTGCAGTACAAGATCAGTGATCCCGTGCAGTACCTGTTCAATGTCAGCGCCCCCACGGCTCTGGTGCGCAACGCTGCCGAGGCGGCCATGCGCGAGGTCATCGGCAACAGCGAGATCGACTCGGCCATCACCGATGGCAAGCTGAAAATCCAGAACGAGGCCACACTCCTTTTGCAGACGATTCTTGACCGTTACGGCGCGGGCATCCAGGTCATTGCCGCCCAGTTGCAGGACGTGCATCCGCCGCAGGAAGTCATTGACGCCTTCAAGGACGTGGCCAGCGCCCGTGAGGACAAAAGCCGCATCATCAACGAGGCGGAGGCCTACCGCAACGAGCTTCTGCCCAGAGCCAGAGGACAGGCGGCGGCCCTGCAGAACCAGGCCGAGGCGTACAGCGCGACCCGCGTGCGCACCGCAGAAGGTGATGCCGCCCGGTTTGACGTGCTGCGCGTGGAGTACGAGAAGGCGCCCAAAGTGACCGAGCAGCGCCTGTACTACGAAATGGTGGAAGATGTCCTTTCCCAGGCGGACGAAAAAGTGGTCATGGACGGATCTGCCGCCAGCCGCGCCCTGCCGTACCTCACTCTGCCCGGCCTGAGCGCCCCCGCGGCTCCCAGACTGCTGGAGAAAAAATAATGCGTGCCAATCCCCTGTTTCCTGTTGTGGCGCTGATGGTTGCCGTTGTCTTGGGCAGCCAGTGCTTTTTCATTGTTCACCAGACGCAGAAAGCCCTGGTTCTGCAACTGGGCGAGCCGCTCTCCCGCGTGTACGGTGCGGGGCTGTTTTTCAAACTCCCCTTCATTCAGCGCGTCATATACTTTGATTCGCGGGTTCTGGATTATGAGGCCCGTTCGCGCGAAGCCTTTACCGTGGACAAAAAAGCCATTGTTCTGGACAATTACGCCCGCTGGCGGATCATAGACCCCCTGCAGTTCTACCGGACCATGCGCACCATTCCCGGAGCCCAGGCCCGCCTGGACGACGTGGTGTATTCCCAGTTGCGGGCGCTGGTGGGCGCATACACGCTGACCGAGGTGGTTTCCTCACACCGTGCCGCCATCATGAAGGAAGTGACCAACAAGGTGTCTTCCCTGATGAACAGTTACGGGGTGGAGGTGCTGGACGTGCGCATCAAGCGCACGGATCTTCCGGCGGAAAACCAGCGCGCCATCTTTGAGCGCATGCGGGCGGAGCGCGAGCGTCAGGCCAAGCAGTACCGCTCCGAGGGTGAGGAGGAATCCACGCGCATCCGTTCCGATGCGGACCGCCAGCGTTCCCTGATCCTGGCCGAGGCGGCGCGCGCAGCCCAGATCGAGCGCGGCAAGGGCGATGCTCAGGCTGCCGGAATTTATGCCGGAGCCTACAACAAGTCGCCCCAGTTCTATGCCTACCAGCGTTGGCTGGAAGCCATGCGCAAGGCCCTCAAGGAAAACAGCAAAATGGTTCTGGCCAGCGACGCGCCTCTGCTGGCTCCGCAAAAATGACAGGCAGTGCGCGAAAAAAAGAGCCTCATGCGCCCGCCGGATTTTCCGGCGGGCGCTCTGCCCGTGCGCGCTGGCGGGCGGCGGGTCTTGTCTGCTGCATGGTGCTCTGCATTCTTGCGGCTGCCTGCGGCGGAGGGCACACGGCGTCCCCTCCTGCCTTGCCTGTGGGGCAGCCGCAGCTTCCGGCCAGGGGGCAACCGCAGGAGGCCCCCCCTGCCGGAGAGAGCGGCCTGCCGTCCGTCTGGCTGCCGCTGGCCGAAAAACTGGCCGCAGACGGTCTTTCCGGCCCGAGGGTGGAGGCTCTGCTGCTCACGCTTGGCGATACGCCCACGCAGTCGCCCATGGGGCGCAAGATGCGCGAACTGTATCTGCGCAAGTTTTTTCCGCGTCCACCGGCGCAGGGTGCGCCTCCCCGGTATTACAAGGGCGTGGTTTCCGAGGGCAATGCCAGGCTGTGCCGTGACTTTGTCGAAGCCCACAGAGAAGATTTCGAGCGCGCCGAAAAAACATATGCCGTGCCGCCCGCCATCGCCGCCGCGCTCCTCTTTGTGGAAACACGCCTCGGCACGGTTCTTGGCGATGTGCCGGAAAACGCCTTCCAGACTCTGGCGGGCATGGCGGTCAGCCGCACGGTTGAGGACATTGCCGACTGGCTGCCCCGCATGCCGGAATACGAAAAGCATCTGGACTGGTTCGCCGAGGTCATGCCCCGGCGCGCGGACTGGGCCTACAGGGAAGTCCGCGCCCTGACGGAATACATGCTGCGCGAGAATGCGGAGCCGGAGAGTCTGCCCGGCTCCATCTACGGGGCCGTGGGCCTGTGCCAGTTCATGCCGTCCAATATCGCGGTCTACGGGGCTGACGGGGATGCTGACGGCAGGGTGGATCTGCTCACTGTTCCCGATGCCGTGGCGAGTCTGGCCAACTATCTGGCCCGGCACGGCTGGAAGGCGGGCCTGAGCCGTCAGGCGCAGCACGGGATACTCATGAAATACAACAAGTCCGTGGTGTATGCCAACACCATCCTGGCTCTGGCCGATCTGGTGGAGGGCAGGGCGGCTCCCACGCCATCGGCGAAAAAAACCTCCGGGAAAGCGGCGAAGCGTTGACGCGCCGCTTGTCGCGGTGGCATACTGTACGCCATGAAAAATTCTTCCGCGCAGTCCAAAACGCAGGCCGGGGCCGGAAAGCGCCCGCTTTCCCAGCTCCCCCAACTGTCCCTGCCCTGCGCCGCAGCATCCGTGCCCGACGATGACGCCTGTTTTGCCCTTTGGGACAAATACGACATGCTCCCCAATATCCGGCGGCACTCCCTGCTGGTGGCCCATGTGGCGGAGTGCCTGGCCCGGCGCGCCGCTGATATGGGCATGAATGTTCGCGTGCCGGAGGTGCGCGCCAGCGCGCTCCTGCACGATATTGCCAAGACGTATTGCGTGCGTTACGGCGGCAGCCATGCCCAGCTCGGAGCTGCCTGGACAGTGGCCGAAACCGGCAACCATGCCGTTGCGCAGGGCGTCATGATGCATGTCTGGTGGCCCTGGCCCCTGCCGCAGGGAGCGGGCATCTGCTCCCTGCCTTTTTTTGTGATCTATGCGGACAAAAGGGTCCGGCACGACCGCTGTGTTTCCCTTGAAGAGCGGTACGAGGATCTGCTGGAGCGGTATGGCTGTTCGGAAAGCGCGCGTGAAGGCATCCGCGAGGCGCACCGGCAGGGCAAAATGATGGAAAGCGCCCTCGCGGCGCAGTTGGAGTGGGCTGTTCATGAAGATTCTTTTGATTGCGGGCGGGTGGTCGCCTGAGCGCGAGGTTTCTCTTGCCGGGGCGCGGGGCATGCGGGAAGCTCTGGAAAAGCGTGGGCACACGGTGCGCTTTTTCGATCTCCGGGAAGAAATGGACGACCTTCTGCTCCGGGCTGCGGAGCACGATTTCGCCTTCATCAACCTGCACGGCGCGCCCGGCGAGGACGGCCTTGTGCAGGCCATGCTGGAAAGAGTGGATTGTCCCTACCAGGGGTCCGGCCCTGCGGCGTCATTTCTGGCCCTGAACAAGGCTGTTGCCAAGCAGATTTTTCGCCATGCCGGGCTGCCCACAGCCGACTGGGAGTTCCTGCCCGCGCGTCCTGCCGCGGGCTGGCAGCCGCGCCTGCCGTATCCGCTTTTTGCCAAAAGCAATACCGGGGGATCGTCCCTGCTTCTGGGGCGCGCGTGTGACCGTGCCCAACTGGACGCTGTGCTGGAGCAGATTTTTTCTGCAGGGGACGAAGCCATTCTGGAACCGGCGCTTGAGGGGCAGGAAGTGACGTGCGGTGTGCTGGGCAGCGAAGCCCTGCCGCCCGTGCTCATTGAACCTCTGGCCGGAAAGTATTTTGACTACACAAGCAAATACACGCCCAACGGCGCACGGGAAGTATGCCCCGCGCCCATCGGGCCGGAACTGACAGCGCGCGTCCAAAAGCTTGCCCTGGCGGCCCATGCCGCGCTGGGGCTTGAGGGGTACAGCCGCGCGGATTTCATTCTGGACGACAGCGGCGGCCTGACCCTGCTGGAGGTGAACACCCTGCCCGGCATGACGCCCACAAGCCTTGTGCCGCAAGAAGCGCTGGCCGTGGGCATGGATCTCGGCAGCCTGCTGGAGCGGCTCATGGCCCTGGGGCTGGAAAGGGCGGCTGCCCGGCGCTGAACGCCCTGCCGGCAAAAGGGATTGGGGGCGGATCAGCTTTTTCCCCAGCGATAGGGAATGGCCGGATCGTCAGCGGGCAGGCGGCGGCTTTCGGTCGGGTCGTGGGCAATGTCCGCGCAGTTGCAGATCAGGGCGGGGGAGTTGCCGTGCGCGGCAAAGCCGTACCAGATGCCGGGCGGAATGCGCAGCAGGGCGTAATGGTCGGGCCTGCCCAGAAAAAGCTCGCACAGGACGCCGCGGGTGGGTGAGCCGGGGCGTTGGTCGTAAAGAACAATCTTGAGCAGGCCCGAAGGCACGGCAAAAGTCTGCTGCTGCCGCGTGTGCAGCTTCCACGCCTTGACATGGCCGGGATGAACCTCGGAAAAATAGACTTCCCCCGGCCCGCCGCAAAAATTCGCAAACAGGGGTGAGTCCGGGCGGAACATGTGCAGCACCGGCCCCCCTTCTGCGGGGATGACGGCAAGCGGTTGCAGCAGAAGGCCGTCGATTCCCGTGTTCTGTATGGCATTCTGACGTGGCATGGCTGCTCCTTTGCAGGCAGCAAGCTTCTTTCGACTTTGCCGCCCCAGGGGGCGTTTCAGGCCCAGATCTGCTTTCTCTGCCGGGCCGCGTTGACGTATGCGGCAATCTGTCCGAGGCTGAATTCCAGCATGTTCTGGGGCTGTTTTCCGCCCTGTCCGTGGTGGAAGCAGTGATACCATTCCGCCGTGTAGCGTATGGTTTCCGCAAAGTCGAGGGTGGCCTTCCAGCCGAGATGGGCCAGCGCCTTGTCACAACAGAGTTTGAGCAGCGTGCATTCCTGCATTCCGGCCTGACCGGCCGTGTCCATCTGGCTGCTGAATCCCGGCCAGTGCAGGGCCAGAGCCTCCACCATTTCCGCCACAGTATTGTTGACATCCGCGGCAGGCCCGAAATTGTAGGCTTGGTTTTGCGGGTCAAAAGGCGTGTTTTTGCCCAGCAAAAGGCGTGCGCCCAGCCAGAGATAGCCGGAAAGCGGCTCCAGCACGAGCTGCCAGGGGCGTGTGGCCCAGGGGCTGCGTATCTGCACGGGCTGGCCAGCAGCCCAGGCCCGCGCGCAGTCGGGCACAATGCGGTCGGCGGCCCAGTCGCCCCCGCCGATGACGTTGCCCGCGCGTACGGTGGCACAGGCCGGGCCGTCCTTGAAGAAGCTTGCAAAATACGAGTGGGCAATGATCTCCGCGCAGCCCTTGGAGGCCGAATAGGGATCGGAGCCGCCCAGATGATCTGTTTCGCGGTAGCCCCAAACCCATTCGTCATTGCGGTAGCACTTGTCCGAAGTGATCATGACCACCGCCCGCACATCGGGGCATTGGCGCACGGCCTCAAGCACATTGAGCGTGCCCAGCGCATTGGCCTCGAAGGTCAGGGCCGGGTCTTCGTACGATTTGCGCACAAGTGCCTGAGCGGCCAGATGAAAAACCACTTCAGGGTGGAAATGGCGTATGCTGCTTGCCAGGCTGTCCCGGTCGCGAATATCGCCCCGCAGGTCAGCCTCCAGATGCGGCCCGAGGTTCATGGCTTCAAAGTGCGAGGGGGTGGTGGGCACGCCATCGGAAAAACCGCCCACCACAGCGCCCAACTGTGTCAGCCAGGCAGCCAGCCACGAACCCTTGAAGCCCGTATGGCCGGTGATGAAAACCCGGCGTCCCTGATATGCGTCGGAAAACATGGCTATTCCTTGTTGTTTGGACGGCCGAAAGATTTTTTCTTTTTCGGCAGTGCGTGTTGTGATGCGAGGCAGTTTTTGCGCGGTTCCCGTTTGCCCGTGCCTCGCGCAAGGCTGTTTTTTCTGCGCGGCACAACGCGGCAAACGGCCGCGGAGACTCACGTCCGCTTGGCTGCCCAGAGGCCCCGGCCGCCGATTTCACCCATGGGCCTGGGTTTGACCGAGGCTTCTTCTCGCAGGCGGGCGCCCTTGCCGCCGCACATGATGACTTTCATGGAATTTCTCGCTGTCGCATGTTGGCTGTGCCTGTGTCTGTATCAGAGCCGAGCGGGGAAAAAAAGACCCGCCGGAAAGGGTTGGCACAGCCTGATTGCCGTCACCGCCTTCGCCTGCACGGCGGCCTGTGCAAAGCATCGAACGCAGACATATCGTGCAGGGCATCATCAAGACCTGCGCTAACCTCGGCAGGTTCGGCGCCCTGTTCAATTCCGCCCTGGCGGACGGCAACTGCCATGAACATGATTTACGCCGCCTGCTGCGAGAGGCTGGCTGTCGGCTGGGCAAAGCGAACCGAAAGCCGCGACATGAGGACACGGCGAATCCCCGCAGGTCAGTGCTTATTGTAATGATAACGGCACTGCACAATGGTCAGGGTGTCGGATTTTTCGTCCCAGGCATAGACAAGGCGGTGCTCTTGGTCGATGCGGCGCGACCAGAAACCGGCAAGCTGGAATTTCAAGGCTTCCGGCTTGCCTTCGCCTTCAAACGGGGTGCGCAGGGCGGCGGCAACCAGCAGATTGACGCGCCTGCATTTCTTTTTGTCGTGCTCCTGCCAGTGCAGGTAGTCCTCCCAGGCTTTGGGGGTCCATGTCAGCAGAGCCATTATTCACTGTTCTCTGCGGGGATATGGGCAAGGACACGCGGGACGGCTTTGCCCTGTTGCAGTTCGGCAATGCTTTCCAGCAGCCGTTCCGCGTTGGCCGGATTCCGCAGAAGGTGCGCGGTTTCTTGGATGCTGTTGTATTCGTCCAGCGACATGAGCACCACGGGCCGGGCTTTTCGGCGGGTGATGACCACGATGTCGCTGCCATCGCACACACTGTCCATAAGGGAAGCCAGATTTTTTCTGGCTTCGGAATAGCCGATGGCGTCAAGCATGATTACACCTCTCTTGTACCATAGGAAATCACGCCCGCGTTGTCCAGAAGGCCCGGCCTTTGTCCCACATTTCGTTGAGCTTCAGAGAGTCGCGCAATGTGTCCATGCACTGCCACTGTCCGGGATGCGGATACATGGAAAGCTGCCCTTCCGCGGCCAGTCTTTGCAGGGGTTCCTTTTCGAGGTCACAGCTCTCGTCTTCGCTGAGGTAATCCAGAAATTCCCTTTTGAAAACAAAAAAGCCGCAGTTGATGTATTCGTCCAGCACGGGCTTTTCTTCCCAGGAGAGAATTTTCCCCTGGGGGTCGGTGCGGACCGTCCCGAAGCGGGAGGGCATCCGCACGCCGGTGAATGTGCCGATGGTGCCTGCCTGCTCGTGAAAGGCCACAAGCTTGTGCAGGTCAATGTCGGCAACGCCGTCTCCGTAGGTGACCATGAAGCGTTCTGTGTCGATGTGCCGGGCAACGCGCTTGAGGCGCGCACCCTTGAGGGTTTCCTGCCCCGTGTCGCACAGGGTCACGCGCCAGTCTTCAATGTGCGTGGGGTAGGTGGTGACGCTGCCGTCTTTCAGATCAACGGTAAAATCCGTATTGCGCATGGTGTAGTCATGAAAGTACTGCTTGATGGCTTCTCCCTTGTATCCCAGAGGCAGCACAAAATCCCTGAAGCCGAAACGCGCATAAATGGACATGATGTGCCAGAGTACGGGACGGCCGCCGATTTCAACCATGGGCTTGGGCTTGACCGAGGTTTCTTCCCGCAGGCGGGTGCCCTTGCCGCCGCACATGATAATGACTTTCATGGAGCTTCTCCTGCTGTCGCATATTGGCTGTGCCTGTGTCTATACCAGAGCCGCACGGGGAAAAAAAGACCCGCCGGAAAGGCTTGCCCACAGGTTGGGTGCGGTCGCCGCCTTTGCCCGGCAATGCCTTTCGCTGACGTTCGGTGCGGTGATGCGCATGCGCTACGGACTGTTTGCCTCTGTATCATGATATATCTTGACATTTCATGATGCAGAGGTATCCCTGATTCTGTGAGGTGCATCATGCAAACGACATCCGGACATCCGCAAAAGGTAAAATTCGCGACTCAGGCCGATCCTGAACTGCTCGCCATGCTCAGAAAAATCGCCGGGGAAGAAGGCAGGCAACTGCAATCCCTTGTGGACGAAGCCCTGCGCGAATATATTGAACGCAAGCAGGGAAAAGCCCCCCGCAGGCATGTTGTACAGGCCCTGCACGCCAGCATGGGCCAGTTCGACGCTCTGTACCGGGAGCTTTCCAGGTGAGGGACTACCTGACACCCGTGGAAGTGCTGGCCCTGCACCGTGCCTTGATTGAACGCTATGGGGGTACCAGCAGCATACGCGATATGGGCGCGGTGGAAGCCGCCGTGTTCCGCCCCCAATGGCGGATACTATGCAGATATTGTTGAGGAAGCTGCGGCTCTTCTGGAAAACCTGCTCATCAATCATCCCTTTATCGACGGCAACAAGCGTGCCGCGTTTGCCGCCTGTGACGTGTTTTTGCGCATCAACGGTCATGTGCTTGATGCGGAGCCGGACTGGATATATCAGCGTATAATGGTCTGGATAGCGGCATCGGAGGATCGCTTTGAGCTGATTGTGCGGGATTTGAAGGGCTGTATTGCAAAAGTTTGAGGTGCTGACCCCATCTGTTGCAAAAAACAGCTTCCGGTTTGCTGTGCCTGCCCCCGTTTGTCCAGGCAACGGGCAAGCTCTTCCCGGGAAGAGGCTCCCGTCTGCCCGAGACAGGCGAGAATATGATCCTGGCGTTTGGTAGTCATGGCTCTTTCTTTTTTGAGTATCATTTGACAGAATTTTCGTATCATTTTTGAAACGAAAGCTCAATGCGGAGGCCATGAACTGCTGGCGTGTCCGCAACAGGGGCAGGGGGTGCCGGGGCAGGCGATCCTGCCAATCCCCGTTGTTTTGCTGCGCCCCTGTTTGCGGATTGAAATTGAAGCGCGCAAAAGGGCGGCATTGACAGCCGGTACAGGCGCGCCGTATAGAAACAGCGGTAACGGTAGCCGGATTTTTCCGGCTTGAAAAGGGAATCCCGTGGAAAGCGGGAGCGGACCCGCCGCCGTAAGGTTCATGATTCTGCTCCATCCAGCGCCACTGGAAACGGGAAGGCCGGGGCGGAAGAACCAAGCCGGAAGACCTGCCGTTGCCCGCGGTCGCCGTGACAGGCTGCCGCGGCAGGCGGCATTGCAGCCGCTGCGGCAACGGGTTTTTGCCGCGGGCAGAGGAAACACGGGCCTCTTCCACAGGGTTGGGAGAGGCTTTTTTTGTTGCTGTCCGGGCCAAGGGCAGCCGTGACACAGGCAGGGGCGGCATGAGCCGACGCGCGTTTTTTTCTTTTTTTTGCGCATCTTCCGCGCGCTGGCGGCTGGTTTTTCCCGCTCTGGTTCTGCTCTGGCTTGTGTCTGTTCCGCTGGCCTGCCTGCCCGGCCCGGCGTCTGTGCCCGCAGGAGAGGTTGTTGCGGCTCTGGCGGCTTTTCTGGGGCTTGCGCCTTTGCCGGATGACCCGGTGCGCCTGTTGGTGGTGGGGCATATCCGGCTGGCACGGGTCTGTCTGGCTCTGCTCTGCGGAGGCGCGCTGGCTGTGGCCGGGGCAGCCCTGCAGGGGGTTTTGCGCAATCCTCTGGCGGATCCCTTTACCCTGGGAATTTCTGCGGGAGCGGCCTGCGGGGCGAGCCTTGCCATTGCTTTCGGGCAAATTCCCGGCCTGTGGACGCTCTGGCCCTGGGCCTCTCCGGCTCTGGTGGCTCCAGCGGCCCTTGCGGGCGCGCTGGCGGCTCTTGCGGGCACGCTCTGGCTGGGGAGCGCCCACGGTTCTTTCCGCCGGGAGAGCGTGGTGCTTGCGGGCATTGCCGTGGCCGCCTTTCTGGGTGCTCTGGTGGCTCTCATCAAGGCTCTGAACGAGGAATCCGTCACCAGCATCGTGTTCTGGATCATGGGCTCCCTGCAGGGGAGGGGCTGGGAGAACATGCCCCTGCTGCTGGCAACATTTGTTCCGGGCCTTTTGGCCGTGGGCCTGGGGTGGCGGGCACTGGACGTGCTGGCCTTGGGCGACGAGCAGGCCGCCCAGACAGGCCTTGACGTGGGCCGGGCGCGCTTCTGGCTGCTGGCCGGAGCCAGTTGCATGACCGCAGGCTGCGTGGCCGTGACGGGGATCATCGGCTTTGTGGGGCTGGTGGTGCCGCATGTGCTGCGCCTTTTGCTGGGCTGGGGAAACGGGCCTCTCCTTGTGGGCGCTTTTTTCGGGGGGGGGCTGCTCCTGCTCTGGGCCGATGTACTGGCCCGCAGCGTGCTGTCGGGCGGGCAGGAACTGCCCGTGGGCGTGGTGACGGCCCTGCTGGGCGGTCCTTTTTTTGCCTTCATGGTGCGGAGGCGCTGATGCCGGGCGGCGCTCACGCCATGCTGGCGGCAGAAAATCTCTGCGCCGGTTACGGCAAAAACCGCGTTCTGCACGGTTTGAACCTTGCCCTGCGGGCAGGGGAGTGCGTGGCTTTGCTGGGGGCCAACGGCAGCGGCAAAACAACCCTTTTGCGGGCACTGTCCGGGGGAATCCCCGTCAGGGCCGAACGCATGGAAGTGCAGGGGCGGGATTTTTTTCGCCTGCGGCCCCGTGAGCGGGCGCGCATGATTGCCGTGGTGCCGCAACGCGGGCACTGCCCGCACGAAATGACCGTGCGCCAGATGGTTCTGCTCGGGCGGTATCCTCACTTGTCCTGGCTCGGAGCATACGGCGTTGCCGATCATGCGGCCGCAGACAGGGCGCTGGAAGAAACCGGCGCGGCCCCGCTGGCCCGGCGCCGTCTGGGCGAGCTTTCCGGCGGAGAATTGCAGCGCGTGCTTCTGGCCAGGGCCCTGGCCCAGGGCAGCCCCCTCCTGCTGCTGGACGAACTGGCCGCGGGCCTTGACCCGGCGCGCATGGTGGAACTTTTTGACCTGCTGGAAAAACGCCGGGCAGCCGGTGCCTGCGTGCTCATGGCCGTGCATGACTGCAATCTGGCCGCTGTCTATGCCACACGTCTGGTGGGGCTGAAGGCGGGGCAACTGCTTTTTGACGGCCCGGTGGGCCAGGCCTTTACAGAGGAGAACCTCGGTGAACTTTACGGTTTGCCTGTCACAGTTCTGCCCCATCCGCTCTGGGGACTGCCGCAGGCTCTGCTCGCGCAAGCGTCAGGCCCTCACCATACGCGGGCTGCGGGGGTGGAGGATGGCGGCGGCCCTGCTGCTCTGGGGGCTGCTGTCGGCATTTCCGGTTCCGCAGGTTCGCGCGGCTGAAGGCGCGCCGTTTGCGGTGACGGACGATACGGGCTTCACCGCGCATTTGCCGGGCCCGGTGTCCCGCGTCATTGCCCTGTACGGAGCCTTCAACGAAATTTTGCTGGCGCTGGATGCGGGCCATGTGCTGGCGGCCCGCACCTCTGCCGACCAGAGCGCGGCTCTGGCCCATCTGCCCGTCATCGGCACCCACATGCGCCCCAATGCGGAGCTGGTGGCAGCGGCGCGGCCCGATGTGGTGCTGCAAATGGCAGGCCGTGAAGAGGCGCGCCTGCAAGCCGGGAACTTGCGGACCCTGGGCATGACAGTGCTGACCTTTGAGATGAATTCTTTCGCGCAACTCTTTGCCGTGACGGAAACTTTGGGACGCCTCGCCGGGCGGGAGGAACGGGCGGCAGAGCTTGTGCGCGGCTGGCGGGAGCGCCTTGCGCGCCTGGACGCCCTCTACGGAGATCGCCCCAGGGTGCGGGTTTTTTTTGAGGCGCGCTATCCCAATCTGCTGGGCGCGGGCCGTGGGGGCATTGCCAGCGAGATCATTGCCCGCGCGGGAGGGGAAAACGTGCTGACAGAGGCCCAAAAACTGGTGCGTTGCAGTGAGGAGGCTCTGCTCGCCGCCGACCCTGATGCCTATGTGGTGCAGATCGGCCCCATGAATCCCGCCCCGCCGCCTCCGGCCTCGCGCGCGCACTATAAGGGATTGCGGGCTGTTCGGACAGGAAGAGTGCTCATGGTGCCCGAAGACATGTATTCCCGTCCCGGCCCCCGCGCTCTGGACGCGGCGGAGGAATTGGGCCGCTGGCTGCACCCGCAGGAAGCGGAATACGCGCCAGCCGCGCGGCTGGCGGAACGGATTTTGCCCGGAGCGGGCGGGATTTTTTGGGGCCACGGCCTCCGGAAGCAAGAGAATATGTTCTCCGGAGGCCGGATCAGACCACAGGGGAGTAGTGAATGAACGGTGTTTTGTACGGCATCGGCGTCGGGCCGGGCGCTCCCGACCTGCTGACGTTGCGTGCCGTTGCGGTGCTGGGCAGGGTGGACGTTGTGCTGTCGGCGGCGTCCTCACGCAACGAATATTCCCTCGCGCTGGAAGCCGCCCGGCCCCATCTGCGTTCCGGAGTCTGTATCCGGAGGCTGGATTTTCCCATGACGCGGGACAAAGCCGAATTGCTCCGCGCCTGGCGCGAGGCCGCGCGCATCACGCAGGATGTGCTGGAGGAGGGGCTGAACGCGGCCTTTCTGACCATCGGCGATCCCCTGGTCTACAGCACCTTCGGCTATCTCATGCGCACGCTGGCGGAGTGCGCGCCGCATCTGTCCGTGCGGGTTGTGCCGGGCATCACGTCCTTTCAGGCCGCCGCGGCCCGCGCCCGCACCGTGCTTTGTGAAAGCGGCGAGACGCTCTGTATTTTGCCGGGGATCAACAGCCGTGAAGAGCTTGAAGACTGCCTGAAACACGCGGATACTGCCGTGGTGCTCAAGGCGTACCGCAACCTTTCCGCCATCCGGGACGCCCTGCACACAACGGGCAGGCTGGAAAATTGCCTGCTGGTCAGTCAGGTGGAGCAGGACTCCGAGCATATCCGCCAGGGCATTGACCTTGCGGAGGGCGTTCCGCCCTACATGTCTCTGGTTTTGAGCAAAAAACCCGCATCCGGCAGATGAAGGGCGGCCCGGCTGCCCGCGCCGCTACTTCTTGCTTTCTTCCCGATATCCTTCCTTGTATCCCTGCTCAACGGAGTCAACTTTTCTTTCGATTTTTGCCGTGGCTTTGCCGGCAGTCCTGCCGACCCAGCCGCATCCGGGGAGGAAAAAAAGGGCGATCAGGCATGCGGCCATGATTTTCATGAGAGAACTCGCTGGTTGAGGTTGTTCTTGACGCCGTGTTTGCATATGCTGCACGGGCGCTTTTTGTATCTGCCGACAGTATGTCATGAACGGCGAAGACGCAAGACGGAGGATACCGCATATGGGGCCTGTGGCTTTCGTGACAGGGGCGGGCAGGGGAATCGGCAGGGCCGTGGCCTTGGGGCTGGCGGCTGACGGTTTCGATATCTGGCTCAATTACCGCAGCGACCACCAGGCCGCGGAAAGCGCGCGGCAGGAAATTGAGGCCCTGGGACGCCGCTGCTTTCCCGTGCCTTTTGACGTGGCCGACAAAGAGGCTGTGGACGGGGCGCTGGCTCCCCTGCTGGAGCGGGAAACGCCTTTTGCCTTGGTCAACAATGCCGGTTTTGCCCGCGATGCGGTTTTTGGCCTGATGTCCGACGAGCAGTGGCATTCTGTGCTGGACGTGCATCTGGGCGGCTTTTTTCATGTCACGCGCCGCATTGTGCCGCACATGCAGCGGGCGCGGCAGGGCCGCATTGTCAACATTGTATCCGCTTCCGGGCAGACCGGCATGGCGGGGCAGGTCAACTATTCCGCGGCCAAGGCGGGACTTGTGGGAGCCACGCGCGCTCTGGCCCGCGAACTGGGCAGGCGCAACATTCTGGTCAATGCGGTGGCGCCGGGCTTCATCGCTACAGACATGACCCTTGGTCTGCCTCTGGAGGAATACAGAAAAAACATTCCCCTCGGCCGCCCCGGCACCGCAGAGGAAGTGGCGGGCTGTGTGCGCTTTCTGTGTTCCGGCCTTTCCTCCTACGTCACCGGGCAGGTGATTTCCGCCAACGGCGGCCTGTACATGTGAGAACGCATGAAACGTGTGGCTGTTACCGGAGTGGGGCTTGTGTCTGTTCTGGGCATTGGCCGGGAGGCTGTGGCCCGATCCCTGTATGCGGGGGCTTCGGGCATTGTGGCCGAGCCCGCCCGTACGGAACGCGGCTTTCGCAGCCCGCTGACAGGCCGGATCAAAGACTTTGACCCTGCCGCCCACCTGGGCCGCAAACAGCGCAAAACCATGCCCGAATATGCCGTTCAGGCCCACGCTGCGGCGCTGGAAGCCCTGGCCCAGGCCGGTCTGGAACCGGCGGATCTGCGCTCCGAGCGTTGCGGGCTTGTTTTTGGCAACGATTCTTCGGTTCTCGCGGTTCTGGAGCAGCAGCAGGCTCTGGAGGAGGCGGGCGTCACGTCGGGCATGGGCAGCGGGCACGTTTTTCGCGGCATGAACTCCACCATCACCATGAATCTCAATGTCCTTCTGGGCAACACCGGCCCCTGCTGGACGGTGAGCGCCGCGTGCGCCAGCGGAGCCCATGCCGTGGGGCAGGCTGCGGACCAGATCCGGCTTGGCCGTCTGGATCGCGTATTGTGCGGTGCGGCACAGGAGGTGAACTGGCAGTCCGTATGCGCCTTTGACGGGCTGGGAGCCTTTTCCGTGCGCATGCCTCCCGAAGATGCCTCCCGCCCCTTTGACAGGGAGAGGGACGGGCTTGTGCCCAGCGGCGGTGCCGCTGTTCTTTTGCTGGAGGAGTATGAGCTTGCGCGTGCGCGGGGCGTGCCCCTGCTGGCGGAAGTTCTGGGTTTCGGGTGCAGTGCTGACGGAGAGGGCCTTTCCGTGCCTTCCCGGGATGGTCTGGCGCGCGCCATGCGCATGGCTCTGGCCGACGCGCGCCTGACCCCGGCGCACATTGATCTCATCAATGCCCATGCCACATCCACCCCCCTGGGCGATGCCGCCGAAGCCGCCAATATCCGTATGGTCTTCGGTGCGGACTGCCCGCCCGTGACGGCCCTCAAAAGTCTGACCGGGCACGAATTGTGGATGTCCGGCGCGGCGCAGGCGGCATATGCCATTGTGATGGCCCAGGCGGGCTTTGTTGCCGGAACGCGCAATTACGGGGAACCGGACGACGGAACGCGGGGCATTCCGGTGCTGGCCCGCAGGCTGGAGCGCCCGCCCCGGATTGTCCTGAGCAATGCCGCCGGTTTCGGCGGCAACAATGCCTGCCTGATCCTGCGGGTTTCCTGATGCGCTGCGTGGTGGTGGGCAGCGGCATCTCCGGTTTGAGCGCCGCGATTTTTCTGGCACGGCAGGGGCATGCCGTCACCGTGCTGGAGGCCGCACCCTCTCCGGCTCCTCTTTTGCGAGGTTTCCGGCGTCAGGGGCTGCACTTTGACACGGGTTTCCACTGCGGCGGCGGCCTGCACAAGGGTGGTGTCCTGCGCCGCTGGCTGCGCGCCTTGGGGGTGGAAAAGGCGCTGGGGAATATCCGCACGGGCCGCCGGGACGTCTTCCGCTTTGCCGACGGCAGCAGATACTTTCTGCCGGACGGGCATGAGGCTGTCCGCACCGCTGTGGACAGGCAGTTCCCCGGCACAGGAGACGCCCTGTGGGCTCTTTTGCAGGACATGGAGCGCCAACTCGCGCACTCTCCCTATCTCAACCCCGCTGTTTGCGGCGAGCCTGCGCCTGTCTGGCACCGCCGGGGCAACACGGACGGGATACTGCAGGGGGCCGGGTTTCCCGCCGCCCTGCGCGCCATGCTCGGAGCGCGCTGCCTGCTGTACGGCATACTGCCCCACGAATCCGCATGGGAAGACTATGCCTTGGTGGCCGGGCCCTACTTTCAGTCCAACGGTTCCTGGGACGGAGGAGGAGCCGCACTTGCCGCGGGGCTGCTGGATATTCTGCAAAAAACGGGTGTTCCTGTGCGCTGCGGGCAGATGGTATGCGGCCTTGATGTCAGCGCGGGCAGGAATGTGAGCGGCGTTTTTGTGCATGACGGGGAGCGTCTGGCCTGTGACCTCTGCATTTTTACCGGGCACCCGTCCCAACTCGCGTCCATTGTGCCCGGCGGGCTTTTTCGCCCCGCCTATCTTCACCGCATCGCGGATTTGCCGGAAAGCCGCTCGGCACTGTTGCTGTTTGCCGAGGCCCGCGGCGTTCTGCATCCAGGCGAAAGCGTGTATCTTTTGCCCGAAGCGGAGAGTGCCTGCATGTTTCCCGATCTGGAGGATGATGAGCCCTGCCTGTATCTTTTTTGCGACAGGCCGCAGCATGACGGCAGGATGGCCGTCATGGCAGCGGCTTTTCTGCCGCCGGGCGCTCCCCCCGACTCCCCCCGCGCCTGTGCGGACTGGAAAAGGGAGGCCGTGGCCCGTGTGCGTGCCCAGGCCGAAAAACGCCTGCCCGGCCTTGCAGATGCCTGGCGTGTTCTGGACGCCGCCACGCCCCTGACCCTGCGGCACTGGATACACGGAGCCACGGGCAGCCTGTACGGGGTGGGGCATCATTGGCATACCATGCCCCTGCTGCCTGTCACGCGCCTGCCGGGCCTGCTTCTGGCGGGGCAGAATATTCTGCTGCCCGGTGTCCTGGGAGGCATTGTGAGCGCGGCCCTTGCCGTAGGCTTTGCCGTCGGGCACGATGCGGTACTCAAGGAGTTCAGGCAATGCGCGGAGAACGGGTAGTCATTACGGGCATGGGCGCTGTTTCGCCGTACGGCGGGGGAGTGGAGTGCATGGTCAGGGGGCTGCGCCGGAATGCCTGCGCCCTTTGTCCCCTGCCGGAACAGGAGGCGGAAGGTTTTTGCTGCCGTGTGGCCGGACGGGTTCCCCCTGTGGATGCAAAGCGCATCCCGCGCGAACTGCGCCGGTCCATGTCGCCCATGTCTGTTTTTGCCTGTCTGGCGGCCTGGGAGGCCCTGGAACAGGCGGCCCTGCCTCCCGCGCCGCAAACAAGAACAGGCGTTGCCGTAGGCTCCACTTTGGGCAGCCCCGGCACGTTGCAGGATTTTTTCAGCCTGTTTTTGCACGAAGGCAATATGGACAGCGCGCGCAGCACGGTTTTTTTCAAGGTCATGGGGCACAGCGTTGCCGCCAATGTGGCGCAGGCCTGCGGCTGTACCGGGCGCATGCTGGCTCCGTCCATGGCCTGTTCCTCCGGCCTTGCCGCCATCTGCCTGGGCTATGAGGCCATTGCCGCTGGCCGGGAGGAGATCATGCTCTGCGGCGGCGCGGACGAATTTCACCCTCTGGTTCCGGCCACGTTCGCACGGTTGGGGGCGGCTTCGGAGGAGGCCGATCCCCGGCAGGCCTCGCTGCCCTTTGACAAAAAAAGGGCCGGGCTTGTGTGTTCGGAGGGCGCGGGCATTCTGGTGCTGGAAAGCCTGCGCAGCGCGCAGGCCCGCAATGCTCCCGTTCTGGCGGAGGTGCTCGGAGCGGCTCTGCTTTCCTCGCCGGGCAGCATTGCCCATCCCGATGCCGAAGCCATCGGCGAATGCATGCGTCAGGCTCTGGACGATGCCGGTATCGGCGCAGAAAGCGTGGGCTATGTGAATGCCCATGCCACGGCTACGGAATCTGGAGACATGGCCGAAGGCAGGGCCATTGAAAAACTTTTCGGACCGAAGGTTCCCGTGAGCAGCCTCAAGGGGCACATGGGGCATACCATGGCCGCCAGCGGAGCGCTGGAAAGCATATTGTGCGTCGCAATGCTGCGTGACGGCCTTTATGCCCCCACGAGAGGCCTGCACGATCCCGATCCCCGTTGCGGCAATCCGGGGCACTTTTTTGCTCCCCTGCGCTCACGCAACAGTCTGGTGCTGAAAAACAGCTTTGCTCTGGGCGGCTGCCACTGCAGCATTGTTCTCGACATGTTCCGCCAAGCCCCGTACAATACTGCCCCATGAATCACAGTGATATCGAAAAAACCGTCAATGCCGCCCTGAGCGAAGAATTTGAGCTGGATCCGGAAAGCCTGACGCCTTCAGCCCGCATCAGGGAAGATCTCGGCCTGGACAGCCTTGATATTGTGGATATGGTCATTGTGCTGGAAAAAGCCTTTGGCTGCAAACTGCACAACAAGGAATCCCTGGCAAAAATCCGGACCGTCGGGGATATCCATGCCTTTATCGCCGCCTTGCGCGACCAGGGAGCCCTTGGGGAAAGCGGGTAGGCATGGTGTCGGGCATTGCCGTCCGCCTTGTTTTCTTGTGCTGGACTCTTGCTGTCCTGCCCTGCATGTTGTGCCTGGCCGTTCTGCGGCCTTTCTGCCCCCGGAAACTGGCCCCGTTCAGCCGCAGGGCGATCTGGTTCTACGGGCGCGGCATGCTTTTCTGGCTCCGGCCCTGGCTGCCGGTACACCTTCGCCAAGGGGATCTGGCCGTGCGCTTTCCTGCCTCGGTCATGATATGCAACCATCAGTCTTTTCTGGATATTTATCTTCTTGGCGCGCAAGCTCAGGCCAATCTGTGCCTGGTGACCAAAAGCTGGCCCTTCCGCCGTCTGTTTTTCTTTGCTCCGGTCATGCGCTGCGCCGGATACATTGATGTGGAGAGTCTGCCCGTGGAGCAGGCAGAGGCGCTTTGCCTGCAACGTCTGGAAGAAGGGGCGACGCTGGTGTTTTTTCCCGAAGGCCGCCGCACCAGAACGGGAGCCTTGGGGAAATTTCGTTCCGGGGCCTTCCGGGTGGCGGTGCGGGCAGGGTGCCCCGTGCTTCCCCTGCTGATCCGCAACAGTTTTCAGGTCGCGCCTCCGGGCGGCAGGGGCATTTTTCCCGCTCCCGTGCACATGGAATTTCTGTCCCCGGTGCAGCCTGGGGATTTTTCGGGCGAAAATTTGCCACACCGGGCCATGATGCGTTTTGCGCGGGCGCAGTACGCCCGCTGTCTGGAATCCTTGCAGGAATCTGACACATGATTCAGCCTGTCCCCGTAACGGATTTGTTGCCCCACCGTCCGCCCATGCTTCTGCTGGACGCTCTGGAGAGTTTTTCGGCGCAGGCAGCGCGGGCTGTGCTGGAAGTCCGTGCGGACAATCCTTTTTTGCGTCCCAACGGTTTGCTGGAGCGGGCGGCTTTTGCGGAAATGCTGGCCCAGTGCTTTGCCGCAGGGACCGGGGCATGCCTGCGGGCTGCGGGGCAGCGTGCTCCCGGCTGGGGCTATCTTGCCGCTCTGCGCGATGTGATTGTGCACGACGATGCGCGCCTGGGGCAGCGTCTGGCCGTTACGGTCTGCCTCACGGCGCGCCTGGGCAATATCGCCGTGGTCACGGGCGAGGTTTGGTGCGGGGAGAAGCTGCTGGCGTCAGGGCAGATCAAGGTTTTTCTTCCGGAGGAAGAATAGTGCGTGGACAGAGAGGGGGCGTTGCGGGGCTGGTGCTGTGCGCCTTTGTTGTCTGGGCCTCGCCTGCTGCGGGCAGCGGGGGAGAGGATGCCGCCCTGCGCCTGCTGGAGGAAGTGGCCCTGCGCAATGCCGGAACCACGTCCCTCAGCGCCGATTTCTTGCAGGAAAAACATGTGTCCCTCCTGAAACGTCCTCTGGAGTCGCACGGCTTTCTCTGTCTGCGGCGGCAGCGGGAGAACAAAAAAGGGGATATCTCCGGTGAGCGCCTGCTCTGGGCATACACCCACCCTTTGCGTTCGGGCTTTGTCCATGAGGCGGGCAAGGGGCGTCTCTGGGAAGGCGATCCCTCCCGCGCGCGCTCCGCAGACGGACGGGAGACTGCTCTTATTTCCAGTATTGTGCGTCATGTGCTCCAGTGGATGGACATTGACCCGCAAGCCCTGCGCGCGGCGTACAGGCTTGAGCCGGGCGATGAGGCGCGGAGCCTGCGGCTGTTCCCGCGCCGTCCCGCATTTTTTGCCCGGATGGATGTCGGCTTTGCCGAAGATATGGCCAGCGTGCGCCGCCTGAGTTTTGTGGAGGCCGGTGGGGATGTTGTGCATATCCTGTTCCGCTCCGTGGAAGTCAACCGGCCTCTCCCGGCCCGGTGCGCGGCCGGGGACGGCGCTTTCTGATCCTTCCCATGAACGCCCGGCTCCTTCTTGTCGCTCTTCACAGCACCATGCGGGCGCACAGGCTGTTGTGTTTTGCGCTGGTCTTTGGCCTGTGGTTCGGCGCGGTTTTGCTGGCCCTGCGCGTACAAACCGATACCGGCAGCACGGCTTTTTTCCCCGATGCGGATGCAGAGTCCCGGAGCATGGCCGGGGCGCTGGATCTTGTTCCCGCTTCGCGCCTGCTGTTTGTGAGCCTGAGTACGGAGCGGGAAAACGGCGCAACCGCCCTGGCGGAAGCGGCAGATGCTCTTGTGCGCCGCCTGCCCGCGCATCTTGCCCGGCCCGTGGAGGCGGTTTTGCCTGATCCGGCAGAGCTTCTGCAACTGCTGCCCTACTATACGGACGAAAAAGTACTGGCGCGGCTGGAGGCCGCTCTTGATCCCCAGGTGGCGGATGACGCTGTGCGCGCCGTGCATGCGCGTCTGGGCAGCCTTCTTGCGTCCGGACCGGCTCTTGGCTGGCTTCAGGCCGACCCGCTGGGCCTGCTCCCGGCAGTGCTTTCCCGTCTGCCTGACGGGCATGCGCGCACTCCTTCCGACCCTGTACTCGGGTATCCGGTGAGTACTGACGGCAGGCATCTGCTTCTGGTTCTGCGCCCCGCCCATTCCCTGCACGATGTGGATGCGGCGGTGCAGCTTCTGGACGCCGTGGAAAACGGTCTGGCCCACATCCTCGCTCCGGACATGCGGGCCCTTGTGGTCGGCGGGCAGCGGCACAGCGCTGTCAATACCCGCACCATCCACCGGGACATGGCCTTTGTGGCCGGTTTTTCCCTGGCGGCGCTGCTGGCCGTTTATCTGGCGCTGGTGCGTTCGGCAGGCGCAGTGTGGCTTTTGCTGACGCCCTGCGTGGCCGCAAGCATGGCTCTGGGCGGGATGACGCTTCTTTTTCCTGTCCTGTCGGGCCTGGCCCTGGGCTTTGGCGCGGCGACCCTTGGTCTGGCGGAAGACTATGCCGTTCATGTGCATTTTGCCCTGCGGGAGGGGGCTTCGGCGGAAGATGCGCTCCACAATCTGGCCGCCCCCCTGTTTCAGGGCTATCTGGTCAATATTTCCGGCTTTGTTGTGCTGCTGTTTTCCGGATTGCCCGCAGTGCGGCAACTGGCCTGTTTTTCCCTTCTTGCCTTGAGTGCGGGTTTTGTGCTGGCTATTACTGTTTTGCCGCTCTGTCCCTGGTTTTCCGGGCCGCGCCTGCATGCCTCTGTCCGGACGGCAATGCCTGTGCAGCCTTCCCTGTGGCGCACGGGCATTGCTGCAAGCCTGCTGCTTTCCCTGTGTTTTTTTCTTTTTTTTCATGTGGGGGTGGATGTTTCCCCGCGCAGCATGGGGGCGGATGCACACCTCTTGCACGAGGACGCCCGCCGCCTTGAGGCTATTTGGGGATCGTCCGGGACCACGGTGCTGGTTGTGGAAGGGGCAAACATGGAAGACGCCATGCGCAAGGCCCGCCGTCTTTCCCATGCTCTGCGCCGCGTCGATCCTGCTGTGGACCTGCTCACACCCGGCGATATGTGGCCCGGGCCGGAGGAAGCGAGGGAAAACGTGCGGCGTTGGACGCGCTTTGCGCGGGAGCACGGGCAGCAACTGCGCGGCCTGCTGGCGGAGGCGGCTCGCAGACACGGCTTTGCAGACAATGCCTTTGCCTCCTTCTTTGGGCTGCTGCAACAGCCTGTGGCGCCCTTCGGCCCTGACGTCGTGCGCGCGGCGGGTCTTGGCGAACTGCTGGACACATTCGTGCCCGGCGAGGCTGTGCGTGCCGCCGGGGAGCGAGCCAGAGTTCTGCTTTTCGCAGGGCCGGGAACGGATTTTTCGCGTGTGGAGGGGGGAACGCTTCAGGACGTCCTGATTCTTTTGCCCGGTTTTCTCGAAAAAACGCTGTCGCGGCAGTTTGCGTCAGAAAGGCATCTTCTGCCTCTGGCCTGGATGGCCTGCTTTGCCGTGCTCTTTGCCTGCCTGAAAAGCGCGCGCATGGCCCTGTTTGCATCTTTGCCGCCCTTGTGTTCCATTGGTACTGTCCTTGCCTGGATGGCCTGCACGGGGCAGCCCCTGACGCTGGCGGGCATGGCGGCCCTGCCGCTGGTGCTGGGGCTCTCCGCGGATCACGGCATTCTTGTGGCCCACGAGCTTGTCAGGGGCATCAGGGCGGGAGCGCAAAGGGCGGTGCTGGTTTCATCGCTGACGACCCTTGCGGGCATGGGGCTTTTGGCTCTGGCAAGCCACCCTGTGCTCAGGGCTATGGGAGAAGTGGTTTTCTGGGGTCTGCTGGCGGAAATACCTGTTGCCCTCTGGCTTCTGCCCCGGCTGTGCGTGGGAGAAAGCAGCGGGGCGGTGTGCCCGGAGGAGAGCCCCGCCCGGCCCGGAGAAAAGCAATGAATCTTCGTTGCTGGCTGTGTGTCGCCCTGCTGGGAATATCGGGATTTTCCGGCGGCTGTGCCAGAGAAATTTCTCTTCCCCGGCAGCACGCGGAACAGACGTTCACAGCGCAGTTCGGCGCACGGCTGACATGGGCGGGGCATTCCCTGCCCGTGCAGGGCGCTGTGCAGATGGAAAAGGGCGAAGGCAGCCTGGTTCTGATCCTGCCGTATGGCCGCACCTTCGGGCATTGCCGCTATGCTGCCGCCACGGGGCAAGCCCGGCAAAATATGCTTGTGATGACCTGCGTTCCGGCCACAGGGCAGAATGCCGGGGCACAACGTCTGCTGCGCCATGCGGGGCGGGCTGTATACAGGATGCTGCCCGGCATGCTTTCCGGCGGGGATCTGCGCGGTGGGCGGGAGCCTTGGGAAGCGCGTTTTTTCCGTGATGAGGAGACGCTGTGCGCACAGTATGCGGAAGAGGGCGGATTCGGCATGGACATGCGGTTTGCGTCCTTGCCGGAGAAAAATTCAAACCGTCTCCAGCCATGAAATGGCCCCTGCCCACACGGGAGGCCGGAGCCGCAGTGTGCCCGGATCACGGGAGTGCGGGCGGGCGCCGGAATGCGGAGGTAGTGTGACATGAGCGTGTTGCGCAAGGCCATAGCTGCTGCGGCGTCCGCGCCGGAAGTCCTGCCCGGCGGAAGCCTGCGCAGAACATTTCGTTTTGCGCCGGACAGCCCGGTCTTTCTTGGGCACTTTCCCCTCCGGCCGGTATTGCCCGCAATGGTTCAGATAGTGATGGCCCAGGCCACGCTGGAGGATTGCGGCCATGAGGGCGTTTTGACCGGCATCCCCCAGGCCAAGTTTCTGGCCCCGCTTGCACCGGAGGAAGATCTGGAACTGCTTGTTTCTCCCGGCGGCGGGCCGGGCGTCTGGACATGCGTTGTGCAAAGCCGGGCTGGCGTGGCTGCCCGTTTTCAGGTGGAAACATGCGCAGGCTAGGGGAGCGCCGCCGGAGGACGCCGCCATCGGGGGTGGAGCCTTTGCGCGTGAGCATCAGCCGTACCGTCCGTTTTGAGGAGGTTGATGCCGCGCGCATCATGTGGCACGGGCGCTACGCCAGTTGGCTTGAAGACGGCCGTGAGGCTATGGGGCGGCGGTACGGCATCGGCTATCTCGATTTTCTGGAGCACGGCGTTTTTGTGCCGCTCAAGCTTTTTCATCTGGATTTCCGCCTGCCCATGCGCTATGGGCAGACATATGCGGTGCGGACGGAACTGCTCTGGAACGAGGCTGCCGTGCTGGAATACACCTATCGCATTGAGGACGCGGAAGGTCGGGTGACCACAACCGCAGGAACCACGCAGCTCATGCTCGGTTCTGACGGCGGGCTTCTGGTGGAGGCGCCGGAGTTTTACAAAAAGTTTTGCGCACGGTGGCGTCAGGGAGAAATAGTGTGCCGCCCGTGAGCGCAGTGGTCATCCCGCTCTACAACCATGCCAGCAGCGTGCGCGCGGTGGCGGAGCGCGCTCTGCGCGTTCACCCCTTGGTCATTGTGGTGGACGACGGGTCCACGGATCACGGCGCGGAAAGGCTGGCGGGCCTGCCCCTGCATCTGGTGCGCCTGCCGCGCAACAGCGGCAAGGGAGCGGCCCTCCTGACAGGCGCGGAGGAGGCGGCCCGGCGAGGGGCAAGCCACATGATCACCCTGGACGCCGACGGCCAGCACTATCCCGAGGACATTCCCCTTTTTCTGGCCGCGCTGGAGCGTGAGCCTGCGGCGATCATTGTGGGACGGCGCGATTTTTCCGTGCCCCACGTGCCCCGCGCGTCGCGCTTTGGCCGGGCGTTTTCCGGATTCTGGATGCGGGTGCAGACGGGGATCGGCGTTTCCGACATGCAGAGCGGATTTCGGGCCTACCCCATAGATGTGTTGCGGAACCTGAAATTTACGGAAAAAGGCTATGCCTTTGAGGTGGAGGTGCTGGTGCGCGCGGCCTGGGCCGGATTCGCGGTACGGGAGATCGAAATCCGCGTTCTGTATCCGCCGGGGAGCGCGCGCATTTCCCATTTCCGCCCGTGCCGTGACAACATGCGCATTTCCTTGCTGAATACGCGCCTGACCTTGCGCGCCCTGCTGCCAGTGCCTTTTCGGCAGCAGGCGGGCGATGCGCGGGAGCGGGTGTCCCTTCTGCGTCCTCTGGAGTCCTTGCGCCTGCTTTTGCGGGATGCGTCCAGCCCGCTGCACCTGGGAAAATCCGCCGGTGTGGCGCTGGCAGTATCTGCCCTGCCTTTGCCGGGGCTGCAAAGCATTCTGCTGCTCTTCTGCATCGGCTGGATGCGCCTGAACCGCCTCTGCGCGTTGACCATGATTCCTCTGGCATGGCCGCCGGTAGTGCCGGGGCTGGGCGTTTTGCTGGGCTACAGGCTGCGCAACGGCCGCTGGCTGACGGAGTTTTCTGTCCAGACTTTGGGGTATGAGGCACCGCAGCGCCTTCTGGATTGGGTGGCAGGTGCTTTTTGTCTTGCGCCCTTTCTGGGTTTGCTGGCCGGGCTGACGGTCTGGGGATTGGCTTCGCTGGCACGGCGCGGAATGCGCGCCGGAGGGAGGGGGGCGTGAGCGGGGCGCAAGAAGCGCGGGGCAGCCTCGGCTCACGCTTTCAGTACGGTATTTTCCAGACCGTGGTACGCTGCCGCCTTGTGCCTCTGGCGCGCGTCTTGCTGGTGGCGGTGGTTTTGTACTACGTTTTCGTGCCACGGATACGCCAACGCTGCATGCCCTATTTGTCGCGGCGCTTTCCCGGCGCGGGGCGCGTGCGCATGTTCGCGCATGCCTTTCGCCTGTATCTGGAGTTCGGGTGCCTTCTGCTGGACAGGATGGTCGCGGGAACCACCGGAAAATTTCCGGTCATGGCGACAGAGCCTCTTTTGCAGAAGCGCCTGCGGGAAGCGGCGGAATGCCCGCGCGGCTGCATCATCCTCTCCGCCCATCTGGGCGCGTGGCAGATGGGGCTTGCGGGGCTGGAACAGCTTGACAGGCCGGTGCATGTTGTCCAGTGGCGGCAACCTCAGGACGCCGGGCGGCACTATTTTGAATACGGGAAGGGGCGTCCTTTTGCTGTCATTGATGCCGCTGACCCCGTGGGCGGTCTGGTGGAGGCTGCGGCTGCCCTGCGGCGCTCCGAAATCGTCTGTCTGATGGGCGACCGCCTCGCCGTGGGAGAGCGCACTGCCCAAGGCGTTGACGTGCCTTTTCTGGGCGGGATGATACGCATTCCCGTCAATGCCTTTGCCCTGGCTTCTCTCACCGGGGCGGCGCTGCTCATGCTTTTTTCCGTGCGGGAGAAAGGCAGAACGCGGGCCTTTCTGGCGGAGCACCTGAATGTGCCGTCTGGCCTGCCGCGCCGCGATCCCGCCGTCTTTCTGCCCTATGCCCTGCGGTTTGCGCGCGGCATGGAGCGTGTTGTGGAAAGATATCCCCATCAGTTTTTCAACTTTTACGATATGTGGGCAACATGACGAAAAAAGAGATGGAAGACGCCCTGAAAAGGGCCATTGTCAGCGGCTTGCGGCTGGAAGGCGTAAAACCGGAAGAACTGGACGCGGACACGCCCCTGTTCGGCGATGCAGGCCTGATGCTGGATTCGCTGGATGCCGTGGAACTGGTGGTCATTGTGGAAAAAGATTTCGGCGTGAGCATTGCCAGCGCCGGGGAGGCGCACGAGGCTTTTGCCTCCGTCTCCCGGCTTGCCGATTTTATTCTGGCCCACAGCCCGCAACCTGGGGCGGAACAGGCGCATGGGGCATGATGTCGTTGTGACGGGCATGGCCTGTCTCTGCGCCGCCGGAAAAACCCCCGCAGAGGCTCTGGCTGCCCTCGGCCGGGGAGAATGCCGCCTCTCTCCGGCGACTGTTCTGGATTCCCGCGCTCTGGCCTTTCCGGTCTTTGCCCTTGATGGGGAATGCTTTCCCGGAGGGAGGCGGGCGTCCGCCCGAGATACCTTTGCTCTGGCCCGGACAGTGGTGCACAAGGCCCTTGCCCAGGCGGCGCTGCCGCCGGAACTTCTGGCAGATGCCGGTCTTGTGCTCGGGACCACTGCGGGCAGTGCCCTGCACTTTCTGGACGCCTATGCCGCCAGCCGCGAGAGCGGCAAAGGGATATTGCCCGCAGCGCGGGAGGACGGGCAGGACTGCGCCAGAGAAGACTATTTTGCCTCCAATCTGGCCCTCGCCATGGACGTTGCCGCCCGTGGCCCGCGCCTGACGGTGACCAATGCCTGCACTTCGGGGGCGGATGCCATTGGTCTGGGCAGGGATATGGTGGCTGCGGGCCAGTGCTCCTGCGTGATCTGCGGAGGCGCGGACGCCCTGAGCCTTGTGCCGCATACGGGTTTTGCCCGGCTGATGATATCCTCTGACGAGGCGTGCCGTCCTTTTGACCGGGAACGCAAGGGGCTGAATCTGGGTGAAGGGGCTGCGGCTCTGGTGCTGGAAAGCGCCGCAAGCGCGCGGCAACGGGGGGCTGCCGTGCTGGGGCGGGTGCTCGGCTACGGCAGCGCGGCGGACGCGCACCATTTTACCGCGCCCCATCCCCAGGGGCGCGGGCTGGCCGATGCCCTTGGAGCGGCTCTCGCGCAGGCGGGGCTGGAAGCAAAAGACCTGGCCTTTGTGAATGCCCACGCAACATCCACGCGCGAAAACGACAGGGTGGAGGGGCATGTGCTGCTTCAGATGCTGCCCCGGACACCTGTCTGGGCCAGCAAGGGCGGCACGGGGCATACCCTGGGCGCGGCGGGGGCCCTTGAGGCTGTGCTGACGCTGGCCGCCCTGAATCTGGGCCGTGTGCCCGCGAGCACGGGATTTTCTGCTTCTGATCCGGAAATCGGCCTCAGCCCCACGCAGGAGGCTCTGTCCGTGTCCTTGCCGTACGCCGTGTCCACCTCTCTGGGCTTTGGCGGCGGCAATGCCGCCCTGATACTGGGAAGGGGGGATGCATGACGGCTTTCCCCCTGCTGGTGGCAGGAACCGGACTGGCCTACAGCCGCAGCGGCCCGGAGAGTCTGGCGGCGGATCGGGAGCCTGGGGCGTGGGTGTCCGCACCGCCGGACACATCGCCTCTGGCCGAACTTCTGCCCACGGTGTCCCTGCGCCGCATCCCGCAGTATGCCCGCACGGCCCTGCTGGCCGCACTGTCGGCCCTGCGGTCTGCCGCATGGTCCCGGTCCGACATTTCCCGTGCGGCCCTTGTGTTGGGCACGGCCTACGGCGGTGTCCGGATGAGCATGGACTTCATGGATTCCATTCTGGACAACGGTCCGCAGCTTTCCTCCCCCACGGCTTTTTCCCATGCGGTCAACAATGTGGGGGCCGGTCTGCTCAGTCTTTTGCTGGGCATCCGGGGGCCGTGCTGCACTCTTTCCCAGTTCGGGCTGTCCTTTGCGGGTGCGCTGACGGCGGCGGAAACCCTGTTGGCCTCCGGACGCGTGGAGCACGTGCTGGCGGGAGCCGTGGACGAACTGGACAAGCGCTTTTCGCGCTGTTGCCCGCAACAGCATGTTCCGGGCCTTGTGCCGACTCAGGGGGCGGTCTTTTTTTGCCTGACCTCCCGACGCCCCGCTGCCGCCAGCCTGCGTGTGCTCTGGGAGCAGGAACCGGCAGAAGGCAGCGAGGTTCTTTTGTGCGGCAGGGGATCTGCCGACGTTGCCGAAGGCCGTTGGTGGGATGACGGCCCTCTGGCGCATCCGCTGGATGTGTTGGCTGCGCTGGAGCGGGCAGGAGCGGGCGGGGGGCCGGTTGACTGCCTGTGCCGGATGCCGGACGGGCGTCAGGCTCTTGTGGAAGTGCGGAGGGCATCATGAAGCCCTGGCCTCTGGAGAAAATTCCCCGTCTTGGGGAGCGCGCTGTCACGGCCATTGTCCAGTCCATTGCCCAAGCGGAAATGGGGCGTCACGGGATGCCGGGCTTTGTGGCATGCCCGCCGCAGGATTTTTCTGCCATGCGCTGGCAGGATTTCGGACTTGGCCCGGAGGGCGTGGCAAATGTCGCGCGGCAGTGCAATGCCATGTTTCGCGCCAGCCTTGCCCCGCCAAATCTTGCGGAAGAGTGCGGGCGTTTGCCCCTGCGGATTCTGGAACATTGGGGGGACGGCCCGGTGGCGGTCACGTTTTTTACCTCCGGCTCCACGGGAAAGCCCAAGCCCTGCACCCATCCGGAAAGCCATTTGCGGCAGGAGATCACCAGCCTTGCTCCGCTGGTGGAAAACTGCACCTCCGCTCTGGTGACGGCCCCCCTGCACCATATGTACGGCTTTACCTTCGGGCTGCTTTTGCCCCTGAGCCTCGGCATTCCCGTGCGGTGCGTGCCGCCGCTGCCCACGCTGGCGCAAGCGCAGATGAAACCTGGCGACATGGTTGTGGGCATTCCCCTGCTCTGGTCCCGTCTGGCGGATCTGCGCGGCTGGAAGGAAAGAGCTTCGGAAGAAGGCAGAGGGGTCACGGCCCTCACCGCCACGGCTCCCATGCCTCCTGATGTGGCGCACGCCCTGTTGCGTCAGGGCTTTCGTGTCATCGAGTTCTTCGGTTCTTCGGAAGTGGGCGTTGTTTGCCATCGCTTCCACCCTGACGATCCTTTTGAACTGCTGCCCCATATTTCCCGCGGCAAAGGGCCGCATGCCGACATGCTGGAGCGTTGCCTCCCGGAAGGGGAGTGCAGGCTGTATCCCGTGCAGGACGTTATCACCTGGCTGGACGAGCGCCGTCTGCTCCCCTGCGGGCGTATTGACGCCGCCGTGCAGGTGGGGGGAGTGAACGTTTATCCCGGCCATGTCGCCGCGATTCTTGAAGAGCACGAAGGGGTGCGGTGTTGTCAGGTGCGGCTCATGCGTCCGGAAGAGGGGCACAGACTCAAGGCTTTTGTCGTGCCCGCAATGGGGTGGACTGTGGATGCGCTGCGCGAATCTCTTGCTGTTCATGTGCGCAAAAGGCTGAAAGGGCCGGAGCGTCCCACACGCTTTTCTTTCGGGGAGGACATCCCCAGAGGGCCTGTGGGCAAGCCGACGGACTGGTGATCCACGCCGCATTCCGCCTTGACAGGGTTTTTTGCAGGCATATGCTGACCCCATAACCACCACAACGAGGTAGACATGTCTTTGTTTGATATTCTGAAAAAGGATGACCTTGGCGAGATGCTGGGCGCGCTGGTGAGCAAGGGCAAGGCCGGTGTTGCCAGAGCGGACAATCATATGCCCGGCGGCATGGGCGGCCTTTTGGGCGCGGGCACACTGGGCGTGCTGCTCGGCTCTGTTCTTTCCCGGACCATGGTGAAAAATACGGCTCTTTTGGGGGCGGGTGCCGTGGCCTGGAGTTTTTACCGGAAATGGGCTGCCGGGCAGAGCGTCGCCGTGCCGGAAAAGCGGACGGAAATGACCTCGAACATGCGCCTGGCGGACGCCTCCCAAGACCCCACAGCCATGCTGCTGTTGCGCGCCATGGTTTTTGCGGCGCGGGCTGACGGGCACATTGATGCGGCGGAAGAAGCGCGCATCGGCAAGTTTTTGCCCCAGATGTTTCCGGGGCAGGACACTTCGCGGCTCATGCACTCCCTGATGCAGGAACCGCTGGACCCTGCCGCTCTCGCCGCCCAGGTGGGGTCTGTGGAGCAGGGCGAAGACCTCTATCGCCTGTCCTGCCTGATCATGGATGTTGACCACTTCATGGAGCGCAGTTACCTGGACGGGCTGGCGCAGAGCCTGCGCATCAGCGCGGACCGCAAAAACCTGCTGGAGCAGGAAGCTGCCCAGGCGCGTCAGCAGCTTGCCGCTCTGGACTGAACGCCTTTTCGTCAATCCGCTCTGCGGGCGGGGCGGCGCACACTCCGCAAAGCGGGGGCATCAACCTGGGGGCACTGCCGCACGGCAGTGCCCTGTGCATATCCTCCCACAGAGCTTTGTGGTCTGCGGGGAGTTTCGTACAAGAGAAAAAAATGGAGGCCATTGCCATGATAACCATAGATGAGTTTGACAAGGTCGAAGTGCGCGCAGGAACAGTTCTTGAGGTGGCAGACAATAAAAAGTCAAGAAATCCTGCGTATGTGTTGAAGATTGATTGTCTCACTTTGGGAGGGTTAAAACCCCCAGCTTTAGCTGGCAGCTTTAGCGTTTCTTGTTTAAAGTTTTCCCATGAGCGATTATCGTCATGGGGC
>NZ_RQYH01000060.1 GCF_003860215.1 Desulfovibrio sp. OH1186_COT-070 | reverse complement strand
GTGGGCTGGAAAAAAGGCTCCTGGTGCTATGTGGCCCTGCTTCTGGAGTTCCAGAGCACGCCCGACCACTGGATGGCTTTGCGCATCCTGTCCTATACAACCCTGTTGCTGCTCGATCTCGTCAAGGCGGGAAGCGTGCGCGAAAATGAAGGCTTGCCGCCGGTGTTTCCCATTGTTATATACAATGGAGGCAAGGCGTGGAAGGCCCCGCAGGATGTGGAGGCGCTCTTTGCTCCCATGCCGGAGAGCCTGAAAGTCTATCGGCCCCGACATCGGCATTTTTTGCTGGACGAAAGCCGGGTGCCCGCAGACGCGTTGGACAAGAGCAGGGGCCTGGCCGCCCAACTCCTGAAACTGGAACGGGCGCAGGAGCCGGAAGATGTCCGGCAGATCATCAGGGAATTGATAGCCCGGCTGCATGGGCCGGAGTACGTGGGTTTGCGTCGGGCTTTTACCGTATGGCTGGGGCGTGTTGTGCTCAAACGCTCCGGGATCACAGAAGACATCCCCGAATTTCAGGACTTGCAGGAGGTGGACGCCATGTTGGAAGAACGCGCCGCTCAGTGGAAGGACGAATACATCCGGCAGGGGGTAATGATGGGGTGGGCCGAAGGCAAGGCGGAAGGCAAGGCTGAAGGCAGGGCGGAAGGCAGGGCTGAAGGCAGGGCTGAAGGCAGGGTTGAGGGCAAGGCTGAAGGCAGGGCTGAAGGTATCTCCATTGGGGAAACCAGAGGATTTGGCCTGGCCTTGCAGGATTTGCTGGAGGCGCGCTTTGGTACGCTTCCCCAGTCCGTGACTTCCTACATTGCCAGTTCGTCTGATGCCAATGCCCTGCGGAAGCTGACGCTTTTTGCCTACCGTGCGGAATCGTTGCAGGCTGTTGTTGACCGGATCAACGACGACACCAAGATGATGTGATCTGCATCTTCAGCAAACATGATGGCCGCCTGTGCTCGTGCGCAGGCGGCTTTTTGCGTGCATGATCTCCCGCTCCATATGGAGGGGAACTTCCGGCGTTCACAAGCAGCGCCTGTGCCGCCGTTTTTGTTTCATGGCAGGGTGCTGCCGCCGCTTTGCGCGTGCCGCATGCAAAAAAGCGCGTTGGCAGGCCGTATTGCGAGAGGCATGCGCCCGGCATGCCGGCAAAAGCAGGCAGCGTACCCCCTGACTGTGCTGCCGGAGGGTTTGCCGCTGAAAGCTTGACCGGCATCAGGGTCGGTTGGGACAAGGCGATCTGGTTCCTCATGGATCACCTTGCTATGCGTTCTTCAGGTATGCAGGCTGTCTCCGTTTGACGGGAGGTTGTCTGCCGGGTAGTCTTTTCACGACTGAAGGTTTGTATTTCACCGATACAAATTTCTTTGCCTGAAGGCACATTGGCCCAACGCCACGGTCGCATCGCTTTCCCTTTTCCGGGAGAATGCATTGCGTGAACTTGGTGGATATGTTGCACCTTTTGGGTGCGGGTTCCCAGACATGGAGGCGGGAATAGCCTCTATCTTGCTTTCTGCGTGCAAGGAGGAGCCATGCTTGCCAAACTGACCAGTAAAAACCAGCTTACCTTGCCCAGAGCCATTGTGCAGCAAGTGGATGCGGAATACTTCGAGGTATCCACAGAAAATGGGCGGGTTATTTTGACGCCCGTAAAAATTTAACGCGCCGATTCTGTACGCGAAAAATTGAAGGCCCTGGGTATTTCAGATGACGATGTGACGGACGCCATCGCGTGGGCCAGAGAGGATGCGCGGTGAAGCCATTGCGCGTCGTCCTCGACACGAACTGCCTCATCCAAAGTCGGGTGGTCGGATTCGATCATCTCGCCAAATTCCGGATCACAAAACGTCATGCCAGGAAAACAAGAGTCGCAAGGGAAGGCCGTGGGTGTCGCCCACCAACCAAAGCGCGTCGGCAGGCGTGTCGCGAGGGGTAATGTTTTTTTGCCACAGCCCGATAGGCATGGTACTGGCAAGGGACTTTTTTGAGCGCCAGTAACGCTTTTTTCGCTGTTCTTCCGGAAAAACGGGAAAAAGAGCGTTGGTCTGCAAAAATTGCGCTTTTTGCGCGTTTCTGCTTTCCGGCAGCAGGTTTTTTTGTGGTGCGGTTTTTTCGGGCACTGCCGAAAATGATCCTGGGGCAAAAATCATGAAAAAAGTGGCAGACAACAAGCCAGGAGGAAGGGAAGAATGAAACTGTCATCAAAAATATCCATGAGCATGGGGATGCTGACCGTACTCATGGCGGGGCTGACTGTCTATTTCATCTTTCAGTTGGCCGCGCTGAACGAGGCTTCCCGCGAGATCAGCGGTCGTCAGGTGGTGCTCATGAAGCTGGCGGGCGAGATCAACAACGCCGCCTCGGAATACCGCCTGAGGGAAGTCCTGCATATTTACACAACCGATGCGGAAAAGATGCGGGAATACGAAAAAGTCGGTCAGGGCCTTTCCGAGATAATTGCCAAAGACATCAAGGGGCTTGAAGGCCTGCTTGTCACCCCCCGAGGGAAAGAGGCCCTTCAGGCGTATCTGGTCGTGCGGGAAAAATATCGCGCAGCCGCCAGGCAGACCCTTGCGCTGTCCCGGGAAAACCAGACGGAGCGGGCCATTGTCCTGCTGACCGGTGAGGCCGACGCGGCTTATACGAGCATGAGTTCTGCCATCAGTGATCTTGAAAAGCTTATCATGCAGCGAGCCGACATGCTGAGCGAAAACGCGGCAAGCACATATGCCGCCGCGCGGGTCATCGGTTTTGTTCTTGTTGGCGTGGCGCTTCTGGTTGCCGTGGCGCTGACCTGTCTCATGGTTCGCGACACCATGCGCCAGTTGGGCAAGGACCCCGGAGAACTGAATACCCTTGCCCTGCGCGTGGTGGACGGCGATTACGACATTGACGACGGCAAGGCCAAAAGCGGCGTGTATGCGGCCATTGTGGACATGGTGAGCGCCCTGAAAAACCACATCGAAAACGCCCGGCGCGAATCGGAAAACGCCAGGGAGCAGTCCGCCAGGGCGCAGGAAGCCATGCAACAGGCCGAAGCCGCCAGTCAGGAAGCCCAAAAGAAAACCGAGGCCATGCTCATCGCCGCCGACAGGCTGGAGCAGGTGGGCAGCGTCATTTCTTCCGCTTCCACAGAGCTTGCGGCCCAGATCGAGCAGTCCGACAGGAGCGCTGCCGAATCTGCGCAGCGGTTGGGCGAGGCCGCCGCTGCCATGAACGAGATGAACGCCACGGTGCAGGAGGTGGCTCGCAACGCCAGCGCGGCCTCCGGCGCATCCGCCGACACCAGGGAAAAAGCCCAGCACGGCGCGCGCATTGTGGAACAGTCGCTGCAAAGCATTGAAGGCGTGCGCCAGATTTCCGTGCAGCTCAAGGACGACATGGGCCAGCTCAACGAGCACGCCCAGAACATCACCCAGATCATGGGCGTCATTTCCGACATTGCGGACCAGACCAATCTGCTGGCCCTGAACGCGGCCATTGAGGCGGCCCGCGCGGGCGAGGCGGGCAGGGGCTTTGCCGTGGTGGCCGACGAGGTGCGCAAACTGGCCGAAAAGACCATGTCTTCCACCACGGATGTGAGCAATGCCATCCAGGCCATCCAGCAGAGCACGGAAAAGAGCATGCACAGCATGGACAGCGCGGTGGAGCAGGTCAATCAGGCCACGGAACTGGCCGGGCTTTCGGGGCAGGCGCTGCAGGAAATCGTGAGCACTGTGGACGCCACGGGGGATCAGGTCAATGCCATTGCCACGGCCAGCGAGGAGCAGTCCGCGGCCAGCGAGGAGATCAACCAGTCCATCGGGCATGTGGACACCATGGTCAGGCAGACCGCCGAGGCCATGTCCGAGGCGGCCAAGGCCGTGTCTGATCTGGCGGCCCAGGCCCAGGGACTGACAGGGCTGATTCAGGACCTGAAAAACGCGTGATTGCAAAAGACGGTATGACACAAAGAGGCGCGGCAGCCAGCAATGGTTGCCGTGTTTTTTTGACAGTCGTTGCCGCTATGTTTTTGTGGACGGCATCTGGCTCAAACGCTCTTGGGCCGGAGAAGTGCAAAACGTCTCGGTGCTTGTGTCCATCGGGGTAAGTACCAGCAATTCTCGGTGTGGCCGAGGGAGCGCGTGAGGACAGTGCAAGCTGGCGCCAATTTTTGCGGTATTTGCGGGAACGTGGCCTTGAGCGGATCCGGCTGGTGGTATCGGACAAAAGTCTTGGCCTGCTTGAGGC
>NZ_RQYH01000059.1 GCF_003860215.1 Desulfovibrio sp. OH1186_COT-070 | reverse complement strand
GGATATTTCTATACCGTTTCAAAAAACACGCGAAAAAACGGCAAAAGAAATCGTTTTAAAGCCTAACACGTATGCAATAACACAAATCACTGACCCAAGTAGCAGAAAGCTAATTGAGTACTTCAAAAATCGTAACATCTCTTTTGACACATTAAAAAACCATAGCAAACAAGTTCATTATCAGGTAGGAGAAAATCATTTTTATGGGATAGGAGTAAAAAATGTTGAAGGAGGATATGAAATACGAAATCCTTTTTCAAAAATGAAGTTCGGAAGTTCCGATGTTTCAGAACTTGGGAAAGAGAAAGCTGAAGCAAAGAAAATTGTCGTTTGTGAGGGTATTACAGATTCTTTTTCAATCATTGAGATTTTAAAAAGAGCAGGAAAAAATTTGGATGATTATCGCTTTATTAGCTTAAATTCAGTGACAAATGTTCAAAAATTCATAGATAGATACCTAAATCAAACATACGATAGCGTATTTTTGCTATTAGACGGAGACACTGCAGGAGATGAAGCTACTAAAAAAATACAAGAAGCATTTCCACAAGGAAAGGTAAGAGATTTACGAGATAACTTCGGAATACACTCACACGGCTACAAAGACATTAACGAACATTTAATGAAAGAAAGCCAAAAGCAGGAGAAAAAACAAACACTCAAAGCACCCGAACCGACTAAAAAAGGGTACGGATTTAAGCGATAATTTTCCTTTTCTTCCAGCATTAAATATAGCTTCTGGAAGAAGCGTTTATATAGAAAAGAATAAAATTGTTCTAAAAGTCAAAAAAACATCATATAGGCAACTGTATATCAATTATTTGTAGTGTTTTTTTGATTTTTAGTTTGTTTAAATTTTTTTTATGTTTTGTTTAAATTTTTAATATGTTTTTTACAAATAAAATTTAAACATTTGTATAAATAAAATTTAAACATTAAATTTGCCTTGTTTAAAAAAAATATAATTCTGTATAAGTTTAATTTTAACAAAAATATGGAAAAGGAAAAAATAAACGTTTGGGAAGAAAACAAAAGAGTAAAAAAGAAAACCCAAATGGTAGTTGGAAATCAAAAATATGTTAATCCAAACACTGGAGAAATAGAGACGTTCACTGTAATAGAAAAAAATATATCAAAGGACTTTAATTGGCATAAGATATGGCTTCAAGATGTTCTAAATATATTGGATAGTTTTGGCAATAAAAAGATACTCGTTATAACCTATTTACTTAAAATAATGAGGAATGAAGATAATACAATAAGTGGCACTTATAGAGATATTTCTGAAAAATGTGGAGTTTCTTTACCCACTGTTTCTATGGTGATGAATGAATTAATTTCAAGCGACATTATAAGAAAAATAACAACAGCTACATATCAATTTAATCCAAGTTTGATAATGAAAGGAAGTGGTGAAAAAAGAACTAATTTACTAGTTAAGTATAGATATGGAGAAGATGATAACAAAGCAATAAATAATGCTAAACAAATAGATACAAAAACTCAAAAAATATTACAGCATAACATATTTGGAGGTGTTGATGTTATAGATATTACCTCAGAAGATAATGATAATGAATAAAGAAATAATAAAAATAAGTCACCTTAAAAGGTGACTTATAAATACTTAAATAAATTCATTATTCTTCTCTAGGACCGCCAATTATTTTATCTGTAACAGTTTTAGTACAATCCCCAAGTCCACTCATACACTCTGTACAACTAAGTTTGTCATCACTAGGCACACACCCTCTTGTTGTAGCACATCTTTTACTAGTACAAGAAATACCTCCATAAACATACTCCATTGTCTTAGAATTTTCTTCTAATAAAGAGTTTGTTCTATATTCTCCATACATAGAAACCAAATAAGGTTTGCCGTCTATGTTTTGTAAAAAAGAATTCTCTATTTTTACATCAGACGCAGGTCTTCCAGTGTGTGAAAAAAGTTCTGTTCTTAATGTATTTTCTACAATACTTTCTATTTTTTCCTTTTCAGAATCAGATAAGGTGTATTGTTCTTCTTTTTTGTCTTTATTACAAGAAAGCAACAAAGACAAAACAAATAACGAAAATAATAATCCTAAATGTCTCATAAATATTTTTTTAATGTTAATATCGGCAAATTTTATTTAAAAAATTCAAATAAACAAGAAAAAAGTGAATTTTAACATATGAAAAATAGAAAAAATAATTAGTACCTTTGCAAAAAATAACGCTATGGAAACCACTATTTTAAAAGCAGAAATAAAAAAATCAGATTTACACATCATTGAAAGTCTTCTAAAAAGATTAAAAGCTAAGAACATCAGTTTTGAAAAAGTGGAGGATGACACAAAGATGAGCAAAAAAGAATATTTTGCAATGATTGACAAGGCACGAAAGGAAAAGAAAGTCAAGATGAGTAGAGAGGAAATGAAAAAAATGTTACTACAATAAATTTAAAATTTACCCTTTTTTTTGAGTCAAAACCTTAAAGTATCTTTGCGGAGTATTTAATAATTAAAGTAATTAAAATGGAAATATATACAATAGATTACTCCGAAACTTTTCTGGAACACGTCAAGAACCATTACCATTCAGGTCAAAAAAAGATTTGTGAGAAGATTGATAAACTTCTTGATGAAATAGAATTACATCCAACAACAGGAACAGGGCAAGTAGAACCCTTAAAGGGATACGGAGAACGCTCCGTATGGTCACGACGAATTGACAAGAAACACAGACTAACATATGAAGTCTTTGAAGAAGAAAAACGAGTAGAAATTTTATCAGGGTATGGACATTATGATGACGAATAAACCCTCTTTTTTAAGAGGTTTTTTTAAAGTATTAAGTACCATAAGGTGTAGCTCACTACACTTTGTAATTCCTTAACGCCTCTTTTCAGGGCGTTGGAATATCAAAGTTCCGTGAGGTCTTGCAGACGGCTGAGCCCATTCGGACAGTCCTGCGGACGACCTCTTTCAGAGGTTAAAATTTAATGCTGGAAGAAAAAGAAAATTATCAAAAATATGGGACAAGTTGTATTACATTTTGAAAAACACGGAAAGCCAATTAGTGGTTCTTTAGGTCACCACATCGACCGAACTGAAGGTATGGAATGGTCATACCGTCACGCTGATTTAAGCAAAACACACTTGAATAAAGTTTATCATCTGAACGATTATTGTAAGATGAAGTATAACGAAGCTATAAAAAAAAGAATAGAAGACGGATATACTTCTAAGAAAACCATCCGTAAAGATGCCACATATAGCGTGAATGTTATGCTTAGTGGCTCACACGATGAAATGAAAGAAATCGAAAAAGAACCAAAAAAACTGGATGAATGGATAAATCAAAATGCTAACTGGTGTATTCGACAATTTGGAAAAGAAAACATAGTTCGTTTCAATGTCCATTTGGATGAGAAAACACCTCACATCCATTGCGTTTTTGTCCCTATTACTGAAGATGGCAGACTATCAGCAAAAGATTTTATCGGCAGTAGTATAAAACTTCAGGATTTACAAAGTAGTTACGCAAAATCTATGGAAAGGTTTGGACTTGAAAGAGGTGTAAAATCCGACCGAAAGCATCAAACGACAGATGAATATCGCAGACGAGAAGCACAGAGCATTCAAAAGATTGAACAACTTCACGAGAAAATAGACAATTTGAGCAAAAAAAATTTGCTATTTGGATTAGACGACTTAAAAAAAGATTTGAAAGCCGGGTTAAATGGATACATAAATTCTGTAAATGAAACATTTAAAGAAAAAGAACAAAAGATTTTAAGCGAATTTATCAAACTAAAAGACGGAGCAAAAGAATTTATGAACTCGATTGAAAATAGGGAGCCAATAAAATCAAAATATATTCCACCTACAGACGTTCAAAGCATCGTAAATAATTCAAATTTAATAGATTACTTTTTATACTTAGCTAATAGAGGAGACCTTGTGTTTGAGAAAAAAAGCGGTAAAGAATTCATTTTTGAAGACGAAAACAAAACTCAAAAAATATCTGTTTCAGAAAAAGGCTGGCACGATTTAAAAAGTGGAGAAGGGGGGCAAATTATTAAAGCAATACAAAAGCATCAAAAATTAGACTGGTTAGAGGCTGTTAATTGGCTTAAAAATTTTAATGGGGATATTTCTATACCTTTTCAAAAAACACGCGAAAAAACGGCAAAAGAAATCGTTTTAAAGCCTAACACGTATGCAATAACACAAATCACTGACCCAAGTAGCAG
>NZ_RQYH01000058.1 GCF_003860215.1 Desulfovibrio sp. OH1186_COT-070 | reverse complement strand
TTTGCCAACCCGCCAAGCTGTCGGCGGATTTCATCCGCAATCGCCAGCTTTAGCTGTTTCCGATACCACCGGCTTTAGCCGGTGGAGCATTCATTTTGCCACCACTGCCGTGGCCATTGTCATCGGCCTTGTTTTGGCAAATATCGTCCAGCCGGGTCTGGGGCTGAACCTTTCCGTGGAAAATCTCAAGGCCAGAGAAGCTGTGCCCCCTTCCCTCTCGCAGGTTCTTCTGAACATTGTGCCCGTCAATCCTGTGGAAGCCCAGAGCAAGGGCAACATGCTGCAAATCATCTTTTTTGCCGTTCTGCTGGGTTTTTCCATCAGCTATTGCGGGGAGAAGGCCCGCACTGTGATTTCCTTTTTTGACGGAATGTCGGAAGTGATGGTCCGGCTCACCACTATTGTCATGATCTACGCTCCTGTGGGCGTGTTCGGGTTGATGGCCTTTACCGTGGCCTCGCACGGCCTGGGGGTGCTGCTGCCGCTGCTCAAGCTGCTGGGGGCCATGTACGCGGCCTGCCTTTTTCAAATCCTTTTGGTGTACCTACCTCTGGCGCGTTGGAGCGGCCTTGCGCCAAGTTCTTTCATGCGCGGGCTCAGTGAGCCTCTGTTCATCGCCTTCACCACCTGCTCCAGCGCTGCGGCCCTGTCTTCCAACATGATGAGCGTACGCAAGATCGGAGCCTCGCGCAATGTTGCGGCATTTTCCATCCCCCTGGGCAATACCATCAATATGGACGGTGCTGCCATCTATATGGGCGTTACAGCCATTTTCGCCGCGGAGGTCTACGGCATTCCCATGCCGCTGGGTACACAATTGACGGTAGTTCTCATGGGTATGCTTGCCTCCATCGGATCCATGGGCGTGCCTGGCGCAGCCCTGATCATGGTGACCATGGTCTTCACCCAGGTGGGCATTCCGCTGGAAGCCGTTGCCTTGGTGGCCGGCATAGACCGGATCATGGACATGGCGCGCACCACCATCAATGTCCTCGGCGATGCCACGGGCGCGATCTTTGTGTCCCGGCTGGAAAACGAACTGTCGCCCGCGCAGGATGCAAATCCCGAAAAGTGAGCCGTGGCCATGAAGGAAAAAACAGCGGGCATTCTCGGCGGCATGGGGCCGGAGGCGACCATTGACCTCATGCGGCGGATTCTGGAGGCGACGGAGGCGCATGACGATGCGGATCATGTGCGCTGCATTGTGGACAACAATCCCAAGATTCCCTCGCGCATCAAGGCCCTGATCGAAAAAACCGGAGAAAGCCCCGCTCCCTGCCTTGCGGACATGGCGCGCGGCCTGGAGGCCTGGGGAGCGGACTTTTTGTGCATTCCCTGCAATACGGCACACCACTATTATCCCGATGTGCAGAAGGCGGTGCGTATTCCGGTGCTGAACATGATCGAGCTCACCGCGCAGGCGGCCGCCCGTCTCGCCCCCGGAGGGCTTGTGGGCATTGCGGCTTCGCCCGCGGTGCGCCTGACCGCCCTCTATGATGGGCCGTGTGCGGCGCACGGCCTGCGCGTGCTTTATGCCGATGCGCCCAACGAGGAAAACCTGTTGCGCGTCATACGGCAGGTCAAGGCGGGCAATACCGGGGCCGAAGTGTCCGCGGCTTTCGGAGGCAGCCTCAGGCACTTGGCGGAGCGGGGAGCGGATGTGCTGGTCATTGCCTGTACCGAACTGGGCATTCTGGATGTTCCGGGTGATCTCCGCGTTCTGGACGCAGCCCGGGTGCTTGCGCAGGGCGTGGTGGATGCGGCAAAGGGGCGCATACCCTTGGCCTGAAGAATAAAAATCAAAAGGAGAGACAGATATGAATCTGAGCAGGTTCCCCCGCAGGGGGTATGTGAAAGAGGCCACCCCCGTGGAGTTTTTGCCGGCCTTCAGCAAGGCTCTGGGGGCAGGAGTGGACATATGGATCAAGCGCGATGACCTGCTGCCGGGAACCAGCGGCGGCAACAAGACCCGCAAGCTGGATTTTTCCATTGCCGATGCCCTGGCCTGCGGCGCGGACACCATCATTACCTGCGGCGCGGTGCAGTCCAACCACTGCCGCCTGACTCTGTCCTGGGCGGTCAAGGAAGGGCTGGACTGCCATCTGGTTCTGGAGGAGCGCGTTCCGGGCAGTTACAGGCCGGAGGCGTCCGGCAACAATTTTCTGTACCAGCTCCTTGGGGTGAAGAGCATTGCCGTGGTGCCCGGCGGCAGCCCCATGATGCAGGAAATGGAGAAACTGGCGGACAGTCTCCGCCAGCAGGGCCGCAAGCCGTACATTGTGCCCGGCGGTGCTTCCAATGCGGTGGGCGCGCTGGGCTATGTGCAGTGCGCCCAGGAGCTGATGCAGCAGATGTTCGAGCAGAACCTGTCTTTTGACCATATGGTGGTGCCCAGCGGCAGCGCCGGAACCCACGCGGGTTTTCTGCTGGGAATGCTGTCCTGCCACATGGATATCCCGGTCACGGGCATCGGCGTGAACCGGAAGAAGCCCGTGCAGGAAGAGGCCGTATACACGCTCATGCGCGAAACCGCGGCTCTGGTCGGGGTGGACATGGACATTCCGCGCAGTGCCGTGGTGGCCTATGACGATTATGTGGGGCCGGGCTATTCCCTGCCCACGGACGCCATGGTGGAGGCGGTCACGCTGCTGGCCCGCACAGAAGGCATTCTGCTGGATCCGGTGTATTCGGGCAAGGCCATGTCGGGCCTCATGGATCTCGCGCGCAAAGGCCATTTTGAAAAGGGATCGCGGGTGCTCTTTCTGCACACCGGCGGTTCACCAGCGCTGTACGCCTATCTGGAAACCTTTCGCGGAGGCTGGGAAGGGAAATAGGCCAGCCAGGCATATAGATGCCCGGCCAGGAGAGAGACATGACCGAAGCACAACCCTGCAGCCTGCATGATACGCCCCTGACGGCTCCATGGCTTGTGGGCCTCACGCTCAACTGTTGTGGAGCCGGACTTTCGCAGTTGGAAAACTCCGCTAAAACAGCAAGCTTCTCCATTCCGACATCTTGAACGAAAAGGAGCATACCCATGACTGGTGTTTATCCGATTCAGAAGATAAGAGGCCTGTTCCCGGCCTTGCGTCGGCTTCATAACGGCAGAAAAACCGTTTATCTGGATGGTCCTGGTGGTTCACAAGTAGTGTCCACGGCCATTGCGGCTATGACCAACTACATGCGCCGTGGGGTCGCCATTGCGCATGGCAAGTTCCCAAGCAGCGAAGAAACAGAAGATATTATCAAGGCCGCCAAAGTGTCCCTGGCAGACCTGCTTGCCTGTGCACCCAATGAAATCGCATTCGGAGCCAACGCCACCTCCAACATGTTTGCCGTATCCCGGGCTTTGTCCCGAAGCTGGAATCCTGGTGACGAAATCGTTGTTTCGGAGATGGATCACCATTCACATATTGACACATGGAAACTTGCTGCCCGCGACCGGGGAGTAACGGTTCGCCATTTGCCTGTGGACCCGGAAACGCTGACGCTCGACCTGAGCAAGCTGAACGTTCTTGTCAATGGCAATACCAAACTTGTGGCCGTAGGATATGCCTCCAATGCCATTGGAACCATCAACGATGTTGCTCGCATTTCCCGGCGTTGTCGTGAGGTTGGTGCGCTGCTTTCTGTGGACGCTGTTCACATCGCTCCACACAGGGTTATCAATATGGACGCCCTCGGGGCAGATATGCTGTTCTGCTCCGCACACAAATTTTTTGGTGGACACCTCGGTATCACGGCAATCCGTAAAGAGGTATTTGATACCCTTGATACCTATCGACTGCACCCGGCTCCCTCCACTGCTCCCGAAAAGCTCGAAACCGGGACACAGAGCCATGAAGCCATCGCCTCCATAGTGCCCGCCGTAAACTTCATCGCCGGACTTGGTACAGGTTCCACGCGCCGTGAGCGCCTCATTTCGGGCTTTGCCCGCATCGAAGGACACGAAAACCTCCTTGCTGCCAAGGTCCGGCAGGAGTTTGCGGATATTGCCGGTCTGACGTTGTATCAGTCCGAAGGACCAAAAACACCGATAGTGTCCTTTACGTTGGCTGGACGCCAACCTGGTGATGTGTGTCGTGAACTGTGTGACAGATACGGTATTTTTTCCGCAAACGGTATCTTTAATGCACAGACACTGGCTCATCGACTTGGAGTAGACCGTCTGGGCGGATGGATTCGTGTGGGGTTCGCTCCCTACAACACGAAAGAAGAAGCAGAGCTTCTTGTCCGGGGTGTGCGCGAACTGTCTGTAGTGTGGTCATGAAATTGTGTGATGTGCCGCCTCCAGAAAATTGAGGGAATCCAGGCAGTGTAGTCACGAAATTGTCTAAATTTTCATTTTGTGGCACAGTTCGCTTGTCTTCAACCGTAAGCGAGGAACATATGCCCACAGCAGCCCACA
>NZ_RQYH01000057.1 GCF_003860215.1 Desulfovibrio sp. OH1186_COT-070 | reverse complement strand
CTTTTGCCAACCCGCCAAGCTGTCGGCGGATTTCATCCGCAATCGCCAGCTTTAGCTGTTTCCGATACCACCGGCTTTAGCCGGTGGAGCATTCATTCGGTTCAGGTCAGGAAAGCCATCTTCCCGCAAAACTGAGTGCTTATGGCAAAAAAATCCTTCTGACCTATGGTGGCGGCAGCATCAAGAAAACCGGCCTTTATGACAAGCTCATGGATTTGTTGAAAGACTTTGAAATCTTTGAGCTTGGCGGCATCGCTCCCAACCCGAAAATCGAAAGCGTCAACACCGGAGCTGCCATCTGCAAAAAAGAAGGCATCGACGTGATTCTGGCCGTGGGAGGCGGCAGCACCATCGACTGCTCCAAAGCCATCGCCGCTGCCGCATACTATGACGGAGACGCCTGGGACTTGCTTCTGGATATGAGCAAAATAACCAAGGCGCTGCCTATTGCCGTAGTGTTGACCATAGCCGCAACCGGGAGCGAAATGGATTCCGTAGCGGTCATTTCCAATATGCGAACCAACGAAAAGCTGCCGCTGTACTCTCCGCTTATCCTGCCCAAAGTGTCCGTCCTGAATCCGGAAAATACCTATACCGTACCGCCGTTTCAGACGGCGGCCGGTTCAGCGGACATCATGTCCCATGTCATCGAAAACTACTTCGACCGTGAACAGGCATTCGTTCCGGATGCGCTCAATGAAGGACTGTTGCGGGCCGTCATCAAATATACTCCCATCGCGCTGAAGCAGCCTTCCAGCTACGAGGCAAGAGCGCAGTTGATGTGGGCCAGCACGCTGGCATTGAACGGCCTTGGCTCCACCGGCAAAACCTTCGCATGGAGCTGCCACTACATCGAGCATGAATTAAGCGCTTTTTATGACATTACCCACGGAGCCGGTCTTGCCGTACTGACTCCCAAATGGATGCGCCATATCCTTTCCGAGGATACTGTGGATAAATTCTGCGATTACGCCGTCAATGTCTGGGGGCTTGAACGCGGAAACGACAAATTCACCTTGGCCAATCAGGGTATCGACGCTACCGAAGCTTTCTTTAAAAGTATTGGCCTTCCTTCAACGCTTGCCGAGTTCGGTATCGACAATACCCACTTTGAACTCATGGCGAAGAACGCCGTAAAAATAGGAGGACTCAGGAATGCCTATGTGCCGCTGTCTGAAAAAGACGTGGTCACTATTCTGCAAATGAGCCTGTAAAGCAGGTCGGCATCTGAGAACCGCTTTGAGTCGCATCCTCTTTTCTCACGGAACATACTTAAACAAAATTCAGACCATATAAGGACAACATGTTATAGATATTCAGGAAAAAGTCGCCTTGGTGGCCGGAGCTACCAGCGGCATCGGCGAGGCTGCAGCAATTATGTTCGCCCGCAGGGGCGCATCGGTCATGCTTTCCGGGAGACGTGAAAACCTGTTGCATGCCATCGTCAACTGTTCCTCCGTCGTGTCGCCTGTCATGCTTCCAAGCACGCCGTTCTCGGCATGCCACACTTTATCTGACACACCTGGACGTATCTTTTACATAAAGGAGTTTCTGTATGAAACGGACAACATCACCAGACAGCCATCTTTCCAGACGAAATTTTTTGAAATATGCCGTTATGGGGACTGTCGTCATCAATGCTGCGATGCTTTCCAGTTTTTCTTCATCGTGGGCCGCTGGATCCAAGGGGAACAATATGCTGATTCTCTATTTTTCACACTCCGGAAATACTCGCAAGATAGCGGAACAGATTCGTGAAAGAATGGGGGGAGACATGATTGAGCTTAAGACCGTCACCCCATATCCCAAGGATTACGACGCCGTAGTGGATCAGGCGCAACAGGAACAGCAGAACAATGCCAGACCGCAGATTGCTACAGAAATTCCGAATCTGGAAAAATATGATATCATATTCCTTGGTTTTCCCAGCTGGTGGGGCACTATTCCCATGCCGTTTTTCACCCTGCTGGAAAAATACGATATCGGTGACAAAACACTCATTCCATTCTGCACACATGAAGGCAGCCGCTTTGGACGCAGCGAACAGGATCTCAAGCGGCTTTGCCCCCGCGCACGGATGCTTGAAGGATTTGAAGTACGTGGTTCAAGAGCCGGTGGAGCGCAAAGAAATGTAGACGCATGGCTCCATAAAATCGGCCTTTTGACCGAGTAAGCCGGAAGCTCTGTAGTCCTGGGCCTGTCTGGAATATTTCCAGACAGGCCCTTTTCTTTTTTGGTATTATTATCCAGCTATGCAGTACATCTTCTTCTGTTGATATCCCGGTGCGGAGGTTCCCCGAACATACGCTTGTACTCCCGGTTGAACTGCGTCACGCTCTCATAGCCCACGGACAGCGCCGCGCTGGCAGCGCGTTCGTTTTCCATGAGCATCAGACGCTGCGCTTCATACAGACGCAACTGCTTGTGATACTGCAATGGGCTGAACCCTGTAATGTTTTTAAAATGGCGGTGCAGGCTTGATACCGACATACTGACCTGCCGTGCCAATGCGTCCATACGCAGAGAGGTAGCAATATTCTGCCTCATAAGTGCAATGGCCTGGACAACCTGGTTATTCTGCGAACCGCGCGTGTACAGTCCTTGCAAAGCGCCTCCCTGTGGACCGATAAGAAGCAGATAATGAAGTTCACGCATAATAATCGGCGCACGGATGGGAATCTGCTTCGGCTTGTCCAGCAGTTCCACAAGCCGCAGCATGGTTTCCATGAACTCCGGTTCCGCTTCGGCGATGGATACGCCCTGATCTCCCATGAAGGACGGTCTTTCCTCCGGTTCCATTTCCATGACCAGATCACTCAGAATCTGCCTGTCCAGATAAAAGAAAAGGGAAAGGAACGGTTTTTCCGGCGTGGGGTCGATAACATAGGACGTACTCGGCATGTCCACCCCGGAAACAAGGCATTGGTTTGCGTGTATGCGAAATTCCTGTGCGCCTACAGTGGAATGCTTGCTGCCCTGGATGATGATGGAAGCGAGCGGCTTTTCAAAGCAACGCTCCGAGTTGTTGACCGCTTCCCGGCGCACCAGATTCAGTCCGCTGACGGCGGAAGCGCGGGCATCCGGTTTCTCCAGATGCCGCAGCAAAATTTCTTTCAATTTTTCATTGATCTCTTTTACTTTTTTCTTGTTGTCGTCAGCCATGTGCCATACCTCCCACAGCCAGGAAAGGGATTCGCGCTTTCTTCACTCGTTTATGTACGTGCCTCTTTTCTACCTCATTTCTCTTTCTTTGAACAGCCTTTGACAAAATAAGGCAACTTTTTGATAAAAAAAGCTCTTTTACAGGATGGGGCCAACCCATATTTGTAATAAACAAAGCATAAATGTCCCATCAATCATGCAATAGTCCTGACCGAGGAGAAAGCATGAAAAAGTTGAACGTCGTCGTCTTGGCGTGCTGCCTCTTTATTTTGGGGGGCGCCGCTTCCGCCGGAGCCGCCGAAGGCATGAAACGTATCCTGGTGTTCGGTGATTCCAACACCTTTGGCTATGTTGAGGATGCCCAGGGAATAGTAAACCGGTTACCGTTGAATACGGCCTGGCCGGGTAAAATGACCGCTTTGCTTGGCGCTGACCATGATGTGGTGGTCGAGGGGCTGAGCGGGCGCACAACCAATATGGACAGCCCGGAACGTTCCGGCACCGGCATCATTCCCGGCGCGGGCATGAACGGAGCCGCGTACCTCCCGGCGGCGCTTTCTTCGCATATGCCGCTGGATATGGTCATCATCATGTTGGGGACGAACGACCTCCGCAAGGACAAAAACCGCAATGCCTCGGATATTGCATCCGGCATCATGCAGCTCGTTTCCATTGTCCAGAAAGGCGAATGGCAGCAGCGCACGCGCTTTCCCATACCAAAGGTGCTGGTCATCTGCTCTCCGAAACTGCATCTTCAGCAAAGTCCTTATAAAAATGCTTTTGAAGGTTCTCTCGCCAAAAGCGAAGCTCTCCCCGGCATTCTTCGCCCATTAGTGGAATCTTCCGGAGCACTCTTTTTCGACGCGGCCACAGTTGTTCCCTTTGCCCAGGGAGAGGACGAAATCCACCTCTCGGTGGAAAACCATGCGGCCTTGGCCCAGGCTGTGACAAGAGAGGTGAGAAAGGCATTCAGCAATCCCGACAATGACATAACAAGTAACAAAGAGACAAACATGGACAGAATCACGGAAGTATTCCCGCGTGGCGGGGCAAATACGGCGTATGCCCGATATTTCGTGGGCAACAGCTACCTGAACATGCTTTCCACGGAGGGCGTGGTTATCGGCAATGTCACCTTTGAACCCGGTTGTCGGAACAACTGGCACACGCATCATGCCACAAAGGGTGGCGGGCAGATTCTGCTCTGCACCGCCGGGCGCGGCTGGTATCAGGAGTGGGGCAAACCGGCCCGTGAACTGCACCCGGCGATGTGGTCAACATTCCTGCAGGCGTCAAGCATTGGCACGGTGCAGCAAAGGACAGCTGGTTCGTGCATCTTGCCGTGGAAGTCCCAGGTGAAAACACCAGAAACGACTGGCATGAACCCGTCAGCGATGCGGACTAGATAGTGTCGTCACGAGATTGAGGCCCATAAAAAGATACATCTGATCTGAATAGCGGCCAAGAATGAGGCTGCATTTTTCGCGTATCGGGTCGCA
>NZ_RQYH01000056.1 GCF_003860215.1 Desulfovibrio sp. OH1186_COT-070 | reverse complement strand
TCCTCCATTTGAAGCGATGGCGCGGCATTGCGACCCGATTGCGAAAAATACAGCCTCATTCTTGGCCGCTATTCAGATCAGATGCATCTTTTTATGGGCCTCAATCTCGTGACTACACTATCTAGAGGGCGTGTTGCAATGGGACTATGCCCTGTGCCCCGCACGGGCGGGCAAGGTCGTGGAGGGGACAGTGCAGGGGAGTACATGGCGCTTAGCCGTATGTGGCTGTCTAATGATGCGCCACGCAACAGCGAGAGCCGCGCAATTAGCTACGCCCTCAAATATATCAAGCGGGCCTGCCCAAGCGTGGCATGGGTTCAGTCGTTCGCAGACGAGCGCTGCCAAGGGCTAGATAGTGTCGTCAAATTATTGTTGCCCACAATGAGATGCACCTGATTTGCACGGCGGCAAGGAAGGAAAAACTTCGTTTTGCGTAGCGCGTAGCGATGCCGCGCCATCTCTTGAGGTGAAGAAAGGCGTTCTCGACCAGATGGCGTACACGGTATGGAGCTTTGTCATAGTCCCGCTGCTCCTTGCGATTTTTTCCGGGTGGAATGACGGGCTGACAGCCGGACTCAACAGCCTTGGCTATAATTTCATTGCTGTCATATCCACGGTCAGCCAAAAGCGCCTCCGCGCTCAAACCGTCAATCAATGCACATGGTTCCTTGCAATCAGCTCTGGTACCTTCTGTAACAACAACTCTGAGCGGCATACCATGCGCATCCACGGCCAGATGTATTTTGGTATTGAGCCCCCTTTTGTGCGACTCATCGCCTGGTTGCCGCCAACCGCTCCCGCAGCATGGGGATGCACTTTGCAATGGCTCGCATCAATCATCAACCACTCATGGTCAGGCTCAACCAAGAGCACCTCAAGGAGTTTTTCCCAAACACCCCGGTCACGCCAACGGCAAAACCGGCGATGGGTATTTTTCCAGTCCCCAAGGTCAGGAGGCAGATCGCGCCATGGCGCTCCCGTTCGTAATATCCAGAATACCGCGTTGACAAAACAGCCTGTTGTCTCCGGCCGGGCGACCAACACTCCCCTTTTTGCCGGGAAGATGCGCCTGTATATTTTCCCAAACTCTGTCACAAATATCGTGTCGCCGATGTGCGCACATAGCCCCTCCTGTCGTGCAGGAAGAGGTTTTACCATAGTATTCATAGTTTGGCGACACTATCTAGTCATGACCCAAATGCATTTTTGTCCAAGCCGTAGAGATGCAGTTTTCTGTAAAGAGTTGGCCTGCTGATTCCCAAAAAGGACGCAACCTTGCTTATGTTCCCTGAATAATTTTTCAGTGCTTTAACTATAGTGGCTTTTTCAACTTCTTTTAATGTACTTTTAGTGTCAGGCAGTGCCTGAGGAAGGATCACGGATAAAATATCAGTTATGCCAAAATGCTCTGGTTTGAGGTTAGTGCCTTCTGCAAGATAAATGGCACGTTCTATGACGTTTTCTAGTTGTCGGATGTTTCCTGGCCAATCATATCGGTTTAGCATTTCCCGTGTTTGTTGTGGCAGGGAGTCTATTGTGGTTTTTTTGTAATTGTCATATCTACGGATAAAGTGAAGGGCTAGGGGAAGAATGTCTTCCCGGCGGCTTCGAAGGGATGGAATAGTAATACTTAACGTACTTATCCGGTAAAAAAGGTCACTTCGGAATAATTGATCTGCGATTTGTTGTTGAAGGTTCTTGTTCGTGGCAGAAATGATTCGTAAATTGACAGAAGTTGTTCTTAATCCGCCAACACGCTGTATCTCGTTCGTTTGCAACACGCGTAACATTTTGACCTGCATATCAAAAGGCATATCTCCAATTTCGTCCAAGAATAAAGTCCCAGTGTCTGCCATTTCAAATTTTCCTATTCTTCCCCCTTTTTGAGCACCTGTAAACGCACCTTCCTCATAGCCGAAGAGCTCGCTTTCCAGAAGTTCTTTTGGAATAGCCCCGCAGTTGATTGCAATGAATGGTCTGTCGCGTCTGTCGCTCGCGTTATGGATGGCTTGGGCGAAAAGCTCCTTTCCTGTTCCAGTTTCACCCGTGATAAGTAATGGAGCTGAACTTCGTGCAGCTATATGCGCCATATGCAGGACGTCTTTCATCTTCTGACTTGTTCCTATAATTGAATCAAATGTAAAGCGCGCAGTATTTCCCGCCATTTCAACTGCTATGCGCATGATTTCCTTTTTTTTCATAATGGTGATGAGCCATCCTCCAAGTTCACCGGTTTCAATTTGAATAGGGGAAATGGATGCATAATGTTTGTTGCCGACGTATTTTTCTATGGCTTCGCGCGCTTTGGCTGGTTGTCCTGCTATGAGGGTAGCGCCAACTGATTTTTTGGATCCAAGACAATCGTCAAACAAGTGGCCGCTACAATTATCAGAGAGATGAAGAAGGTTGCGGGCTTTTTGATTTGTTTTGACAACATGACCTGTTGAATCGATGGTCACAATTGCGCGAGTATCGGATTCAATCAGGGAAAAAAGATATTGATTTTTTATTGATACTTCGCGAAGTCGTTCCTGCTCTTTGAGCTGGGACGTTATGGTTTCCGACGCTTGCTGCATCAGCCCCATAGTGTTGATATGCATGATTGTGGCGTCGCAACTTAAGGCAAAAACACCAATAAGCTCACCTGAGGGCGAAAAAATGGGAGCTGCGGCATTGCTTATTTTGCGTGCTGGAGTAGAATACATTTTGTGTCCCGGTAAAAAGATAGGGATTTTTTCCACTAAAACCAAGCCAATCGCACATGTTCCTACATCGTGCTCCGTCCATCGAAATCCTGGTAGACATCTACGCTCATTAAAGTGTTTCTGAAGGTTTTTGTCACAGACCATATAGAGAATATATCCTTCGCGATCAGCCAAAAGCATACAGAAGCCTGTTCCATGAAGTAGTCTGAACAGAGAATCCATTTGGACTTTTGCCAGAAGAAAGAAGTCATTTTGCATGGCGATACGTTCTTTCAGTGCATTTGATGAAAGTCGCAATGAGGGTGGAGCGCCGTCACAATGGGGGTCAATCCCGTATCGCCGTGAACGCTCATGGGATTTTTGGATGATTTTTTCAATGCGCTTTGAAAGTTTGATTGCTCCGAACATGAAGTATTCCTGTAAAAAAATGTTACAATGTAATGTTTTGTGGCACAAGTTTTTTGCTTTTAATATTAACGTAATGAAGTTTTTTGCCCTAAAACATGTAATATTTTATTACATTTTTTTTAAATGGCAAGCAGAGACGTCTTTTTTGTAATAAACTGATATTTTTTGTTTTTTATGGAAATATGTTTGGCATCAACTTTGCTAATCCTCTGGTATAGGGTTTTCTTGGACACCGAATTGGGGAGTAGAAAGACTCCCATGAGGTGATTCATGAGCAAAGAAATCGACAGGTGCATAACGGCCGTCTCCCCGGTGGAGGGAGGCCGCAGGCCGACTGGAACCGGGGAGACGGAGGCGGCTCCCAAGCGATTCTGGGCACAGCACAAGACTGAGGCCGTCCTTCGGCTTCTGCGCGGTGAGGACATTGAGATGCTCAGTCGGGAACCCGGAGTCACGGCGGCCAAGCTCTCACAATGGAGGGACGCCTTTCTGGCCGGTGGGGCCGATGATCTCAAGAAGCGCTCTCCGGCCGGGGATGCCGAATACAAGCGCCTCAACGAGAAGATTGGCGAGCAGACCATGGAGATTGAGCTGCTCCGCGAGAAGATTCGGCTCCTGGAGGCAAAAGCCCCTTTGGCGTGGCGGAGGTCGAGGAAATGAGCCGGTCCTCCTCGCCCTCCACAGGACAGAAGTATGGACTGGTGAGAGTCTGCCAGGTCTGGGACATCCCCAGATCGACGCATTACGCGCGCAAGGCTTCGGCTGAGAGTGCGCCTGGCCGCAGAGGCCCTGTCGGATTCCATGGCGACGACGAATTGCTCGACCATATAGTCGCCTGCATCCAACGTTCTCCCTTCACTGGCGAAGGCTACCGTAAAGTGTGGGCCAAGTTGCGCTTTGATGGGATCAGGACTTCCCCTCAGCGAACGCTTCGGCTCATGCGGGAGAATAAGCTGCTTGCCGTGCGCAACCCTGGAAGGCCTCACGGCCCCAAAGCGCATGACGGGACGATCAGGACAGAGCGGGTGGATGAGATGTGGGGCACAGACATGACCACGACGATGACTGTACGGGAAGGCAACGCATCGATCTTCCTGGCGGTGGACCACTGTTCTTTGGAGTGTGTCGGCATTCACGCCGCCAAGTACGGGACGCGTTTCGAAGCCCTGGAACCGATTCGCCAGGGTGTGCGCCATAGCTTTGGCGCCTTTGGCCCCGCAGTGGCTGGAGGCCTGACTCTGCGGCATGACAACGGCAGTCAGTACGTTTCCAAGGTGTTTCAAGAGGAAATTTCCTGTCTGGGTATTCAGAGTTCGCCATCCTTCGTCAGAGAGCCCCAAGGCAACGGCATCGCGGAGCGGTTTGTTCGGACCTTGAAGGAGAATCTGCTCTGGATTCGGCGGTTCGACACTGTGGAGGAACTCCGCCTCGCCCTCTTGGAATTCAAGGATACATACAACCGGGAATGGATCATTGGACGCCACGACTACAAGACTCCGTCAGCGGTGCGGGCCATCCAGAAAGAGGCCGTGAACATCGCGGCTTGATCAAC
>NZ_RQYH01000055.1 GCF_003860215.1 Desulfovibrio sp. OH1186_COT-070 | reverse complement strand
TCCTTGTTGGTCTGGGGGTTGATCGCCCTAACCAAAACCTAACCAACTTGGAGGGCTACGTCATTTTTCAAATGTGCGAAACTTTCTGTACGTTATCACGCGTTCTCCGGCTGCTGGCGGAGATGTTCGGCAAATAGAGCATATCATCCCCATTTTTGACAACAATCGAAAAGATCTGCAGGCCGCCTGTCGGGCCTTTTCCGACAGGCGGCCTGCAGATCTTTTGCTGCCCCACTTTACAGATGACTTTACGCCACGCAGGCTATCCCTTGATCAGCATCTCCGGAAAGCAACTCATGCGCGAAGTGGGGCACGCCGATATTGCAGAGATATGCGGCAGGACAGAACCGTCACTGTTTCCGGGCAGCCTCCAACGCTTTCGCCTTGCGAAAAATCGTGCTCCGATCCACCTGAAATTGCCGGGCCAGCTCGCTGATGGAGCCGTAACGCCGGAGTCCTGCCTCAATGACGGCGTTCTCCAGTTCTTTCATGATGCTTTTGAACGAACGCCCCTCAACAGAGGGCAGCCTCCGCCCGGAGGCTGCCTCGTCCGTACCGGAAGTCAGGGGGCGGATGCCCGAAAGGGCCGCCGCCTCAATAACTTCTCCTTTGCAGGTAACCAGAAGCCCCTGTATCAGATTTTCCAGTTCCCGTACATTTCCCGGCCAGGAGTACTCCTGGAGGATATGCGCCACCTCCTCCGAAAAACGGGCCTGCTTGCGGTATTTTTTTCCGTAATATCCCAGAAAGGCCAAGGCCAGGGGCAAAATGTCGGCGCGCCGCTCACGCAAGGGGGGAATGCGCAGCACGGCCACCTTGAGCCGGTAATACAGGTCGGACCGGAAGGCGCCTTTGACCACTTCTTTCTCCAGTTCCTTGTTGGTAGCCGCGATGACGCGCACATCCACCTTTTTGGGAGACGTGGCTCCCACGCGCAGCACTTCCCAGTCCTGCAGCACACGCAAAAGGCGTGACTGCATGCTCATGGGCAGTTCGCCAATCTCGTCCAGAAAAAGCGTTCCTCCGGAAGCTGCCTCCACCAGCCCCGCCTTGCCGTTTTTGCTGGCCCCGGAAAAGGAGCCGGGCGCATAACCGAACAATTCCGTCTCTATGAGATTTTCCGGGATGCTGCCGCAATCTACCTTGACAAACGGTGCTTCGGCGCGCCTGCTCTGGCTGTGAATATGCCGGGCCACCACATCTTTTCCCACTCCGGTCTCTCCCAGCAAAAGCGCGGTGGCATCGGTATCGGCAATGGCGGCGGCTTCGGCATAAAGATGCTGCATAGCCCGGCTTTGCAGAATACGCGGATACTGGACGCTGCCGATCCCGGCAGCATCGTTGCTCAACGCTTGAAAGGTTTCCAGCAGTTCCTTTTGGGCAGCGATTTCCTCACGCAATTCGGCCAGTGCAGTCACGTCGCGAATGGTTGTGATGACGTAGACGACACTGCCGGAAGCGTCCTTGACGGGATAGCCGTTCAGCAAAAGGGTACGCCCGTTGAACAGGTGCTGCACTCCAGAAATTTTCTCTCCCGACTGCACCACGCGACTGTTGAGAACCGTGCTGAAGACGCCGTTCTGCACCATATCCTGCACGCACATGCCGAGCATCTTTTCCCGCGGAATGCCCGTCAGCACGGCATGGCGCTGATTGACCAGTACCACAATGCCCCTGTGATCCGTCACACAGATACCATCGCGAAAAGTGTCGCACAATTGTTCAATATAATCGGCCAGCATATGAGTACCATACATATGTCCGCCCTCTTTCCGCAAGCGTATCCCGTAAACTCCAGGCACGAAAGCTGCTCCCCCTGTTGGCTGATGCCCGATACCCGGGAGGCTCGCAATCTCCTGCTACTTCCCGTACCCCAGCAGGTCAGGAAGGAAAGTGCTGATGGAGGGGATAAACGTCAGAACAAGAATACTCGCCGTCAGGGCCGCAAGATACGGCAGCACGGCTACGGACAGCCGCTCCACCGAAACACCGCCTATACGGGATGCCACAAAGAGATTGACCCCCAGCGGCGGCGTCAGCATGGCGACGTTGTTGGTCACCACCAGGATAATGCCGAAATGGATGGGGTCGATACCCAGTTCAAGAATCATGGGCAGCAATACGGGCACCAGAATGATGATGGTGGACAGGGTTTCCATGAACATGCCCAGCAAATAGAGAACGGCAATGATCATCAGCAGAACCACATGCGGGTCTTTTGAAATGCCCATGACCAGGGCCGTGAGTTTTTGCGGTGCCTCCTCAAAAGTGAGAATCTTGCCGAAAAGGGTGGACGCCCCCACAATGAGCAGCACGCCGCCACAAACCATGGCCCCTTCCAGCAGGGCCTTGTTGATATGCTCCCACCTGAGGGCGCGATTGATGACAATACCCACGAAAAGCGCATAGAGAATGGCCACCACCGAGGCCTCCACAGGGGTGGCGTACCCCGAATAGATGGAACCCAGAATAATGAAAGGCGTCATGAGCGCGAAAACGCATTTGCGGCAACTGCGCACAAAGCGCCGCCACTCGAAGGCTTCGCTCTCGTCGCCGCGGAAGTTGTTTTTGCGGGCCAGCAACCAGGCGGTCGAAATCATGGCAAAGGCGACCAGAAATCCGGGCAGGAATCCGGCGGTGAACATGGCCGTCACCGACAGATTGCCCAGAATGGCATAGATGATCATGGGATTGGAAGGGGGAATAAGGATGCCGATGGTGCCGCCCGAGGAGGCTGCGGCGCTGGCATATTCGCGCGAATAGCCGTTGCGGATCATGGACGGGATCAGAATGGTGCCTACAGCAGCCACCGTACCGGGGCCCGACCCGGAAATGGCGGCAAAAAAGGTGCAGGCCAGAATGGTCGTGATGCCGAGTCCCCCGTGCATCCTGCCCACCATCTGTTTGACCACATCCACAATCTGCTGTGTGATGTTGCCGTACTCCATGAGGGTTCCGGCCACGACAAAGCAGGGAATGGCCAGCAACGGAAAGAGGTTGAGTCCATCAAACAGGGAATTGTGGATGACGGACATGGGCAGAACATCGCCGCTGAAGAGTGTCACGGCTGCGGCAATGGCCAGAGACATGAAGATGGGCACCCCCAGCAGAAAAAGAACGGCCATGCACAGAAGAGCGAGTTCGAGCGGACTCATTGGGGATTCTCCTCATAGTTCACAAGGCTGACCAGACTGCCGGAGCGCCAGAGTCGCCAGTACTGCTCCACAATACGCCAACTCACCAGCAGGAAGCAGAAGGGAATGACCATTTCAACATGGGACTTGACCACGCCCAGGGTGGGGGAAATCTCGGGGTAGTCCAGACCTTCCCTGATGGTTTCCCAACAGGTGGAGACAAAAAAGATATTGAAGATCACCCAGACGGCATCACCCAGAATGCGGAAAAACAGGCGCGCCCGGACTCCCAGATGCCCGAACTGGGCCGTGATGCGCACGTGTCCGCCGCGCTTGACCGCCAAGGCAGCTCCCACAAAAACGGCCCACAAAAAACTGTACCGGGAAAGTTCTTCGGTCCAGGCAAAGGAGGAACCGGTCAAAACCCGCATGACGACCTGCAGGACAAGGCAGAACACCATCAGCAGAACAAGGGCCGCACAGACGTATTCTTCAAAATTGTCATAGAGTTTTTTGAGCAGAAACATGATGCCCCCTGAAAAGGGCTGCGCCGTTCCGGCGCAGCCCGTGCACGGTTACTGCGCCATGATTTTCAGCATTTCATCCACATTTTCTTTGCCGCCGATCTTGTCATACACTTTGGGCCACATGGCGCGGGCCGCCTTCATCCATGCATCCTCGTCAAGGATTTTGTTCATGACCATGCCCTTTTCCAGGCATTGCCCGAGCGCGATGGATTCCTGCTCTGCAGCCCACTTCCATTCATGGAGGGCGGCCTCGCGGGCGGCACGGGCCACAAGCTCTTTGCTGGCAGGATCAAGCTTGCGATACCAAGGGTCAGACACCAGCATGGGGCCAACCCAGAGCAGATAGTGCAGCTCGCTGATATATTTCTGCACTTCCCAGAACTTCTGATCGCGGTTGATTGTATGGGGGTTTTCCTGTCCGTCCACCACACCCTGCTGCAAACCGTTGAATGTTTCCGACCAGGACAGGGGATGGGGCTCCACCCCCCAGGCCCGAAATGCCTCCAGTTGCAGTTCCACCGCCGGAACGCGGATCTTGAGCCCCTTGAGGTCTTCCATTTTGGCCACAGGCCTTTTGGAGTTGGTCAGCACGCGGTAACCGCCTATCAGCCAGGACAATGGCCGGGCACGGCTTTGCTGGGCGATTTCTCCAGCCATTTTTTCCATGAAGACTTCATTGCTGAAAACCTTTTTGGCATCGTCGATGTTGGGGAAGCCGTACGGCAGATAAAAAATACCCGCCTTGGAGGCAAAGGGCGTCAGATTGCCGCAAGCCACGACAGCCAGATGTATCTCGCCTGTGCGCAGTTGCTTCACATTGGCCTGTTCGTCCCCCATGCTGCCGCCGTAGAAAGTCTGCACGGAGATTTTTCCTCCGGATTCCTTTTCCACGATTTCCTTGAACCTGTTGATGGCTTCCACATGCAGGCTGCCGTCTGGATTGGCCGTGGCAGCGCGTATGACCATTGCGGGATATTCGGCCGCCACGACATCGTGGCTCCACCCTGCAAACAGGGACAGGGCGCACAGCATTACCAGAACATGTTTCATAACTGACTCCTTTGTGTGGTAAATACAGGCAGACCAGCTAAACCTGTACACAGGGTAGCAAAATCAGGGCCACTTTGCGAAAAAAAGAACATCAGAATGCTCAATACCGCACAAAAGCACACCATATTTCGGAAGATGGAGAAAACAAGGGAGAAACTGGAGGGCAAAGCAAAAGGCTCATTTGTGGCAAAGCCACGCCGGACAAAAGACCATGCGAAAAAATGCACACTGCCCCCAAAGGGCGCCCTCGGAGTGGTGTAAAATTGCACTTGCGACAACAAAACAAAAAAGCGATATATTTAGATAGTGTCGTCAAACTATGAATAGTATGATAACACCTCTTCCTGCATGACAGGAGAAGCTATGCGCGCACATCGACGACACGATATTTGTGAC
>NZ_RQYH01000054.1 GCF_003860215.1 Desulfovibrio sp. OH1186_COT-070 | reverse complement strand
AAAAAATCCCCTCCCGCGGTTGTCGTGAGAGGGGGGGGTAAGAATCGTTGACAGCGGCCTACTTTCCCACATGAAGATATGCAGTATCATCGGCGATGGAGAGCTTAACTGCCAAGTTCGGAATGGGATTGGGTGTACCCTCTCCTCCATGGCTGCCAACGAAATATGTAATTGACAGGGCGGAAGGAAGTATTTTTTCAAAAACAAGCCGCACGGGCTATTAGTACTGGTCAGCTCAACGCCTCGCGGCGCTTGCACACCCAGCCTATCGACGAGGTAGTCTACCTCGGCCCTTCAGGGGATTGCTCCCGGGAGAAATTATCTTGAGGCAGGCTTCCCGCTTAGATGCTTTCAGCGGTTATCCCTTCCGCACATAGCTACCCTGCTGTGCCGTTGGCACGACAACAGGTCCACCAGGGGTGCGTCCATCCCGGTCCTCTCGTACTAGGGACAGGCCCTCGCAATTCTCCGACGCCCACAGAAGATAGGGACCAAACTGTCTCACGACGTTTTAAACCCAGCTCGCGTACCACTTTAAACGGCGAACAGCCGTACCCTTGGGACCTGCTTCAGCCCCAGGATGTGATGAGCCGACATCGAGGTGCCAAACCGCATCGTCGATGTGAACTCTTGGATGCGATCAGCCTGTTATCCCCGGCGTACCTTTTATCCAATGAGCGATGGCCCTTCCATACGGGACCACCGGATCACTAACGCCTACTTTCGTACCTGCTCGAGATGTCTCTCTTGCAGTCAAGCTCCCTTATGCGTTTGCACTCGACGGCTGGTTTCCAATCAGCCTGAGGGAACCTTTGCATGCCTCCGTTACTTTTTGGGAGGCGACCGCCCCAGTCAAACTACCCACCAGACAATGTCCTCATGCCGGATGACGGACACGAGTTAGGGACCTGAAAAAACAAGGGTGGTATTTCAACGATGACTCCCCCCATACTGGCGTACAGGGTTCATTGTCTCCCACCTATCCTACACATGCAGTTCCAAATCCCAATGTCAAGCTATAGTAAAGGTGCACAGGGTCTTTCCGTCTTTCTGCGGGTACACGGCATTTTCACCGCGACTTCAATTTCACCGAGTCTCTGGCCGAGACAGTGTGGAGATCGTTACGCCATTCGTGCAGGTCGGAACTTACCCGACAAGGAATTTCGCTACCTTAGGACCGTTATAGTTACGGCCGCCGTTTACCGGGGCTTCAATTCGGTGCTTTGCTTGCGCTGACACCTCCTTTTAACCTTCCGGCACCGGGCAGGCGTCAGTCCGTATACGTCGTCTTTACGACTTCGCACAGACCTATGTTTTTAGTAAACAGTCGCCACCACCATTTCACTGCGGCTCCCTCAGGCTCTACAAGTGAATCATATCACCCGAAGGAGCACCCCTTCTTCCGAAGGTACGGGGTTATTTTGCCGAGTTCCTTGGCCAGAGTTCTCTCGAGCGCCTTGGATTATTCATCCCACCCACCTGAGTTGGTTTCCGGTACGGTTTGCATGTACTATACTTAGAAGATTTTCTTGGCAGTTGAGGCTCAACGGCTTCAGGCCTTGCGGCCACGGACTCGCGTCTCGGCGTAAGGTGTACGGATTTGCCTGCACACCGAACCTACACGCTTGCACCGGGTAATCCAACACCCGGACCGCCTACCTTCCTGCGTCCCTCCATCGCGCGTACATACAAGTACATGAATATTAACATGTTTCCCATCAGCTACGCCTTTCAGCCTGACCTTAGGGACCGACTAACCCTGGGAAGATTACCTTTACCCAGGAAACCTTGGGTTTACGGCGAACGGGTTTTTCACCCGTTTTATCGTTACTCATGTCAGCATAATCACTTCTCCACAGTCCAGCATGCTTTACAGCAAACCTTCTGCCCGTGAAGAACGCTCCCCTACCAGACCGCATACGCGGAATTCAAAGCTTCGGCACTATGCTTAGCCCCGTTACATTTTCGGCGCAACGTCATTAGACCAGTGAGCTATTACGCTTTCTTTAAACGATGGCTGCTTCTAAGCCAACGTCCTGGGTGTCTCTACAACGTCACCACCTTAACCACTGAGCATAGATTTGGAGGCCTTAGCTGTTGATCTGGGCTCTTACCCTCTCGACGACGGACCTTAGCACCCGCCGTCTGACTCCCGTGATACATCTCGCCGGCATTCTGAGTTTGATAGAGTTTGGTAATCTGGTAGGACCCCTAGCTCTGTCAGTGCTTTACCTCCGGGAGACAATTCACGAGGCTATACCTCAATATATTTCGGGGAGAACCAGCTATCACCGGGTTTGATTGGCCTTTCACCCCTATCCACAAGTCATCCAAAGCGTTTTCAGCCGCTATTGGTTCGGTCCTCCACAAGGCTTTACCCTTGCTTCAACCTGCTCATGGATAGATCACCCGGTTTCGGGTCTGATCCGCACTACTTTCGCCCTCTTCAGACTCGCTTTCGCTACGGCTCCACTTGCGCTTAACCTTGCAGTACAGATCAACTCGCTGACTCATTATGCAAAAGGCACGTGGTCACGGATTGCTCCGCTCCCACAGCTTGTAAGCATCAGGTTTCAGATTCTCTTTCACTCCCCTGACAGGGGTTCTTTTCACCTTTCCCTCACGGTACTGGTGCACTATCGGTCGTCGGTTAGTACTTAGCCTTGGAAGATGGTCCTCCCGGATTCCCACGAGGTTTCACGTGCCTCGCAGTACTCAGGTGTCCGGCAATGTCGCTTTCTGGTTCAGGTACGGGGCTGTCACCCGCTCTGGCGAAGCTTTCCAGCTTTCTTCCCCTGCATACTTGCGAATCATATACGCCGGCCCTACAACCCCCGCGGAACGAATCCCGCGGGTTTGGGCTAATCCCCCTTCGCTCGCCGCTACTGAGGGAGTCTCGTTTGATTTCCTTTCCTTCAGGTACTGAGATGTTTCACTTCCCTGAGTTGGCTCCTGAACGACTATGAATTCATCGACAGGTGACGGGACATGACTCCCGCCGGGTTTCCCCATTCAGAAATCCCCGGGTCAAAGGATGTTTAGCTCCTCACCGAGGCTTATCGCAGCTTACCGCGTCTTTCTTCGCCTTCCGACGCCAAGGCATCCACCCGATGCTCTTGTATACTTGTTTTGCTCGAAAAAAACTTCCTTCCAGCCCTATTCAATTGTGAAAGAACAGACCGTTACCGGTCAGCCGAACTCCTGTTCGGCTCGCAATCGCGCAATGCGCGCCTGCTGCCGAAAAAGACTTCGCGGCATGTTTTCCTTGGTGGAGCTGGACGGGGTTGAACCGACGACCTCCTGCGTGCAAGGCAGGCGCTCTCCCAGCTGAGCTACAGCCCCTGATACTGGTGGGCCTGGAAAGACTTGAACTTTCGACCTCACGCTTATCAGGCGTGCGCTCTAACCACCTGAGCTACAGGCCCGAAAACATACCTGTCAAAGAACAGCGTTGCTCATTGAAAGTAAACAGCGAGTGGGATTGTTTCTCGATAAAGGAGGTGATCCAGCCGCAGGTTCCCCTACGGCTACCTTGTTACGACTTCACCCCAATCATCAGCCCTACCGTAGACGGCTGCCTCCATTGCTGGTTGGCTCACCGGCTTCGGGTAAAACCGACTTTCGTGGTGTGACGGGCGGTGTGTACAAGGCCCGGGAACGCATTCACCCGAGCATGCTGATCTCGAATTACTAGCGATTCCGACTTCATGCAGTCGAGTTGCAGACTGCAATCCGGACTGGGACGCGTTTTTTGGGATTGGCTCCACCTCGCGGTCTCGCTCCCCTTTGTGCGCGCCATTGTAGTACGTGTGTAGCCCTGGGTGTAAGGGCCATGATGACTTGACGTCGTCCCCACCTTCCTCCCGGTTAACCCGGGCAGTCTGCATAGAGTGCCCAACTTCACTTGATGGCAACTATGCATAGGGGTTGCGCTCGTTGCGGGACTTAACCCAACATCTCACGACACGAGCTGACGACAGCCATGCAGCACCTGTCTCACGGCTCCCCGAAGGGCACCCCTCCATTTCCGGAGGGTTCCGTGGATGTCAAACCCAGGTAAGGTTCTTCGCGTTGCATCGAATTAAACCACATACTCCACCGCTTGTGCGGGCCCCCGTCAATTTCTTTGAGTTTCAGCCTTGCGACCGTACTCCCCAGGCGGGATGCTTAACGCGTTAACTACGACACCGAAGAATACTCCCCGACATCTAGCATCCATCGTTTACAGCGTGGACTACCAGGGTATCTAATCCTGTTTGCTCCCCACGCTTTCGCACCTCAGCGTCAATACCGGTCCAGGTGGCCGCCTTCGCCACTGATGTTCCTCCAGATATCTACGGATTTCACTCCTACACCTGGAATTCCGCCACCCTCTCCCGGATTCAAGTCACGCAGTATCAAAGGCAGTTCCACGGTTGAGCCGTGGGATTTCACCCCTGACTTACATGACAGCCTACGTGCGCTTTACGCCCAGTAATTCCGATTAACGCTCGCACCCTCCGTATTACCGCGGCTGCTGGCACGGAGTTAGCCGGTGCTTCCTTTGAAGGTACCGTCAATACACCCCTGATTAGCAGAGTGCACCTTCTTCCCTTCCGACAGAGGTTTACGATCCGAAAACCTTCATCCCTCACGCGGCGTCGCTGCGTCAGGCTTTCGCCCATTGCGCAATATTCCCCACTGCTGCCTCCCGTAGGAGTCTGGACCGTGTTTCAGTTCCAGTGTGGCCGATCATCCTCTCAAATCGGCTACCCATCGTTGCCTTGGTAGGCCGTTACCCCACCAACAAGCTAATGGGACGCGGACTCATCCTTATGCGACAGCTTGCAAGCAGAGGCCGCCTTTCCTCAAAAAGTCATTCCTGAGCGTATGCGGTATTAGCAGCCGTTTCCAACTGTTATCCCACTCATAAGGGCAGATTGTCCACGCGTTACTCACCCGTGCGCCACTTTACTCGGGGCCGAAGCCCCTTTCACGTTCGACTTGCATGTGTTAAGCACGCCGCCAGCGTTCAATCTGAGCCAGAATCAAACTCTCCAGTTCAAATCTGTATCTGATCTCCGTTCTCACGGAAACCGGAATCTCAAAGACTTTCCTTCCCACTCGCTATTTACTTGTCAATGAACAACCAGGGCCTTCGCCCCCGCGCTCCCGGCGCGAAGGGTGCTTATGCGCCCTTTCGCCGAACCTGTCAACTTCTTTTTTTCTTCAGGCAAAA
>NZ_RQYH01000053.1 GCF_003860215.1 Desulfovibrio sp. OH1186_COT-070 | reverse complement strand
CATGACGATAATCGCTCATGGGAAAACTTTAAACAAGAAACGCTAAAGCTGCCAGCTAAAGCTGGGGGTTTTAACCCTCCCAAAGTGAGACAATAAAAATTTTTAAAATATTTTTGATATCCGAAGTTCCACCCGGCAAAAAACAGGATGAAAGGAGCTCATATCGGATTGAGCAGGACACTCCCCCACGAAAGTTCTGGCTGGATACCCGCTGTTTTCCTCTCTTTCAGGCTGTTTATCTTTGGGAGACTTTGAGGCATATTGGAAGTCATCTCATAATCAATCTGAGCAAAATCATGATGCAGCCCAGTTGCGCCATTGCCAGAAAATTTTCCGCATGAAATTCGTATCTTGCGACAAGGCGGCGGAAGTTGTGCAGCCAGGCGAACAGCCGCTCGACTTTCCAGCGGCGGCGGTAACGCCGCAAGAGGCGGCCATCTTGCGTTTTGGCCCGTTTCTTCCGGTTCGGGGCGATCATTTCAATGCCCCAGGCTTCTTCCAATCTGGCGTCAAGTTTGTCGCTGTCGCAGGCTTTGTCGCCGACCAAACGGCCTGGAAGCTCAGTGGTAAACGTGCGGTCCAAGGTGTCTTCCACCAAGGTCACTTCATGAGGCGACGCGCTTGCCACGTGAAGGGCGAGAGGAAAACCGGCAGCGTCTGCCACTGCCATGATCCTGGTGCCCTTGCCGCGCCTGGTTTTACCAACGGCACGGCCCCCTTTTTTGCCGGGGCGAACGTCCCGTCAATGAAGGCTTCCCGCAAATCAGGCTTGCCGCGTTTCCGCAAGTCGTCGGCCAAGGCGAGCGGCACGGCGTCAAACACGCCTTCTTTTCGCCAGCGCTGGAACCATCTGCGGCAGGTCTGGTACGGCGGATACCATTGTGGAATTGCTGCAAAATATCAAGAAAGCCTGCCTTGAAAAGATGTTCGTACAGGGGAAACCTTATGACATTGGAAAATAAACTGGGTTTGACCGAGGCGGCGGAACTTGCCCGCGTTGAGGAGAAACTGAGCAAGGCAAAAGCGGCCCTGCTTTTTGAACAGCGCCTGCTGGACACCCTTCCAGCAGGCACTTTTGCCGGGCTCGCGGCCATCCATCAGTTCTTGTTTGAAGATATTTATCCCTTTGCCGGGCAAATCCGACAGGTGAACATTTCCAAGGGACAATTCCGCTTTGCGTCCGTCCTCTATCTGGAGGATGCCTTGCGGCGTATAGATGATATGCCGCAAAGCAGCTTTGATGAAATCGTGGAAAAATATGTGGAAATGAATGTGGCTCACCCTTTTCGGGAAGGCAATGGCCGCAGCACCCGCATATGGCTGGACGCCATGCTGAAAAAGGAATTGCGTGTGGTAGTGGACTGGAGCCGGACAGACCGGGAAGCATATCTGCAGGCAATGGAGCGCAGTCCTGTGAATGACGCGGAAATCAAGCAGCTTCTGAAAAGCTCTTTGACCGAACAAATCAATGATCGCTCCGTCTATATGAAAGGTATAGATGCAAGCTATCATTATGAAGGCTATCATATCTTTCGCATGGAAGATCTCAAGTAAATCAGAAGCGAGTGGCAGTGTCCGGCACGGGTACTGGCGCGTTGTGCGTTACGCTCGCAGCACCTGGCCTGGCACAGCGCATCGCCCTCCGCTTCCGGCAAGCCGTCAAGCGTTTCTTCAACGCTTTGTCGCACGACCTCAGACACATGCGACCGCAGTTCCTGCTCGTTCACGGCGATAACCGGAACTTTCTTTTTTCCCCTGCTCCCTGGTAAATTCCATCTGTAGCCTTTCTTGCTGGTCTGGGGGGGGTGGTTTGGCCAACCAAAACCTGACCAACTTGGCGGGCTACGTCATTTTTCACATCTGCGAAACTTTCTGTACGTTATCCACCATACTGCGCTTCAATACAGGTTAATATAAATTAAAAATATTAAAATTATAGTGCATACCTCTGCCCAGAGCATATGCCTTTATTTATTTTTTCAATCAATTCAAATATGTTACTCTTTGGCACACCACTTGCTTATCAAGGACTGAACGGCGACAAAAAACACCAGACAACCATATAAGCCCAGGAGTTCCACCATGATTGCCACCCCTCTTCCGTTCCCCCGTCCGTTCCCCTTCCCGCTTCCGTTCTGAACGGAAAGGGCAAGGCCCTGGCCCCCGGCAACTTTCCAGCCCAACCTTCAACCACAAGGAGTTCGATATGCATAACCTGACCCCTGAGACCGTGGACGCCCTCGCGGACATCCTCCGCGACCTCCTCCACATCTGGCTGGACGACTGAATCCAGCGTCCGACCAAGGCCCTGGCCCCGGCAACTTTCCTTCCCAACCTTCAACCCGGAGGAGACTTCTCATGCATCCGCTTCTGATCGCAGCCCTGATCGCGGCGGCAAGCGCCGCAGCACGGGAACTGCGCAAGTAGCTCCCACCGCCCCCAGGCCCTGGCCCTTGGCAACTTTCCAGCCCAACCTTCAACCACAAGGAGACATTCCATGCCCTTCCTCCTGCTCTCAGCGCTCGTGTCCATCGCTGCCGATGTCACCACCACGACGATCATCCGCGCGGTTCGCGACTGACGCCAGCCCTGGCCAAGGCCCTGTCCCCCGGCAACTTTCCTTCCCAACCTTCAACCCGGAGGAGCTTCAATCATGACCAGCATCATCACCCCCGACATCGCAATCCTCCCCGCCGCAGACACCTTCCGCGACCTCCGCGCCCGCCGGTCAGGTTCAGGCCCCTGGTTGCCCCACAACAGCCCGGCCCAGCCGCGCAGAGCACTGCGCCTCAGGCTGTGAGGCCGGGCGTCCCGCGGCCGACAGGCCGTGGATCAAAAAATCAGGAACAGCGAATATCGAGGAGCACAGCTTGCCATGAAGACGCGCGTTGTCTGCTTTATCAAACCGGACCTGGATACTGTTGTGGCCGGCAGTTTGCTGGGAGCAGAGCATGCGCTTGTGTGCCCCCTGCCGCACGAGGCACCGGAACAGCTTTTGGCCGACAAGCGCGTACTGTGCCTTGAGTGCGGCGGTAGCGGCCGCATTGCAGAGAAGAATTTCGATCACCATGGCGAGAAGGTTCTGCCCTGCGCCGCTGAACAGGCGTGGCATGCCATTGGTGCGCCGCAAACGCTGCGCTCCCTTGTGGCGTACACCGCGGCCGTGGATACCGGCAGCGGCCGACCGGCGCAGGGCGCAGAGGGGATCACCCTGTCCGCGCTGCTCAGCGGGATGCGGCTGTGCCACACGAGCCCGGCGGCGCAGTTCAGCGCCGGACTGCGCCTTGTGGCGTGCGTCTGCGCCCGACAGTCTGACCCGGAGGACGTTGCATGGCTCCCCGCGCATGACGCGCTCGCCCAGCAGTACCTGATGGCCAAACAGGCTGCGCAGCAAAAGCTTGAAGCCCTCGCGCCACAAGCCGTTACCCTTGCCCACACTCCCTGCACCGTCATGCTGCTGGCCGCCGAGGTGCCGGGAGTTCATGGTCTTCTGCGCCGTCTGGGTGCGGAGATATCTCTGGCCTGGAATCCCCCGCGTCACCAATGGACGCTCGCGGCAGCCCACGGCTTTGCGTCATATATCCGCGACACGCTTGCGCTGCTCAAACAACGCGAACCCGGCTGGGGAGGCCCGGCGGGGGGAGGGATCATCGGCAGTCCCCGCGGCGGAAGCAAGCTGTTGCTGTCCGATATTCTGGCCTGCCTGCGCACAGCGCTTTGACCATGCGCGAAACGAAGCCCAGATAGTATCGTCAAATTGTTGTTGCCCACAATGAGATACGGCGGCAAGGAAGGAAAAGCGCCTCCGCGCTCAAACCGTCAATCAATGCACATGCTTCCTTGCAATCAGATCTGGCGCCTTGCTTTTTGCGATACCATGTATTACGCTGCATTACAAATCAGGTATAAGGAGCCTTGGTTATGAAAGATCATGGTGTGCCCCTGTCAAGCACAATGAAAAACGACTTTCCGGAGGAGATGCCCGGAACGTACGCATAAGTCAGCCTGGCGGGATGGAGGAAATTCCCGGCGATCTGCCCTTGAAGCAGCAACCAATGCGTTACTTGAGGCAAGACAGATGGCCCCCACAAACACGTACCAATGAGAGGTTTTTGCAATAATGGCTTCCATGTCTATGCGTTTGCCTACGGAGCTGGCGAACCAGCTTGGGGCGCTGGCGGAGGCAACAGGCAGATCCAAGAGCTTCCTGGCAATTCAGGCCATTCAGGCTTTTGTTGAGCAGGAATCTTGGCAAGTGGCTGAAATCAGAAAGGGATTGGCGGAAGCGGACGCCGGAGACTTCGCCACGGATGAAGAAAACGCGGCCCTGGATGCCAAGTGGGGCTATCGTGCGGGTTAGATGGCTCCGATTATGTCGCCAGGGAGGACCCGGACGCGGCACAGGAGATGTATGCCCATATCCGTAAGCGCGTTGTCGAGCTGGCAAAGCGTCCGGAGATGGGCAGGCCCGGCAGAGTGTTTGGGACGCGCGAGTTGGTGATAGAACGGTATCCGTATATCGTCCCGTACCGTATTCGGGGACGGGAAGTGCAGATTATCCGCGTTTTTCACACCAGCCAGAGGCCTCCAGAGGCATGGTAACGAAAACGTCTGGAAGCCATCTCACAATCAAAAAAATATCCAGAATACCGCGTTGACAAACAGCCTGTTGTCTCCGGCCGGGCGACCAACACTCCCCTTTTTGCCGGGAAGATGTGCCTGTAGATTTTCCCAAACCCTGCCACAAATATCGTGTCGTCGATGTGCACACACAGCCTCTCCTGTCATGCAGGAAGAGGTGTTATCATACTATTCATAGTTTGACGACACTATCTAATCCCTTTTCAATTCAGGTCTATTTCTACTTGTTTTGGTGAAGTTAACACCAAACTAGCTTTTGCCCGCCTGTCTTAATCCCTTTTCAATTCAGGTCTATTTCTACTCTGGATAGACATGAGGATATGCTTTGGTACTCACGTCAAAGTCTTAATCCCTTTTCAATTCAGGTCTATTTCTACACAAGTCAATCATGGTGGATATCTCGTGTGTCAACTTCGTCTTAATCCCTTTTCAATTCAGGTCTATTTCTACGCAGCCGCCGCAGAGCAACAACGGGCTGCCGATGGTGTGCGTCTTAGATAGTGTCGTCAAACTATGAATCCTATGATAACACCTCTTTCTGCATGACAGGAGAGGCTATGTGCGCATGTAATCTCCCCATTTGTGGTAGTGCTCAAAAGTAGAGCCTATGCCGCCCGTTTCAGTTTCATGGCCGGGGTGATACCACCGATGCCCATATGGGGC
>NZ_RQYH01000052.1 GCF_003860215.1 Desulfovibrio sp. OH1186_COT-070 | reverse complement strand
GCATCCCGCTCACAAGGCCCGCGCCGCCTCCTCAAGGCAGAGCCAAAACCCACACCATATGGCTGCTACGAAAAGTGCGAAAATTTCTGGACACTACCTGTGCGCCGTCCTCTGCTTTAGCAGTAGCAGAAACGCCTGCACCTAAAAAAAGGACACAGCGCCGCCGTGCAAATTCATTGATGAGAGAGTCTGGAAATTTCACCATGTCCGTTATGTCTTGTTGGGGCTATAATCAATGTTTGTTAGTAGTTTAAGGCAAAACTCGGAAAGCGTGTCTTTGTACTTGGCCACTTGGGCATATTGATTGCCGACTACGCCTTCTTTATTCGTCAATTTATAAATAGGACAATGATGAGATTGCGACATTGGGATAAGGCTATACAAGTATGGAATGCTGGTTAATTCTAGATCTGTATGTTGAAGCCTCTCTGGAGTAAGGATTGAAAGTTTTTTGTGTATGACTTTTGGTATCTGTTTTTTTATATCATCGTATGCTTTTACAGCTCGTTTCTCTCCTTTTCGGACAGTTTTTGTTACATATTGCTGCACGGTATACCCACAAAGCATAAACTTTGACGATGTGTCAGATATTATGTGATATTCAGATATTGATTGACACTTGCTCCCCTGTTTAATCATAGATATGCTTCTATCATATTTTTGACTCCATTCATCAATCCATATTGATATATTATCGATGCCTAAAATGCTAAATATGTCACATCCAAGTGGGGCAAGAAAATAGTCACTAGACAGCAGAACACACCTATTGAGGGCACCAAGAGACGGGCCAACATCAATAATTGCCACATCATATTTAGAGCTAATATTTTCAAGTAATTGTCTGACCCAGTTTGTGACTCTTGCTCCCCCAATGTCTCCGCCAATAAGTTTATTCCAAGAATCGCTAAGTCTGTCTTCAAGCATGGACAAACGTGGGTGTCCAGCTATTACGTCTGTCTTGTATTTGCTTTTAGATTTTTCAATGATTGAAAAATCAGTATTTATATTTGGATCACCATCCTCAATACTTTTCAATATATAGTAAAGAGTGCTTTTTTTGCTTTCATTTTTTATATATAAGCTATCAATCTTTTCATCATCGTAATACAATTGAGTCGCATTGCATTGTGGATCTGCGTCAATGAGTATCGTTTTTATTCTTTTTTCGTTTTGAAGAAAACTAGCCACGTTACAGGCGAGGGTAGTTTTACCAACGCCACCTTTATTGTTAAAAAAACAATAGTTTTCATAATGTTCTCACTGATGACTTAATTTAGGTAGGCGACACAAGGTCCTCGGCGTAAATACCTTCCCTTTGGTCGCCAGCAGCAGCTTTTTCATATCTTCCCGCCGCACGCCAAAGCCGCGCCCGCCGATGCAGGCGATGACGGTAAAGGCGTTTTCTCCCCGACGTTCCCGTTGCTCGCTCAATTCCGCGAGGTGCTGGATGCGCGTCACTTTGTCTCTGGCTGTGCCGTCGTCTTCAGTGATTTTGGCTTCAATGACCACTTGCGGGTTAAACTCGCTGGGCAAAATAAAGTCTGGAGCCTGGTCAAAACCGGGAATTTTCTCCGCGCGTTTGGTCTTGCGGAAACTTAGGCCCGCCTTGGTCAGTACTTCCTCAATGCCGGTTTCCAGGCCGTCACCTATAAGCTCGCTCACAGAGTCCCTGTGCCCGGCAAAGGGCCGTCCCAAAAAGCGTTCATAAAGCAGCATAGCATACGGCACACCCATACCGGCCAGATTTTGCAAGCCGGTCAGGCCGTGTTTGGTGTCGGCTTTATCCAGACGGTGCAATTTGTCAGGCTCCGCTTTTGGCGCTCCTTCTTGCAGCAGGGAGCAAGCAGTCTGTACCAAGGCATCAAGGCGGGCCATGCCGTCGCCTTTGCATTTCAGCGAGGCAAGCGGCGCGAGGCGGATATTCCGGTCCAGAGTGCGGGCGTGCCCTTGAGTGATGCTGAGTCCTGTGTGGCTGCTCGCCATATAGGCCCATTCGGGCGGGGTAAAGCCGAGCATGACCCGCAGCACGATGAAAATCATGGGGGTTTGCAGCAAGGCGGCGCGCACGGCTTCCGGGTCAAAATTCCGAAAGCCCTGAGTTGCCTGTTTCAGGGCTTCATAGCCTGTTTCAAAAGTCGGATACTCTACAAAGCCCTGCCCCTTGGGCATGGTTAGAAAATCCGACTCCAGCGAGGCAAAGACCACATCCACGTAATGGTCAAGGTTGGCCTGCAATTCCGCAAGGTCGGCTTCAAACGGATATTGGACCATGTGCGCTCCCTTTTACGGCAATGGGCAGAGAAGTTTGATTACTATACGAATACTGACTGTTGTGGGAACAATTCTCACCAGTGAGCCCGCGCACGGCTTCCTGTCCCCCGAAGGAGACAAACCAGCGGGCAAGAATATCCAGCTTGTCTTCCACCGGCCGCTGTGTTTTCCAATCCGCCACCAAGTCATTGACCGCCTGCCGAATGATGTGCCCGTAAGTTACGCAACGGGTATCGCCCAAGGTTGATGTGAGCCCGCCAGTTTCCAGCGCTTGCATATCGTCGCGTACAGCGTTGTCGATATCGTCCGGTTTCAGGATAGTCCGATCCTGACGGCGGCGGCAGACGAAGATGCTGTCCACCGTGGATGAGCCTGTGCCCTTGATGTGAATGGACGCGCCCATTTCCGCCGGGCAGGGCAACACTTTAGAGCAGATGAGCCCGGCATCCAGGATAGCCACGGCAACGGGAAAATACGCGGTGATGTCGTTGTGATGGTAAGTGAAGGCGAATGGGGCACCAGGCTTCAAAGCCGCCGCCGTGCGCGAGAACACCTGAGCCAGGCCTTCGGTGAAATGAGCAAGGCCGCGCTGCATGCTCTCATTACCGGTCAATTCTTGAGCGTGCCGCGTCGAGGGAGCGGAAAAGGCAGCATTCCCAGCGCCTACAAGGCGGCGCAGCCAGACGTAGCAAAAGTCCATGAGTTCCGCGTATTGCACGTTCCCAAAATACGGCGGGTCGGTAAACACGCCATCCAGACTTTCCGGCTGCCAGTCCCGGCCTGCGGCATCAGCGCAGGCGATATCCAGCACCCGCTTTGCCTCGCCGTTCCGGACATCGCCTATCCATTCGCCCGAAATTGGCACGGTGACTTTGCGCCCGCCCCTGGTGGTTCCCTGGTGTCGGACCTCAAAAGGCTTGTCGCAATATGCTTTGGCCTTGGCGAATTTTTCAATAATGTTCAGCCAGCCGCCGCTGCCCGCAGGCAGACCTCCGCCGTTCTCTATGCCGAGCAAATTGGATTCACACTGCACCAAGCCGACAGGAAAACCGTGGACGGAAAAGATGTCCAGGGATTTCAAAGCCATCGTGTCGTAACGACAGAGCATATTCTGATAGCGCAAAAGGTCGGAAAGGTTGGTCGCCAGGGCGTTGCGGATACGCTCGTCTTTTTGGGTGGCGATTAGGCGACAGCTGGTTTCCAGGCCTAACAACTGGCGGGAGTTGAAGAGTTCTCTATAGTGCGAATACCCCCAGCGGTGCAGGCGCGTCGTTTCATCCCCGGCCGGAATGGCGTCGTCAGGGATGTATTGCGGCGCCAGCGCGGCCAAGCGGTTTTCCGCTTCAGCGGCTTTCGCCAAGTCTTCAGCGTCCGGGGCTTTGAAAAAGCGGCCCTGGTGCTTCGGCTTGCAGTCCGGGCAGTGGTATTCAATGGCAAAAAGCCGGTGCCGGAGGGGTGTTTTTGTCCCGTTGGGGTACGTTGTCTCTTCTCCGCAACGAGAGCAACGGCAGCGGCTGCTTTTGGCCGGGCCGGCAATGGGGAGAGGAGCGCGGCAGTGCACGCAGAGCCACGAATTTTTTCTGTCCGAGGTTTCCGTTAGCTGGCCGCATTCGGCGCACACAAAGACGTTTTTGGGATGCCGCACATCTTCCGCGACGAGGTAACCGGGGAAAAGATCCATTGGGTTGCCGCAATGATGGCAGTCCGCGCCCTTCACCCAGAGGAAATATTTGGCATGCGCTTCAGGGTTGCCGCAGACTTCGCAGCGGGTGCGGTACAGGTGGCCTAGTTCGCGTTCCAGAGTTTTTCTGAGTTCATCGGCTGCCGCGCGGTAATCCTGAAGATTCAGGTATTCCATTTCCTGGCGCACGATCCAGTAGGCCATCGGGTTGATATCGCAACCCCGGACGTGCGCTCCCATGCGGTTCGCTTCAAGAAGAGGCGTACCCCCGCCCATGAAAGGGTCGGCAATGGTTTTTCCGGAAAGATTGCCCGCCTGATAAAAGGCGTCCTGCAAAGAAAGAGCGGAAAATTCGGCGAGCATAAGAGCCCGGAACAAGGTGCCCGGTCTTCTGGCAAACCATTTATGCACAGCGATAACCGGGCGGTAATTCTGCTGAATCTGCTTCTCCCGCTTGGCAAGATTCGCTACAAAAGCTATGTCGTAACGGTCTTCTATCATTCGGGATACACTAGCCCAAAGCCCCAAAAAACAAGGCGGCACGCTTGCGCCTGTCGGGAACGATGTGGGCATTTCTTGATCGTTCGGTTAAAACGCGGCATTTTCTGGGCATTGTAGTCACGAGATTGTCTCAATTTTCATTTTGTGGCATAGCTTGCTAAGTTCACGGGTTCCGGCCACGCGGCCGACCTTCCCTTTGTGGGGGAAGTTCAGCAGACCATATGCCGCATCACGGAACGCTGTGCTGACAGATCTGGCCGCAGCAGGATTGTCTCTTGCGATATACTCAATGATGGAAAGTCTGTCTCTGCATGCGCTTTGGGACCATTGGAGCAACATCAGGAGAGTCCGGTCGCAGCCAGCCGTGCGCACAAGGAATCCGCCTCAGCCTCCATTGCCTGGTCTGAAACAACACGGCCTTTCTGAATATCTTCAAGACCCGTCTGAACTTTACGGCGAAACCACAGGTCATATTCAGCAAGATTTCTGATGGCTTCCCGCACAGTTTCTTCACGAGTAAGCGCCCGCGCCGATGCCACAGCGTCCAGCGCAGCCAACGTCGCGTGATCCAGAGAAATCTGCGTCATGGACATGGCTGTCCTCCGTTGTTTCAGCCCATATTATCCGAGCGGGCGACCTCCCGTCAAAGGGGGGGGAATTACACTACCTCTTGAGGATGGAGGGTAGCCGGGAGCGGGGAAAAGAGGCCGCTTGTGACGGACATATGGCTATTTGTCAAAAATTCCTTGCCATAAGGGCAAGTTCTCCCAATCGTCAGGGAAACCCATGGAATCAGGACGAATGCCGGGATATCTTTTTAACAACTTGCCCAATCTGGTTTTCCAGCTGTGGCCAGGATTGATTACGTTCATCATATGCAGGAGCATGCATAATTGATTATACAATTTGTTTTTTGTCTTGCTGTTTCTATACACAGAATCAGATAGAATTTCAGGGTTTTTGGGGAGCTTTATTCCGAATTTCAAGCTTCTGTTCCAAACACGACAATGATGTGCACATCTATTTCTCAAAATATTCAAGGCATGTAAAAAAGAACAAAATACAACTTCATCAAGTTCATATTTTCTGGAGATCATGTTTCTGTCAGATGGGTCTTTCAGGTTTTTGATCCATTTCGAAATTTTTCCAAAAGACATGATTTCGCACACTGCCCATAGAGGGGGCAAGATCTCTGAATATTTATTGTCCCACTTTGGGAGGGTTAAAACCCCCAGCTTTAGCTGGCAGCTTTAGCGTTTCTTGTTTAAAGTTTCCGCATGAGCGATTATCGTCATGGG
>NZ_RQYH01000051.1 GCF_003860215.1 Desulfovibrio sp. OH1186_COT-070 | reverse complement strand
CGCCACGGCGCGCCTGTACGCATAATCCGGAAGACCGCATTGATAAAGCGCCGATTGTCGTGGGCCCTGCCTCCCCAGCTTCCTTCACGTCCGGGCAAGTGGGGTTCAAGTTTTTTCCAAACCGAATCAGAAATGTCGTGCCGTCTGTGGGCTGCTGTGGGCATATGTTCCTCGCTTACGGTTGAAGACAAGCGAACTGTGCCACAAAATGAAAATTTAAACAATTTCGTGACTACACTGCCTAGTTTAAAGGAGGGATACACCACCGATGCGCGCTTTTCGTTTTAAAAAGTGTTTCAAAACTGAAATATTCGCAAATATTAAACACTGTCATAAAAAATATAATTAAAATATCAGCATGTTATGTTTGGCATGAAACTTGATATTAATTTTTTGAGTACTGGCTGCGAGCATTTCATTTTTATCAAAGAACTTTCAACAGCAAGGATTCACCATGAAGAAAACAACCCTTCTGAAACAGCTCCTTGAGGATCCCAAACTGCTTGTTGCCCCAGGAGCGTATGATGTTCTCAGCGCAAAAATTATTGAAAATTCAGGGTTTAAAGCAGTCTACATGACAGGGTACGGCACATCGGCCAGCGTGCTGGGCCAGCCGGATGTGGGTTTGTTGACCATGTCTGAAATGGTGGAGCGTGCCCGCAATCTGGCGGAAGCAGTATCGGTTCCGGTCTTGGCGGATGGCGACACGGGTTACGGAAACCCACTCAACGTCATACGTACTGTACGCGAGTACGAAAGGGCCGGAGTGAGCGCCATTCAGCTTGAAGATCAGGCTTTTCCCAAGCGTTGCGGGCATATGTTGGGCCGCAGGGTCATCCCCAAGGACGAAATGGTGCAGAAGATCAAGGCCGCCGTCGATACCCGGCGTGACGATGATTTTGTCATCATCGCCCGCACGGACGCCCGTACCAATCACGGAATAGAAGAAGCCCTTGAACGAGGTAAGGCCTATGAAGAAGCAGGCGCCGACCTGCTGTTCATCGAATCTCCAGAAAATGTCGAGGAGATGAAGCTTATCAACAAAACTTTTCCCAATACTCCCACATTGGCGAATATGCTGGAAGGCGGTCGTACGCCTATCCCCACCATCAATGAACTTGAGGCCATGGGATTTGGCATTGCCATTTATTGTACGGGGCCATTATATGCGGCGGCCAAGGCCGTTCGGGACTATATGAATCACCTCATGAAAACCGGTACTACATCCGACTACTATAAAGAATTGCTTACATTTTCTGAATTCAACGCCTTCATTGGACTGGATCAGTATAATGCCCTGAGCAAAAAATACGCCGACTGAGGCATATGGTGCTGGGGCTTCCAGCCCCAGCTACTTTGTTCTCACTGATGGCTAACCTTGTGTGTCCATGACGGTTTGCCCTACAGTACACGCAATCCCAAACCTTTTTTATAAGGAATTCCCATGCCGAACTTTATGTCACAGCCATACCGCATCGCCCTTGTGGCACCTTATGGCAACTTGACGACCGTGTTCGCGCGCGTGGCGAAAGGATTGCCATGTACCCTTACCGTGCAGGCGAATGTGGCCTTGGACGAGGCTGTTTCCGCAGCGCGCGCCATGTTGACCCAAGCTCCGGAAGGCCAGGAACCCGAAGTCATATGCAGCCGTGGAGGTAGTGCCGACTTTATTCAAGCAGAGCTGGAAGTGCCCGTGGTGGAAGTTTCAACCACATCCGTGGACCTGCTTCGTACGCTGCTGCCCTTCACTGGCAAGGTTCACCGTGTCGCGTTTTTTAAGTACCAGACCCCCATGCCCGAGGTGCAGACTGTGGGCAAGGCCTTGCGGATGGAAATACGGGAATATCTCTTTCACAGCCGGGCCGAAATGATGTCCCGCATGATGGAGGCGGCAGCTGAAGGCGCCCAGATGGGTGTTGGCGGCAGCTTGGTTGGGTCCATGCGTGAACTCAGCGGCATAGACGGCGTTGTGCTGGAGGCGGGTGAAGATGCCGTGTTGCGGGCGTTACGGGAAGCCTTTTCCTTGGCGCGTGTGCGCCGCACCGAGCGGCAACGCCAAGCTCGCACCGTGACTATCCTGCAAACCATTAACGAAGGCGTGATTGTGACGGATGAAAACAACATGCTTACCCTCATCAACCCGGCTGCAGAAAGCATACTCGGTGTCAGTGCGGCCCAAGCTCTGGGCCATGATTCGCGAGAAAAAGTTCCTAACACACAGACCTGGAATGTCTTGCAGACCGGTGAGCCAGAGCTGAATAAACTTCAAGACATCAACGGAAAGATTATCGTCACCAACCGGATCCCCATCAAGGCGGACGGCAACACAATCGGCGTGGTCTGCTCCTTTTCCGAAGCAGAAAAAATACGTCACGCAGAACGACAGTTGCGCAATAATGCCAAGGCGAGCCATCTCAAAACCCGCTATGGCCTTGAGGATATTATCACAGCCGATACCGGCATGAAAAATATCGTGAAACTGGCGCGAAGCTACGCCCGGACAGACGCTTCCATATTGCTGCAAGGTGAATCCGGTTGTGGCAAAGAGCTGTTTGCTCAGGGCATCCATCGGGCCAGCAAGCGTGCCAACGGGCCTTTTGTGCCGGTCAACTGCGCTGCTATCCCCGCCTCATTGTTGGAGAGCGAGCTGTTCGGCTACGAGGATGGCGCGTTCACCGGGGCACGACGCCACGGAAAGGCCGGATACTTTGAGCTGGCACACGAGGGAACCCTCTTTCTCGATGAAATAAGTGAACTGCCGCACCATCTTCAGTCCCGGCTGTTGCGCGTCCTTCAGGAACATGAGGTTATGCGCATAGGGGGCGCGCAAATGATTCCCGTGGACGTGCGCATTATCTGCGCGTCCAATCGCAGTCTCGCTGGCATGGTGCGCTCGGGGCAGTTCCGTCAGGATCTTTATTATCGCTGCAATGTTCTTCCCATCACTGTTCCACCGTTGCGTGAGCGCGGCAGGGATATCCTGTTGCTGGCCTGCCATTTTTTGCATCACAACCCTGGCGGAGACTTCAAAAAAACATTGACGCCTGCATCTCTCAAAGAATCCTGCGGGGAGCGGCTGTTGGGGCACACATGGCCGGGCAACGTACGTGAACTGGCAAACGTTATGGAGCGATTGGCCTTGGCCTGGCAGATTTTTCCTGACCAGACGCTAGACGCGCTCCTTGAACGCATTTTTATCAGCGAACTTGGTGGAATACAATTAGAGCCCTTGGACGATGTATTGCCTGGGGGCTCGCTGCGCGAAATCGTTCGGTGGGCGGAGCAACAGGCCATCCGTCGAGAGGTTATTGCCTGTGACAACGATTACACCAAGGCGGCCCGTCGGCTTTCCATAAGTCGCGCAAGTCTCTGGCGAAAGTTGCGGGCGGCATCAAAGCCTATTGAAGAGTATCGGTAAAGAATAGCAATACGTTTTCCAGATTTACAGGTGATGCGAAAACGAACGAATGAGGCATCAACCATTTGGAAAGACATGTAATCCATGGAGGATCTCCAATGAAACACGTCATAAAGTGCAGGGGCATCAGCCCCGGGCGTGCCACCGGCGAAGTTCTGCTTTGTCGGCAACCCATTGGCTTCAACTTCGGCTTCGATTGCGCCACAGGAAAGGTTATCGAGTACAATCACGAGCTTGAAAACATTTCCATCAAAGATAAAATCCTTGTTTTTCCTTATGGCAAGGGAAGTACCGGGGGTTCCTACGTCATCTACCAACTTGCCCAGATGGGTACAGGTCCAAAAGCTATCATCAACCTGGTCACCGAAACCATCATTACCTGCGGCGCCATCATGGGACACCTGCCTGTGGTGGATAGACTGTCCGAAGACCCTTTCTCCGCACTGCGGAATGGCGACATCGTCACAGTGGATGCTGACTCCGAACAAGTTATCATTGAGGAGGCGAGCCATGATTCTGCACGATGATGACAAGCGTGTTCTAGACGGCGAAGGAGGCGAAGCGCGGCGTCTTGCCATGGAAATGCTGGTAGCCCTCGGCAAGATCTACGACGCGGAAAAGCTTATTCCCATTCAAAGCGCCCATGTAGCGGGCCTTTCCTACCGGTCTCATGGCGATGCGGGCATGCACTGGATTGAGGAAATGGCCGATTCTGGAGCGCGGGTAAGCGTTCCCACTACGCTCAACGTCATAGGGGTTGACCGTTCTCGCGATCTGGGGCTGCCTGGGGAATGGTGTGACAAACAACTGCGTATCAATGATGGATATGTTAGGACGGGCTGCTACGGCACATCCTCTTGCGTACCGTACCTGTATGGATTTGTTCCCCGGTTTGGTGAGCACATCGCCTGGGCTGAGTCCTCGGCCGTAGCCTTCACCAATTCATTTTTGGGCGCACGCGATAACCGTGAAGGCGGCCCGAGCGCCTTTGCTGCCGCCCTGGTTGGCAAAACCCCTTGCTACGGCTTCCATCTTGACAAGAACCGGCGAGCGCATGTCCGGTTCAGGGTAACGGTACCCATTGACGACTTGGCCGACGTGGGCGCTCTGGGGGCCTATGTTGGCAGTAATATCGGCGTCCACAATCCCGCCTTTGCGGGGTTGCGGCCACTCAGGCTTGAAGAACACATTTACCTCAGTGCTGCCTTGGCCAGCAGCGGCGGCGTGGCTCTTTACCACGTTGAAGGTCAGACGCCGGATGCCGTCATGCTTGGTTCTGGAATATACGCCGACAACTATGATGAGGTTGAAATCGGCCCACAAGAACTAATACAGGGCTACGAGCGCCTCACGAGCAACAGTAACCGCCAGGTGGACTATGTGGCCGTGGGGTGCCCGCACCTGACGCTGAATCAGGTAGCCGAGGTAGCCGCCCTGCTGCAAGGGAAAAAAGTCAAGGACGGTGTGACGATGTGGGTACACACCAATATTCCCGTTAAGGCCATGGCGCGGCAAATGGGCTACCTGCAGATCATTGAAGACGCCGGAGCCGTGCTTACCCAGGATTTGTGCACCGTTCTGAGCATTCCGGAACAGCGTGGCCTGCACTCCTTGGCGACCAATTCGGCCAAAATGGCTTTCTATGCGCCCGGGTCCAACAGGCTGCGCACTTGGTTCGGAAGCCTCAAAAACTGCGTGAATGCCGCCTTCACCGGTTGTTGGAATGCCTGACTTTTTACTGCGAGGTATGAAGATGTCCGATTATTCGAAATATTACTGCGCTGTGCGCCAGTCCCCAGGGCACGGTCCGGCGCCGATCCCACAGGAGGGGCGCTGGTCAAAAGTCACAAAAGTGGAGGATATTTCCGGATTTGCTCACGGCTGTGGCACTTGTGCGCCGCAGATGGGTACATGCAAACTCACGCTCAACGTCAAGAACGGCATCATTGAAGAGGCTCTCATAGAGCATATCGGATGTTCGGGGATGACGCATTCCGCAGCCATGGCGTCCGAAATTCTGCCGGGAAAGACCATACTTGAAGCACTGAATACCGACCTAGTTTGTGATGCGACCAATAGTGCCATGAAGGCTCTTTTTTTAAACCTTGCCTACGGCCGCACGCAGAGTTCCTATTCGGATGGTGGGCTCCCGCTTGGCGCAGCCCTTGAGGATCTTGGCGGAACGCAACGCAGCCAAGTGGGCACATCTTACGGCAGCCGCGCAAAGGGCCCGCGTTATCTGGAAATAGCCGAAGGCTACGTTACCAGCCTCGCTCTGGACGCCAATGATGAAATTATCGGATATGCCTTCGTTAATCTTGGAAAAATGATGGATCTCATCGCCAGTGGAAGTTCACCGGATGCGGCATACGCAAGGGTACAGGGTGTCTACGGCAGATACGATGAAGCTGTCCGAATCATTAATCCCAGAGGCGCATAGGAGAGGAGGCCGTCATGATATGTTTTGAAGCTCAGGAATTGCGACAGCCCGCCATTGACGCCTGCTTGAAACAGTGCGGACTTCGGCATCTCGAAGAGGCGAGGGATCTGTTGCTGGAAAAAGGGATTGATGTTTTTGCTCTGGTACGGAACGTCCAGGCCATCTGCTTTGACGATGCCTGCTGGGCCTACTGTCTTGGTGGTGCTCTGGCGCTCAAGCTTGAGGCCGCTTCACCGGCGGACGTGGCCGAGGCCATAGGCCAAGGGCTGCAGGCGTTCTGTACTCCGGGTTCGGTGGCGGATAACCGCAAGGTGGGCCTTGGCCACGGGCGGCTTGCCAGCCGTCTGTTGCGGGAGGAAACACAATGCTTCGCCTTTCTGGCAGGGCACGAATCCTTCGCCGCAGCTGAGGGTGCCATTGGCATTGCACAGTCGGCAAACAATGTTCGCGTGAAAAAACTGCGGGTCATTCTTAACGGCCTGGGCAAGGATGCTGCCTACATTATTGCGCGCATCAACGGCTTCACTTATGTACGCACCGCCTACGACTTTGATGCGGACACCCTGCGCGTTGAAGAAGAGCGGGGATTCTCCACTGGCCCACGCGCAGCGGTGCGCTGCTACGGAGCTGACAGTGTGCCCGAAGGCGTTGCCATCATGCGCCACGCCGGGGTGGATGTGTCCATCACCGGCAATTCCACCAACATGACGCGATACCAGCACCCAGTCTCGGGTATTTACAAAAAATACTGTATTGACGCGGACAAGCCATATTTCGCCGTGGCTTCCGGCGGCGGCACAGGGCGCACCGTCCACCCCGATGACAATCAAGCTGGCCCGGCTTCATATGGCCTGACCGATACGGTGGGACGCATGTACTGCGATACTCAGTTTGCCGGTTCATCTTCGGTGCCTGCGCATGTGGAAATGATGGGTTTTATCGGCATGGGCAACAATCCGATGGTGGGCGCCACCGTGGCGCTGGCTGTAGCGATAGGTACGGCGTCAGTCTAACCTTATAGGAGAAAATCATGCATCCGCAGATGGAAATGATCCCCTGCGCTATTGTACGCGGGGGCACCAGCAAAGGCATTTTTCTCAAGGAAGCTGACCTGCCGAGTGATCCGAAAAAACGCGACGCGGTCATCCGCGCGGTTTTTGGCAGTCCTGATATTCGGCAGATCGACGGATTGGGCGGCGCCGACGTGCTCACAAGCTGTAATCCCCCCAAAAAATGGTAGCGTTTGAAAGTAGAATTTCCCATACTCATGAAGCGGGAGATTTTACATGAAAAAATCACGGTTTACAGACAGC
>NZ_RQYH01000006.1 GCF_003860215.1 Desulfovibrio sp. OH1186_COT-070 | reverse complement strand
GCGGAAGGCACGCCCATCTACGGCATGCCCATTCTTGCGGTGGAAAACTGCAAGAACATCATTATCTGCAACTATGACGACAAGCCCGGTTATGCGGGTGTTCCCAACCCCCTGTACGGGCGTGAGGGCGTGCACCTCATGCTGGGCGATGCTTCGCAGAGCTTTGACAAACTGCTGGCCTTTGCGGCGGGTCAGGCATAAGGTTTTTGGGCGGGCGGCGGCTTTGCATGAAAAAGGTGCGGGGCCGCCGCTGTTTCAGTGCAAGTCTTTTTTGCATTGCAGCAGGGTGAAAGGGAGAAAAATTCTTTCTCTTCAGCCTGTTGACCGGGTGGCATGCTTGTTGCCTCTTTTTGCATGCCAGCCAGGGCGTGCAACCGCCGGCGGAGTTTTTCCGTCGGTCCGGAGCGCGGGATGCGCGGATGACCGGGGCTGCGGAGTGCGGTTTCCGGCCTGTCCGGGACAGTCAACACTTTTTCAAGGAGTGGATCATCATGTCGGCGCAGAACACGAATGAATATCCCAACAGGGACGTAAAAAACGTATGGCACCATCTGATGCTGCATCAGGGCAATGCGCCCATGATCGCGGTGGAAGGCAAGGGGCTGTATCTTACAGATCTGAACGGCAAGGAATATCTGGACGCCACTTCGGGCGGCGTCTGGTGCGTCAACGTGGGCTACGGGCGGGAGAGCATCGTCAATGCCGCTGCCGAGCAGATGAAAAAGCTGCCCTTTTATGCGGCCAGCTGCGGTTCCCAGCCTGCCATTGATTTTTCTGAAAAGCTGCTTTCGCACATGCCCGGTCTTTCGCGGGTCTATATTTCCAGCAGCGGCTCCGAAGCCAACGAAAAAGCCTTCAAAATGGTACGCCAGATTTCGCAGCTCAAGCACGGCGGCAAAAAATACAAGATCATCTACCGCGCCCGCGACTACCACGGCACCACCATCAGCACCCTGAGCGCCTGCGGGCAGGAAGAACGCCGCGAGCAATACGGGCCCTTTACCCCCGGTTTTGTGGAATTTCCCGCCTGCCTGGCCTACCGTTCGCCCTATCCCGAAGGCACCAAGAATCTGGGTGAAAAGTTTGCCCGCGAACTGGAAGCCGTGGTGCAGAAGGAAGACCCCGACACCGTGGGCGCTGTCATTCTGGAGCCCATCACGGCGGGCGGCGGCATCATTGTGCCCCCGGACGGCTATTTTGAAACCATTTCCGAAATCTGCAAAAAATACGGCCTGCTGATCATCATGGACGAAGTGGTCTGCGGCCTCGGCCGGACGGGCAAGTGGTTCGGCTACCAGCACTTCAACGTCAAGCCCGATATCGTGACCATGGCCAAGGGCGTTGCCAGTGCCTACATGCCCATTTCCTGCACCGTGACCACCGAGGAAGTGTTTGCGGCTCTGCAGAACACCACCGACAAGCTTTCCTACTTCCGCGACATCAGCACCTTCGGCGGCTGCCTTGCCGCGCCCGCGGCGGCTCTGGAAAACATCCGGATCATTGAAGAAGAAAATCTTCTGGACAATGTTGTGGCCATGGGCGACTACCTGCAAAAGGGCCTGCAAGATCTTCTCTCCTTCAGCAAGGTGGGCGATGTGCGCGGCAAGGGTCTTCTGCAGGGCATTGAATTTGTTGAAGACAAGGCTTCCAAGCAGCCTCTGGCCGAAGAAAAGGTCATTGCCGTATGCGGGGCCATGGCCAAGCGCGGCGTGCTTGTGGGCAGGACAAACCGCAGCTTTGCCGGACGGAACAACGTGGTCAACCTGGCTCCGGCCTACATTGTGACCAGGGAGCAGATTGATACGATCCTCACGGCCCTGCGCGAATCCATCACCGAAGTTCTGGGCAAGTAAAAAAGCGCGCAGGCACAGCTTGCGGGCTCGGCCTTGCCGGCCTCATGAGGGTGCCCCCGCAGGCGGAGTTTCTCCGCCTGCGGGGGCACCCGATTTGTGGCAATAATTTCTGCGAGGGAGGGGCGCTGTGCAGGCCGCGGCCTATTCACAATGTCTTTTTTTCTCCGCAACAGAAATGCCCAGTTGCCTGACCTTGCGCACCACCGTGGACTGGCTGATACCGAGCCGGCTGGCGGCCTTGTAGGTGCTGCCCGTATCCCGCAGGGCTTCGCTGATGAGGGCGCGTTCCAGGTTTTCAACCGCTTCCCTGAAGGGCAGGGCCTCTCCGGCTGCTGCCGGGGTGTCTTCGGCATCATCGGGCGGCATGTCGGCAGCATCCCCCAGCAGGTGGGAGGGCAGATCGCGCATGGCAATGACGCTGTTTTCGGTCATGGCCACCAGAAAGTCCACCGCCGCACGCAGTTCGCGCACATTGCCCGGCCAGGCCTGCTTGCTGAAACACTCAATGACCTTGGGCGAGAAGGTTTTGATGGTATTGTAGCGGGTGCAGGCCTTGTCCAGAAAAACCGCCATGAGCGCCGGAATATCTTCGGGATGGTCCCGCAGGGGCGGCATGCTGATGCTCAGAACGCGCAGGCGGTAATAAAGGTCGGCCCTGAAGCGCCCACTGCCCACAAGCTGGTCCAGGGGACGGTTGGTGGCGGCGATGACGCGCACGTCCACGCGCCGTTCCCGCTCGCCGCCGAGCTTGCGGAACCCCTGGCCGTCCAGAACATGCAGAATCTTGGCCTGCATGCTCAAGGACAACTCGCCGATTTCGTCCAAAAGCAGGGTGCCCTTGTCGGCCAGTTCAAAATATCCTTTTTTTCCGGTTTTGCTGGCTCCGGTGAATGCGCCTTTTTCGTAGCCGAAAAGCTCCGACTCCATGAGGGTGGAGGGGATGGCCGCGCAGTTGACGGCCACAAAGGGGCCGTCCGCGCGCGGGCTTTTCTGGTGAATGTAAGAGGCGGCATGGGTTTTTCCGGTGCCTGTTTCGCCGAGGATGAGGATGCCCGAAGGCGCCTTGGCGGCCTTGTCCAACTCGGCCACGCAGCGGCGCATGACTTTGCCGTTGCCCACAAGATTTCTTTCGCCGCTGGGTTGCAGGCTCAGGGCGTTGCTCTGGTACAGGGCCGTGCGCTCGGCGTCCGCCAGCCGCCGTTGGAGGGTTTCCAGTTCGGTAATGTCGCGGATGCAGGCCACCACCCGCCAGATATTGCCCTGGCGGTCAAAAATGGGGGTGCTGGTATTGAGGCAGCGGGTTCCGTTGGGATAATCGTCAAACCTTGTGACAATTTTCTTTTGCTCCAGAGCGTCCAGCGTGACCGCGGCGGAAAACTTGCCTTCCAGAACGGGCACGGAAACAGATTTTCCCACCATTTCCGCAGGCTCGATATTGGCGATGCGCTTCATGGCCCTGTTGACGTGCAGGGTGGTGCCCTCACTGTCGATAACCCACACGCCGTCGTGCATGGAGTCCATGATAGCGTGCAGTTCCTGATCCAGAAGGCGTGCTTCCGCGGTTTTTTCCGTGGCAGTGCTTTCGTGCAGCACGAGAAATCTTTGCCCGTGTTTTCCTTGTCGTGCCCCTTCCCCGTGCAGCCAGCGCCAGGCAAGAGTCCATGTGCCGCAGGGCAGGCAAAGGGGTACGGGCGTGTCCGGGGTGCTTTTCTGCACCCTGTCGGCCGCTTCCTGTCCGGCGTGGGCCCGCAGGAATGCAAGGAGCGAGAGAGGAGGCTTGTGCTCTGCCCGCCCGCTTTTCTGGCCGGGATCAGAGGCGGTTTCAAGGCGCTGGGCAAGTTTGGGAAAGGAGGCGCTGCATGCCTCGACCGTCCAGTCTTTGCCCGTGCAGAAGGCGGCGCAGACGGAGTCGGGCAGGAGGTTCAGGATATCTGCCTGGGGCAGGGGAGTGGTGCTCATGAATGTTTTTTCCGTTTCAACTGTATTTCTGCTGCCTTTTCCTCGCGGGACGGCATGTGTGCGTATGGCGGCCTGCCGCGCGCCCTGGCCGCGTGTGCTTGCCAGAGGGTTTGCGCATGGGCTGCACTGGCGAGTATTACCTTTTTCTTCAGCGTTTGGCTAGTCGCAAGAAAAAAATAAAGCTTTTTGATTTCAGCAAGTTGTTTTTTGGGGCCGTGCGAGGGAAAGGAATTTTTCTCGAAAAATGATTCAATGTTGCATCGCAATGGGGGTGGGTCGTGCCCTTCAAGGCGAAACTGCATTGCCTTTGGGCGCAGGTTTGCGGACGATGGTAATGTTTTCAGTGTATTTGGGCAGACGCACGGGATGGAACGGTTCTTGTATCACTTTGGTGCAAGCTCGGGCAAAACACGCGTCTGCTCCGGCGGGCCTGCCCAGCTTTGTGGCAGCGGCCGCCGGGTGAAAAGGAGCAAACGCCAGCGGAGCGCGAGCGGCGTATTAACCCTATGATGTCGTTGGAGGATGACATGCCCAAGATGACGCCCAGTGAGGCCATGACAGAAGTTCTTGTTCAGGAAGGTGTGAACCATGTGAGCGGTATTCTCGGTTCCGCCTTCATGGACATGCTGGATCTGTTTCCCGCGGCGGGAATCGACTTTATCTCGGTGCGTCACGAGCAGACCGCCGGCCATATGGAAGACGCCTACTGCCGCCTGACCGGCCGCGCGGGCGTGGTCATCGGCCAGAACGGCCCCGGCATCACCAACTATGTGACGGCAGTGGCCACGGCCAACATGGCCCACACTCCCATGGTGGTGCTCTCCCCCAGCGCGGGCAGCATCTCCGTGGGTTGGGACGGCTTCCAGGAATGCGACACGTGGAACCTGTTCAAGCCCATCACCAAGGCTTCCCTGCGTGTGCCCCATCCCAAGCGCGCCGCCGACATCGTGCGTACGGCTTTCCGCATTGCCTATGCCGAGCGCGGCCCCGTGCTGGTGGACATTCCCCGCGACTATTTCTACGGTGAGCTGGACGAGGAAATCCTGCATCCTTCCCAGTACCGCGTGGCTCCCGGCGGCATCGGCAACCCCGCCCAGTTCGCGGCGGCCGTGGAAGTGCTGAAGAGCGCCAAAAATCCCGTGATCGTTTCCGGCCGCGGCGTGGTGGACTCCGGCTGCATCGAAACCATCAAGGCCATGGCCGAATACCTGGGCGCCCCTGTTGCCTGCACCTACCTGCACAACGACGCCTTCCCCTGCGACCATCCGCTGTGGACCGGCCCCATCGGCTACATGGGCTCCAAGGCCGCCATGCGCATTCTGCAGAAGGCCGATGTCATCCTGGCCGTGGGTACCCGGCTGTCCTACTTCGGCACGCTGCCGCAGTACGACATCAACTACTTCCCCAAGACGGCCAAGATCGTGCAGATCGACATCAACCCGCGCCACATCGCCAAGACCCACCCCGTGACCGTGGGCCTGTGCGCCGATGCCAAGGACGCCGCGGAAGAACTGTTCGCCCGTCTGCGTGAAGCCATGCCCGCCAAGGCCGATCTCACTCCCGTGCACAACATGGTCAAGGCCGAACTGGAAGACTGGTACAAGGAAATCGCGACCATCGCCGACGAACCCACGCTGGAAGGCCGCATGCATCCGCGCAAGGCTCTCGAAGTGGTGGGCAAGTTCGTTACCGAGAGCAATGCCATCGCCACCACCGACATCGGCAACACCTCCTCCACGGCCAACAGCTACCTGCGCTTCAAGAATCCCAAGCGCCATGTGGCCACGCTGACCTTCGGCAACACGGGCTTTGCCTATCAGGCCGCTCTGGGCGCGCAACTGGCCTGCCCCGAAGATGTGGCCGTGGCCATCGTGGGCGACGGCGCGTGGGGCATGAGCCTCTTTGAAGTGCCCACCGCCTGCCAGTACAACCTGCCGGTCATCGCCACCGTGTACAACAACGGGGCTTGGTGCGCCGAAAAGAAAAACCAGGTGGACTTCTACAACAACCGCTTTGTGGGCGCGGACATCTGGTCCAAGTCTTACGCCAAGATCGCCGAAGCCATGGGTGCCGACGGTTACACCGTCAACACTCAGGCCGATCTGGCCAATGCGCTGGAAACCGCCCGCAAGAACCGCCGTCCCGCAGTCATTGAAATCATGACCGACGGCACGCGCCTGGCGCCTCCCTTCCGGCGCGATGCGCTGGCATTGCCCACGAGGTTCCTGCCCAAGTACGAGCACCTCGACAAGAAGCACTTTGACAAATAAGGCAGCAGCAAAGGGCGCGTCCGGAAAACCGGGCGCGCCCTTTCGGTCTCTGTACGGCGGCTTTGTGCCGCAATGCATATGGTTTCGGGGTTTTCAGGCAATTTTGCCGCATCACTACCAAAAGGAGATTGTTCATGGCTTGCAAAAAGATTTTTTCCCTGTTGCTGGCGGCCCTGTTTTTGTGGACCGTGCCCGCCTCTGCCGCGCCGGAAATGACGCTGAAGATGGCTCTGGGGGATCCTGAAGATTCTGAAATGGGCGTTGTGGGCAATGCCTTCAAGAAATATGTGGAAGAAAAAACCAACGGCAAAGTGGAAGTGCAGTGCTTCTATGGCGGCGCCCTGGGTGACGAGAGCGAATGTTTCCGCAATGTGCAGAAGGGCACCCTGCCCCTGGCCCTCGGCGGCATCGCCAACCTTGTGCCTTTTGAAAAGAAGCTCGGCCTGCTGACCCTGCCCTACCTGTTCGCCAACATTGACGAAGTGGTGGCCGGCACCAACGGCGCTCCCGCCGAAATGCTGAACAAGTACGCCACCAAGGCCGGCTTCCGCGTTCTGACCTGGACCTACACCGACTTCCGCTACATTTCCAACTCCAAGCGCCCCATCACCAAGATGGCCGACATGCAGGGCCTGAAGTTCCGTGTGCCCCAGAGCGCGGTGCTCATTGCCGCCTACAAGGCTTTTGGCGGCAGCCCGACCCCCATTTCCTGGGCCGAAACCTTCACCGCTCTCCAGCAGGGCGTTGTGGACGGGCAGTGTTACGGCTACATCGGCTTCAAGGCCATGAAGTTCAACGAAGCCAACCAGAAATACCTCACCGAGGTGCACTACACCTATCAGTTGCAGCCCCTGGTCATCAGCGAACGCGCGTTCAAGAAGATGACCCCCGAAATGCAGCAGCTCATGGTTGAAGCGGGCAAGCATGCCCAGGACGCTGTTCTGAAGTTCCAGGTGGAAACTGCCGAAGCCGCCAAGAAAGAGCTTGTGGCTGGCGGCCTTGTGGTTTCCCAACTGGAAGATGAAGACCAGTGGAAAAAAGCCGCCATCGAGAAAGTGTGGCCTGAAATGGCCGACTTTGTGGGCGGCAAGGATGTCATTAACGAATACCTGAAGGCGTGCGGCAAGGACGCCTGGAAATAATCTGTCATGACGGATGCGGGGCCGGAACCGCATGTGCGGAACCGGCCCCGGCGTGTGTGGCCTTGCGGAATTTTTTCAGACATTCCGTGGAAAAAAGACCATTTGCTCTGACAAGGAAAAGCAAGCGTGAAAAAGTTCATTCTGGCTCTGCTGGACCATTTCGAGAGTTATTTGTGCCAGTTTCTGCTGGTCTTCTTTGTTGCCATCATTTTTCTCCAGATTGTTCTGCGGCAGATCGACATGTCGCTCCCGTGGACGGAAGAAATCGCCCGTTTTGCCTTTATCTGGTTCATCCTGTTCGGCGCGTGCTATGCCACACGCCTGTGCGCCCTGAACCGCGTGACGGTCCAGTTTATCAAGGCACCCAAATGGGTTGGCGATCTTTGCATGTTCATCGGCGATGTGATCTGGTTCTGCTTTTCACTCATCATGGCCTGGCAGGGCTATATTGCGGTTCTTGATCTGGTGGAGTTTCCGTACGCCACGCCCGCTCTGGACTGGGATCTGGGTATGGTCTACCTTGTGTTCCCGCTCAGCTTCCTGCTGATGGCCATACGTATTGTGCAGGTAAACGTCATCAAGTTCGTTCTCAAAAAAGAAATCCGGGATCCTGATCAGGAAGCCATCGAGGAAAGCCAGAAGACGCTCATGACGGCGGAAGGAGGCAAGCAATGATGGAAGCCCTTTCTCCCGGCAGCATCGGCCTTTTGCTCTTTGGCGTCTTTTTTCTGCTTTTGCTCATCGGCAGCCCCATCATGGTGGCCCTTGGCGTGGCGACCATGGCCTGTTTTTTCATGCTGGGCATTGACCTCAGCCTCATGATCGAGCGGGCCTTTGCCTCGCTTACGGCTTTTCCGCTCATGGCCCTGCCGGCCTTTGTGCTGGCGGGCGCGCTCATGGAGGCGGCAGGCATCTCGCGGCGGCTCGTGCACATTGCCGAAAATATCGTTGGCCCCACGCCCGGCGGCCTGGCCATTTCCACAACACTGTCCTGCGTGTTTTTTGGCGCCATTTCCGGCTCCGGCCCGGCCACTACGGCCGCCGTGGGCATGCTCATGATCCCGGCCATGGCCAAGCGCGGCTACAATGTCGGCTATGCCGCGGCGGCCACCGCCACGGCCGGCGGCATCGGCATTGTCATTCCGCCGAGCATTCCCATGGTCATTTACGGCGTGTCCGGCCAGCAGAGTATTTCCAAGATGTTCATGGCCGGTGTTCTGCCCGGTATTCTCATCGCCACCGGCTTGAGCCTCATGCACTTTTTCCTGTGCCGCAAACGGCAGCTGGACGGCCTGAGCTGGTCCATGAAGGCTTTTCTCCACTCCCTGCGTGACGGCTTTTGGTCCGCCCTTGCTCCGATCATCATCCTCGGCGGTATTTACGCGGGCATTTTCACACCCACGGAAGCCGCCATTGTGGCCATTATCTATACAATCATCGTGGGGCTTTTCATCCATCAGGAACTGACGCTCACGAGCTTCATGTCGTCCCTCCGGGGCACGTCGTGGCTGACGGGGCGCGTGCTCGTGCTCGTGTTCACGGCCACGGCCTTCGGCTACCTGCTCACCTCGTACCGGATTCCGGTGGAAATTGCCAACTGGATACTGTCTTTCACCGACAATGTGAATCTGGTATGGTTTTTTGTGGTCATTCTTCTGCTGTTTCTGGGAATGTTCATGGAAACCCTGGCCATCATCATGCTGGTGACGCCCGTGCTTCTGCCCATCATGACAGCCTACGGGGTTGATCCCATCCATTTTGGCATTATCCTCATCTGCTGCTGCGGCATCGGTTTTTCCACCCCGCCGCTGGGCGAAAACATGTTCATCGCCTCGGGTATTGCCAAGATTTCTCTTGAGGAAATATCCTTCAGGGCGCTTCCGCTGGTGGCGATGAATATCGCTGTCATCGCCATCCTGGTCATCTTTCCGGATATCGCGCTCTTTTTGCCCAACCTGATGGGCACAGGCTTGGAGTGAGTCAGGGGGCGGCGGGCTTTCCGCCGCCTTTGTTTCCGCTACACTACTGCAGGATGAGGAGAAAGCCGTGAGTTGCACAAAAATCATGCTTCTGCTGGCACTGAGTCTTTTTTTGTGTGTTGGTCCCGCCACGGCGGAACCGGCCCCTGCGCCGCAGATAACGCTGAAAATCGCCATGGGCGATGCCGAAACTTCGGAAATGGGCGTTGTGGGCAAGGCTTTTGAGGAATATGTGAAAGAAAAAACCGGCGGTGCTGTCCAGATTGTTTCCACCTACGGCACTTCACCAGGCGATGATGAAGGCGAGCGTTTTCGCAGGGTGCAGAAAGGCAGCCTTGACATGGCGCTCGGCGGCATCGCCAATCTTGTGCCCCTGGCCAAGGAATTTGCCCTCCTGACCCTGCCCTACATGTTTGCCGATTTGGACGAAGTTGTGGCGGGCACCACCGGCGCGCCCGCCGAAGTGCTGAACAAGATGGCCTCCAATGCGGGATTTCGCGTGCTGACCTGGACGTACTGCGGATTTCGCTTCATCTCCAACGACAAGCATCCGGTTACCCGGCTGAAAGACATGAAGGGCCTGGTGATCCGCGTGCCGCAAAACGCGGTCATGGCCGCTACCTACAAGGCTTTTGGGGCCATTCCGTCCTTTCTGCCGTGGGCCGCGACCTTCAATGCCCTGCAATCCGGCGATGTGGATGGTCAGAGCTACGGGTACATCGGCTTCAAGGCCATGAAGTTTCATGAGGCCAACCAGAAGTTCATCACCGAAACATACCATACCTACCATCTCCAGCCGCTGGTCATCAGCGAACGTGTTTTTGCAAAGCTGACGCCGGAGCAGCGGCAGATTCTGCTCGAAGCGGGCGCATACGCCCAGGAGAAGGCTCTGGCATTTCAGATCGCGCAGGCTGAAAATGTCAAACAGGAACTGGAGGCTGCTGGCGTCAAAATTTCCCGACTGGAAGATGAGGAAGAGTGGAAGAAAGTCGCCCTGGAAAAAGTCTGGCCCCAGATGGCCGAATTTGTGGGTGGCAAGGAAGCCATCAACAAGTACCTGACAGCCTGCGGCAAGCAGCCCTGGGCCGGGGAAGCCGCCGAATAGCATGGACGTGGACCCGCAAACCGTGGTAGGGCGTTAGTCACAAGGCCACGGCTGTAACGGAAGTTTGTGGCAGAGCCGCCCGAAAAAAAGCGGCTCTGCCGGAGCAATGCATCGCAAGGGAGAAATGATATTTTGTTGTAGACCTTTACCACAAAGGAGTTTTTGTGTCAGAGAGTACACCAAAAATTCAGGTCCGCAACCTGACAAAGCGTTTCGGCACCCTGACGGTTCTTGACGGTATCAACTTCAGCGTGGCAAAGGGAGAACTGGTGGCCATTGTCGGCCCCACAGGATGCGGCAAAACCACCTTCCTCAATATGCTGTCCAGGCTCATGCCCGCCACGGAAGGCAATATTCTGATCGACGGGCAGGAGGCCAACCCCAAAACACACAATATCTCCTATGTCTTTCAGGAGCCGACCTGTCTCCCCTGGCGTACCGTGCGCGAGAACGTGGCCTACGGCATGGAGATCAAGGGCGTGCCCCGCGCCGAACGCATGAAGCGCAGCGATGCCATCATGGAACTGGTGGGGCTTTCGAGCTGCGCTGATCTGTATCCCAATCAGGTATCCGCGAGCATGGTTCAGCGCATCGCAGTTTCCCGTGCTTTCGCCGTACAGCCCGACCTGCTGCTCATGGATGAGCCGTACGGGCAACTGGACGTCAAGCTGCGCTATTACCTTGAGGATGAGCTGGTCAATCTCTGGCGAACCCTGAAGAGCACCATCCTTTTTGTCACGCACAATATTGAGGAAGCCGTCTATGTGGCGGACCGCATTCTTGTGCTCTCCAACAAACCGACGACCATCAAGGCGGAACTGCGCGTGGATCTGGAGAGGCCGCGCAAGCTGACCGATCCCCGTTTTGTGGATCTGCGCAAGGAGGTAACGGAACTGATCCGCTGGTGGTAACGGACAGTATTTTTGGGGGATTACTGAAGAAAGGAGACTGTGCATGGCCTATCAAGAAGTAAAAGTACAGCAGCCCCTGCTTCTGACCATCCTGCCTGTCATGAGTCTTGCCGCTTTTTTTCTCGGCTGGCAGGCGGTGGTTGTGTACGGCATTGTTCCCAACGAGCTTCTGGCTTCGCCCACCCAGGTTTTTCAGGCATTTCTCGCCAAACTGCACGACCCCATGCCCGACGGGGCTGTGCTTTCCATCCACATCTGGACCAGCATCAAGGAGGCTTTTCTCGGATACAGCCTTTCCCTGCTTGTGGGCATTCCTCTGGGGTTGGCCATGGGTTGGTTCCGGGTGGTGGAGGGGCTGGTGCGGCCGGTTTTTGAGCTCATCAGGCCCATACCGCCCATTGCCTGGATTCCCCTGACGGTATTCTGGTTCGGCATTGACCTGACCGGCAAGGTGTTCATCATCTGGATTGCGGGCATTGTGCCCTGCGTCATCAACTCCTATGTGGGCGTGCGCATGACCAATCCCGCCCTGATACAGATGGCCCGCACCTACGGGGCCAGCGACTGGCAGATATTCACCGGATTGTGCATTCCTTCGGCCCTGCCCATGGTTTTTGGCGCTCTCCAGATCGCCCTGGCCTACTGCTGGACCAACCTTGTGGGTGCGGAACTGCTGGCTGCCGACACGGGGCTCGGCTATCTGATCACCATGGGAGGCCGCCTCATACGCCCGGATATTGTGTTGCTCGGCATGATCTGCGTGGGCCTGTCCGGTGCGCTTATCGGAGTGATCATCGACTATGTGGAAAAGACGCTGCTGGCGGGCATCAGGAGGTAGGCATGAGTTCGAATATTGCCAACGAAACCGTGAACGCCGTCAGGGATTCCCAGCCCTTTTCCGTCATGCGCGTTCTGACCAATATCTATTTTCTCTACGGGGTTTCCCTGCTGTCCTTCTTCTTTCTCTGGGATCGTGTGGCTGTTCTGAAAATTTTTGACGACTCGCTGGCCCGGCCGTCGGAAGTGCTGGCACAACTCGGCATGCTGACCACCATGAAGTTCGGCGGCACCGATCTTTGGGGCCATGTCTGGGCCAGTACCCGGCGCGTGGTCATCGGCTTCAGCCTTGCTTCGGCGGTGGCTGTGCCCCTGGGGCTTTTCATGGCGCTCAACAGATACGTCAATGCCATTGTCAAGCCGCTCTTCGACCTGCTCAAGCCCATGCCGCCCATTGCCTGGGTGTCGCTGGCCATTCTGTGGTTCGGCGTGGGCGAGTCGGCCAAGGTTTTCATCATCATTCTGGGAACCTTTGTGCCCTGCCTGCTCAATGCCTATAACGGCATACGCCTTGTGGAGCCGGAGCTGTATGACGTGATCCGCGTGCTCGGCGGCAACAGGAAGGACGAGATCTTCCAGGTTTCCTTTCCCGCGTCTTTTCCTGCGGTTTTTGCCGGGTTGCAGATTTCCATGAGCATTGCCTGGACGTGCGTGCTGGCTGCGGAGTTGATGAATGCCCGTGAGGGCATCGGCTTTCTCATCAAGCGCGGCATGGATACCCACCAGCCCGCTCTGGTGCTGAGCGGCATGATCCTCATTGCGGCCGCGGCATGGTGCACATCGCAGGCGCTGGCCCTGCTGGAACGCAAATTCTGTCCTTGGCGGCGCAGTATCGACAATCTGTGATGGGCGCGGACGGATACAGCGAGGGAAAAGCCATGGAAAAAAGCATCAAGATACAGTGCCACAATATCAGCAAGACCTTCATCCAGAAGGGCAAGGTGGAAGTGCCGGTCATCCGCGATGTGAGCCTGGCCGTGCACGAAAACGAGTTTCTGGTCATTCTCGGTCCCGGGCAGAGCGGCAAATCCACGCTGCTGCGCATCATCGCCGGGCTGGAAACGCCGGACAAGGGCTATGCCGCCATGTCCGATGGTCCCATTGTGGGACCGGGGGCTGACCGGGGGCTGGTCTTTCAGGGCTACATGCTTTTTGCCTGGGAAACCGTTTTTGGCAATGTGGAAATGGGGCTCAAGCTGCGCAACGTTCCCAAGGCGGAGCGGCGCGAGATCGCCATGCACTATATTGACCTTGTGGGTTTGTCGGGTTTTGAAAAGCATTATCCCCATCAGCTTTCCGGCGGCATGAAGCAGCGGGTGGGCATTGCGCGGGCTTATGCCAACAGTCCCCAGGTAATGCTGCTGGACGAGCCTTTCGGCCAGTTGGACGCCCAGACGCGCATGTTCATGCAACAGGAAATATCGCGGATCTGGGAACAGGAAAAACGCACCATCATCTTTGTGACCAACAATATTGACGAGGCCCTGTATCTGGGCGACCGCATCGTGCTTATGGAAGGCAAGCTGCCGGGAACCATCAAGGAGGAATTTCCGGTGAACCTGCCACGGCCCAGAGAGCACACGGACATGGAGCTTCTCAGAATGCGCGAGGTCATTACAGACAGAACGGAACTGGTACTCTGATTTTTTCTGCCCCGCGGATTTACGGCGGCTTTGAGGCCAGGCGCGGGCGCAAAGGGGCAGCAGGGGGCGTATGGACGCGGCAACCGTGCATTTTCTTCTTCTTGTCGCCGCTGCTGTGGTGGTCTGGAGTCTTGCGGGGCGTCTGGCCCGGAGAATCAGCGGGCGCGCGGCGGAAGACCGGCAGAAAGAGAATGAGGCTTTGTCCAACGACGCTTTGGAACGCAGGTTGAAGGGACTGTATGCCCGCAGGGCACAATACCGGATCGGAGTGTTTGCGGGCTGCGTGCTGGCTTTGGCGGTATATTTTTCGGGAGGGCACAGGCTGTTGTCTGTGATCTGCATTCTGGGGGCCTGCTGGTGTCAGTATTGCGTGTACAGGCATTCCACCACACAATGCCTGACAGAGCTCATGCGGCGGCGGGCGGGCGGAACCTGCCTGGGCCAAACTCCCGAAAAGCGGCAATGAGAGTGGTGCTCTTGTAACCGGGGAAAGCCGGGCTTTCTCCATATCCGGAGGTTTTTATGAAAAAGCTTCTCCTTTGTGTCGTCGGGCTGTTGGCAGTCGTCCTGTTCGGCGCGGGCGTCTGCCTGGCGGAAAAACCTGTCAAACTGCGTACCGCGTGGATGGACGAGCACGAGACCTTTCTTGTCTGGTACGCGCACGAAAAAGGCTGGGACAAGGAAGAAGGCATTGACCTTGAACTTCTGTACTTTGATTCGGGCATGGCCCAGCTCAATGCCCTGCCCGCGGGCGAATGGGTGCTCTGCGGCACCGGTGCCGTACCGGCCATGATGGGCAATCTGCGTTACGGAACCTACGTCATCGGCATCGGCAACGACGAGTCCATCACCAACGCCGTCATGGTGCGTCCGGACAGCCCCGTGCTCAAGACCAAGGGCTACAATCCGGAGTATCCCGAGGTGTACGGCCACCCCGATGATGTGCGCGGCAAGACCATCCTGGCAACCACCGTGTCTTCTTCGCACTTCGCCCTCAGCCACTGGCTGCGTGTGCTGGGCCTCAAGGACAGCGATGTCGTCATCAAGAACATGGATCAGGCCCAGGCTCTGGCGGCGTTCAGCACCGGCATCGGCGACATGGTTTCTCTGTGGGCCCCGCACATGTATCTTGGCGAGGAAAAGGGCTGGAAGATCGTAGGCATGCCCAAGACCTGCGGCGTGGGCCTGCCCATCAGCCTCATTGCCGACAAGAAGTGGGCTGACGCCAACCCGGATCTTGTCGCCAAATTTCTGCGCGTGTACCTGCGCGCGGTCAACATGATCCAGAACCGCATGAAGACGGATCCCAAGAGCCTTGTGCCCGAATACAAGCGTTTCTTCCTGGAATGGGCGGGCAAGAACTATTCCGACGCCATGGCCCTGAAGGATCTGGAAACCCACCCTGTCTTCAATTACGAGGAGCAGGTGAAGCTGTTTGACGAAGGTATCGCCAAAAAGTGGCATGCGGACATCGCCACATTCTTTGCCGAAGTGGGCCGCATCACCAAGGACGATCTCAAGAAGGTCGGCGAGGCGGACTATGTGACGGATATGTTCCTGAAGAAGGTCAAGACCCCGATTCCCGCCGAATAAACGCACTGCCTTCCGCCCCGCGCACGCGGGGCGGAAGGTCCGTGAGAGCGCCGTATTGTCGGCGCGTCCCGAAAAATTGCCATCTCCATGTCCGGAGGAGGAAACATGCCACAGATCAGCATCAGAAACTATATCAACGGCCAATGGCAGGAAGAAAAAGGCGCGTCCGTTGTACCCCTGTACAACCCCTCCACAGGGGAGCAGATTTCCGTTGTGCCCCAGTCCGGCCCGGAAACCTCCAAACTGGCTGTGGACACGGCGGCCGCCGCCTATCCCGGCTGGCGCGCCCTGTCCATCGGCAGGCGCACGGCCTTCATCCACAAAATGCGCGAAGGCATGCTGCGGCGCAAGGAGGATCTGGCGCAGGCCATTGCCCTGGATCAGGCCAAACATATTTCCGAAGCCAGGGGCGAAGTGCAGCGCGTGGTAGAAATTCTGGAGGCCGCGGCCTGCGCTCCGGCCATGATTCAGGGGCAGACCCTTGATTATATTTCCGGCAACATCAGCGGCAAGGTCGTGCGCGAACCTCTGGGCGTTTTTGGCGGCGTGGCTCCGTTCAACTTTCCCGCCCTGGTTTTCGGCTGGTTCATTCCTTACGCCATTGTTGTCGGCAATACCTTCATTTTCAAGCCTTCGACGCAGTCGCCGTATTTCATGCAGCTCATGGGCGAAATTTTTACGGAAATAGAATTGCCGCCCGGCGTTGTGAACATCATTCACGGCAACAGGGACATTCCCGGCTCCTGGTACGATGATCCGCGCATTGCGGGCGTCTGCCTGGTGGGCTCCACGCCCACGGCCAAAAAAATGGCCGAAGGCTGCGCGCGCCTCTGCAAGCGGTCCATGCTGCTCGGCGGGGCCAAAAACATGCTGGTGGTCATGGAAGACGCGGATATGGACGTTTTTCGCGAGAACTACCTCAATTCCTGCTACGGTTCCGCGGGGCAGCGCTGCCTGGCAGGATCGCTGGTGGCCGCAGTGCCCGAAGTGTACGACAAGGTGGTGGACATCATGGTGGAGTCCGCCGCGAGCATCAAGGTGGGCGATGCCTTTGACCCCGATGTGTACATGGGGCCGCTCATTTCCCGCAAGGCCGTGGATTTTGTGCATGAGTCGCTGGAGGCGGCTCTTGCGCACGGCCAGGGCTGCAAGCTGGTGCTGGACCGCCGCCAGCTCGACCTGCCGGAAAAAAACAGGAACGGATTCTTTGTGGGGCCCATTATCGTCAAGGATCTCACGCCCTGCAACCCGCTGTTCACAACAGAAGTTTTCGGCCCCATTGTGGGAACAATCAAGATTGCGGACATGGACGATGCCCTGGATCTCATCCGCCGGTCCGAATTCGGCAACGGCGCCTGCATTTTCACGCGCAGCCAGTTCTATGCCGAAAAATTCAGCCGCGAGGCGGATGTGGGCATGGTGGGCGTGAATGTGGGCATCTGCGCGCCCCATCCGTACATTCCCTTTGGCGGAATCAAGGGCTCCCTGCTCGGCACCAACAAGGTGCAGGGGCGTGAAGGCTTTGACTTCTTTACCCAGAACAAGGTGACCACCATCCGTACCATTGACCCCCATGCCCAGACAGGCGGCAAACCGGCTGGCAGCAAGGCCGTTCGCTCCTGCGTCGCCTCGTAGGGATTTTTGCACAGTACGAAAGCCCGCTACGGCAATGTTTTTGCCGTAGCGGGCTTTCGTACGCAAGATTTTGTGCATCAGTTCTGCGGCGGGGGGCTGTCCAGGAGCATTTCCAGCACGGCATCGGCCAGCAGGGCCGCTGCCTGGGTAACGCGCGGGGCCAGGGGAGGGGCCTGCAGGATGTCTGTGGTAAAATCGCCCACCAGAACCAGATTTCCCAGGCGGCGTTTGCTCATGGCGGGGCCGCCCCAGCCGCCCATACCCGATGCGCTGGCCACGCGCAGCCCGGCCAGCAGGGCGCCTTCCACCAGCAGGCGCTTGTCTTCCGTTCCGTCCAAAGCTTCGACCCATACGGGGCAGAGAGGCAGAATATGCGGAAGATTGTCGGCTGTCAGGCGCAGGCGGCGGACGTCAAGGTCCAGATCAGGGTCGAGTTCGCGCAACAGTTCGGCCAAGGCGTCCACCTTGGGCTGCCCCACATGGCGGGGCCAGTATTGCTGGCGGTTGAGGTTGGAGGCATCCACCACGTCATCGTCCAGCAGCAGCAGTTTGCCCACGCCGCTGCGAACAAGCATGAGAGCGGCATTGGACCCCAGCCCCCCGGCACCGGCAACGCCTATGCGGACCTGACGCAGGCATTGCAGGTGTTCCTGGCTGAGGTAGCGGGCAAGGCCGTGGCGCAGCACGTTGTCCACGGCGTCAGGCTCCGCTTCCTGCCGGGTCTTCCCAGTCCTTGAGCACAGCCTGATAGCCCAGAGCCGCAAGGTCTGCCACCATCTGTTCCAGGCTGCGCCGGTCAGAGATTTCAAACTGGCCGGGATTGTGCATGTCTTCGGTGGCCCGCCCGCCCACAGCCGTGGAAACGCCTGCGGAAACGCGCGTTACGCCCAGCGGGATCAAATGGTTGCGCATGAAGGCGTTTTCGCGGCTTGAGCAGGTGATGCCTGCGCGCGGCAAAAAGCAGCGCAGGGCAGCCACATACTGCGCCAGCCGACGGTCGTCCACCGTGTGCTGCACGTCAAAGCTGCCTTCATGCGGGCAGATGCGCGGAATGGACACACTCACGTCCACACCGGGATAGCGGCGTTGCAGCCACCAGGCGTGCAGCCCGGCGGCAAAGGCGTCCGCCACAAAATCGTCCAAGCCCAGCAGCGCCCCCAGCCCAATGGAGCGCATGCCGTTTTCTGCGGCGCGCTGCGGCGCGTTGAGACGGAAGGCATAATCGCTCTTGGGGCCTGCCGGGTGCAGCCAGGCGTAGAGTTCGGGCTGGTAGGTCTCCTGAAACATGGTCATGCTGTCCACTCCGGCGCGGACCAGTTGCGCATATTCCTCGCCCGTGAGGGAATAGACTTCAATGCCCACAGAGGCGAAAAGCGGCCGGATGCGGCGGGCCACATCGGCGATATAGGCGGGGGAGGAAATTTTGCGCGCGTCCCCGGTGAGCAGCAGGATGTGCTGAAAACCCCGTGCCGCCAGGCAGCGCGCCTCGGCTTCGGCCTCGTCCACGGAGAGGTGGTGGCGGGGCTGCGTATTTTTGGCGTTGAAGCCGCAGTAGCGGCACTGGTTGGTGCAGATATCGGAAACATAGAGGGGCGTAAAAATGTTCACCGCCCGGCCGAAGAAACGCAGAGTCAGGTCATGGGCGCGGCGGGCCATGGCTTCCAGATGGGCCGAGGCAGCCGGGGAGAGCAGCGCCAGAAAATCTTCCGGCCGCAGGCTGTCTTTGTGCAGCGCGGCCAGCACACTGCTTTCCGTGGCTGACGCTGCAGCTTCCTTGCGCCGCGAGACAGGCCAGTCCCGCAGGACATCCTGAAATGTTTCCATGGCAGCCTCAGTCCAGAAATCCCGTCAGGGGAGAAGACGCGCTGGCACCCTCGGCCACGCCGCGCACGGCTCCCGGTCCGGCGAGCCAGGCTTCGCGCCCTGCGCGTACGGCCTCTCCAAAGGCGCGAGCCATGCGTACAGGCTCGGCGGACGAAGCGATGGCCGTGTTCACGAGGCAGGCGGCAGCGCCCATTTCCATGGCCTCGCAGGCTTCCGAAGGGCGGCCGATGCCCGCGTCCACCACAATGGGCAGGTCGCATTCTTCAAGCAGAATGGCAATCATTTCTCTGGTGCGCAGGCCGCGGTTGGTGCCGATGGGAGCGCCCAGCGGCATGATGGCCGCGGCTCCGGCGCTGGCGCAGTCGCGGGCCACATAGAGGTCGGGATTGATGTAGGGCAGGACGGTGAAGCCCTCTTTTGCCAGAATTTCCGTGGCCTTGGCTGTTGCATAGCCGTCGGGCAGCAGGTGGCGCGTGTCGGAAATGACCTCGATCTTGATCCAGTCGCCGCAGCCCGCGGCGCGCGCCAGCCGTGCAAGACGGACGGCCTCTTCGGCGGTACGCGCTCCGGAGGTATTGGGCAAAAGGCGCATGTGGGGAGGAATGTGCTCCATGACGTCCTGACGGGGCCGTCCGTCCGTGGTTTTGTCTACACGTCGCACAGCCACGGTGATGACCTGGGCGCCGCTGGCTTCGGCTACGGCGGGGATGAAACTGTCCGAAGCGTATTTTCCTGTACCGATAAAAAGGCGGCTTTGCAGCGAAATACCGCCGATGACAAGGGGATCGTGCATGGGATGGTGCCGGAAAGTTGCGGGTTGAAAACGTGCGGCAATGGCCGGAGCCGGGGAGCGTGTGGGACGGCGGGGTTAGCCTCCGCCGACAAAGTGGACGATTTCCAGGCGGTCGCCTGCGTGCAGCAGCGTTGTTTGCCGGGCTTCGTGCGGGACAATCTGCCCGTTGAGCTCCGTGACCACGGTTTGGGCCGTATGCCCCCGCTGGTGCAGCAAGTCCGCCAGACTGGTGTTTTCGGCGCAGGTTTCTGTTTCGCCGTTGACGATGACGTCCATACATTCTCCGCTGCGCCTGGAATGGCGGCAAAAGGCAACTGTCCGAAACAGGCCGGAACGGCTGCGAAAAAGGGATGCGCGGGAAAATTCTTTTCCGCGCGGAGCGCGGGAGGGCGTGCGTTGAGCCGAAAATTTTTCCGCAGGGCAAAGGTAGCCCCGCGTGTGACAAAAGGCAAGAAAAGACTGGAAGGGGAAAGTGTCCGGGGCTCCGGCATTCCGGAGCCACGGACACTTGCGGTGCATGCTTACGCCCGCTTCATTTCATCAATCAGGCCGGAAAGGTTTTGGGCCTGGGCAGAGAGGCCCTGTACGGATTCGGCCGCGCTGCGCATGGCTTCGGCGATCTGGCTCGACATGTCGTTGACAGTGACAATGGTCCGGTTGATCTCTTCGCTGGCCGCGGACTGCTCTTCGCTGGCCGTGGCAATGGCGCGCACCTGGTCGGCCGTGTTTTCGGCATAGGCCACGATGCTGCGCAGGGATTCGCGTGACTGCTCCGTGAATCCGGTGGCTTTTTCCACTGCGGCAAGGGCTTCTTCCATCTTGCTGGCGCTCTGCCCGGCGCTTTCCTGAATGGCGGAAATGGCCTGGCTGACCTCGTTGGTGGAAGCCATGGTTTTTTCGGCCAGCTTGCGCACCTCGTCGGCCACCACGGCGAAGCCTCGCCCGGCCTCGCCCGCGCGGGCCGCCTCAATGGCGGCGTTCAAGGCCAGAAGATTGGTCTGGTCCGCTATGTCGGAAATGACGTTCATGATGCGCCCGATGGCCTGCGTGTGTTCGTTCAGAGTGCCCATGTCCTTCTTGAGTTCAAGAGATACCTGATACGCCTGACCAACGCTTTCCAGGGAGTCCAGCAGAATTTTTTCACCCTCTTCCGCCTTGGCCCGTGTTTCCGCCGAAACCGAGGATGCAGCCGAGGCGTTGCTGGCCACTTCTCGCACGGTGGCATTCATCTCGCCCATGGCAGTGGCAGCCTCAGCCATATGTCGGGCGGCTTCCGCCGAACTGTGGTCGGACTGCTCAATGGCGGACGAAAGTTCTGCGGACCTGGAGGCCACAACGCCTGCCACGGTTTCCAATTGTCCGGCTGCGGCCAGCATGCCTTCGCGTTTGGCGCTCTCGGCGCGGCGCGCGGCGTCCTCGGCCCGGGCTGTGGCTGCGCGGGCTTCTTCGGTGGCCGCCGCGGCCTCGGCGGTTTTTTGCGTGCTTTCGTCAAACAGTTTTCTGAGGTTTTCCCGCATGATGGTCATGTTGCGGACCAGGCGGCCGACTTCATCGGAGCGTAGGCCGTCTTTGTCCAGGGCCGCGGCTATTTCCTGCGGAGTGTCCAGATGCCCCCCGGCCATGTGCTCGGCAAAGGCCGCGCTGTCGCGTATGGCGGTGGAGACATTGCGGGAGAAAAGGAGAATGATCACGGCCACGGCCACGGCGCATACGGCAAAGATCAGGATGCTGCCGCGTATCAGGGCACTTACCGGGGAGAGCATTTCCTCGGTATCCAGCGAAAGAACCATGATCCAGTCGGTGTGGGGAATTTCGGTGAAGAAGGCTTCCTTCTCCTGCCCCTTCCACTGGTAGTGCAGGGAGCCGGTGCGCTGTTGGGTCATCTGGCGCACCCAGTCCAGCCCGCGATCGTCATCGCCGATATAGTCCTTGTTGGGGTGCAGCAGCAGAAGGCCCTCGCCGCTGTAGACCATGCCGTAACCCTTCTGGCCGATCCTGATGCTGTCCACGTTTTTTGTGCTGATCTCCTCAAGGTCCAGGGTCGTGTACAGCACGCCCGCAGCCTTGCCTTTGTCCAGCACAGGCGCGGACAGGATAAAGGCGCTCTTTCCGGTGCTCCGGGAAACGACAGCCTGCGCGCCCGGCTTGCCCGCCATGGACTGCTTGTAGTACTCGCGGTCACTCATGCTTGCGCCGAGCAGCTTGGGATTGGTATGGGCGACAACCCGGCCCGAGGCATCGGTGAGTCCCACATTCGCGAAATCCGGAAAATCCGCCTTCAGATCGTCCAATGCCTTTTGCGCGGCGGGCAGGTCGGCCTGGGCCTCTTCGGGGGTCTCGGCCTTGAGAAAGCGCAAAATGCGGGTACTGCGCGCGGTGTTGGACGTGATTTCATGCAGCAGTTTTGCGTGATTGCCCATTTGGACGGCCTGGGCGGAGACCATCAGGGTGCTGTCGGACACGATTTTCTGCCTCAGGATGGTGGAGGCGGAATTGTAGCTGAACCAGGACAGCGCCCCCAGCCCGATCATGACCGGAACCAGGATGAAAAGCAGCATTTTCCCCATCAGGCCAAGTTTCATGGCGTACCTCTTGTTTTTGTCGAGAATGTGGTGATTCATGCGCGAAAGCTGCGCTGCTTCAGCCTGATCGGCTCTTTCTCCGAAGTCTTTATGGCACGGCAAAAAAATATCGGCGCAAGGCCAACCTCCGGCGGACACGGTATACACCGGACGCCGGCGGAAGTACATATTCGTCCCTGCCGCCGCGAAACCGCTTTCTCGCATGCGGGATACGGCTTGCGGATGCCGCCTTGCTGGCGTACAAAGCCGACCATGAAATCTCATCCGGACATTGTTGTGCTGTTCTCCGGTGGGCTGGACAGCATTCTTGCGGCCAAGGTTCTGGAAGGGCAAGGGCTTTCCGTGCGCTGCCTGCACTGCACATCGCCTTTTTTCGGCGCGCCCGAGGCCGTGGACTCCTGGAAGGCCCTGTACGGCTTGGATGTGGTGGTTCGCGATGTGGGCGAGGATTTTGCGGCGATGCTGCGCGCGCGCCCTGCGCACGGCTTCGGCAAGGCGCTCAACCCCTGCGTGGACTGCAAGATTTTGCTGCTGCGCAAGGCGCGGCTCTATATGGAAGAACAGGGCGCAAAAGCTTTGGCCACGGGCGAAGTGCTGGGGCAGAGGCCCATGTCCCAGCGGCGTGATGCCCTGCATGTGATCACGCGCGAGGCAGGCGTGGGAGATGTGCTGCTGCGCCCTTTGTGCGCCCTGCACCTGCCGCCCACAGGCGTGGAGCAGAGCGGCCTTGTGGACCGCTCCCGCCTGCTGGGCATGTGGGGGCGGGGGCGCAGTGCCCAACTGGAACTGGCTCGTGAATATGGCCTTGCGGACACTCCGACTCCGGGCGGGGGTTGCCGCCTGACCGAACGCGAGAACGCCCGCCGTTACTGGCAGGTGCTCACGCGGCTTTCCCGCCCCCATGCCGGAGATTTTGCCTTGGCCAATATGGGACGCCAATTCTGGCACTGCGCGAACGCTGCCCACTACTGGCTCTGCGTGGGGCGCAACAGCGCGGACAACGAGCGGCTGGCCCGCGCCGCCGGGCCGGAGGATGCCCTGCTGCGCCTGCGCGACATGCCGGGGCCGCTGGCGCTGGCGCGGGGGGGGGCGCTGTGGCCGGAGGAAGTTTTGCGCTCCGCGGCGGGCATGGCGGCTTCGTATGCGCCGAAGGCTGTGGCGGCAGGCACGGTGCATGTTCACATGCGGCGGGGAGAGGAGGTCGAGGATGCGGAGGTTCTTCCCGCACGGCGTTCCGACATCTGGGGGGAGCCTGCCTGGGAGGAAGTCAGAAGCCAGATCCGGGCCGAGGCCAGAGAGCGTGCCGCCCGGGCAGGGCGGAAGTAGGGGGCTTTTTTTCGAGTGTCCGCAGTTGCCGCCGGAATGTCTTTACAAAATGGCTTTGAGCAGATATGCTCCGAGCTTTATGGTCATGACGCGCACCACTGTCTGTACGGCATTGGCGGAGGTTTTGTATGAACCACACGGATATGGAATATTTTCGCAAGCTCCTCACCGAAATGCTGGAAGAAGCCCAGCAGAAGGGAGACAGCACACTTGAGGAACTGACCGACAGCAATGAGGTTTTTGCCGATCCGGCGGACCGCGCCACTGCGGAATCGGACCGGGCCTTCACCCTGCGCATCCGTGACCGCGAAAGGCGGCTGATCCGCAAAATCCAGGCTGCCCTGACACGCATTGACGACGGCACATACGGCGTTTGCGAAGACTGCGGGGACGATATCGGCGTTCCGCGCCTCAAGGCCCGCCCCGTGACGCGCCTGTGCATCAACTGCAAGGCCAGGCAGGAGGCCGACGAGCATCTGCGCGGCGACTAGGCGGCCCCGGCCGCGCCGCACGCCTCCAGCGCCGCGCCCCGCCGATTTCTGCCTTTTTGCGTGCGGGGCTTTGGGGACGCGCCCATGGACGCCCATCTTTTCCGCTCCTTCTGCCGTGCCGCCTGCCCCCTGCTTGCGGGTGCGCGGCTGGAGAAAATCCGCGAGCCGCTTTCCGGCCTGCTGGCCCTGACATTCCGCAAGGCCGGGGAAAAACGCCAATTTCTCCTCCATCCCGGCCGCAAAGACCCTTTCTGCTTTTTTTCATCGGCCCGCCTCAATGCGGGCCGCACTCCCTCCGCCGCAGTCATGCGGCTGCGCAAGTACGCTGCCGGGCGCAAGATCGCGGCCTGCGTGCCGCACGATTTCGGGCGCAGGCTGTGGCTGCTGCTTGAGGGCGGCCCTGCCGTTCCGCCGGAGCAGGCCGGGGCAGAGCCTCTCCTGGTCTGGCTTCTGCTGGATCTGCGCGAAGGGGCATCCCTGCATTTTCTGGAAGAGTCCCGCTGCCCGCAGGAAGAACAAGTCCGCTGGCCGGAGCCGGAGCATCTGGCGCAGGCCCTGGATTTTTGGCGCGACTGGCCTGTGCTGACTCCGGCTCTACGGCGCACCCTGCTCCATCTGGAAGAAGCGGAGCAATGGGCCCTGCTGGAAGATCTGCGCCTCGGCGGAGGGGATGTGTTCTCCTACCACCTTGAGGTGCAGGGCACCTTGCGGGAGGAAGGCCCAGGCCCCGTCAGGGCAATTTTTTGCTGGCCCCTGCCCGGCAAAGCGCAGCAGGCATTGTTGGATAGGGTCGGGGAGGGCACGCGCATACGGGAAATACATGGGCAGGACGTTCTGGCCCTGACGGAAAGAGCCGGGCAAGATCTTGTGCTGGCGCGTCTGGCCGCCGATGCGGCCAGAGATGCGGCGCGTCCGCTGGGCAGGCGGCGGCGCAAGCTGGAGCGTTTGCTGCACAAGCTTGCGGAAGAAGAAGCCCGTCTTGAGGGCATGCTGGCCGGACAGGCCGACGGGCTGGCCCTGCAATCCGAACTCTGGCGCTGTCCTGCGGATTTTCGGGCAGAGAGCGTGCGCGTGGGGCAGGCAAACGGCCTGCCGGAGCGGGAAATCGCACTGGACCAGCGCCTGACGGTGCGCCAGTGCATGCTGCGTTTTTTTCATCAGGCCCGCAGGGGGCGGCGCGGGCTGGAATGTCTGCGACAGCGGCGCGCCCTGCTGAAAAACGAACTGGCGGCTCTGGAAGGTGCGCTGCCTGCGGGACCTGCCGTGCTCCCCGGAGGCGGAGGCTCCTCCCGGCCCGCAGAGCACGGCGAGGCAGTCTGGACTTTGCCGCGCGGCGTGCAGGCTTTTGCGAGTTCCGACGGTTTTGTGCTCCTGCGCGGGCGTGACTCCGGGGGCAACCGCACTGTCCGCAGGCTGGCCGCACCCCACGATATCTGGCTGCATGTGGAAAACGGCCCCGGAGCGCATGTGGTCATTCGCCGGGCACACGGCGCGCAGGAGGTACCTGTGCGCACGCTGGACGAGGCCGGTTGTCTGGCTGCCTGCAAAAGCTGGCAGAAGGACGCGGCCCGCGCCCGCGTCCAGTATGCCGAGGCGCGTCATGTGCGTGCCCTGCGCAACGCTCCCGCAGGGACAGTGCGTATCGACAAAACCCTTTTTTCGCGCGAGGTTTTTGTGGATGCTTCTCTGGAGGAAAAGCTGGCGCAAAAAATACCCGAAAGAAGTGACGAAAAAAAATGAAGAAAAATTTTTTCTCCCGTACGCTTTTTTGACTGTTCAAACAAACAATTCTGGGGTATGGTCACAGCAATTCCGGAGAAACTCCGGGTTTTTTCCTGCCCGGAGTCTGGCGCTTTTTTGTGGACGGGCGCAGACGTTCTGGGATAGGATTTTCACAAAAGGTTTCCCGGCGCATCCGCAGTTGTGAACCCCGAAAATCCGGTGTTCACGGGCCGGACGCGCCGCTCCGGTTTTGAAATTCCGCGGGGCAAGGCGCCCCGAAAGCAACAGTGCCCGCCTGCTTTGCAGGGGCACAAGGAGGTTCAGATGGCTCACATGAAAACCATGGACGGCAATAACGCCGCGGCGTACATTGCCTATGCCCTGTCGGAAACGGCAGCCATTTATCCCATCACGCCCTCGTCGGTCATGGGCGAAGTCATGGACGAAATGGCTGCCAAAGGCGTCAAGAACCTGCTGGGGCAGACCGTCATCGTGCGGGAAATGCAGTCCGAGGCCGGTGCGGCGGGCGTTGTGCACGGCATGCTTGCCGGAGGCACGCTCACTTCCACCTATACGGCGTCCCAGGGCCTTTTGCTGATGATCCCCAACATGTACAAAATCGCCGGTGAATTGCTCCCCGGCGTTTTTCATGTGGCGGCCCGCGCGCTGGCCTCCCATGCCCTGTCCATTTTCGGCGATCATCAGGACGTCATGGCCGCGCGCCAGACGGGCTTCTGCTTTTTGGCTTCCGCTTCGGTGCAGGAGTGTATGGATCTGGCGCTGGTGGCCCACTTGTCGGCCATTGATGCCAGCCTGCCGTTCTGCCACTTCTTCGACGGCTTCCGCACGTCCCACGAAGTGCAGAAGATCGAAGTCATCGACTATGAAGACATCAAGCCTCTGGTGGACTGGGAAAAAGTGGCCGAATTCCGCGCCATGGCCATGAATCCCGAGCATCCCCATGTGCGGGGCACTGCCCAGAACCCCGACATCTATTTCCAGAACCGCGAGGCGGCCAACCTTTATTACGACGCCGTGCCCGGCATCGTGATGAAGAACATGAAAAAGGTCGAGGCGCTCACCGGCCGCAAGTACCACCTCTTCGACTATGTGGGCCACCCCGAGGCCGACCGCGTTGTGATTTCCATGGGGTCAAGCTGTGACGTCATCGAGGAAACGGTCAATTACCTCAACGCCAAGGGCCAGCGCGTGGGTCTGGTCAAGGTGCGGCTGTTCCGCCCCTTCTCCACCGAGCATTTGCTGCGCGTTCTTCCCGCCACGGTTTCCACCATCACCGTGCTTGACCGCACCAAGGAAAGCGGCGCGCTGGGCGATCCCCTGTATCAGGATGTCTGCACGGCCTTCCTTGAAAAGGGTGAGGCCCCCACGCTGGTGGGCGGCCGCTACGGCCTGGGCTCCAAGGACTTTACGCCGGGCATGGCCAAGGCCGTGTTCGACAACATGCTGGCCCTGCAACCCAGAAACCACTTCACCGTGGGCATTACCGACGATGTGACCCACCTTTCCCTGGATGTGGAAGAAGAGGTGGACACCGTCCCCGCGGGCACCGTGCAGTGCAAGTTCTTCGGCCTCGGCGCCGACGGCACCGTGGGCGCCAACAAGCAGGCCATCAAGATCATCGGCGACAATACCGACCTGTATGCCCAGGCCTACTTTGCCTACGATTCCAAGAAATCCGGCGGCTTTACCGTTTCGCACCTGCGTTTTGGCAAAGAGCCCATCAAGTCCTCCTATCTTGTGACCAGGGCTGACTATGTGGCCTGCCACAAGTCCGCCTATGTGACGCAGTACGATATTCTTGAGGGCATCAAGGACGGCGGCACCTTTGTGCTCAATTCCAACTGGTCCCTGGCCGACATGGAAAAGCATCTGCCCGCCGCCATGAAGCGCGTCATCGCCCGCAAGAAGCTCAAGTTCTACAATGTGGACGCGGTCAAGGTGGCTCAGGAGGTGGGCCTTGGCGGCCGCATCAACATGATCATGCAGACCGCCTTCTTCAAACTGGCCAATGTGCTGGACTTTGAAAAAGCGGTGGCCCTGCTCAAGGAGTCCATCAAAAAGACCTACGGCAACAAGGGCGACAAAATCGTCAACATGAACATTGCCGCTGTGGACAAGGGCATGTCCGCTCTGGAAAAGATCGACTATCCCGCTGCCTGGGAAAATGCCACGGAAGGCGCGCAAACCTGCCACTGCGGCGACGACGAATACATCCGCAGCGTGGTGCGTCCCATTCTGGCGCAGCAGGGCGACAAACTGCCTGTTTCCGCCATGGATCCGGCGGGCTTCATGCCTCTGGGCACGGCGGCCTGCGAGAAGCGCGGTGTGGCCATTGACCTGCCGGAGTGGCAGCCCGAAAACTGCATCCAGTGCTGCCAGTGCTCCTTTGTCTGCCCGCACGCCGCCATCCGTCCGGTGCTGGCCAGCGAGGCGGAGTTGGAGGGCGCTCCCGCATCCTTTGTCACCCGTCCGGCCACGGGCAAGGAACTCAAGGGGCTCAAACTCCGCATCCAGGTCTATCCCGAAGATTGCCTGGGCTGCGGTTCCTGTGCCGAGGTCTGCCCGGCCAAGGTCAAGGCCCTGGTCATGAAGCCGCAGGAAAGCCAGATGGAGGCCCAAAAGGCCAATCTGGCCTTTGCCGAGGAAAATATCAGCCTCAAGGACGACCTCCTGCCCCGCGAAACCGTGAAAGGCTCGCAATTCCAGCAGCCCCTGTGCGAGTTCTCGGGCGCCTGCGCCGGCTGCGGCGAAACTCCCTACGTCAAGGTGCTCACCCAGTTGTTCGGCGAGCGCATGCTCATTGCCAATGCCACGGGCTGCTCCTCCATCTGGGGAGCGTCTTCGCCCACCACGCCGTACTGCACCAACAAGGACGGCTTTGGTCCGGCCTGGGGCAACTCGCTTTTTGAAGACGCCGCCGAATACGGCTGCGGCATGGCGCTTGCCTATGTGCACCGCCGCAACGGCCTGGCTTTGGCAGTGGAAAAAGCTCTGAAGGACGAAAGCGCCTCTCCCGCCCTGAAAGAAGCCCTGCAGGGCTGGCTGGACAACAAGGACGATGCTGTTGCTTCCCGGAAGTACGGGGAGATGGTGCTGGCCAATCTGGACGGCTTTGAAAACCATGCGCTGCTCCACCAGCTCTGGGAGAGCGAAGACCTGTATACCAAGAAGAGCGTCTGGATCTTTGGCGGCGACGGCTGGGGATACGACATCGGCTACGGCGGCCTGGACCATGTGCTGGCCTGCGGCGATGACATCAATGTGCTGCTCATGGATACCGAAGTGTATTCCAATACCGGCGGTCAGGCCTCCAAGGCCACGCCTCTGGGCGCGGTGGCGCAGTTTTCCGCAGCGGGCAAGCGCACCGGCAAGAAAGATCTGGGGCGCATGGCCATGACCTACGGTTACGTGTATGTTGCTTCCGTGTCCATGGGTGCGGACAAGCAGCAGATGCTCAAGGCCTTCCGCGAGGCCGAGGCCTACAAGGGACCTTCGCTGATCATCGCCTACGCTCCCTGCATCAACCAGGGGCTGCGCAAGGGCATGGGCAGAAGCCAGGAAGAAGCCAAGCTGGCCGTGCAGACCGGCTACTGGCCCCTGTACCGTTACAACCCCGAGCTGGCCAGCGAAAAGAAAAATCCCTTCCAACTGGACTGCAAGGCGCCTTCGGTGGACATTCAGGAATTCCTGCGGGACGAAGTGCGCTTCGCCTCTCTGGAAAAGAAGGACCCTGAAGCTTCCCGGCGTCTGCGCGAGGAACTGGCGCGGGCCTATGCCGAGCGTTACGCCATGTTCCGGCAGTTGGCGGACCTTCCCTTCCCTGATCCCGAAAACCTCAAGTAAGACCATACCGGGCACGGCCCCCGCAAGGGGGCCGTGCCCGCGCCGGGCCGCAGAGCCGCGCCGCGAGAAAGGCAATGTTGCCGCGGCGCGCTTCATGTTTTGTCGAACCGCAGCGCAAAGAAGGAAAAGCCATGTACAACGGCCTCTATATCACAGCGACAGGCCCCATGTCGGGCAAGAGCTCCATTGCGTTGGGAGCCATGCAGCTTCTTAGCCGCAGCAGGCGCAAGGTGGCTTTTTTCCGTCCCATCATCAACGAGCCGGTGTGGGACGACCGCGACCCTGATATCCATCTGATCCTCGAGCACTTCAAGATCAGGATGGACTATGCGGACGCCTTTGCCTACACCCACCACGAGGCGCGTCAGATCATCAACAGCGGCTCACGTAATGTACTTCTGGAAAACATCATCAGGAAGTACAAAAAGCTCTTGGAAACATTTGACTTTGTTCTCTGTGTGGGCACGGATTTTCTGGGCAAGGACCCGGTATTCGAGTTCGAACTCAATGCCGAGATCGCCGCCAATCTCGGCTGCCCCATCCTGCTGGTTGTCAGCGGGTACGAAACCAGCGCCGAAGACATTCACGATTCCCTGCAAGTCACCATGGAGGGGCTCAAGCCCTACGGGCTGGATGTGGTGGCCTCCATCATCAACCGCCGCAGCCTTACCCAGAGCGAACTGGACGATCTGCGCAACCATTTCAGCACCGAGGAGCGCCGCGCCCTCATCTATTCCGTGCCCAACGAGCCGGCCATCGGTCAGCCCACCATGGCCGATGTCCAGAAAGGTTTGAACGCCAAGGTGCTCTTTGGCGAAAAACGCCTGGACGCTCTGGTGGGGGACTACCTCATCGCAGCCATGCATGTGGACAATATTCTGGGCTATATCGACAAGGATCAACTTCTGGTCACACCCGGTGATCGCAGCGATGTTCTGCTGGCCGCCATCGCGTCGCGCCTGTCGTCCTCCACGCCGGACATTGCCGGTGTGCTGCTCACCGGCGGTCTGGAACCGCCGGAAGTTGTGTGCAAATTCATTGAGGGCTGGACAGGCTCGCCCCTGCCCATCCTGCTTACCGAGCACCATACCTACAAGGCCATCATGGCCCTGCAGGAGGTTTATGGGTTCATCGAACCCGGCGACTCGCGCAAGGTCAACAGCGCACTGGGCCTGTTTGAGCAGTACGTCAACGGCAAGGAAATCGAGAACCGCATCGGGGGGCAGCGCAGCATGCGCATCACGCCCATGATGTTTGAATTTGAACTTATCGAGCGCGCCAAAAGTCGCAAGATGCGCATTGTTCTGGCCGAAGGGCTTGACGAGCGCATTCTGCGCGCCACGGACATTCTGCTGCGCCGCGATGTGGCCGAGATCATACTGCTGGGCAATGTGGAGGAAATCCGCGCCAGAGCCAATGCCCTGGGGCTGGACATAGGCCAGGCAAGAATCATTGATCCCGTGCACTCGGAGCTTTTCGAGAAGTACGTTGCCTCCTACCACGAACTGCGCAAGAAGAAGGGCATCACGCCGGAGCAGGCCCGCGACACCATGAGTGATGCTACCTATTTTGCCAGCATGATGGTCAAGATGGACGATGCCGACGGCATGGTTTCCGGCGCGGTCAACACCACGGCCCACACCATCCGTCCGGCTTTCGAGTTCATCAAGGCCAAGCCGGGTTTCTCCGTGGTTTCCTCGGTCTTTCTCATGTGCCTCAAGGACCGTGTGCTGGTGTTCGGCGACTGCGCGGTGAACCCCAATCCCACGGCGCAGCAGCTTGCCGAAATTGCCGTGGCCTCGGCCTATACGGCGCGGGTCTTCGGCATCGAGCCGCGGGTGGCCATGCTTTCATACTCCACGGGCACGTCCGGCAAGGGCGCGGATGTGGATATTGTGGTGGAAGCCACAAAAATAGCCCAGGAAATGGATCCGGAGCTGGATCTGGAAGGTCCCCTGCAATACGACGCCGCCATTGATCCCGGCGTGGCCAAGACCAAAATGCCCGACAGCAAGGTGGCCGGAAGAGCCACGGTCTTCATCTTCCCCGATCTGAACACGGGCAACAATACCTACAAGGCCGTGCAGCGCGCCGCCGGAGCCGTGGCCATCGGCCCTGTGCTTCAGGGGCTGAACAAGCCGGTCAACGATCTTTCGCGCGGCTGCACTGTTCCCGATATTGTCAACACCGTGGCCATCACGGCGGTGCAGGCCGCCGCAGAAAAAGATGCGGGCAGATAGCCGCGCGGCATCTGCCCCAAGGCTGCACAGCAAAAAAGGAAATCTGTCATGAAAATTCTGGTCATCAATGCCGGTTCCTCCTCCTGCAAATACCAACTGCTGGAGATGGAAAACAGCCAGGTTCTCTGCTCCGGTCTGGCGGAGCGTATCGGGCAGGGGCAGGGCCGTCTCACGCACAAGATCGCGCCCGATACGGAGCGCGAAGAAAAAATCGTGCGCGAAGCGGCTTTTCCCACCCATGTGGAGGCCATGGAACTGGTGATCTCCCTGCTTACCGATAGCGCCAAGGGCGTTATCCGCGACAAGTCCGAAATTGCGGGCATCGGGCACCGCGTGCTGCACGGCGGCGAGGCCGTGACGGACCCGGTGCTGGTGGACGAAAAGGTCAAGCAGATCATCAGGGATTGCGCTGTGCTCGGGCCTTTGCACAATCCGGCCAACCTGATGGGCATTGAAGTGGCGCAAAAGCTTTTTGCGGGCGTTCCCAATGTGGCCGTGTTTGATACGGAGTTCGGCATGGGCATGCCCAAGGAAGCCTTCATGTACGCGCTGCCCTGCGAACTGTATGAGGAACTTCGCATCCGCCGCTACGGCTTCCACGGCACATCGCACAAGTATATTGCACGCAAGACTGCGGAGTTTTTGAAAAAGCCTCTTTCCCAGCTGCGTTCCATCACCATGCATCTGGGCAACGGCTCGTCCATGAGCTGCGTGCGCGATGGCAAGTGCTTTGACACGAGCATGGGCCTCACGCCTCTGGAAGGCCTGATCATGGGCACGCGCTGCGGCAGCATTGACCCGGCCATTGTGCCCTTTGTCATGGAAAAGAAGGGCCTTTCCCCGCGGGAGATGGACACGCTCATGAACAAGCAGTCCGGTCTTTTGGGCCTTTGTGGTTATACCGACATGCGCGACGTGCATGCCCAGGTGGAAAAAGGCAACGAGCGCGCCAAGCTGGCTCTGGACATGCTGGTGCGCAGCATCAGGAAGATCTTGGGCAGCTATGTGTTTTTGCTGGAGGGCAGGGTGGACGCTCTGGTCTTCACCGCGGGCATCGGCGAAAACGACGACATTGTGCGGGCTGAAGTCTGCCGGGGGCTCGAAAAGCTCGGCATCTGCCTGGACACGCAGGAAAACGCCACCCGCAAGCCCGGCGCGCGGGCCATTTCCACACCGGACAGCAACATTCCCGTGCTGGTTCTCCCCACCAACGAGGAATTGCAGATCGCCCAGGCCACGGTGGAGGTTCTGGGCGCATCACGGGGCTGAAACCAGCCTTGAGTCAAAAGACAATCCGGCGGCAAGCGCATGCTTGCCGCCGGATTGTCTTTTGTGTGCGGCCAGGCGTATTCTCCGGCCTTTCCATCAGGATGCCGCACGGGCATGCTCTTGCCGTTTTTTCCGAAGCCGTGCAGACTGCAAAAGCACATCCAACAACACAGAGGTGAACCTATGGGAAATCCCGCCATTGAGGCGCTTGACGCCCTGATCGGGCGCGTATGCGCGGCGCAGCGCCGGTTTGCGGAATACACGCAGGAAGAGGTGGACAAAATTTTCCGCCACGCAGCGGCAGCGGCCACGGCACAGCGCATCAGGCTCGCCCGCATGGCTGTGGAAGAAACCGGCATGGGCATCATGGAAGACAAGGTCATCAAAAACCACTTTGCTTCCGAATATGTGTACAATCAGTACAAAAGCAGCCGTACCTGCGGCGTGCTCGAAGACGATCCCGTTTCCGGCTACCGGCGGATCGCCGCGCCTCTGGGCGTTGTGGCAGGCATCATCCCCACCACCAACCCCACCTCTACTGCCATTTTCAAGGCTCTGCTCTGCCTGAAAACCCGTAACGGCATCATTTTTTCCCCGCATCCCAGGGCAAAGGCCTGCACGCGCGAGGCGGCCATGGTCATTCTGCGGGCCGCGGAGGAAGCGGGCGCTCCCGAGGGCATCATCGGTCTGGTGGAAGAACCCAGCGTGGAACTGTCGCAGCACCTCATGGGGCACAGGGGCATCAGCCTCATCCTTGCCACGGGCGGCCCCGGCATGGTGCGCGCCGCTTACAGCTCCGGCACTCCGGCCATCGGCGTGGGCGCGGGCAACACGCCCGTGGTCATTGACGCCACGGCAGACATCCGCATGGCGGTCAACTCCATCCTGCTGAGCAAGACGTTTGACAACGGCATGATCTGCGCGTCAGAGCAGGCTGTGGTGGTGGAAGCCCCGGTCACGGACGCGGTGCGGCAGGAGTTTGCCTGGCGCGGCGCGCATTTTGCCAGTCCGTCCGAAGCGGAGCAACTGGCGGCTGTGGTCTTCAAAAACGGCAGCCTGAACAGCGCCATTGTGGGGCGTTCGGCGTGCGATATCGCGCGGCTGGCGGGTTTTTCGGTGCCTGAAGACACAAAGGTGCTCATTGCGGAGCGGGAGAGTGTGGACGCGGCGGATCCTTTTGCGCACGAGAAGCTCTCTCCGGTTCTGGGCTTCTACCGCGCGGAGAATTTCAGCGCGGCGGTGGACATGGCGCGTCAACTGGTGCTGTTGGGCGGTGCGGGGCACACCTCCGTGCTCTATACCGACGAGGCGGAGGACGGGCGCATCACCGAATTCCAGAACGCCATGTGCACGGGGCGGGTGCTGGTGAACATGCCCGCCTCGCAGGGCGCCATCGGCGATGTGTACAATTTCCGCATTGCCCCTTCCCTGACGCTGGGCTGCGGCAGTTGGGGAGGAAATTCCGTCAGCGAGAACATCGGAGTCAAGCACCTCATGAATATCAAAAGTGTGGCCTGCCGCCGGGAGAATATGCTCTGGTACCGTGTGCCCAACAGGGTCTACTTCAAGCCGGGATGCCTGCGCCCGGCGCTGGAGGAATACGGCGACCGCCGCCGCGCCCTCATCGTGACTGACGCCACCATGGAAAAACTTGGATACGTTGGCCGGGTGACGCAGATTCTGGAGAGCATGGGCGTGCAGTTCCGGATTTTTTCCGACGTGCAGCCGGATCCGGACATGGCCACAGCTCTCCGGGCGCTGGAACTGGCCAACAGCTTTCAGCCGGACATGTTTGTCGCGCTTGGCGGCGGCTCGCCCATGGACGCCGCCAAGATTGTCTGGTTGATGTACGAGGTTCCCGGCATGCGTCTGGGCGATATTGCCCTGCGCTTCATGGATATCCGCAAGAGGGTGATTTCTTTTCCCGAACTGGGGCGCAAAGCGGTCATGATTGCCATTCCCACCACATCGGGAACCGGCTCCGAGGTGACGCCCTTTGCCGTCATTACCGACGAAACCACCGGGCAGAAATACCCCGTGGCCGACTATGCCCTGACGCCGGACATGGCCATTGTGGACCCGGAATTTGTCACCAACATGCCGCCCTCATTGGTGGCCGGGGCGGGTCTTGACGTGCTGACCCACGCCATTGAGGCTTATACGTCCACCTTGGCCAGCAACTTTTCCGACGGTCAGGCTCTGGAGGCCATCCGGCTGGTCTTCAAGCATTTGCGGACCTCATACCGCAACGAGGCCAATGCCTTGCAGGCCAGGGAAAAAATGCACTATGCCGCGAGCATTGCGGGCATGGCCTTTGCCAATGCTTTTCTCGGTGTCTGCCATTCCCTGGCCCATGCACTGGGCTCTGCCTTCCATTTGCAGCACGGCCTTGCCAATGCGCTGATGCTCTCCCACGTCATAGAATACAATGCCACAGACAAGCCCACCAAGCAGGGCATGCTGCCCCAGTACCGGTATCCGTGGGTCAAGGGCCGCTATGCCCGCATTGCCGACATGCTGCATCTGGCCGACGATCTGGAAGGAGATTCCCCGGAAATCCGTGCGGAAAAAACGGCACGGCTGGTGCGGGCCATCGAACAGCTCAAGCGGGATGTGGGCATTCCCTGCTCGCTGCGTGAAGCCGGGGTCAGCGAGGGAGCTTTTCTGGAAAAACTGGACGCCATGGCCGAGCTTGCCTTTGACGACCAGTGCACCGGCGCGAACCCGCGCTATCCCCTGATCAGCGAATTGAAAGAATTGTACCGCAAGGCTTTCTACGGGGAGCCGCCCGCAGCTCTGCGCGGGGAGTAGGGATGGTTGGCATTTCACTCCGGGGGCAGAGCAGCCCCCGGAGTGAAATATTCCTAATCGCGGCCGTGCTTACGGTTCCAGGCCCATTTTTATCACCGCCTGCATGCCGCCTGTGGCATTGACCACATCGGTGATGCCGTTGCGGGCCAGAATGAGCAGGCTGTCGTAGGCGCGCAGGCCGGTATTGCAGATGATGGCCACGGGCCTGTCGGTGGGGATTTCTCCGATACGCGCGGCGGTTTCTTCCAGCGGGATGGAGTGCCAGAGGGGGTGTTTTTCCTGCACGGCTTTTCCTCCGGCAGCCGGGCGGGCGTCGATGAAGAAAATCTGGTTGGAGTCCCGTTCCGCCCAGAGCTTCATGAACTGGTCGGCCCCCACGGGCGTGAAGCGCCCCGCCAGGGCATTGTCCGCCACATTGGCCACCACATTGACCACATCCATTGCCGAGGCAAAGGGCGGGGCATAGGCCACTTCCAGATTGGAAATGTCCGCCACCGTGGGGCGGGCGTATTGCAGTGCGGCGGCCACGGCATCCACGCGGGCCTTGAGGCTTGCGGAGTCAACGCAGGCTCCCTGCATGCCCAGCACACGACGGCTGGCCCTGTCCACCACCAATTCCAGGCTCATCATGGATTTTTCCGGATAAAAATGGGCGCGGTCCAGTTGTTCCACGCTCACGCTCAGGGCATCAAAGCCTTCCTGCCGGGCGCGGTCCACCGTCATGCCCACTCCGCAGAAGGAGAGGTCAAAGAGCTTGACAGCCCATGTGCCCACATAGCCGGGAAAAACCGCCTGTCCTCCGGCAAGGTTGGTGCCGATAACGCGGCCCTGGCGGTTGGCCATGCTCCCCAGGGGCAGATATCCGGGTTTTCCGGTAAGGAGATTTTTGACAGACGCGCAGTCGCCCCCGGCAAAAATGCAGGGATCTGTGGTGCGCATCTGTTCGTCCACCACCACCGCGCCGGAGGGCGTCACCGCAAGCCCGGCGTCCTTGGCCAACTGGCCGTTGGGCAGGAAACCCGCGGCAAAAATGACCAGTTGCGCCGGGATGCGGCGTTTGTCCGTCACCACGGCAGAGACAGCCCCGTTGACGCCTTCCAGGCGCAGAACCTTTTCGGCGGTGTGCACGGCCACCTTGTGGCTCTGGCAGTCGTGGGCCGCCATGCGGGCCAGGGAGACGGAGAGCGCGCCGGGCAAAAGCTGGTCCGTCATTTCCACCACGCTCACGGCCACTCCCCACATGTCGGCCAAAGCCACCGCTGCCTCAAGGCCGATAAAACCTCCGCCCACGATAACAGCCTCAGCCACCTTGCCTTCCTGACAGGCCGTGCGGATGCTTTGGGCCGCTTCCAGCCGGGTGAGGGAGAGCACATTGTCCAGATCTTTGCCCTCAATGTCGGGCACACGCGGGCGGGCGCCCGTGGCCAGCACCAGCTTGTCGTAGGGCAGGTCTTCTTCCGCTCCGCTTTTCAGGTCTTTGACGCGCAGGGTTTTGGCATCGCGGTCAATGCGCAGGGCGCGGGTCTGGTCCCGCACGGCAACTCCCTTCATGTCGCGGAAAAAAGCCGCATCACGTATGGTGTGGTAGGGGGTTGCGCGCAGATCGTCCAGGTTTTGGACTTCGCCCGAAACATAGTAGGGAATGCCGCATCCTCCGTAGGAGATATAGGAATTTTCGTCCACCAGCGTGACGTCGGCATCGGGCATGAGCCGCTTGCAGCGGCAGGCCGCCTTGGGGCCAAGGGCCACGCCGCCCACCACCAGGATTTTTTCAGACATGCCATACTCCTTTGGGGCAAAATGCCCCGTGCAATTTTTTGCGGCGCGGTCAGCGGCCGCGGTAGCGGCGCTGGTCGCCCACGCGCACGGTGATATGCTCGTTGTCCATATATTCCAGCAAGGCAATGAGATACTTGCGCGAAAGTCCCAGAATTTCCTTGAGAGAGGCCACATCAAGATTGTCGTGACTCTGGAACCAGAGGCGCACGCGCTCCAGAATATCCCCCAATGCAGGGCCGTGGTAGTACATCCCCTCGCGGACGCAGACCAGCAGCCCCTCCCTGACCAGCAGCCGCAGCACGGGCGCGGCCTCCCTGGAGGAGATATGCAGATCTGCCAGCACCTCGCTGATGTTGGGAGGCGTCAGCCCGGCGGCGGCGTGGACGTCCAGCAGCTTCTGGCGCACGGTGGTCTGATCCGCCGCCAGGCTCACGCTGTGGGATTTGACGCGCAGGCCATCGCCTTCTGTCGCAAGTTCTCCGCTTTTCAGCAGATGGTCCAGAATTTTTTGTTTCAGGCGCTGGGGGAGGCTGTTGCTCCAGCCGGTGCAGAGCGCGCCGCGTGAAAAAGCGGGTGCGAGGGGGGTGCGCCGGTGCAGTTCGCGTGCCCTGTCCAGACAGGCGGCGGTCAGTTGCTCAAAGGCGTTTTTTCCGATCCAGGCGCGGTTTTCCTTGTCCCAGCAAAGGGCTGCACCGCGTGTGGACAAAAGATGCAGTCCACTTTCCAGAGCGGGGCGGGCAAGGCCTGTGAGTACGCGCAAATGTGTTTCGTCAGCGCCGTGCCCGGCCTGCACCTCCAGAACAGCCTCCAGCAGGGCGGCCCGGGCCTGGTCGTGGTTTTTGTTTCCGGCCTTGCCGTCGCCGGGGGCATCGGCGGCATCGCGCAGGGCGGTCAGGCCGCGCAGCACTTCCAGCTTGCGCTCCCTTTGCGGGTCCTTGCGACGCAGTTGCGGGGGCAAGGGGCTGACCAGGCTTCCGCCCGCCACGGTGCGTAAGGGAGAATAGGCGCGCAGGACGCAGTGATCGCCAAAAATTCCCACCAGGGGCTCCCGGAAGCGGAGTTCAGCCAGGGCTTCTTCCCCTGGAGCCAGCTTGTCCCTGTCCGGAAAGACCACACGGGCCAGACATTCCCGCGTACCGTGGTGAAAGTGGATTTCTGTGCGCTGGCGCAAGGGGCGGGGAGCCGAGGACAGGCAGGCGAGGTTGACCAGCCAGCGGTCGGAAGGCAGCAGGGTTCCGGGATGCGCCAGCACCTGGCCGCGTTCCACCTGCGCCACTTCCAGCCCCTGCACGTTGACGGCGCAGCGTTGGCCGGGGCGTACTTCCTGCACGGAGGTTCCGTGGTGCTGCAAGGTGCGGGCGCGGGCAGGCAGCCCGGCGGGCATGACGCACAGTGCGTCCCCTGCCCGGCACAGACCGGAAACAACGGTTCCCGTGACCACGGTTCCGTAGCCTTTCATGCTGAAAACACGGTCTGCGGGCAGGCGAAAAATATCGCTGCGTCTGCGGTCGGGCAGTTCTGCGGCAAGACGTATCAGGTGCGCGCGCAGGGCGTCCACCCCTTCTCCTGTCTGGGCGGAAACAGGAAAGACCGGCGCGTCTTCCAGAAAGCTGCCTTCCAGAAAGCGGGCCAGGTCTTCGCGCACCATTGCCAGCCAGTCGGCGTCCGCCATGTCGGTCTTGGTCAGGGCCACAAGGCCGCTGCGGATGCCCAGCAGGGTGCAGATTTCAAGATGCTCGCGCGTTTGGGGCATGACGCCCTCATCCGCTGCAACAACCAGCATGACGCAGTCCACCCCCGCAGATCCGGCCACCATGTTTCTGACAAAACGTTCGTGGCCAGGCACATCCACAATGCCCAGCCGCCCGCCGTCGGGGAGGTCCAGCCAGGCAAAGCCCAGTTCGATGGTGATGCCGCGGCGCTTTTCCTCTTCCAGGCGGTCGCAGTCCATGCCGGTCAGCGCGCGCACCAGGGATGTCTTGCCGTGGTCAATGTGGCCCGCTGTGCCCAGCACTACAGACATGCGCAGTCCTCCTGCGGGAATTTTTCTGCATACTATACCCGAAAAACAGGGATGGCAATTCCCGCGCCTTTTTCCGTGACGTGCGCAGCGCGCAAAAAAGCGGAGCCCCTTGGGAGGCTCCGCCCGTATTCTGTTGCGTGCAGGGACGCCTAGGTATTTTCTCTGGACTTGATAAGATCCACGGCGCGCCGGGCGAGGTGCGTGACTTCGGGCTTGGAGATCTGGTCGTCAGCGCCAACGCTTTCGCCCCGGTGGCGCAGCTTGTCGGTAATGATGGAAGAAAACAGGATGACCGGCAGCTTTTTGAGGACACTGTCCTCCTTGACGCGCTGGGTCAGGTTGAGGCCGTCCATAACCGGCATTTCGATGTCCGAAACCAGAATATGCACAAAGTCCGACAGGGGGCGTCCGTCTTCTTCCACAGAGCGTTTGAAGGTTTCCAGGCGTTCCCAGGCCGCGCGCCCGTCAGAAACCACTTCTACGGTAAAACCCGCTTTTTCCAGCAAATCGCGCAGCATTTCGCGCACCAGGGAGGAGTCGTCCGCCACCAGCGCGCGGTAGCCGGAGTTGGCCCAGTTCTCGCCGAGATCGTCCAGATTCAGCTTGAGCTTGGGATTGAGGCTGGCCACCACTTTTTCCAGATCCAGCAGAAAGCCGATGCGTCCTTCAAGCTGGATCACGCCAATGACGGTATTGTTGGAAGCTGCGGCCACATATTTGTTGGGCGGCTCCACCTGTTCCCAACTGATGCGGTGAATGCGGTTCACGCCCGAAACCATGAAGGCGGTGGTCACGTTGTTGAATTCCGTCACAATGGTCTTGGGTGCGTCGGCGTCCGGCGGCGGTGTTTTGCCCAGCCACATGGCCAGATCCACCAGCGGAATGATGCGCGAGCGCAGGTTGAACGCGCCCCGCACGCTGGGGTGCTGCACTTCGGGCATTTCCGTGACCTTGGGCATGCGGATGATTTCCAGCACCTTGGCCACGTTGACACCGTAGTAGCCCCTGTAAGGCTTGAGGTTGGGGACGCCGTTTTCCGAAACGGGATCTTCGTCCAGCGGCGGGGTCATTTCATCCAGATAGAACTCCACCACTTCCAGTTCGTTGGTGCCGGCTTCCAGCAGGATATTGGTCTGGGCCATGATGCCTCCAGAAAAGAATGAACCCCGTGGGGCAGCATGCGCGGGGCGGGGATTTGCGCACGCATCCCCGCGCATCGCGGCGGCAGGGGTTTGGCCTGCGGTTTGGGGCGGGGGCTAGTGCGCCCGCAGCCATACTTCCGCGGCGTCTATGAGACTTTTCGGTGTAGATGCGCCAGCCGTTAGGCCTGCACGCGTTTTTTTGCAAAAATTTTCTGCCCGCAGGTCTTCGGCGCTCTCCACCAGGTGGGTGGCAATGCCGCACAAGGACGCCACATCGGCCAGGCGGCGGGTGTTCCCGCTCTGTTTGCCGCCCACAACCACCATAACGTCCACACGCGAGGCAATGTGCCGGGCTTCTTCCTGCCGTTCGCGCGTGGCATCGCAGATGGTGGAAAGCACCGTGAGATTGCGGGTGCGGCTGCGCAGGCTTTTTTCGATGTCCTGAAAAAGCTCCTTGTCCTGCGTGGTCTGCGAGGCCAGCACGCAGCTTTCTTCGGGCGGCGGCGCACAGGCGGCCAACTCGTCGACATTGCTGAAAACATGGGCCGGGCCGCAGGCGTACGACACCAGGCCGCGCACTTCGGGATGGTCCGCCTCGCCGAAAAGCAGCAGGCATTCCCCCCTGGCCGTGGCCCGCCCGATGGCGATCTGGGCTTTTTTGACCTTGGGGCAGGTCGCGTCCACAATGGCGACCCCGCTTTCGTGCAAGTCCCGCTCCACTTCGCGTGTGATGCCGTGGGCGCGGATCACGACCACATCGCCCGCAGCCAGTTCCGCCACGTCCCTGACGCAGACCACGCCTCTGGCGGCATAGTCCGCCAGAACCTGGGGATTATGGATGATGGGGCCAAGGGTACAGATGCGCCCCGACGGCCCGGCGGATTCCAGGGCGGTGTTGAGCTTTTGCAGCGCCAGGCTGACGCCCATGCAGAAGCCTGCTGTCTTCGCGCGATATACGTCCATGCTGTTTTTTCCGGGGAGCGCGGCGCCTGCCGTGTCAGGATTCGGCCTCCGCATCCGCGGGGGCTTCGCTGAAAAATCTGTCCAGAGCTTCTTCTGTTTCCTGCCAGTCCTTACACCGGCACAGCGCCTGACGCAAGGCCCGCGCTCCGGGCACAGCCCGGACATAGCGCGGAGCGGCCGAGCGCATTTTCCACACGGCAGCCTGGCCGCAGCCGTGCTCCCGTGCCAGTTCCATATGGCGGAGGATCATGGCCCTGGTGCGCGCCACATCGGGAGGCAGGGGATCCCTGCCTGCCCGCAGGGCGGCATGGTCCGCAAAAATGGCGGGATTGGACATGGCCCCCCGCGCGTACATCACGCCGTGCACGCCGCACTGGCGCAGGCAGCGCAGCCCGTCGGCCGCAGTAAAAAGATCGCCGCTTGCCAGCAGCGGAACAGACAGGCGCGGCGCGAGCCGTGCCAGTTCTTCCGTGCGGGCGTGCCCTCCAAAGCCCTGCCGCGCCGTGCGTGGATGCAGGGTCAGCCAGCCTGCGCCCGCGTCTTCCAGCCGCAGGGCCAGGTCGGGCAGCACCGGGCGGGAATCGTCCACCCCCAGGCGGAGTTTGAAGCCCACCCGTCCAGGCCCGGCGGCTTCCAGCATGGCCCGCGCGATTTCCAGCAGCAGGTCTGTCTGCCCCAGCAGCGCTGCCCCGGCTTTTTGGCGCAGCACCTTGGGTACGGAGCAGCCCACGTTCAGGTCAAACCAGCCAAATCCCGCCTCCCGCAGCAGGCGGACGGCCTGTGCCAGAAAGGGCGGCTCCGCGCCGAAAAGCTGCACCACCAGCGGCTGGTCCTGTGGCAGGGTCTTGAGCAGATCGGCTGTGCCGGGGCTCTGGTAGACCAGACCCTTGGCGCTGACCATTTCCGTCACGCAGACTGCCGCGCCGTATTCTCTGCAAAGCAGTCTGAAGGGCAGATCGCTGTATCCCGCCAGAGGCGCCAGCCAGGGGTGATCCGGGCCCATGGGCAGCGCGGGAGGATTGGCGGGGCAGAGCGGCAGATTGTGGGCCACGGTCAGGCATCCTTGCCCGGCGTGTCCGGCAGGGGAGTGGTTTCATCCGCCCGGTCGTTGTGGGCATGGGCAGCGGCGGGGCTGCTCTTTGCCCGGCATTGTGCGGACGAACATGAGGCCTGCCCGCAACTGCACGTGATGCGGTTGAGCAGGCTGGATGCCTGGCGCAGGGCATCGTCAATATTGGTGGGGGTAAAGCCGTCGCTCAAATGCTCCAGCAGGCCTGTGCGCTGCAAGACGCCGCGCATGGCGGCATTGTCGATGATCAGGATGATGGGCAGGCTGCGCGCGTGGCAGCGTTCCACAAATTGGGCAAGGGCATGCGCGCCCGAAGCGTCGATCCAGAAAACGCGGCTCAGATGCAGGATGACCAGGGCGGCGGGGGGAGAGCTTTCTTCATACAACTGGCGCTCCATCTCATGGATGGCGCCAAAAAAGAGCGTGCCCTCCACCGCGTACACAACAACGCCTTCGGGCAGATCCGGGGGGGCGTCGCGCAGCAGGGTGTCGTTGCGTTCCAGACGGCGCACGCGCGGATGCGCTGTCTTGTAGATGAACAGCGTCAGCGACAGGAGCACGCCGATAAAAATGGCTTTTTCGAGATCCAGCAGCAGGGTGGAGGCAAAGGTCAGCAGCAGGACGGTACGGTCAATGCGGGTGGCCACCAGGCAGAGCCGGATGGATTCCACATGGATCATCTGGAACGCGATCAGCAGCAGAATGCCGCTCAGGGCGGGCAGGGGCAACCAGGCAATGGCGGGGGAAAGCAGAAAGAGCAGGGGCAGGGCCAGAAGGCCCGAAAAAATTGCGGCCATGCGGGTGCGCCCGCCTGATGTGAAGACCAGGGTGCTGCGCGTGAAGGAGCCGCAGCCGGGAATGCCCGAGGTCAGCCCTGCGGCCACATTGCCGAGCCCCTGCCCGACAAGCTCCCGGCTGCCGTCAAAGCTGTCGCCTCTGGCGGCGGCCAGTTGTTTGCCGATGGCCAGGGATTCCACCGTGCCCAGCATGGCCAGGGCCAGCGCGGGCAGAAAAAGGTCGCGCAGCGCGTTCAGGTCAAAGGCGGGCGGCAGCGACAGGGGGGGCACGATGTTGGGCACGGCCCCCACCAGCGCAACGCCGCGCCCCCCTGCGTCAAACAGCGCGGCAATGGCGCTCACAACCACCAGCGCGGCCAGCATGGCCGGGAACTTGCGCGAGATGCGCCGGAAGGCCAGCGAAAGCACAATGGTCAGCAGGGTCAGGGCAAGGCTCGGGAGGCTGGCCTGGGGCAGGCCGTTCAGGGCGGCCAGAATCTGAGCGAAAAAGCCCGAGGGTTTGGGGCCGGGCAGGCCCAGAATCGTGCCCAACTGCCCTGCGGCAATGAGCAGCGCGGCTCCGGTGGAAAAGGCCACAATCACCGCGCGGGAAATGAAGTTGGCCAGTTCGCCCAGCCGGGCCAGGCCCATGCCGATCTGGATGAGGCCGCAGAGCAGCGCCAGACCGAAAACGTAGGCCATGCGCAGGTCTTCCGGCATGTCGGCAATGAGCACCCCCCCCACGCTCACCGTGGCCAGAGTGGAGAAAACCACCATGGAAACAGCGTTGGTGGGGCCGGAAGCCATGTAGCGCGAAGACCCCCAGAGCGCGGCCAGCACCACGGGCAGCATGCAGCTGTAAATGCCGTACTGCGGATGCACTCCCGCAATGACGGCATAGGCCATGGCCTGGGGCACGGCCACAGGCGTGAGGGTGAGCGCGGCCATGATGTCTGCCCGCGCGTCCTTGCCCGTGTATGTGCGCAGGGTTTCGAGAAAAGGGAAAAAGCGCGTCATGCCCATGACTTGCCCCGTGGGAGCGGCACTGCCGCAGAAACATCGGGTTTTGCGGGGTACAAATGCGGAGGGCCGCTGTCCCGCGCGGCGGGCCCTTTGCGTTTGCCGGAACACCCAGTATAGGCCGGAAAACATCCTCGGTCAACGGATGCGGCGTTTTGCGCTGCCTGCTTTTCCCTTCCCTCCCTTTTTTGCGGTATTTTTCTCCGCGTCCTGCCCCCGCATTCCGTTTCGGGGTCGCCGGGAACGCGGGCTGTCAATATCCGGACAGTCCGGCATTGGGGCCGCAGGCGGCGTCGAGCATTGGACCGCGTTTGTCGGGAGGGGAGTTTTCTGGCAAAATATTTGCAAGAGTCATGGCGGGGTTGCACGCCGGACTTTTGTTTTTGTCCGGCCCGCAGCCGCCCGCCGGCTCTGCCCGGCACGGGGGTGGTATGACACATTGCAGAAAATTTTCTTTTTTCCTGCCCGGCCTGGGCTGCCTGGGGGGACTGGCACTGGTGCTGGCTCTGGCAGGTTTTGTGCCGCAGCGCGAAAGCTGGGAGGTACGCCGCAAGGTGAGCGGCCATGTGGCTTCCCTGCATGCGGACGACATGCCTGCGCCCATTGCGCACAGCGGCAGCGCGCAGCAACCGTGGGCGGTGCGCCTTCCGGCGGGCGACCATCCTCCGCCGGAGGATGTGCCGCAACTGCCGACATTTTCTTCCGGGCGCGGCGGCCCTGTGGTGGTTTTTGTTCCCGGCGGCGCGTATCCGGACACGGGAGGGGGCATGCCGCCCGGATCTTTGGCGGAAAATTTTGCCCCTCTTCTGGCGCTGGACGGCCGCATGCCGCACTTGCTCGTCCGCCAGCCGCAGGGCTATGGCGATGCGCTGGATGCCAGAGGCAGGCCCGTGCGCTGGCAGGCGTCCGCGGCGCTGCTCGGCGGCTATGCGCCCCTGCCCGCAACCAGCCGCGACAGCCGCGATGCGCATGCGGGCGAGTTTTTTTCGCTTGCGCACAGCGGGAGGGTGCCCGGCAGCGCGGGACGCTACCGGGAACTGGTGGAAAACTTTGCGCAACGCTACGGGCTGGACGTGGATCTGGTCTATGCCATCATCCACAGCGAAAGCAATTTTTCCACAACTCTGGTCAGCCACAAGTCGGCCATGGGCCTCATGCAGCTCATGCCCGATACGGCGGGCGGCGAGGTGCACAGGTATCTGTACGGCAAATCCGGCGTTGTGAGCTTTGAGGAACTGAGCGTTCCGGAGATCAACATCCGCTACGGCACCACCTACCTGCACCTGCTTTTTTCCCGCTATTTCGGTGGGGTGCGCGACGCCCGCGCGCGGGAATACTGCGTTGTGGCCGCCTACAACATGGGGCCCAACCGCTTTTTGCGCTTTTACGGCCAGAGCGGTGCCGAGGCCGTGGAGCGCATCAATGCCATGAGTCCCGCAGAACTGTACGAAGACATCACGGCGAGGCTGCCTGTGCGCGAAACGCGCTTTTACCTGGCAAAGGTGCAGAGAATGAAGGAGCACTACGCAATGCTGCGTTGAGCGCTCACCAGAAAAAAGCTTGTGAAGCGCGGCGAAAGTCTGTATGCAGGAAGACTGCATGTACATTTTTTGAGAGTATTTTTGCGAGGAGTGGGCAATACCATGCAAATCCGTCTGTTTCTGCCGTTGATTCTGGTGCTGAGCCTTGGCCTTCTTGCCTGCCAGCAGGCCGACAATGCGGCTGCCAAACCGGGAATCGCGGTTGTGGATATGGCGCGCGTCATGCGCGACAGCGAGCCGGGCAAGGCTGGCGTCAAGTTTCTTGAAGGCCTGCAATCCGACATGCAGGAAAAACTCACGGGCATTCAGAACCGCCTGGAAGCCAAACCTGACGATGCGGAAGCCCAGAAGGAACTGCAAGCCACCTACATGGAGGCGCAGCAGCGCATGCAGGCCGAGCAGCAGAATGTCATCAACCTGCTCTATGACACCATGCAGCGCGTCATCAACGCCTACCGAGCCGAAAAGGGCTTTTCGGTTGTTTTGAATGCCGAAGCCGTGGTTTCCTTTGACTCCGGGGCTGACGTGACCGGCGACATCATTGCCGCCGTGAACAAGCAGAAGATGGATTTCAAGCCCGTGACCGCCTCTGGCGCGGCTTCCAACGCCGCTGCCCCCGTCCCGCAGAATGCCGACAAGGCCGACAGCGAAAAGGACGCCCCTGCGGACAAAAAACCCGAAAGCCCCAAGAACGGCAAAAAATAGCTGCCTTTCAGGCACACGTTTGCGCCCCGCCGAAATTTTTTCGGCGGGGTTTTCTTTTTCGGGCTACAGATGGTGCAAAGCTGTCAGGACGCCAGCCTGCCCAGCACGTGGCCCATGCGTTCCAGCCCCTGGGTGAGCGCCGCATCGGCCACGGCATAGGAAATGCGGATGCAGTTGTCGTCCCCAAAGGCCGCGCCGGGCACAACAGCCACACGGGCCTCGTCCAGCAGCAGGGTGCACAGTTCCGTGGAGTTGCGACAGGTTTTGCCGTAACACGCGCGCACGTCAGGGAAGAGATAAAATGCTCCGTCCGGTTTGGGGCAGACGGCAAAGGGCCACTCCCGGATAATGGCAAGGGCCGCGTCGCGGCGGCGGGCAAAGGCCGCGCGCATTTCCTCCACGGGCTGCATGGGGCCGGTGAGGGCAGCCAGCGCCGCCCTTTGGGAGATGGAACAGATGCTGGACGTGCTGTGCCCCTGCATGCCCGCAATATGTTTGACAAGATCGGGATGCGCGGCCAGAAAGCCCACGCGCCAGCCTGTCATGGCAAAACTTTTGGACAGGCCGTTGAGCACGGCCACCTGCCGGGGATAGCGGGAAAACCATTCAATGGCGCTGGTCATGACAGCCGGAGCAAAGACCAGTTGGTCATAGATTTCGTCCGAAAGCACAAAAATGCCGCGCTCCATCGCCCAGTCCATGATGGCCGTGAATTCCTCCCTGCCGTACACTACACCGGTGGGGTTGCTGGGCGAGTTGAGGACAAGCAGCCGTGTTTTGGGCGTGAAGCGGGCCTCCAGCATGGCGGGAGTGACCTTGAAGCCCGCTTCTGCTCCGGCGGGAACCTCCACCGGCACGCCGCCCGCCAGCAAAACCATGTCCGGATAGCTGACCCAGCAGGGAGCGGGAATGAGCACCTCGTCGTCGGGATCAATGGTGGCCTGAAGAAAATTGTACAGACAGTGCTTGCCGCCTGCGCCGATGGCAATGGCCTCCCCCGGCACGGCAACGCCATAATTTTTTTCAAAATAGTCCCCGGCGGCCTTGCGCAGCGCCGGTATGCCGGACACTTCGGTATACCGGCAGAAATTTTCGTCAATGGCGGCCTTGGCCGCAGCGCAGATGTGGGGGGGGGTGGGAAAATCCGGCTCGCCCACAGCCAGGCTGGTGACGGCAATGCCACGGGCTTTCAGTTCCAGGGCGCGGCTGTTGACGCTGAGGGTCAGGGACGGCTTGATGCTGCTCAGGCGGCGGGAGATCTGCATGCAAAGGCTCCTGAAAAGGATGTGCGCTCCCGCCCGCAAATCGCGTCACTGCGCAAAGCGGGCTGAAGCGCCCGCAACGTATCAGTTCTGCATACGGGTGTAAATGTGTTCCCGGCGGGGCTGCGTGCAACGGCAGGGACAGGAGGGCTATTTGAGAAAGGCCATGACAGCGACGATGAGCGCGGTCTGGGCAACCATCGTGCCGATGACCCATTTCAGGACTTCATGTTTGTTGGCTTCGATCTTTTCGGCAAGCCGCATTTCCGCTTGAACTACATCAACTTTGGTGGCGAGTTCCTTGCGGGCATTTTCTTCCTGTATGACCGTAAACTCACGAAAAGCGGCGGCCTGCACCTTGGCCTGTTCTTCGGGCACTCCTGCGGCCTTGAGCTTTTCAAAGTATCCCAAGGTATCGAATGTTGCGGCGGTCATGGCGTGGCCTCCTGCATACCGTACAGATAAGCGCCTTTGTGCCGCTTGTCAAAGCTCCCGGCGTGGGGTAGGCACGGGCAATGCCATTTTTGCGCGCAGGAGTAAAAACGCATGCCTCATAGAGCGGAAACAACAGGGCCCAACGTGGGGCAGACGGGCTCTGCGCCCCTGGTTCCTTTTTCGCCGGGGTGCCGGGTAGGTTCTCTTGTGCGCCGGGTCAAGCGCTTCAGCGTGGAACTTGTGCTGGACAATGCCTCTGCCTGGGCCCACAGCAACAATTCCGGCAGCATGCTGGGGCTGACCCGCCCCGGAACACCCGTGCTTGTTTCTCCGGCGTCCACGCCCGGACGCAAGTTGCCCTGGACGCAGGAGTGCGTCTGGCTGTCCGGGCAGCCCCAGCCGCCCGCAGTCACAACATCTTCCGCTGCCTTTGCGCCCGGCGGGCAGGGCTTTTGGGTGGGCGTCAATACTTCCGTGCCCAACAGGATGCTGGCGGCAGCCTTTGCCGCCGGGCGGCTGCCCTTTGCTGCGGGCTATACCTCTCTCGCGCGCGAGGCCGTGCGCGGGGCGAGCCGGCTTGACGGGCTGTTTACCGACCCGAATCTGCCGCCGTTGTGGGTGGAATGCAAAAACGTGACCATGGTGGAAGACGGTATTGCCTGCTTTCCCGATGCGGCATCCGCGCGGGGGCAAAAGCACTTGCGCGAGCTCATGGACATTGCGGCCCACGGGGAACGCGCGGCCATGTTCTATCTGGTGCAGCGTCCGGACGGAAAGTGCTTTGCGCCCGCAGACTTCATTGATTCGGAATATGCGGCCCTGTTTTATGCCGCATTGGCTGCCGGGGTGGAAGTTTTTGTTTTTCGCGCCCTCGTCAACTCCACTGGCGTGGATTTGGGGGGCCGGCTGCCTGTGCTGCCTGCGGAGCACATGCGTGCCTGACGCGCAACTGCATGTGAAATTCTTTTTCTGTTCTCCCGGGCGCTGTTTCCCCAAAAAGGCCCTGTCCGGGCCGCACAGCTCCTGCTCCGGACACTCTGAAGCATTGACGAAGGGTATTTTGCAGGCTATATTTAAGGGCGGCGTTCTCCCGCGTGGTGCGGAAGCCTTTTTCACGGGAGCCTTGTCATGGCAGATCTTCTTCTTGAGCGTCCTTTGGCGGGTGAGCAGCGTGCTGTTTCGGTTCAGGCGGATTCCCGCCTTGTGCTGCAATTCCCCGTGGAGCAGGCCGCCCTTGAAAAAGTGGGGGATGGCCTGCTCTTCCGTTTTGCCGACGGCTCCAGCGTGCAGATATACAATTTTTACACGCAGTTCTCCGGGGCGATCCTTCCGGTTTTTGTGGTGAATGGCCAGAGCATGCTTGGCACAGACTTTTTTAGTGCCTTCGGGCCGGGGCTTGATCCCGATGCCGCCCTGTCGCCACGCGCATCCCGCCGGGAGGAATGGACCGACGATCATGCGGTTTCCGCCCCTCTTGTCCCCGCGCAGGGCGCTGCGGAGGAACAAGCCTCTCCGGAAGGCGGCTCTGCCGCAGTCAGACGGGCCAAGGGGGCTGCGGCGAGCGCGCGCCAGGCCGCTGACGATGATGTGCTGCTTTTTGCTCCCGACATTGGCATGGATATGCCGGAAAAGCCGGACGCTCCGCCCCTTCCTTCCGGCGGCAACAGCGCGCCCCGTATCACCGCTCTGGCCGAAGGTGCTCCCTGGTGGGGACAGTACGCAGTGGATGCGGACGGCGACCTCCTGACCTTCACCCCGGCCGAACCTGCGGGCACATGGGGGCACCTGACCACAAGCGGGGACGGCAGCTACACGTACTCCCTGAAGCTTGACGAAGATTCCCTTGCCGTGCTCAACGCTGACCTGCGCAATAGTGCCGACCACAAGCTCACCGACAGCTTTGTCTTTACGGTGAGCGACGGGCACGAAACGGTCAGCGGTGTTCTGGGGCCGGACATTGTGGGGCATATGGGAGAAAAGGACGATATTTTCCGGGTTGACCTGGATCTTGAGGACCGCCACTTTCTGTTTTTGGGCGGCGAGGACGGGGACGTGATCAACGCTGGAAGCGGCAACGATGTGCTGTACGGCGGTAAAGGGGCCGACACCCTGCACGGCGGCGCGGGCAACGACGTCCTCTGGGGTGGTGACGGAGACGATATCCTTCACGGCGGCGATGGCGACGATATGCTCTGCGGCGGTGGCGGCAACGACTTGCTTTATGGCGGCAACGGCAACGATATCCTCTGGCACAGCTATGATGATACCATTGACGGCGGCGCGGGCACGGACGTGTTGTTGGCCTCTATTTTTAAAGACGACACCTTCTCTGAATCCGTGATGAAGAGCTTTTTGCACACGCTTGGCGGTACCGGACCCCAAAATATTGAAATTGTGGTCAACGGAAAGGGCGCTGGCAGCCTGACCGACATGGGCAAGCTGGGTGCTGCAGGCCTTACGGTATACGCTGACGGCGAGGTTGAGGTGAATGCGGAACTGTGGAGCACGAGTGAAGATGTACACGGCTTCACGGTATACACGCCCACCTCTGAAAACAGTGCCTCCCTGACATTTTTGGCCGTCAAGGCGGCGGAATTGGAACTGGGTGGCTGCTGACCCAGCGCTCTTTACGGCGGCGACGGCACGGAGGCGCTGCTTACGTCCGTCAACAACAGCGATTTGCAAGGCCTCAACAGCGGCAACACCAGGGCCATTGACATTGTGCCCAACGGGGTGGATACCGCCAGCCTGACCAGCATGAACGATCTGTCGGGCAAGGGCATCAATACCGGGGAGGACGGCACGTTCAGCCAGAACACCGCCGACGGCTGGACCAGCGCCGGAAGCAGCACGGACGCCGCAGGCACATCCTCTGGGGGCTATACCAACGAGGATCTTGATCTGACCCTTGCCGTGGAAAGCGCAAAAACCGGAACCGGCGTCTGAACGCGGAAAAAGCTCAAAAAGCCCCGTCCCGGCCAGGAGTGCCGGGGCGGGGGGATTCCGGGCAGGTTGGCCTTCAGCGGTTCGGGTTTGCCTGCATGCCCGCTGCATATCCTTGATGGCATGCGGATACGCTTGAGTGTCTGCCTGTTGGTACTGTGCCAATACAGCCAGTCGTCCCAAGCGGCCATGCGCGCTGCCGGGCGGAGTTTTTATGCCTGCAAAGCCCCAAGAGGCTGGTGGGCACAAGGCGGGTTACAGCTTGTGGGGGAGCAGGTCGCAGGGCGTGTTTTCCTGCGAGAGGTAGATGAGTTCCTCGGCCATGTGCAGCAGCTGGTTTACCAGCCCGCCCCCGGTCATGGGATGGCCGAAAATTTCCTGCCGCCGGTGGTCCAGTCCGCGCCGCCCCACGGCATCGGGCACAATGGGCGAAAGCGTGTCTGCCAGGCGGCAGGCCAGCAGATAGTCCTCGGCGCTGGCAGCGAACAGGCGCATCAAGGGCTCAAAACGGGCCCGCGTTTCTTCCCACCAGGCAAGGGCTTTTGCGGAAGGCGGCAGGGCGGCGGCCGTGCAGAGCGCGGCATACAGATTGTTGCAGGCCGCTCCGGGCAGGCCGCTCCGCCAGCCCCAGAGCCAGTGGGTGCGGGCAAAAAACAGGCGGTGCTCCACAGCCAGATCCAGAAGGGCGCGCACACGCTCAAGCCCGTGCAGCAGGGGCGCGCCGGGGCCATCGGGCCAGACGGCGCGGGGGGAGCGCAACTGCCAGAGGGGCACACGGCAGCCCGCAGGCTCCAGCCCCGCGCTTTGCAGCACATGGGCAAGCCATGCGTTGGCGTCGGGGCTGTGCGGCGTTTCCAGATGGGAATAGCTCAGGATGTATTGGCCCCTGCCGTACTGCCCGCTGACGATCATGGGCTGGCCTTCCAGAAAATCCGCCGAAAGATCAACACCGTACATGGCCTGCCAGCTTTCAAAGATATGGCGCGGCACAAGGTGCAGGGGCAGGTCTGCCAACCAGAAGTCGTCGTCGGGCCTGCCGTAGGAGGCCAGAGTCCGCACCTGCGGGTCAGGGGTGGGCGCAAAGCGTCCCGGCCACCACACGGGCAGGGCCGGAGCGTCGGGCAGGCCCGGAGCCGGAGCTCCGCCTTCGCAATGCGCCCGCACATGGCCGGAAACAAGATGGTGCAGGCGCTGACGGTATCCGGCTCTCTGCCAGGGGCAGAGGCCCAGCCCGTGGTCAGAGTCCGCATGGGTCAGGGCCAGTCCGGCCCCGCCGCAAAAACCCAGATACCGCCCCCCCTCGGCGACCCAGCGGCGGACGGCCTCGCGCCCTTTGGCCCCCAGAGCCTGCGCCTTGAGCCGCGCGGAACCGCCGGGAACAAGCAGCAGGGCCGTGCCCGCCTGCTTGCGTAAAAACGCGCCTTCGGCTATTTCTTTGCCCTTCACCAGGCGGCAGGGCAGCCCCAGGGCGCGCACGGCACGCCAGGCCATAAGCCCCCAGATATGGGAGGCATCCCACAAAAGACAAATCGGATGCGCGGCAGACATGGTGTTGCAGTATCCTCGCCTTTTACGGAGAAAGCAAGATGGCGGAATCCCTTTCCAAGGGCTATGAGCCCCATGACGTTGAAGCTCGCTGGCGCAGGCACTGGGAAGAAAACCGGACGTTTGTCGCCAATCCCGAAAACGGGGGCGAGCCTTTTGCCATTGTCATTCCGCCGCCCAACGTCACCGGAGCCCTGCACATCGGCCACGCGCTCAACCTCACGCTCATTGACGTGCTCTGCCGCCATGCTCGCCAGAAGGGAAAAAACGTCCTGTGGGTTCCGGGCACGGACCATGCGGGCATTGCCACCCAGAACGTGGTGGAGCGAGCCTTGGGCAAGGAAGGCCTGAGCCGCGGGCAACTGGGGCGCGAAGCCTTTGTGGAGCGCGTGTGGGCGTGGCGCGAGGACTACGGGCACCGCATTCTGGATCAGATCTCGGCCATGGGAGCTTCCGTGGACTGGTCGCGCCTGCGCTTCACCATGGACGAAGGCCTTTCTGCGGCGGTACGCAAGGTTTTTGTGCAACTCTACCGTGAGGGGCTGATCTACCGCGGCGACTATATCATCAACTGGTGCTCGCGCTGCCATACGGCCCTGGCCGACGACGAGGTGGAGCACGAACCGTCGCGGGGGCGCCTCTGGAAGGTGCGCTATCGCCTGGCGGACGGCAGCGGCCACATCACGGTGGCCACCACCCGCCCTGAAACCATCCCCGGCGATACGGCGGTTTGCGTACATCCTGAAGACGAGCGCTATGCCCAATATGTGGGCAGAACGGTTCTGGTCCCTGTGCTGGGGCGTGAAGTGCCTGTTATTGCCGACAGTTATGTGGATCGTGAGTTCGGAACAGGCGCGCTCAAGGTGACGCCCTGCCATGACCCCAACGACTGGCTGCTGGGCAAAAAACACGGCCTCGCCTTTGTGCAGGTCATTGACGACAACGGCGTCATGACTGCCGAAGCCGGGCCTTGCGCGGGCATGCGCAAGGAGGAATGCCGCGATGCCATTGTCGCCCGCATGGAGGCTGACGGCCTTCTTGAGGGCGTGGAGGAGATCGAGCATGCCGTGGGCCATTGCTACCGCTGCCATACGGTGGTGGAGCCGCACGTTTCCACCCAGTGGTTCGTGGCCGCCACAAAAATGGCGAAGGCCGCGCGCGAGGCCGTGCCCGGCCTGACGGAAGTGTATCCCGAAAGCTGGTGCAAGACCTACTACCACTGGCTGGACAATATCCGCGACTGGTGCATCAGCCGCCAGATATGGTGGGGGCACCGCATCCCTGCCTGGACGTGCCGGCAGTGCGGCGAGCTTGTGGTGAACGAAGAGGCTCCCCAGGTCTGCCCCGCCTGCGGGGGAGCAGAGCTTGATCAGGAAGAGGATGTGCTGGACACCTGGTTCTCGTCCGCGCTCTGGCCCTTTTCCACCCTGGGCTGGCCGGAGCGGGGCAGGGATCTTGCGTGCTGGTATCCCACGGCCGTGCTGGTCACGGGCTTTGACATTCTTTTTTTCTGGGTGGCCCGCATGATGATGATGGGCATGCACTTCATGGGCAGGCCGCCTTTCCGGCATGTTTACCTGCACGCCCTGGTGCGCGATGCGTCGGGGCGAAAGATGTCCAAGTCCACGGGCAATGTCATTGACCCGCTGCAAATGATCGACAAATACGGCTGTGATGCCCTGCGTTTCACCCTTGTCTCTTTTGCGGCCATGGGGCGCGACATACGCCTTTCGGAAGACCGCATCGAAGGCTACCGCCATTTTGTGAACAAGCTCTGGAATGCGGCCCGCTTTGCCCTCATGAATCTTTCCGGGGAGGCTCCCGCCGCCGTGGAGCCGGACAGGGTTGCGGGTCTGCACCACCAGTGGCTGCTGCACCGCCTTGAAGCCGTGAAAGAAGAAATGGACCGGGCGCTGGAGGAATACCGCTTCAACGATGCGGCCCAGGTGGGCTACAAATTCTTGTGGAACGAATTCTGCGACTGGTATCTGGAACTCATCAAGTCTGATATGCAGCCCGGGTCGGACGCAGAGTTGGGCGGGGAGCGCCGGGAGCAGGCCCGCCATGTGCTCTGGCTGGCCCTGCGCGAGATACTGGTGCTGCTGCATCCCCTGATGCCTTTTGTCACTGCCGAGATCTGGTCCGCCCTGCCCGTGCCCGCAGGCGGGCAGACCACGGATATTGCTCTGGAGGTTTATCCACAGCCGCGCCCCCGCTGCGTGCGGCCCGTGGAGGCGGCCCGCATGGAATTTGTGCAGGGGGTCATTGTGGCTGTGCGCACCATCAGGGCGGAACTGGGCATCAGTCCGGGGCAGAGGATCAGCCTGCTGCTGCGGCCCGCGGATGCGGCGCAAGGGGCGCTGCTGGAGGAAAACAGGCAGCATGTGACGACCCTGGCCAGGGTGGAGAGCCTTGCCGTGGACGCGGCCCTGCAAACGCCAAAAGCCTCTGCCTCCGCCGTGGTGGACGGCTGCCAGATATTTGTGCCCCTCAAGGGCACGGTGGACCTCAACGGCGAACTGGCCCGGCTGGACAAGGAACTGGCCCGGCTGGCCAAAGACATGGCGGCCGTGAACCTGAAGCTGATGAACGAAAGCTTTGTCAGCCGGGCTCCGGCGGATGTTGTGGCCCGCGAGAGGGAGCGCGCGGAAAAACTGTGCGATACCCGGACGAAACTGGAAGCCCTGCGGCAGCGTTTTGCCGAGGCTCTGGAAGAATAGCGGCAGAGGTTTTTTCGGCGAAACGCGCGGGCACAGCGGCAAAAGGCTTGACTATCTTTTCTGGACGGGATATGTCATGCCTCTTGAAATCATTTCAACACCCCGTATGGAGGGAAGAATGCCCACGATCAACCAGCTTATCCGCATTGAGCGGAAGGCCGTGGTCAAGCGCAAGAAAACGCCCGCCCTGCAGGCCTGCCCGCAGCGCCGTGGCGTGTGTACCCGCGTGTATACCACCACGCCCAAAAAGCCCAACTCGGCCCTGCGCAAGGTCGCCCGTGTGCGCCTGACCAACGGCATCGAGGTAACGGCCTACATCCCCGGCGAAGGCCACAACCTGCAGGAGCACTCTGTGGTCATCATCCGCGGCGGCCGCGTCAAGGACCTGCCCGGTGTGCGCTACCACATTGTGCGCGGCACGCTGGATACCTCCGGTGTGGCCGACCGCCGTCAGGGACGTTCCAAGTACGGCGCCAAGCGCCCCAAATAAATATGTATTCCACCGGCGGACGCCATGCGCCGCTCCGCCCCTTGCGGGGGCGGTGTGTCGCGGGGTTGGTGACGCCGCAGTATTTGCACAAGGAGAAACCCCATGCCCCGTAAAGGTCCTGTTCCCAAGAGGGAAGTTCTGCCCGATCCGCTGTACTCCAGCCGTCTGGTCACCAAATTCGTGAACCGCCTCATGTACAACGGCAAAAAGGGCGCGGCCGAAAAAATTTTTTACAGCTCCCTTGAGGCTCTGGCCGAAAAAACCGGCGACGATGCCATGCGCGCCTTTGAAAAGGCGCTGGACAACGTGAAGCCCCATATGGAAGTCAAGGCCCGCCGCGTTGGCGGAGCCACCTATCAGGTCCCGATGGAAGTGCGCCCCGAGCGGCAGATTTCCCTGTCCATCCGTTGGCTCATCAACTACGCCCGTTCGCGCGGCGAAAAGGGAATGACCGCCAAACTTTCCGCAGAGTTGCTGGACGCGTACAACGGGCGCGGCGGCGCGGTGAAGAAGCGTGAGGACACTCACCGCATGGCCGACGCCAACAAGGCTTTTTCCCACTACCGCTGGTAAGGGGCCTTCTGTTTTCGAGTACCGCCCGACGCCGCCTCCTTACGGATGCGGCGTCGGTTTTGCACCACAGCGCATCCGCAGCATGGAGGAACTACCGTGTCCCGCACCATACCCGTCGAAAAACAGCGCAATATCGGGATCATGGCCCATATTGACGCAGGCAAGACCACGACCACTGAGCGCATCCTCTTTTATACCGGCGTAACCCACAAGCTCGGCGAAACGCATGACGGCGGCGCCACCATGGACTGGATGGAGCAGGAGCAGGAGCGCGGCATCACCATCACGTCCGCAGCCACCACATGCTTCTGGAAGGACTGCCGCATCAATATCATCGACACTCCGGGGCACGTGGACTTTACCATCGAGGTGGAGCGCTCCCTGCGTGTGCTGGACGGCGCGGTCTGCGTTTTTGACGCGGTGGCCGGTGTGGAGCCCCAGTCGGAAACCGTGTGGCGGCAAGCCGACCGCTATCAGGTGCCGCGGATTTGTTTTGTGAACAAGATGGACCGCATCGGCGCCAACTTTTTCCGCTGTGTGGACATGATCCACGACCGCCTGGGCGCCAAGGCCGTTCCCCTGCAACTGCCCATCGGCTCCGAAGACAAGTTCGAGGGCGTGGTGGATCTGGTGCGCGGCAAGGCCATCCGCTTTGACAAGAGCAGCAAGGGCATGGACTTTGTGGTGGAAGACGTGCCCGCCGACATGCAGACCCTGTACGACGAAAAACACCACGAACTCGTGGAAGCCGTGGCCGAAGAAGACGAAGCCCTGCTGGAAAAATATCTTGGCGGTGAAAGCCTGACCGAGGAAGAAATCGTCTCCTGCATCCGCAAGGCGACCATCTCCCGCAGCATTGTACCGGTCATGCTGGGCTCGGCCTTCCGCAACATGGGTGTGCAGCCCCTGCTGGACGCCGTGGTGGACTATCTGCCCTCTCCGGTGGACATTCCGCCCATGCCGGGCCACGAGCCGGATGCCGAAGACAAGATCATCCAGTGCCCCTGTGACGACAAGGAACCTCTGGCCGGGCTGGTATTCAAGCTTTTTTCCGACCCCTTCATCGGGCATCTGTCCTTTTTCCGCATCTATTCGGGCTTTGTCGAATCGGGCATGGCCGCCTACAACGCCAACACCGGCAAGCGCGAGCGCATCGGCCGCATCCTGAAGATGCACGCCAACAAGCGTGAAGATGTCAAATGGGCGGGTGCGGGCGATATTGTGGCTCTGGTGGGCCTGAAAAACGCCTCCACCGGCGATACCCTTTGCGACGAAAAGCGCCCGGTTGTTCTGGAATCCCTGAACATTCCCGAGCCGGTCATCGAGGTGGCCATCGAACCCAAGACCAAGGCCGACCGTGACGCCCTCTCCGCCGCGCTGAACAAGCTGGCCAAGGAAGATCCGTCCTTCCGCGTCAAGGGCGATGAAGAAACCAACCAGACCCTCATTGCGGGCATGGGCGAGTTGCATCTGGAAATCATTGTGGACCGCCTGACCCGCGAGTTCAACGTCAATGCCAATGTGGGCAAGCCCCAGGTGGCGTACCGCGAAACCATTTCCAAGTCCGCCAAGTCCGACCTCAAGTATGCCAAGCAGTCCGGCGGGCGCGGCCAGTACGGCCATGTGGTTATCGAAATCGAGCCCAACCCGGCGGGAGGCTACGAATTCGTCAACTCCATTTCCGGCGGCGTCATTCCCAAGGAATACATTCCCGCTGTGGACAAGGGCATGCAGGATGCCCTGAAATCGGGTGTGCTGGCCAGTTTTCCTGTGGTGGACGTGAAGGTCAACCTGGTTTTCGGCTCCTACCACGAGGTGGACTCCTCGGAACAGGCCTTCTACATTGCCGGTTCCATGGCCATCAAGGACGCCATGGGCAAGGCTTCTCCGGTGTTGCTGGAGCCCATCATGGATGTGGAGGTGGTTACGCCGGAGGAATATCTGGGCGACGTCATGGGCGATCTCAACGGCCGCCGCGGGCGGGTGCAGAGCATGGAGGCCCGCGCCGGAGGGGCGCAGAGCGTGCGTGCCCAGGTGCCGCTGTCGGCCATGTTCGGCTATGCCACGGACTTGCGCTCGCGCACCCAGGGCCGCGCCACCTTTACCATGCAGTTTGACCATTACGAGCGTGTGCCCCAGGCCATTGCCGAGGAAATTCAGAAAACCAGAACGTAGTCGCGTCCCGCGGTACGGTTTTGCGCGTCGCCCGGGGGTTCTCCGGGCGCGTGCTTTTTGGGAACCGTGCGTCTGCGGCGGCGCATCGCAGGAGGCGACCATGCAGAGCGATTTGCCCAAGGGCTTTGCGGCGGGAACGGCCGCCGCCGGATTCCGGAAGGAAGGCCGGGACGATCTGGGCCTGATTGTTTCGGACTGCCCCGCCGTGCTGGCGGGCATGTTTACCAAAAACGTGTTCAAGGCCGCGCCGGTTCTTGTTTGTCAGGAGATACTGCGCGGCAACGGGCCTGTGCGGGCGGTGCTGGCCAATGCCGGTCAGGCCAATGCCTGCACCGGTCAGGAAGGACTGGAAAACTGCCGCGCCACCCAGAGCATGCTCGCCCAAAGCACAGGCCTGCCTGTGGAGCAGATTTTGCCCCTGTCCACCGGGGTGGTGGGAGCGCACCTCAAGATGGATCTCTGGCAAAAGGCCCTTCCGGCGCTGGTGGACAGTTTGGGCAGCCGGGATGCCGAAGGGTTTACGCGCTCTTTCATGACCACCGACGCCTTTCCCAAATTTTCCTCGCGCGATGTGCGCCTTTCCGGCGGGACAGTGCGCCTGACCGTGATGGCCAAGGGCGCGGGCATGATCTGCCCCGACATGGCCACCATGCTTTGTGTGGCTCTTGCCGATGCGGAAGTGGAGCGCTCGGCCTGGCAGGCCATGTTCGCCCGCGCGGTGGAAAGCACCTTCAACCGGGTGAGCGTTGACGGCGATACCTCCACCAACGACACCATACTGGGCCTTGCCAACGGCGCGTCAGGCGTGAGCGCGGCACAGCCCCAAGACGCGGCCCTGCTGGAAGAAGCCCTGACCGACATTCTGCGCACAGTGGCCCTGATGCTGGTCAGGGACGGCGAAGGCGCGCGCAAGGTCATCCACATTACGGTGACGGGCGCGGCAAACGACAGCGATGCCCGGCGCGTGGCCCGCAGTGTGGGGCATTCGCAACTGGTCAAGACCGCCATGTACGGGGGCGACGCCAACTGGGGGCGCATTGTGACCGCCGTGGGCTACAGCGGGGCGGAGGTTGATCCGGAACAGGTCAGCATGAAGCTCTGCGGCATTGAGCGTTTTCGCCACGGATGCCCGGTCAATGAGGATCAGGAGGAAAAGCTGGCGCAACTGCTCGCGGCCGGAGATGTGGAAGTGGAAATCACACTGGGCAGCGGGCCGGGCTTCTATGTTTTTCACGCATCGGATCTGGGGCACGAATACGTTTCGCTCAATGCGGACTACCGGTCCTGACGCAAACTGCCCACAAAATATTCCGTCCGGTCCGGAGGGAGCGCCTTTCTGCTCCCTCCGGACCGGACGTTTTGATCCGCGCAAGGTGCAGCTATATTTCCGTAACCCAGTCCACAATCTGCGCCATGCGGCGCAGCACATAGCGCCGCTGGGGCAGGGGCTGGGCCAGATCCTCCAGATCTCCGGCCAGGCGGTAGATGCGCCAGTCGCCTTCAGGGGCAGCGCCCTGCCGCACAGCTTCGGTAACTGCGGCGCGCGCTTCGCCGGGGGAGCAGAAAAGCTCGAATTCCTGCACGCCGGGGTCCAGAATGACCTGATCCCCCCCCGCAATATCCACGATATAATTGCCCGGCGCGTAGACGTAAACAAAGGGGCACGGCTCCGGCGGCGGATCGTTTTGCGGCGGCAGGGACTGGGAGCGGGCACAGGCCAGCAGGGAGCACAGCAGAAGCGGCAGCAGAAGGCGCGGCAACATATCCACCTCGGTTTTTGGGCAAACTACAGCAAAAGGGTTCGCGGCCGCAACCGTTTTCAGCGGCCCGCAGCCATGGCCCGCAACCGCTGGATGCGTTCTTCCAGGGGAGGGTGCGTGCTGAAGAGGCTGGCCATGCCGCCGCGCCCGAACAGGGGGGCCACAATGAACATCTGCTCCGTGCTGGGATTGCCCTGCTGCATGGGCACACGCCCGCTGGCCGCGCCCAGCTTGGCCAGAGCTCCGGCCAGGGCCAGCGGCTGTCCGCACAGGGCGGCTCCGGTATCGTCGGCCAGATACTCGCGCGAGCGCGAAATGGCCATCTGGATAATGCCTGCGGCAAGAGGGGCCAGAAGGGCCAGCGCCAGTGCGGCCAGCGGGTTGCCGCCGCCTTCTCCGTCCCGGTTACCGCCGCCGAAAATGGCCGTGAACTGAAAAATATTGGCCAGGGTCACAATGGCCGAAGCCATGACTCCGGCAATGGTCTGGACAAGAATGTCGCGGTTGACAATGTGGCCGATTTCGTGGGCCAGCACGCCGCGCAGTTCTTCGGGCGAGAGTATGCGCACAATGCCCTCGGTCACGGCGACCACCGCATTTTCCGGGTTGCGCCCGGTGGCAAAGGCGTTGGGCGCGGCCTCGGGCACCACGCAGACGCGGGGCTTGGGAATACCCGCTTTTCGGGAAAGCTCTTCCACCATACTGTGGATCTGGGGGGCTTCTTCGGGGGCCAGTTCGCGCGCGCGGTACATGGAAAGCACGATCTTGTCCGAATACCAGTAGCTGCCCAGGTTCATGGCAAGGGCCAGGCCAAAGGCGATGATGATGCCGGAGCGTCCGCCCAGCATGCCGCCCAGAGCGATGATGATGCCCGAAAGAAGGGCCAGGAGCAGCAGGGTCTTGAGTTGGCTGGTCATGGTATTCTCGTTGTCTGTAGTGTGCGGCTTGCGGCGTGGATTCCGCGAAGCGGGGTTTGGCATCAGTTTGGAGCGGGCGTTTGCCCGCCTGTTGTGCATGATAAGCACGGAAACGGCACAGGCAAGCTGTCAGGCCCGGCGCGCCCGCCACCACAACTGGAATACCAGCAAGGTCCAGAGGGGCTTGCGCAAATCCTCCTTGCCGGAAAAATGCCTGTCCATCAATGCGCGCACCGCCTGTGGCTGGAATATCCCCTGGGCTTTGAGGGCGGCGGGGGAGAGCAGATCTTCCATCAGGGGCCGCAGGCGGCCGCGCAGCCACTGGGCCACGGGGATCTGGAAACCGCGCTTGTTGCGGTGCAGGATTTCCGGGGGCAAAAGATCGGCAAAAGCTCTCTTGAGAAGCCACTTGCGGCGGAAGCCGCGCAGCTTGTGCTTCAGGGGCAGGCGCGCGGCAAATTCCGCTGCGTCCCTGTCCAGAAAAGGCGCGCGCACTTCCAGGCTGTGCAGCATGGAGCAGCGGTCTACCTTGACCAGGATATCGTCCAGCAGGAACTGGCGCGCATAGACATGAAAAGCCCGCGCCAGCGGGGTGGCCGCCTGCGGGGGCTGCCAGTGCTCGTAGTGCTCGCGGGTGGGCGCAAAAAGGTTTTCCGGGGCAAGAAGCGCGGTGTTTTTTCCCGGAAAGGCCGAATCCAGGATCGCGTGCTGCACGTCCGGGGCAAGGGCCGTGAGCATGGTCTGCACGCGCTGCCAGGCCGGGGCATGGGCCGCGCGCAGAAAGGTGCTCACGGCCAGGCGGGGATTGATGTATCCGGCTCCCGAGGGCAGCAGACGGCACAGCGGTTCGATGATGCCGCGCCGCAAGGGGCCGGGGAGGCGGTTGTACCACTGGGCCAGCAGAAAGCCGATATAGTGCTCGTACCCGGCCCACAATTCGTCCGCGCCGTCGCCGCCGAGAGCCACGGTGACCTTTTGCCGCGTGACGCCCGAAAGCAGCCAGGTGGGGGCCACCGAGGCATCCGCCATGGGCACGTCCATGCTGCTGATGATGCCGGGCAGGCTGTCGGCGCATTCGTCGGCGTCGAGCACGCGTTCGTGGTGTTCTGTGCCGAAGGCGCGGGCGACAATGCGGGCATAACGGGATTCGTCGTAGCTGGCCTCGCGAAAGCCGATGGAAAACGTCCTGACAGGCGTGGGAGACTGGTGGGCCATAAGCCCGGCCACAATGGAGGAATCGATGCCGCCCGAGAGAAAAACGCCCAGGGGAACATCACTGACCATGCGCCGCCGCACGGCGCGGGTCAGCAGAAAACGGAGTTCTTCGCACAAACTGTCCGGATCGCGCCGGTCATCCTCATCGGGGCAGGGGAGATCCCAGTACCGCCGGATGCGCAGGCGGCCGTCCTCCAGAAGCAGCATGTGGGCCGGTTCCAGGCTGCGCGCCTCGGCATAGAGGGTGGCGGGCGTGGGCACGTATTCGTAGGCCAGATAGCGCACAATGGCCTGCGGGTCCGGGGTCAGGGGCAGTTCCCGAATCTGTTCCAGCGCGCTCAACTCCGAGGCGAAGAAAAGGCGTCCGCCCCACAGCGTGTAGAAAAACGGTTTTTTCCCGAAGCGGTCCCGCGCGCAGAACAGGCGCTGCCTGGCCTGATCCCAGAGGGCAAAGGCAAACATGCCGTCAAAGCGGGCCAGGCAGTCAACGCCCCACAGGCGGTAGGCCTCCAGAATGACTTCGGTGTCGGAGTCGGTGGCAAAGCGTGCGCCCTGTGCGGCCAGTTGCTCCTTCAGTCGGGCAAAATTGTAGATTTCGCCGTTGAAGGTGATGGTCAGGTCGCCGTCGGCGCTGCTCATGGGCTGGGCGCCCCCGGACAGGTCAATGATGGACAGCCGCCGGTGGCCGAAGCAGGCCCGCGCGCCGTCCCAAAAACCTTCGCCGTCAGGGCCGCGATGGGCCATGCGGGCGGTCATGGCCCTGACCCAGTGCATGCACTGCGGCGGCAGGGGAGAAGCGTCCGTCTGGCAGATTCCGGCTATGCCGCACATGTGCGTTTCCAGAGGGAAAAATGGTGGATGAAAATGCGGGCTGTCTCAAGGCTGTTGCGCTCGGAGTCAAACATGGTTCTGGCCAGATCCCGGCCGTTGCTGGCCAGGCGGGCGGCCATGCCCGCATCGTCAGCCAGGCATTGCAGGGCATCGGCCAGGGCTGCCGGGTCATTGGGCGGAACGCCCAGGCCGGTCTGCCCGTTGCGCACCACTTCCGGCAGGGCATTGACTGTGGTGCTGACGACCGGCAGGCCGCAGGACATGGCCTCGATGACGGTATTGGGAATGCCGTCGCGGCGGCCCGAGGAGTGCATCACGCAGGGCGCGACAAAGATATCGTGCTCGGCGAGCATGCGCGGCAGGTCGTTGTGGTTGACGAGGCCGGGCAGAAAGATGTGTTCTTCCAGGCCCAGATCCTTGCGCAGACGGAGAATTTGTCTGTCCATGTGCCCCAGCCCCATGGCGGCCCCGCCTCCCCCGGCCAGGGTCAGGCGAAAATCCATTCCCCTGTCGCGCAAAAGTCCGCATGCCCTGACGAGCACGTCAAAGCCCTTGGTCACGTCAAAGCGTCCCAGAGCCAGCAGCCGCACGGGGCGCTGCATGGGCTGTTGTCCGCCGGGAGCCTGCGTTCCACACGTTTTTTCCGGAGCCGGAGCTGGCAGGGGCAGGGTCAGGCAGTTGTAGACCAGCTCCACCTTGCCCCGCGCCTGTCCCTGGTCAAATTCCTCAATGCGCTTTTTGTCCGCGGCATTGTTGGCCCGCAGAAAAAGGGCTGCCCGGAATTTGTCTCCCAGGTCGGGATCGGCCGGGTCCAGATTGTCGCCGCGGGCCGATGTGGCAAAGGGCAGCCCGGCCAAACTGGCCGCGACCCAAGCCGCGCTGGCTGTGCCGCGCGGCCAGGGAGCGTACACCATGTCAATGCCGGCCTCGACAAAGAGGCGGCCCAGATACACCCCGACACAAAAAGCCCACAAATTTTCCCCCAGGGTTTCCAGACTGTTCCAGCGATGCCCCATGGTGCGGAAAAACAGGCGTGACGTGCGCAGGGGATGGAAAAACATCTGGCGGCAGATTTCGGCCAGCAGGCGGGGCAGGGAGCGTATGCCGAAAGTGTGCGTCTGTCCGGCAGCCTCCCGCATTTCTGTGGAGCAGTGCCGCAGGTTGTGGCTGTACAGGCTGAACACGGAAAGAGGCAGATGCTCCCTGAGGCCCTGTACTTCGCGAAAAATGAACGGCTGGGTAAAAAGGGGATACCACAACAGCACATAGGCCACATGGGGCAGTCCGGCCGCATGCGCCTGCCTGTTTTGCCGGGAAGAGGAGGTCATGCATGTCTCCAGTGTGCGTGTTTGCGCGTGGCCGCTGACAGCGGCAAAAGCGGCGTTCATTCTTCCGCGTCCTGCCCGGCGGTCCAATCGCCTTCGCCATGCGGCGAGGGGGCATGGCTTCCGGTCAGGGCGGGCAGTTCGCTCATGCTGACGCAGCGCACGGTATGGCGCGTCCGCAGCCAGTCCAACCATGCGCCAACCTTGCGCAGCAGGCGGTCTGCAGCCGCAGAATCCCGGATGTGCGGCGCTCCTCCGGGCATCATTTCGGAGGAATGCCAGGTCAGGGACAATACCCTGCCGCCGCGTGCCGTGTACAGACGCGTGACGGCCTGCATGACGGCAAGGGGGTGGTACGCGGGCAGCAGGGCCAGCGCGCCCCATGTGTGGAATCCGGCGCGCAGCACCGGCCCGGCGGGGGCGGGCAGTGCCCTGAGCGCGCGCGGCAGAATGCGCAGCAGGGGCGTCACGGTCAGCGGGACTTCAAAAATTTTTCGGGAACCCGTGTTCACCCAGTAGGGCGAGGACGGAGCGTCAAAATGGTTGGGGCCGTGGGCTGTGGATGCCGCGTGCAGAGGGCGCACCGAGGCGTCGCACACAACGCCTTCTTTGGCCAGCAGGGGCCAATGCTCGCGGCGCAGGTCCCACCGTCCCATGCGAAAGGAGGTCAGAGGTGCGGACTGGAAGTCGCGCCCCGCGTCAAAAAGGCTTTTCAGCTTGGCGGCCATCAGCGGCAGGGGAACATCTCCGGAAGACACATTGCGGGCTGTGTCAGGCAGGGAGTCGTCGCGGTTGTCCAGGGTCAGCGGCGGGGTATTCCAGTGGTGGAGGTGCGCGCCTATTTCCGCGCCGAAAGTGTCGCGCAGCCGGGCCAACTCCCGCCGCGCCGCAGCATCCCGAAAAACGCTGTAGGCGCAGAAAAGCGTTGGCCGCACCCCTTGTTCGCACAAGGGGTCAAGGCGCTTCAGGCAGGCGGTGTTGGCCACGGTGTACGCCCGGCGGGCATATTGCCCGGTGAACAGGCCTTCCTCCTCCACGTCCAGGCTGACGGCCACATGAACAACGGATTTTTCAGTCATGGCGGCAGGTACTGCCCTGCTCCGTATAGAGGCAAAGCAGGGCGGCGATATTGCGCTGGTGGTCGAACATATCTTCAACACGGGCGCGGCCCGCATCGGCCATGCGTCGCGCTCTGTCCGGGTCTTCCGCCATGCGGCGTATGGCGTCGGTCAGGGCGCGGGCATCACGCTGGGGAACAAGGAAACCGGTTTCGCCGTCCCGGATGACCTCGGAAATGCCGCTGACATCCGTGGCAATGACCGGCATGCGGTGCGAGAGGGCTTCCATGATGACGTTGGGAATGCCGTCACGGTCGCCGTTGCCGTGCACCACGCTGGGCACGATCAGCATGTCGTGGCTGCACATGCAGTCGCAGATCTGGTCGTGGGGGATAAAGCCGGGCATGTCCACCACGTCCTGAAGCCCCAGGCGCTGGCGCATGGCCTGCAACCTGCGGTTCCAGTTGCCGTCGCCCACCAGCGTCAGGGTGACGGGCACGTTTTCGCGCCGCAGGCGGGCCATGGCCGTGAGCAGATAGGGAAAGCCCTTGGTGCGGGCAAAGCGCCCCACGGCCAGCAGCCGCCAGGGGGGGCGCATGGTCACGGGACAGAAGCCGCGGGGAACAAAGGTCAGGCTGTTGTAGACCAGATGCACTTTTTCTGTTTCGCCCGGCGGGCAGAAGCTGCGCAGCCAGTCCACATTGGCCTTGGTGTTGGTGCGGATGAAGCGCGCATCAGCGGCTTTTTCACGCAGCAGTCCGTCCTGGGGGTAAATGTCGCCAGCGCGTCCGGTAAAGGCAAAGGGAATTCCCGTAAGGCGCGAAGCCACCCAGGCTGCTGTGCCCGGCCCGTTGGCCCAGGGCGCGTGGATAAGGCTCACCTTGTCCCTGCGGCACAATTCCGCCAGCAGAAATCCGGCCAGAAAACACCACAGGTTTTCTCCCAGAGCTTCCAGATTGCGCATCCGCCGGAAAAAACCCTGCCCCATCAGGCGCAGAACCGGGCCGGGCTTGCGCCGCAGCGCGCGAAAAAAAGCCGCCATGATGCGTCCGGCGCTGCGCAGCCCCATGCGCTCCACAGGGCCGGAAAAGGCGCGCATCTCCGCGCTGCATCCCGCGAGGCGCTCGCCGTACATGGTATAGGCGCGGATGCGTGCTCCCCGCTCCATGAGCTGCGCCACTTCGCGAAAAATGAATGTCTCCGAAGACAGGGGAAACCAGAGCAGCACATAGGCAATGGAGGGCAGGGACGTTGCGCCGTGCGCATCGGGCTGCGGGCCGCTGGGGGCGGTCATGGCTTCCTCCGGGGAGTTTCGGGCCGGATACTCCCGCGTGCGCCAAAGCATTTGCCCGGCGCACACGGGGAAAAATCAGGGGGCAGGCCGCCCTATCCGTCGCTTTCCATATCGGGGCAGTTGCGCCGGTGCTCCTCCACGGCCTTGCAGACCTTGGGCAGTTCTTCCGCCAGGGCGTCCAGGGCCGTGCGGACATGCTCTTCGGTGTGGGCGGCGGAAATGAAGAAGCGCAGGCGGTCGGTGCCTTCCTTGACTGCGGGAAAGGTGATGGGCATGACGTAGATGCCGCGTTTGAAGAGCGCGTTGGACAAAAAGCCCGCCAGCATGGAGTCGCCCACCATGACGGGCACAACGGCATAGCCTTGGGCCGCGCCGGTATCAAGGCCTTTTTCCGCCGCATAGCGGACAAAAAACTGGGAAATATCCTGAAGCCTGCGCACCCGCTGCGGCTCACGCAGCATGATTTCCAGTGCCTTGCGGCAGGCTGCGGCAATGACCGGGGGCATGCCCACACTGAACACGAATCCCGGCGAGCCGTACTTGAGATACTCCACCAGTTCGCGCCGTCCCGCAATGAAGCCGCCGCATCCGCACATGGACTTGGAAAGGGTGCTCATCCACATGTCCACATCTGTGGGGTTGATCCCGAAAAATTCGTGGGCGCCGCGGCCGGTCGGCCCCAGCACGCCCAGAGAGTGGGCTTCGTCCACCAGCAGCATGCAGTCGTAGCGTTTTTTCAGTTCAATGATGCGCGGCAGGTCGGGAATGTTGCCGTCCATGCTGAACAGGCCCTCGGTGACAATGAGGGCGCGCTTGTGCTCGTGGCGTTTGGCCTGGAGCATGTTTTCCAAGGAGTCGCAGTCGTTGTGGAGGTAGGAATAGCGGGCGGCTCCGGACAGGCGCGCGCCCTGAATGAGGGAATTGTGGGCCAGACCGTCGTGGAAGATGGCGTCCCTGTGCCCCAGAAGAAAGCCCAGCGTGGAAACATTGGCGGCATGGCCGCTCACATAGGCAATACAGTCTTCCACACCGTAAAGATCCGCAAAGGCGCGCTCCAGTTCCCTGTGGGGGGGGCGCTCTCCGCCGACCAGCCGACTGGCTCCGGCCGACGTGCCGTAGCGGACGGCGGCCCTGGTCACCTCTTCGGTGATTTCGGGGTGTCCGTTGATGTCCAGATAGTCATAGGTGGAAAAATTGATGTATTCCTTGCCGTTGATCTGCGTGGTGGCTTTTGCCGCCTTGTCGTGGCACAGAAAGAGGGGGTTTTCCATGCCCAGTTTTGCGCCCATTGCCACAAGGCGGTCAAAGGCAAGTTTGGAGCGCATGCGCCCGAAGCCGGTGGCGCTGTTTTCAGCGGCGCTTGCCGCCTGCTGGTCGTCCTGGCCGGGGTGGTTGTTTTTCATGCCTTTCCCTCCGCAGCGTCGTCTCTGGAAGTACGGGCGGCGCTGGCCTTTGCGCGTTTTGTTGATAAAGTATCATCATAGCCAAAGCGAAAAATGAAAGCAAGGAGAATGTGCGCCGCAAGGGCTTGTTGCGCGTCTGCGGGGGAATGCGCACGGTCGGGAGGTCTTCTGGACAAATGCTGCGGATTTTTGCAGAGTGAAATCCTTTCCTTCCGGCGCTCTTTTTCGCCGGAGGCACATAACGGGTCGGAACAATGCAGCATGTGACGGAATCACTGGCCAACGCCTCACGGCCAAACGAACTCGCGCCAGAAGGATTTGTACCAGGCGGGCAGGCACCGGACGAATTCGCGCTGGACGGTGTGGTGTATGCCGAGCCACAGCAGGCGGGTCGCCTGTGGCGCCTTGCCGCCACCAATCCCCGCTGGCGGGAGGAGGTGCTGTCCCTGCCCGCCGATCCCGACGAGGAGTCGCTGGACGCCCTGCGCGAGCGCGGCCTCTGGCTTGCGCCCGATGCGCCACCGCCGCCGCTGGCGGTGATGTGCTGCGGGCTCGGCTCTGTGTGGCCGGGCATGGGGCGCGAATTGTATGACAATTTTCCCGTGGCCAGAGCGGCCATGGACCGTATTGCCGCAGTGGCGGATTGGGACGTTCTTGGCCTGATGGACGAGCGCGATGCGGAAAAAATCAGCATGACCCGCTGGCAGATTCCGTATCTTTTTTTGCTGGAACTGGCCCAGTGGAGCGTTTTTTCCTCTCTGGGGCTGCGGCCGTCGCTGTTTTGCGGGCACAGTCTGGGGGAGCTCATTGCCCTGTGTTTTGCGGGCGTCTATGCGCCGGAGGTGGCCTGGTACATTCTGGACACGCGGGCCGAACACATGGCCGAGTTGGAGGCTGCCGCCACGCGCGAAACCGGCATGATGGCGGTGCACGGCGATGGTGAAATCCTGCGCGAGGTGCTTGCCGCATGGCCGACCCTTTCTGTATCCAACTACAATACGCCCCGGCAGTTTATTCTTGGCGGGCCGCGCAACGCCCTGCAGGAGGCTCGCAAGAGTCTGCGCTCGCGGCGCATCCCCGCCATTGTGCTCAATGTGAGTCTGGCTTTTCACCATCCCGGCATGCGCGTGCTGCGCGACCTTTCGCTGCGGCGTCTCAACGCGCTGGACATGAGCCCGCCCGCGCGGGCCATGCTGAGCTGCGTCACCACCGGGCCGTATCCTGAAGACCAGCCTTCCGTCTGCCGGTATATCGCGGATCTGGACGAAAATCCCGTGCGATGGACAGAGTGCGTGCAGGCCATGTGGAACAGGGACGGCATCCGTCACTTTCTGGAACTGGGACCGCAGGATACCCTGTGCGGCCTGGTGCGCGACAATGAAGCGCGTGCCCTGTGCCTTTCTGCGGGGGGCAAGGGCCGGGAGGCCGAAGCTCTGCGCCAGGCCTGTGCGTGGCTGTATTCCCGGGGGCATCTGCGGCGTGCGGCCGTGGCCGCCCGGTGGCGGGAGGCGCGCACGGAAGGCGACGGCGTGGCGCCTGCGCCGCGCATGGGTCTCCGGCCTTTGAAGGCCGGGGAAGGGCGGGCAGCACCAGATCCGGAGCCGGATGCCCCCACCGGGGCCGTTGCCTGCGCGCCGCCGGAAGCCGTGCCCGTGGCGCTGGACATCCTGGCCCGCGCCTGCGGCAAGCAGGCTGCGGATTTGCGGCCGGAAATGGATTTGCGCCATGATCTGGCGCTCAGATCCAGCCGTTTTCCCCTGATCGTGCAGGAAGTGGAAAAGGCGCTGGGGATTTCTCTCGATTTTGAGGATCTGCTGCGGGTGTCCACCGTGGGCGATCTGTTGCGGCTGGCAAGCGGTCAGGGGCTTTTGCGCGGCGGCGAGGGTGCGGGGCCGCCTCCGCTGCTCCGCCGAACCGGCCCCCAGACTCCCCTCTGCCGTTTTTCCCCGGCAAGCCTGTGGCCGGACAAGGCCCCTGCGCCCGGCGAAGGAGCAGGGTGGAGTGCCCTGCCTCCCCTTTTGCCTCTGGATCCGTGCGGTCAGGGTTTGCCCCTGAAGAGCGGCGATGTGCTGCTCTGCGTGTTGGACGATGGTTTGTTGCCGTCTCTTTTGAGCGGGCTGGCTCCGCTGGGCTGTGTGCTGGCTGTGCCGCGCGACCAGCAGGATGTGTGCGCTCCGCTGGCGCGGGCCGGGGCGCGTCTGGAAATTCTGGATTTTTCCGCGCGGGACATGCGGGCGGGAGAGGTTGGCGCGGAGGCGGCGCTGCGCGCTCTGGCGGCGTCCTGCGGCAGGCCGGACGGCCTTTTGCTCGCTCCGCCCTGCGACACGGCGAAAGCTGCGGCCTGTCGGGGCCTGCTCGAAGGCATGCTGCTCGCGGCCTGTGACCTCGGCCTGCGTTACGCCTGCTTCTGCTCCCTGTTTTCACCGCAGTCGCGCCGGAGTGAAAAAGACTTTGCCCTGGAGCGCAGCCTGCTGGCCCTGGCCCTGGAGCGTGCCGTGCCCGCGCGCTCCATCCTGCTGCAAGACCATGCGGACAGGGCCGGGGCGGAAGAATGGGGCGACATGCTGGCCAGGGAGTTGACGCACGGCACGGAAAATCGCGTCCTCTGGGCGCGGCCCGAGGATTTTTTTTCCGAAGCGGCGGAGGGCGTGTTGCCTCCTGTGCCGCACGCCCTGCGCCTGGCGGAAAATTCCGCACATTTTCCCCTGGTTTTTCCCGATCCCGCCCCCGCATACCAGGGCACAGCCACCCTGTTTCAGGGAGCCTGCCATTTTTCCCGCTATGCCGACCCCGCCCTGTCTGCCCACGGAAAGGAAAACGGGGTGCCCTGCCTGCCTGTGTGCCGGGCGCTGGAAGCCTTGCAGGAAGGCGCGCGCCAGTTTTTGCCCTGGCTGACGGTTGCCGGTTTTTCCGACGTGCGTTTTTTGGCTCCGCCATCCCTGCCTGCGGGCATCACCCGCGAGTGCCGCCTGACGCTGGACGCCCAGCCCTGGCTGGCACAGGACGGCGTGATGGCGCGCATGTGCCGCGGCGCGCTTTTTGTGCGTGACCTGCGGCCCAACGGCCGCCATGCCGATGGCTGGTCCCCGGTGACGCACGGCATGGTGCTGCTGGCCGCAGAGCGGGGCGCGTTGCCGCCCCTGTGGCCGGACACTGCCGCATTTCCGGACTGTGGTGCGCCGGGCGGCCGACCGGACTGGCTGACAGCCGTGTACGAAGCCTGGGGCTTGGGAGAGGACTGGCGTTTGCTGGAAGATTTTTCCGCCATGCCCGGCGGGATGTTTGCCGCAACAGTGCGCACGCCGGAGCTTTCGCTTGCTTCCGGGGGGGATTGCGGATATTCTCATCAGGGCCTTTCGGACGTGGAGGGGGTGATCCAGGCCGCCCGCTTGGCCGTTGCCCACAGCGGGAGCGATGCCTTTGCCCATGCGGAGGAAGCCGTGGGGCGCTTTGTCCGCTGGCGGCTTTCCGCGGCGGGATTTCTGCGGTTTGGCCCGTCGCGGGCGGCAGGATTCTGGCGTCTTCTGGTGCGGCGTTCCTGGCACAGTGACAGGCTGCTGCGCTTTGACGCGCAGGGTATTGACAGCCAGGGCAATGTCTTTCTGACGCTGCACCATCTGGAATTTGACGGCCCTTCCCCGGAGGAAGCGGCGTATTGAAAGCCCGTACAACCAGACAAGGGTTCCCGATGTACACTGAGCAAGCCTTTTGTCGTTTTCGCCGGTTTCTTCCGTGTGTTCTGTTGCTGAGCCTCCTGCTCACGGCCTGTGCTTCCACCAAGGCCGGCCTCCAGTCCCCGCAGTTGCCGGCCCGGCACTGGCTTGAGGAGGCTCCCGGCGTTCCCGTGGAAAACAGGGGAAAATTGGCGTCGGCCGTGCCCGACCTCTACGATCCCAAGAAGGTGTTTGCCTTTGATGACTGCGTGTTTCTGGCCATCCAGCAGTCACCCCTGCTGGTCAAAAGTGCTGTGGATCTGGAAATCAGGCGCGTCGCCCTGACAGATTCCGTCTGGAAGTATCTGCCCGAGCCCCGCATGACCGTGACCGTGTCCAACAACCTCACGCGTTTCAATGAAGGCGAGAGGGACAAACCGGGCGATTACGGCCGGACCAAACTGGATGTGGGCTTTGCCGCCAATTTTCTCAATCCCGTAAGCACCTATTTTGACCATCAGGCCCAAAAAGCCATGGTCAATCTGGCCATTTCCACCCACCGCAAGGCCATGGGCGAAGCCATCTACAAAATCGCCCAGGCCTATATGCAACTGCAGGCCCAGCAGAAGATTGTGGAAGCCCAGAAGGAGCTTCTGCCCATCGGCAAGGAGCTGGTGGCCTACTGGCAGAAGGTGGAAGCCGTGGACGGGCGGCAGGGCGTGGCGGTCAATGTGGCCCAGCAGCGCCAGCGCGAATTTGACCTCAAACTGGAGCAGGCGCGCATGCAGGAAATCATGCAGCGCACCCGCCTCAAGATTCTGGTGGGGGTGGAGCCCCAGCAGCGTCTGGAGGTGGATACGGCGAGCGCCGACGGCATCCTGAAGGATTTTGACGGCAGCGCCGTGACCTGGGAAGACCGCTGGACGTCCACGGAAGACCAACTGCTTTTGCGCGGGCAGATCAAGCTGGCCGACTACAATATCATGGTGGCCTGGGCGCAGTACATCCCCGATCTTTCCCTGGTTCTCAACAGTTCCCCCCCCGCGGGGCAGTATCAGCCGAGCGGCGGCACGGAAGACAGGTTTCTGCACCTGAACTTCAGCTTCCCGCTCATTGACTGGGGGCGCAGATACCGCGGGGTGCAGACCGCGCGCATGAACAAGGCCAATGCCTTTCACGAACTGGCCCGCAAACGCACGGACTATGCCAACCAGTGGCTGCAGGCCGAACAGCGCGTGACCCTTGCCCGGACAGAACTGAAGCTCGCCCGCACGCGCCTTGACACGGCAAACATGCAGCACAGGGAAACCAGAATTTCTTTTGATCAGGGCATGGAAGACCTGCCCCTGCTCGTGGAGCGGGAGGAGGCCGTGACCAGCGCGCGCCTTGCCCACATCAAGGCGGAACTGGAGTACAAGCTGGCCCGGCTGGAATGGATGTATGTGGCCAACCTGCTTCAGGAGCGTTTTCTGGGGCTCCCGGCCAAGGAGATCTTGTGATGTTCACACTGCGTGCATACCTGCGGACGGCGCTTGCCGTGGCCCTGCTGGTGGTGCCCGGCGCGGCGGGGGGCGAGGCCCGCGCCGCCGATACCATCCTGACGGGCAAGGTGGTGGCCACGCTCACCCGTGCCACCCTGGTTCCTTTTGCTTCCATTGTGGAAGAAGTGCTGGTCAAGCCCGGCGACAAAGTGGCCAAGGGCGCACCCCTGTTGCGCTGTCGCCTGCACGAGGACGCCGAACGCGCCCTGCAGCGCGAGATGTATAACGGCGCGGGAACCGAAGACATGGACGGGCGCTTGCTGGATCTGCAACGCCAACTGGCCCAGACCCAGGCCCAGAGCAACAAGGCCCGCCAGTTGGCGGCATCGGGCCTGGGCTCCCGTCAGGCCGGGGAGCGCCTTGCGGAGGATGTGCATTCCCTGCAAAAGCGCATCGAGCTTTTGCGCAGATCCATCACCAAGGCGGAAAACAATTTCGCTCTCCGCCTCAAGGAGTTGAGCGGCCATTTTGGCACGGAAATCAGGGAAGGGGAGCAACTCCCCGAAAAGTGGGATCTGACTGCTCCCATTGACGGCCATGTTCTCTCCCTGGATTCCTCCTTGCACCCCGGATACCTTCTGGCGGCGGGCAGCGCCCCCATCCCTGTGGGACAGCTGGATCCCGTGCTCATTCAGGTTCCCGTGTACGAGGCAGAGGTCAGCGGTATCAAGGAAGGGGACGCTGTGGAGGTGGAAATTCCCTCCCTGCAGAACAAGCAGTTCCGGGGCACGGTCAACGAAGTGTCCTGGGTGTCCAGCGACATGACCGTGGCCAATCCCTCCTACTATACGGTGGAACTGCTGGTTCCCAACCCGGACCTTGAACTCAAGCCCGGTTTCAAGGCCGTGGCGCGCTTCAAGGGGAGCAGGTAAGCCGGGCGCATGAAGCTCAAGGCCATTCCCCGCAGGCTGGGCTATATCCTGGGCGCGCAGTGGACGCGCGATTTGGCTTGGGCCGTATTTACCATATCACTGGCGCGCCACAGCCCCGAAATCATGGGCCAGATTGTTCTGGCCCTGACTTTTGGCTATCTGGTCAAAACGTTCACTGATGTGGGGCTCAACGACTTTCTGCTCTCGGTTTTCGCTCGTGGCGAGGGCAGGCCGCGCGCGCTTCTGGGCGAAGTCACCTGGCTCAAGCTGGCGGTTCTTGTGCTGGCTCTGGGCCTTGCGTGGCTTGTCACCGGCTGGCAGAACTACAGCCCGGAATTGAGGCTCATCGTCCTGTGCATTGCCGCCGGTTTGGGGCTGGACGCGGTGAGCGATTCCTTTTTTGCCCTGTGTCAGGCCAGGGGGCGGCAGGATGTGGAAATGCGCATCCGTATTCCTTCGGCCCTGCTGGGCATAGGCTTCGGTATTGTCTGCGTCTGGCTGGACGCGCCGCCTCTGTGCATTGCCCTCTACAAACCCCTGGAATCTCTCTGCTGCATGGCTTTCGCTCTTGTGGCCCTGGGGCGCAATCCTCTGGCCGGGGTCGGCCGGTCGGGCATGGCAGATCTTGTGCGTCAGATGAAAAGCGGCCTTGTTTTTACCTGCATGGCAGCCTGCGCCATGTTTTACAACAAGGTCAACGTCATTTTTCTCAAGGAGTACGGCTCCGATGCTGATGTGGGCGGCTATGGCGTGGCCTGGGAGATGGTGGAAGGCCTTTCGGTACTTATTTCCAGCGCCCTGCTGGGCAAAGTGATTTTTCCTCTGCTGGCCCGCTTCTGGCAGCAGGACAGGGCAGCCTTTGCCCGGCTGGCCGGGCAGACAGCCCGTTCCCTCTGGGCTGCCGCGCTGCCGGTGATTTTTTTGCTCTGTGTGGAGAGCGACCGCTTCCTGCCCCTCATCTACGGGGACAAGTATACGGGGGCCGTAACGGCCCAGCGCCTGCTCACGCCCTGTCTGGCCACGGCTTTTCTGCACAATCTGGCCGCATACGCCATGATCGGCATGCGCCGACACCACCTTCTGCTCGGTTTTTATGCCAGCGGGCTGGTCTGCAATATCGTCTGCTGCATGACGCTCATTCCCCGCATGCCTCTGGAAGGAGCGGCCCTTGCCCTGACAGTCACCAAGGTATGGGTGGCTGTGCTCTCCGTGGGATTTTTCCAGTGGGCCGCGCGGCCCATGACTGCGGGCCAGTGGCTGCTCATGCTGGGGGCTGCGGCCGCAAGCGTGGCCCTGTGGCAGGGGACGGGCCTGTATGTGGGGCGCGAAATGGCGGAACTGGCCGGTCTTTTGCCCCTGCTGGCCCTGCTCTGGCATTGGCGCCCGCCGCCGCCGTTTGAGGCTGCGGCCGGGGCGCGGTAGCGGGCAAAGCCCGCAGATCCCCGCCTTGACCGCACTTCGCGGATATGGGACAGAAACGGGCAGGGCGTTTTGCCACACGGCGGTTTTGCCGGAATTTTGCGCGGAGGCCCGGCCCCGCAGGAGCAAGCATGAAGGATACGGAGTATCGTTGCGGATGGGTGGCGCTCATGGGGCCGCCCAATGCCGGAAAATCCACCCTGCTGAACGCCCTTCTGGGCCAGAAGGTGAGCATTGTCACGCCCAAGCCGCAGACCACACGCAACCAGATTGTGGGCATTTTGAGCGACAGGCATGCCCAGGCCATTTTCATGGACACCCCTGGTCTGACCCAGGTGCGCGGGCGCTTGAGCAAAACCATGATCCAGGCCGTATGGCAGAGTCTCGGACAGGCTCACGTCATCATGCCCGTGCTGGACTCCCACCTCTATATTCTGCATCCCGAATATCTGGAGCGTGATCTGGCGCCGGTGGCCGAAGCTCTGGCCGAGGACACGCGCCCCATGATCGTGGCTGTGAACAAGGTGGACCTTTTTGCGGACAAAAGCCGCATGCTGCCCCTGCTGACGCGCCTCGGGGAAATGTGGCCCAGAGCGGAGATTTTTCCTGTTTCCGCCCTGCTCAAGGACGGCCTGCCCCAACTGGAAAAGCTGCTGTGTTCCTGCCTGCCTGTCGGCCCGGCCCAATTCCCCGAAGACCAGATTTCCACCGCGCCCGTGCGCTTCATGGCTGCGGAAATCGTGCGCGAAAAACTGTTTTTGCACCTGCGGCAGGAGGTTCCCTACTCCGTGGCGGTGGATGTGGAAAGCTGGCAGGAGGATGCGGAGCGCGGCCAGACAGTCATCCACGCCGTCATTTATGTGGGACGCCCCATGCACAAGGCCATGGTCATCGGACGGGGGGGCGCTTCCATCAAGCATATCGGAACAGAAGCCCGCAAGGACATTCAGGAATTGCTTGGCGGAAAGGTGCATCTGGAATTGTGGGTCAAGGTCCGGGAGCACTGGACAGAAGATGCGGTCTTTCTGCGTGAACTGGGCCTGATGGCGGAGTAGAAAATGGCTGACGAACTTTTGCGCGAGCGGTACGTCCGTGTCCTGGAGGGCATTGATCAGGCGTGCAGGGCCGCCGGGCGTTTTCGCAGCGAAGTGCGGCTGGTGGCGGTATCCAAGCTGCATCCGTATGCGCTGGTGGGCGAAGCCGCGGGATTGGGGCAAACGGATTTTGGCGAAAGTTATGTGCAGGAAGCCTTGCAGAAAAGGCAGGATTTGGCGGCCGATCCTGCGCTGGCCTCGCTCGCGCAAAACATTCGCTGGCACATGATCGGCCATGTGCAGAGCCGCAAGGCGGCGCTGGTGGCCGGAGCCTTTTGCCTTGTGCATTCTCTGGACTCGCGCAAGCTTGCCGATGCGCTGGAAAAGGCGCTTGCCCGCCCCGATGCAGGGCAGAAGGGGCGGCAGGGTGTGCTGCTGGAAGTCAATGTGGGCCAGGAGCCGCAGAAGGCGGGCGTGATGTGCGAAGACCTTGCGCCGCTGGCCGACCATGTGCGGGAGCATTGCCCGCATCTGGAGATACAGGGTTTGATGTGCCTGCCGCCGGTTTTTGATGCGGGGGATGCGGCCCGTCCCTATTTTTCCCGGCTGCGCGAGCTGCGGGACGGACTGCGGGCGCGCCTGGGGCTGCCCCTGCCCGAATTGTCCATGGGCATGAGCGGAGACTTTGCTGCGGCCGTGGCGGAAGGGGCGACCCTGGTGCGCATCGGCACGGATATTTTCGGCCAGAGGCCCGCCAGAGGCTGACCACGCGGAGCATGGCGGGCGCACTCGCGCTCTTGGCGTGATTTGTGCATAAATTTCAGGAACCGTACGGAGAAGTGGTATGGCGGCTAAGGAAAAAGATGTGCAGGCCCTGGCACAGGGGCAGGATGTGCCTGCCAAAAAGAAATCGCGCGTCAAGCGCATGGTCATTATTTTGGCGATCCTGCTCATGATCTTGAGCGGCGGCGGCATAGGCGCGTACTGGTGGCTGTTCATGCGCACCCCGGCCGATGGTTCCGCGCCGACAGCCGAAGCTTCTGCCGGGCAGCCCGCAGAGCAGGGCACGGCAGCAGCCCCCCAGGGGGGAGGAAGCGCGCCTGCGGGCGGCGGGGCGCGCATCGAACGGCAAAGCGACCTGCCCCGCAGTACGGGTCAGGTTTTGCCTCTGCCTGCCATCACGGTCAATCTTTCCGATGCGTCGGGGCGGCGTTATCTCAAGCTGGGCATGGAGGTGGAGGTCAACGCCGATGTGTCGGCAGCCCTGCAAGCCAACAGCGCCCGCATCCGCGATGCCGTCATCATGTTGCTGGCGGGCAAGGGGTACAACGATATTGCCTCCCCCGACGGGAAGGTACTGCTCAAGAGCGAAGTGGCGGCCCGGCTGAACCAGATTCTCGGAGCCCAACGGGTTATCCGGGTGTATTTTACGGATTTTGTGGTGGAATGATCCGTTGCCTGCACGGCGGCAGTGCCCGCAGTGTTTTGGCGGCGCGGCGGCAAGAGATGTGAGGTGAGACATGTCGCAAGACGACCAGGAAGCCCTGGCCGCCCAGTGGGCGGCACAGTTGGAAGAAGACGAGGCGGACGCCGCGCAGGATACGGCCCCGGCCCTGCCCTCCGGCCAGTCCGCGCTGGATGACGAGGCTCTGGCCGCGCAGTGGGCCGAGGCACTGGCCAATGAGGAAGCGCCCGACATTTCCCCCACTGCCGGGAATCTGCGCTCGGGCAGCGGGGCTGCTGACGCCAATTTTCAGGACATGACCGATGTGGCGCGCCAGCCCAGGGACAGCAAGCTCAAACGCGAACTGGACTTCATTCTGGACATCCCGCTGGATGTGTCCGCCGAACTGGGGCGCACCCGCCTGCTCATCAACGAACTTCTGCAACTGGGGCAGGGTTCTGTGGTGGAACTGAACAAACTGGCGGGAGAACCGCTGGAGGTATACGTCAACGGCAAGCTGGTGGCCCGCGGCGAAGCTGTGGTCATCAACGAAAAATTCGGCGTGCGCCTGACAGACATTATCAGTCCCATCGAAAGGGTAAAGCAGCTTGGCTAGCTTGTGGGCCTTGGTGGCAACGGCTGAAGGCTCTTCCGGGCATGTGCGCGAGGCCGTGGAGGGTGCTGCGGGCGCGCAGGCGACCGCTCTGGCCCCGGCCCTGAACTGGAGCAGCTATGCGCAGGCTGTGGGCGTGCTTTTTCTTCTGCTGGCTGTTCTCTGGCTGGCAGTCTGGCTGGCGCGGCGCTTTGGCCGGTTCAGCTTTTTGCCGCGCCCCGGAGCCTTGCCGCGTGATGCGCTGGTCATGGAAGCGCAGATGCCTCTGGGGCCGCGCAAGGGGCTGATGGTGGTACGCTTCTTGAATAGAAGGTTGCTGCTGGGCGTGACCGACCAGCAGATCACCCTTCTGACCGAGGAGCGAGCGCAGGATGAAAGCACAAACGCCGATTTTCAGCAGATCATGGAGAGTGCCCGCCGCAGCGGCGACGGCTAGTCTGTGCTTTCTTTGCGGGCCGGAATGGGCGCAGGCCGCGCAAAATCTGACCATGCCCACCATGCAGCTCACGCTTACCGGCGGCGCACAGTCGCCGGAAAAGGTTTCGGTGCTGCTGGAAATCCTCTTTCTGCTCACCGTGCTTTCCGTGGCACCGGCCATCATGCTCACGGTCACCAGCTTTACACGCATCATCATTGTTTTCAGCTTCTTGCGTCAGGCTTTGGGCGTACAGCAGTTGCCTCCCACACAGATTCTTGCCAGCTTGGCCATTTTTATGACGGTGGTCATCATGTTCCCGGTGGGCAAACAGATCAATGACACCGCCCTCCAGCCCTACCTCAATGAAACCATTGACTACAAGGAAGCCCTGGATCGTGCGCAGATGCCTTTGCGGACGTTCATGTTCAAGCACACCCGTGAGAAGGATCTTTCGATCTTCTACGCCATCAGCAAGATGGAGGCGCCGCGCAACAAGGAGGAAGTGCCCACCATGCTGCTGGCGGCGGCCTATGTCATCAGCGAGTTGAAAACCGCTTTTACCATCGGTTTTTTGATCTATATCCCCTTTCTTGTGCTGGATATGGTCATTTCCAGCGTGCTGCTGGCCATGGGCATGATGATGTTGCCGCCCATGATGGTGTCCATGCCTTTCAAGCTGCTGCTCTTTGTCATGGTGGACGGCTGGAATTTGCTGGTAGGTTCTCTGGTCAACAGCTTTTTGCTCTAAACGCGGCGGGGTTTTGCCATGTCTCCTGATTTTGTGATCGGATTCGGCCGTCAGGCCATCGAGCTGTGCCTCATGATGTCCCTGCCCATGCTGGGTGTGGGGCTGGCTGTGGGGGTTGTGGTCAGTGTGGTGCAGGCGGCGACGCAAATTCAGGAAATGACCCTGACCTTCATTCCCAAGATCGTCTGCATGTTTCTGGCCCTGCTGTTGGCTCTGCCTTGGCTCATGGAGCGCATGATCACGTTCACCCATGAGGTATTTATCAATATTCCCACATATATCCGCTAGATTCCTTTGCAAAGCTTCAGGCCGTTGCCCGTTTTTTCGGGCAACGGCCTGACACAATCTCGCCACACGGAGTGAAAAACTAGCCGCAGCGGGAAAATCCGCAGGCCGTGCAGATCAGGCAACCCTCCTGAAAGGTGAGCCGTTCGCCGCATTCGGGGCAGTCGTGCCCCTGCAGATCCGTAACATCAGCCAAGATATCGTCTTTGAGGTAGCGTTTTTCCAGCACCCAGGCAATGGCGTCGGGGATGGAGAGCAGCAGCCCCTTGCCCCGGAAAACAGGATGCTCGCCGCCGATGCCCTTGATCTGGGCCACCACATCACGCACATGCACGCCCGAGCGCAGGGCCAGAGACACCAGCCTGCCGATGGCTTCGGCCTTGGCCGTGATGGAGCGGCCGGACTTGCCGATGGTGGCAAAGACCTCAAAGGGCCGTCCGTCCACCTCATTGACCGTAAGGTACATGGCCCCCAGGCCGGTGGGAACTTTCTGGGTGAATCCCCAGACCATGTCGGGGCGCTTGCGCACGGAGGATCGCCCGGCAGTGGCGGCCTGCGCCACATCAGTGGCTCCGTCCATTTTTTTCTGCCCTTCGCCGGTAGCCAGCACCTGTACGCTCTTGCAGCCGTCACGGTAGACGGTGACGCCCTTGCAGCCTTCTTCAAAGGCCAGCCGGTAGATGTGGGCAATGTCTTCTTCTGTGGCACTGTTGGGCAGGTTCACGGTCTTGGAAACGGCATTGTCCGTATGGCGTTGGAAAGCCGCCTGCATGCGCAGATGCCAGACCGGCGCGATGTCCATGGCTGTAACAAAAACCTTGCGCAGGGCAGCGGGCAGATGTTCCATGCCCTGTACGGAGCCGCAGGCCGCCACGGCGTCCATGAGTTCCGGGCTGAGCATGCCCTCCTGGGCCAGGGCGGCCTCAAAGTGGGGATTGATCTCCACCAGTTTTTCCCCGTCAAGAATATTGCGTGTGAAGCAGAGGGCAAAGAGGGGCTCCACGCCCGAGGAGCAACCCGCGATGATGGACAGGGTTCCGGTGGGCGCAATGGTGGTCACCGTGGCGTTGCGGCAGGGAGGCTTGCCCTGCGCGCAGAGAGCTGATTGGGAAAAAGCGGGAAAGGGGCCGCGCTCTTCGGCCAGCCGGGCAGAGGCCTTGTGCCCCTCGTCCTGGACAAAAGCCATGATACGCTCGCCCAGGGCAATGCCCTCTCGTGAATCGTAGGCAATGCCCAGTTGGAACAGCAAATCGGCAAAGCCCATGACCCCCAGGCCGATCTTGCGGTTTCTGCGCACGGTTTCCGTGATGCGCTCCAGCGGAAAGCGGGAAGCGTCGATCACATTGTCCAGAAAACGCACTGCCAGGTGCACCACGCGCCGCAACTCCTCCCAGTCAATGCCCTCGCGGGCCGGATCCGCGCTGTTTTCGTGGCCAGGCAGGCAGAAGCAGGAAAGGTTGATGGAGCCGAGGTTGCACGCCTCGTAGGGCAGGAGAGGCTGTTCCCCGCACGGATTGGTGGATTCGATCTCACCCTGCTCCGGCGTGGGATTGTCGCGGTTGATGCGGTCCAGAAAAACAATGCCCGGATCCCCCGACTGCCAGGCTTTCCTGACCAGAAGATCAAAGATTTCGCGGGCGCGCAGACGGTCCGTCACTTCACCGCTCTGGGGGGTCAGCAGATCGTAGTATTCGTCCTGTTCCACCGCGCGCATGAAGGCTTCCGTCAGGCCCACGGACAGGTTGAAGTTGTTGAATTCCCCCTCTTTTTCCTTGGCGCGGATGAATTCCAGAATGTCCGGATGGTCCACGCGCAAAATGCCCATATTGGCACCGCGCCGGGTGCCGCCTTGTTTGACCTGCTCTGTGGCCGTGTTGAAAATGCGCAAAAAGGATACCGGGCCGGACGCCACGCCGCCGGTGGAGCCCACACGGCTGTCCTTGGGGCGCAGGCGGGAAAAGGAAAATCCCGTACCCCCGCCGGACTTGTGGATCATGGCCGCGTGTTTCACGGCATCGAAAATTTCCTCGATGGAATCGCCCACAGGCAGCACAAAACAGGCGGAAAGCTGCCCCAGTTCCGTGCCCGCGTTCATCAGCGTGGGCGAATTGGGCAGAAACTTCCAACTGGTCATCATGTCGTAAAAATCGCGTGCCAGTTCTTCCCCGGAGCGGGGGGACGGATATTTGCCTTCTTCCGCGGCAACAGCGGAGGCCACCCGCCAGAAAAGGTCACGCGGCGTCTCCACAAGCTTTCCTTCCGGATCCTTGCGCAGATAGCGTTTTTGCAGAACAACTTCCGTATTGGGCTTGAGCTGGGGCTTGGGCAAATCGGCAGGCATGGTGAGCATGGAGCACCTTGTTGCGGTTGGCGCGGCAGCATAAGGGCCGCTTGTGAACGGGAAGTCCGCACTATACACGGAATGGGGGCAAAGAAAAGCCCCCCTATTTTCCTTTTTCCCCCGGAAGCCGGTGCTGCGGGGGTTTTTTGCCGACCGGTTTTTTTTGCCGCTGCAAGGCGGCACTTTTTTGCGCGCGCGCCTGCCCTCTTTCTCCGGAAGTTTCTGCGGCGGCAAGCCCGGCAGGCTGCGGGGCGGCCTTGCGGCCCGGCTGTTTTTCTATGCGGACAGGCCCTGCCGTGCGCGCTCCGCTTTTGCGGTCCCGTCCGGGCTGTATGCGTACGTCCAGCAGGTCGCCGGAGGCCAGGGTTCCGGCATTTTCCAGCAGCAGCAGCCCCTGCCCGGAGCAGGCGTAGCGCGCGCGTCCCGGCAGGCCGGGCACGGCAAAGGCGGCGGAAATCACCCGCGCCGTTTCCCCGGCCACAGAGCCGTGCCGCTCCCTTGCGGGACTTTTTTTCGTCCTGTCGTGTGCGCCCGGCTGGCGGCCCAGGAGCAGGGGCGCAAGGCTCAGGGCATTTTTTTCCAGGCCCGCGTCCGTGGAGAGTTTTTCCAGCCATGGCGGCGCGCCCGCGCTGCTGAAGGTAAAGTGGCACCATGTGCGGCTGTGCGCGTTTTCCAGAAGCGGGCAGCCTTCGCCATGAGGGCAGGGGGAGAGGACGTTCCAGCCCGCCTCCAGGGCCAGACGCCGCATGTGCATGACGGTTGTTCCGCCCAGCCGTGTGCCCGGTTCCACAAAAAGCAGGGCTGGTGCCTGCGATTCTCTGCCCTGCGCGAGGGGCGCGAGAGATGCCAGAAAGCCGGACAGTTTTTCCTCGCGGCAACCGTTGGAGATTTCCCCTTCTTCCGTCTGCTCCCTGTGTGCGCCGCGCTTGCCGGAGCGCAGTTCGTTGAGCACGTTGACGGCGCTCACCAGCCAGGGACGTGCGCCGGAGAGTCCGGGCAGGCGCGTTGCCATACGTGCCGCCTGTTCCAGAGGGGCGCGGGCTGTGTGCACCTGCCATACGGGATGTCCGCTCATCTTGCCCAGAGTTTCCAGCAGGCTTTTGCCCAGTTCCAGCGGTTGGGGTGCAAGATCCACGGCCAGCACGCGGATGGGAGCGGAGCGCCATCGGGGGTAAGCCAGCCAGAGGGCCAGGGGCAGAGTCAATGGCCCGGATCCCACATCCAGCAGAAGGGCTTCGTTGCCAGCAGTTGCGGCCTGGCCTGTGCTTTGCCCCCCGGCGTGGGCCGCAATGCGGGTCGGATCGGGCAGGGGCAGGGCGGACAGCAGGCGCGTGAGACGCAGGAGGTTCCAGGGCAGAAAGTAGTAAAGATAGGCGCTGATAGCCGCCGGAGACGTCCAGTAGGAACGTGCCAGCCCCGCCCTCTCGGTGGTCAGCAGGCGGGAGAGGCGGGCAATGTCTTCCGGCAGGGAGCGCCTGTGCGCCGCGCTGAGAGGTCGGACGTGGTGGAGGGCTTCGGACAGGCCGTCCAGCAGTTCTGCGCCCTCGCGGGGCAGGGCCGCGAACAGGGGGATTGGCTGCGGCCAGCGCTTCCCCCCTTCGTGTATTTTTGCCATGCCGGGGCGCGGTTTTTGCGGGGCCTGCCGTACGCTGTTCGCGCTTTTGGGGTTGTGCGGCTTGTGTGGCAGCATAGTCAGGTTCCGAAGCGCATGCAGCGCAGGTAATTGTGTTCAAAATCCGCTTCGTCTGTCAGGGAAAGCACCTGCGCTTTGGCGCACAGCGTTGCCAGTTCCGCGGCCTTTTCCGGCTTCTGGAGCAGCAGGGCCGCTCCGTCCAGAGATGTATTGCCCACAGCCCTGATTTTTCCGGCAGCCGTACCGGGCACAAAGCCGAGGCGTGCCAGATCGTCGGGGTGCGCATGGCGCCCCAGCGCGCCCGCCAGGCAGAGAGTGACCAGATGCTCCGGCGCAAGGTTTGCGGCAGCGAGCAGTTTTTCCAGAGCCAGGGCGAAGACCGCCCGGACCTTGAGCAGTTCTTCCACATCGGAGGCGGCAAGCCACAGGCCGTGCGGCAGACGCAGACACAGGCCCCCGGGGTGGTGTTCCAGAGCAGCAGCGAGTCTGCGTCCCAACGGCATGGGCGGATCGGGCACAAAATGCCCCTCCCTGTCCAGGACCTGGAGACGCAAAAGGATGGCCAGCAGTGACAGATACCCCGTGGCGCTGATGCCGCGCGCCTGCGGCGCGGGAGCCGCGCTTTCGCCAGCGGAAAAACTCTGCTCCCAGAAGCGCGGGGTCAGCCCGGCGGGGGTCAGACAAAAACTTGTGACAACGCCGGGGCCCGCCAATTGCCCGCACTGCGGGCCGATGCCCTCCAGAGCCGGTCCCAGAGGCACGCTGGTCAGCCACACGTTTTTTGTCCCGGCCACCAGCGCCAGTTCGCCGTTGGTGCCCAGATCCGCCAACACAAAGGGCTGGGGGGTATTTTTTTCCAACAGGGCGGCCAGTCCGGCGCTCACGTCCGCGCCCACAAAGGGGGCGGGCAGGGGAGGAATGTAGACAGGGGGCAGATCTTCCAGTTCGGCCAGCATATTGCCCGTGTGGCTCAGGGCATAGGGAGCGGCGCACAGGCCGTGCAGGGGCTTTTCCAGAAGAATGTCGGTCATGGCCGTATTGCCCGCCACGCACAGGCGCGTGACCGTGCCCCGCGTGGCAAGGCTTTGCACCACAGCGCGCAGGGAACGCCGCACCAGTTGGGCCAGCAGAGGGGCTTGCCCTGCGCGGGCTTCGGCCAGACGGGACATGACATCCGGCCCCGCCCCGGCCTGCGGATTGAGAAAGCCCCCCTCGGCCACCGGCGTGCCGTTGGCCAGTGCCCGCCAATAGACGGTGGTGGTGCCCAGATCCACGGCCAGAGCCAGTGCAGGAGCCGCCGGGCTGCACGAGTGTTCTGAAAGACCGGAAGGAGCGGGGGCGCGTGCCGGACAGGGCAGGTTTTGGGGCGGCAGCTCCAGGTCAAGCGTACTTTTTCCGTCAGGGATTTGACGACGGCAGGCCAGCCGCCAGCCGTGGGCCAGCTCTTCCGGGGAGAAAATTGCTTCTTCCCCGGCCAGCGGCAGGGGCGCGACATCCACAAAGCGCACACGGCATCGGCCGCACTGCCCCAGGCCTGCGCACAGGGGCAGAGGCTCCACCTGCCCGGAGAGCCAGATGGCGCGGGAAAGGTTGACGCCCGGACGGGCTGTGATGCAGACGGTCTCCTGCGGGGCTGCCGAATTTTCTGCATCCGTGGGGCGAGGGGCTTGAGCGGCCTGCGGCAGGGCGGGAAAAAGGCGGATGCGCATGCCCCAAACTGCCTGAAGCCTGCGCTGTTGGCAAGGGGCGGGCGCAAAGCCGCTTTGGGCACAGGCCGCGTTGGCGGGGAAGGCAAAGGCGCATTGTCGGGCAGGGAGTGAAGAAAATTTTTTCGGGATGGAGAGCGGACACGGCTTGCCGGAATGGCCTTTTTCTTGCAAGATTTGTTCGGAAGCCATGATGCGTGCTGTGCTGCTGCAACGGAAAGGAAGTCCCGATGAACAAGGTTTTGGCGCAAGATGAAGTGGATGCCCTGCTGCGGGGGCTCTCCGGCGGAGAAATCGAACACGAGTCCGACTCTTCGGGGGACGATTCCGGCATTGTCAGTTTTGATCTGGCCAATCAGGACCGAATCATCCGTGGGCGTATGCCCGTGCTGGAAATCGTCAACGACCGTTTTGCGCGCCTGTGTACCAACGCCTTGTCCAACGCCATACGCAAACGGGTGGAGTTGAACCCCATTTCCATCGACATGACCAAGTTCGGCGAGTTCATGCGCTCGCTGCCCGTGCCCACGTCCATCAATATTTTCAAGATGGACCCCTTGCGCGGCAATGCCATCATGGTGGTGGACTCACGTCTGGTCTTTGCCCTGGTGGAAAATGTTTTTGGCGGGGCCGGTTCCCAGCCCAAGGTGGAGGGACGCGAATTTACCCGCATCGAGCAGGCGGTTGTGGACAAGATCGTCAAGATCTCTCTGGAAAACATGGAGGAATCCTGGCGTCCCGTGCACGATGTCAAGCTGGAACTGGTCCGCAGCGAGATCAACCCCCAGTTTGCGGCCATTGTGCCGCCCAGCGATGTGGTGGTGGTCATCACCTTTGAGGTGGAACTGGATACGTCCCTGGGATCCATGATCGTTTGCCTGCCCTACGCCACCATTGAGCCCATCCGCTCCAAGCTGCACGCCAGCTTTCAGACGGAACGCCTGGAAGTGGACCACGCCTGGGTGTCCCGCTTGCAGGAACGCCTTCTGGAAACGCCCGTAGAACTCAAGGTGCATTTCGGCAGCACCACCATCACCGGCAATCAGTTGCTGCGCATGCAGGTGGGGGACGTGCTTGTGCTGGATACCGATGAGGACGATCTGCTTACCTGCTCCGTGGCGGGCGTGGAGAAATACCACGGCATCGCGGGCACGGTGAAAGCCATGAAGGCCTTTCAGATCATCAAGGAAAACGAGCCGCAGCACACTTGAGGCTGGCGGCGCAGGCCGATTTTCTGTTCAGGAGTTGCTGTCTTCTGCCTGCGTTCGCGCTTGCCGCACAACGCGCATCCGGTGCAGTTCCGGGCCAAGAATGTGGGCCTCTGCCGCAGGCAGATGCGCGGCGACGACCACGCCTGCGGGCAGGGACGGTGCCTTCTCCCGTCCTGTGGGGCCCACCAGCACACATTGGCAGCCCGCCGCAAGCCCTGCTTGCACATCCCGCAGGCTGTCGCCCACCATCCACGAGCGGGCGAGATCTATGTCCAGATCACGGGCTGCGTGCAGCAAAAGCCCTGGCTCCGGCTTGCGGCAGGAGCACGGGCCGGTGATTTCCGGCAGGTGGGGGCAATAGTACCAGGCGTCAATACCCACATTTTTTTCTTCCATCTGCGTGGTGACCCAGGCCTCCAGCGTTGCGAGATCCTCCTGCGTGAACATGCCCCGCGCCAGTCCGGATTGGTTGCTGACCACCACAAGCAGATAACCGGCGGCACGGAAACGCCGGAGCGCCTGAAGTACGCCGGGCAGCCATATCCAGTCTTCCTTGCGGTGCACATAGCCACTATCCTTGTTCAGGGTCCCGTCACGATCCAGAAAAATGGCTCGCTTCATGTTTTTGGCTCCAGGGTCGTTGGAGGGTGCCTGCCGGGCAACTCTGTGTCAGAAGGTGTGGGTGGTACCGGCGGCCCATGCCGGAAATATTTTTGCAGCGACAAACGCCACAAACATCCCTGCCCGCACGGCGGGGTACGCCGTGCGGGCAGGGGGTCGGCACGGCATGCCGTGCCGACAGGAAAAGAAGCGGAGGGAACGTTTATTCCTCTTCTTCTCCTTCAAACTTGATGAAGCCGGGGTTGACGTTGGTCATGGCGTTGACAATCAGTTCCACAAGGCCTCCGTAGGCAAAGTTGTTCTTGCTGTAGAGGTCGTTGGGTTCCAGCATTTCGCGGATCTGCCCCTTGCAGTTGGAGCACGGCGCACAGATGTACTTGCGGGTTTCCGGGCCGAGGCAGTCCTTGAAGGCTTCGCTGATCTGCTGCATCTTTTTGCGGCCGGAGATATTGCCGCGCCATTCCTCAATATTGTTGCGGGTCATGATGGCAAATCCGGATCCGCCGCCGCAGCAATAGTTGTCCACACCGTGGGAGGGCATTTCGCGGAACTGGGGCGCGATTTTGCGTACGATTTCGCGCTGCGGTTCCACAATGCCCATGAGGCGCACGATGTTGCACGGGTCGTGCAGGGTCACGGGGAAGTTGTTGCGCGACGGGTCCAGCTTGAGGCGGCCGGACATGACAATGTCGTGCAGCGTGACGTAGCAGCTTTCGCGCGGCACCTGATATTCAAAGGGAATAAGGCGGTCGGCAATAACCGTCAGGGCCTTGTGGGCGTGGCCGCACTCGCCGATGACGATTTTTTTCACCCCAAGTTCCTTGGCGGCCATCATGTGCTGGAGGGCGATGCGCGCTGTCTGGGCATCGTCATAGAAAACGCCGTAGTTCACACCGTCATAGGCCATGGCCTTGCTCGACAGCGTCCACGAGAGGCCAGCTTCCTGGAAGATCAGGGAGAAGGCGGCGATATTTTCCGGCCAGGCCATGATTTCACCGGCATTGTGCAGCAGCAGAATGTCGGCTCCCTGCACGTCGAAGGGCGTGTGGATGCCCACGCCGGTGATTTCCGTGTAGTCCTCGTCGATAAATTCCACGTTTTCTTTCACAACATCGGATGTCATGCCCGTGGATGACCCGCAGCCCATCTGGTTGATGGTGCCTTTTTCGTGCAGCTCACGCGGATAGATGCCCAGTTCCTGGCTGAACAGCTTGCGGATTTCCCGCGCCAGCAGGCCGTTATCCACGCCGATGGGGCAGGTCTGGGCACAGCGGCGGCACAAATTGCAGCGGTAAGCCAACTCGCCCAGGCGCGCCACGGTCTTCCAGTTGAGGCCCATGTCGCCGTAACGCCACTTGGCCAGAGGCTCTTTTTTCACATACTGCTTGTAGATGCGGCGAAAGATTTCCGACCGGAAGTTGGGGCGGTACATCTCGTTCTCGCCGGACATCTCGTACAGATGGCAGGCCTCGGAACAGGAGTTGCACTGGGCGCAATAGTCCATGCTGGTTTCCAGCATGGGCAGGAAGGGCCAGTTGTTCTCCTTGCTGAAAAGCTTGCGCATACCCGTCAGGAACTTGTTGACCAGTTCCTCTTCTTCTTCCCTGTTTTTGGGCTTGGGAATATTCAGGACGGAAACTTCGTCCAGAATACAGGCCACGTTGGCCTTCTGGTCTTCCGTGAAAGGTTTCCAAGGCATGGTCGCCACGTCCAGCGGCAGGGTGGGAATATCCTTGAGGTCTATATGTACCATCTGCCCTTCGGCAGTGGAAACGTCTTTCAGTTGCAAGGTATCTTTCATGTCAAACTCTCCCTAATTGTCTTTGGGGGCTGCGGGATTGCTGGTAGCCACGTCAATCCAACTCTTGGACTTGCCGTCAGGGGTAATGTGCCTGGCCGACCAAGTTACGGTATGCTTGAGAGCATCCACGATTTTCTGCTTGTTGCCTTCGCTGTAGGTGGTGGGTTCGTCACCCCAGCGGATGTCGTGGTAGGTAAAGAACTTCATGAACAGGTGTCCCATGTGCGTCATGGGGATCCAGATGAGCAGGAAAAAGCCCACCAAGAGATGCAGGGTGAAGAATGTATTGGGCAGTGGGGTGAACGTCAGCGTGAAAAGGTTGTAGATAAAGGTACGGGCCAAGTGAAAGTAGGAGGGGGCCGTCGCCCAGGCAATCAGGCCGAGAATGCCGAAGACAACGAAAACCAGCAGGTTGAAGTAGTGTTCGGGGGTTGTGTAGCGCAAGAGGCCTGCGTCAACGCGGCGGCGATGGATGAGGCAGAGCCCGCCGGCAATCATGCACAGCGAGCCCACGAGAGCACAGGCGCTGATCAGGTTGCTGATGAAGGTCATGAACCCGCCGTTGGGGTCAAGGCCCAGAAACTGCGCGAATACGGCACAAATCACGATGATGGTGCCGCCCATGAGCATATAGAGGCCAAAATGGAACGGGTAGGAGCTTTGCCAGAGCTTGAAGTTGTGCTTGAACGTGGCGTGCAGGAAAAGCACTTCCGTCAGAAGAGCCTTGATGCCTCCCCAGTGATCCACATGGCGGGGTTTGGTCCACCAGTCCTTCTCTTCCATGAAGCTGCCGCCGTAGACGGTTTTCACGCCTTCGTGAGGCACGGGGTACAGTTCCCAGCGCACATGCAGGGGGCTGGACTGGACATAGGCCCTGATTTTCAGAAAAGCCATGCAAAAAAAGCCGGCTACCGCCGCATAGCCAAGAACATAAAACAATGTGGTCATGCCGTATCCCCCGTGGCAAAAAGCCTCTGGATTTTGGGTTCATCTGCGTCCCGCCGTTTTCGCGGTGCTGCGAAAGCAGTCAGGGGGGTTCCTGTTGCACACGTCCGAAGCTGCCCGACATGGGCAAAGCCGGAAAATACTCCTGACAAGGAGTTGGGCATGCCCGCAAAAAAGTCAAGCCGCCCCGTCTTCCGTTGATAACCAAAACTCCGCAAAAAAGCAAAGAAGGCCGGGGAGAAAATTTGGAGTCCGCTCGTCATGAAAAAGGCTTTGCCCAATAAATTCATGGAGATTTCCGGAAAAAATTTTTTCCGCGCGGGCTTCTTTTGCCCGGCGCACGGGCATACGGCTCCGGCACTTTTGCCGCGAACAATCTGCAAAAATGCCTGTCTGCGTTTTGGCTCCGCGCGTTTGGCGGGGTCAGGATGCGCCGCGCAGTCGGCGCGTCAGTGGTTCCAGAATGCCGGGGGCAAAAAGGCGGGCCAGGGGCAGGAACAACACAACAAAAACACACCCTCCGGCGGCCAGCGCCAGAGCGGCGGTGAGGGGGGGCGGCAGATGGACGCCGCGCTGCACCGCGTCGGAAAGCAGCAGGGCGGCCGCCGCGCCCGGCAGGGAGCACAAGGTTGCCCGCAATCCCAGCCCAGCCAGCCCGGTCAGAGCGCCGGAACCCTGGCGGCGTATCCAGATGGCCGTGAGCCAGAGCGTATACAGGCTGACGCTCGCGGCGGATACGGTTGCAATGGCCCAGGCCCCGCGCGGGGCTGCCCAGAAAAAGTATACGGGCAGGCAGAGGAGGGTCATGGCCGTGCCGGTGACGGCGGGAGTCAGGGTGTCGGCGTGGGCGTAGTAGGCGCGCACCAGTACCATGTAGAGTATCCAGAAAGGCGCAGAGGCCAGCATGATGCGGGTCAGGGGAGCGGCTGCCAGTGTCTGCGCGGGGCCAAAGCGGCCGCCCTCGAAGATCAGCCCGAGAATGGGCCAGGCCGTGGCCGCCATGCACAGGGCGCAGGGGATGATCAGCCCCAGGCTCGCGCGCAGGGCCGCATGCAGGGTCTGGTCAAAGCGTTGGGCATCGCCCTGGGCCAGCAGGGACACCAGAAAGGGATAGGATGCCACGGCTGCGGCCTGCCCCACCAGGCCCACCGGAACCTGCGCGATGCGGCGGGCATAGTTGAGCAGGCTCACAGCCCCTTCTCCGGCCATGCTGCCGAAAACGCGCAGGAATTGTTCGTCCAGCATCATGATGGTCTGGCCCAGCATGAGGGGCAGCGCCGTGAGCAGAAAAGTGCCCATGAGCGGATGCCGCCAGACCGGCGCAATCCACAGGCCGCCCTTGGCTGCCACCCGCAGGGGCAGGGCGAAAGCGCCCAGGGCCGCGCCCAGGGTCACGCCCACGCAATAGCCCGTCATGCCGTCCATGCGTCCCCACAGGCTTTGGGGCAAAAGGGCGCGCACCCAGGGCAGGCTGTCCAGCCAGGGCAGAAGCAGGCCCAGAGCGATGATGCTGCCGTTGTAGACCAGGGGAGCCAGCGCAGGAACCCGGAACTGCCGCCGCATGAAGAGCAGGGCTGTGACGCAGGCCCCGCAGAGAAAAAAAACCTGTGCGGGCAGGATGATGCGCATGAACAGGGCCAGCCGCTGGCACTGCTCCGGGGTAAATCCCGGAGCCGTCAGGCGCGCCAGCCACGGTGCGGCGCACATGGCTGCCAGAGTCAGGGCCAGGGAGGCCGCAGCCATCCAGCAGAAAACACAGGAGAAAAATCGCCAGGCGTCTGCGGCATCCTCCTGAAAGCGGCGGGTCAGCAGGGGAATGATGGTGATGGACATGAAGCCGCCGGCCAGCAGATAGTTGATGGCGTCAGGCAGCACAAATGCGGCAAAATACAGATCCGCCTCTCCGCCCGCGCCGAACTGCCAGGAGATGATCTTGTCGCGCACAAGGCCCATGACGCGGGAAAGCACGGTGCTGGCGGCCAGCAGCAGGGCTGCCGCGCCCATGCTCTGGCGTGTGCCGAGCAAACTCATCGGCCGCGCCTCCCTGTGCCGGAGCCTCGAGCGGCGCGCTGCCGGGATCTGCGGGCGCGTGCTTGTTCCGGCCGTTTTTTGCCCCGTTTTTCGTGCCCTGCCCTGCGCCCTGCACGCCTGCCGCCCTTGACAGGTTCGGGCAATTCCAGAGGCATGAGGCGGATTTCCAACCGCCCCAAACTGACATGGGACAAGATCACCTCAAGGCTCTGACCCATGCGCCATGCCACGCCCGAATGCCGCCCTGTCAGGCTCATGGCGCGCGCATCAAAGTCATAATAGTCATCGCCCAGATCCTCGGTGCGGATCATGCCCTCCACCGGCATGAGCGCAAGCTCCACAAAAATGCCGAAATGCGTGACGCCCGCAATCACTCCCCGGAAGCGTTCGCCCGCGTGCGGCAGCAGGGCCAGGCAGCCCATGCGCCGCTCCATCTCGCGCTCGCAGGCCATGGCCGCCCGCTCGCACTTGTTGATCCCCTCGGCCACGCGCCGGAGCTTTTCGCCTGCCGGGAGCGCACCGGCGGGCACGCCCAGAGCGGTCTTCAGCGCCCGATGGGTCAAAAGGTCGGCATAGCGGCGGATGGGAGAGGTAAAATGGCAATATGCCTGTGAGGCCAGGCCGAAATGTCCTTCATTGTCAGGTTGGTAGCGGGCCTGGGGCATGGCCCGCAGGCAGAGTCTGCTGACCGGAAATTCCTTTTCCGTGCCCTTTGCCCTGTCCAGCACATCCCGCAGGCGGGCGGCGTTGCGTCCTTGTGGTTCAAGACCCGCCGCAGCCAGACTGTCAAAAAGGGATCGGAGGCGGTCGGCATCGGGGCGGGGATGTACGCGGTAGAGAAAGGGCAGCTCCGCGTCCCGCAGGCGGCGCGCCACAGCCTCGTTGGCCGCGATCATGAATTCCTCCACAAGGCGGTGAATGTCGTGGCGCTGGCGGTGCCCCATCCAGACAACGCGCCCGGCCTCATCCGTGCGGCAGGCGGCTTCGGGCAAATCGAGATCCAGACTGCCGCGCCGCGCGCGGGTCTGACGCAACAGGGCGGCCAGAGCCAGGGCTTGTTCCAGCATGTCCAGCACTGCCTGCCCGTCCGGCTGTCCGGTCAGGAGCGCTAGAGCATCCGGTTTTTTGTCCAGCAGGCAGTCTTTGAGCTCATCGTAGGTCAGCCGCGCGGCCGAGCGCATGACCGCCGGGGAAAAGCGGGCCTCTCCCGGCGTCCCGTCGGCGGAAAAGGGAATGCCGACCAGCATTGCCAACCGGTCCTCGCCGGGCCGCAGGCTGCACAGATCGTTGGAGAGTGCGGGCGGCAGCATGGGCTCGACAGACAGGGGAAAATACCAGGAGTTGCCGCGCGTTTGCGCTTCGCCGTCCAGAGCGCCGGGGCGGCCCTCGCCGCGCGGGCGCACATAGTGGCTCACATCGGCGACAGCCACCCGCAGAAACCAGCCGTTCGGAGTGCGCTCCACATGAATGGCGTCGTCAAAGTCGCGCGCGTCTTCTCCGTCAATGGTCACCAGCGGGAAGCGGCGCAGGTCTTCGCGCCCGTGCAGGTCTTCCTGCCGGAAGACGCGGGGCAGGGCCGCAGCCTCGGCCAGCGCGGCCCCGGAAAAGTCGCGCGGGGCCTGGTGGTTGACCTTGACCAGTTCTTCCTGCACGGCCATGCTGTCTTCATGGCCGTAGTCCCCGAGGATGCGGGCGCTCCAGAGGTCGGAGGCCAGTTGTTTTTCCGGAGCCAGAAGAAGCAGCGCGCCCTGTCGGGGCAGTTCCCCGTCGGGAACATCCACGCTGAAGGCAACGGGCAGGCGGCTGTCCGCCGGACGGCAAAAGAGCTTGCGCCCCGTGCGCATCTGCACATGGGCGGGGACTTCCGTGAGCGTGCGTTCCTCCACAGCCACAATGCGCCCCTCGGGAGACGGGCCGTGCCCCTTGCCCGGCATGAGGGCCACACGCACAATGTCCTTGTGCCAGGCATCGCCTGTCTGGCCGACGGGAATATGCACGTCCCGCGCGTCCGGGCCTTTGCGGGAACGGACGCCGGGGCGTGCTGTCCGCAGCGGGGTGACGAATCCTCCCCCCCCGCTCAGCGCGCTGAAGCGCCCGGTCAGGTTTTCGAGTTTGTCCGGCAATGTCCAGAGCCCCCCGCGCAGACGCAGGAGGCGGTGGTGCGCGGCCAGCAGGTACAGGCTTTCTTCCAGGTTTTTTTTGTCCCGCCGGGGCAGGTCAAGGGCGCGCAGCAGGGCATCTGTGCGTGCGGGGCGGTTCAGGGCGGCCACAGCCCGCAAGACTTCTTCTGCGGAAGGGAAGGGTGGGCGAAAGCCCCGGCCTTCGCCCACCCGCCGTTACGTTCGCGATGGCGCGTTTTTTGCGGATTCCCTAGTCGCGGTTTCCGCCGAACAGGCGCAGCATCATCAGGAAAAGATTGATAAAATCAAGATACAGGGTCAGCGCCCCCAGAATGGCTCCGCGCCGGATGGCGGTTCCGTCGTCCAGGGGAGCATTTTCGCCGAACTGGCGCAGCTTCTGCGTGTCATAGGCCGTAAGCCCGGTGAAAATGAGCACGCCCAGGCAACTGATGATGAAGTCCATCATGCTGCTCTGGAGGAAGATGTTGACCACCATGGCAATGAGCAGGCCGACAAGGCCCATGAACAGAAAGCTGCCCATGGCCGTGAGGTCGCGCCGGGTCACTGTGCCGTAGACCGACATGGCCAGAAAGGTGCCTGTGGTGACCAGAAAGGCGTTGGCAATGGAGGCCACCGGATAGACAACAAAAATGGACGACAGCGTGGCGCCTGTCACGGCGGAGTAGAGCAGAAACAGACCCGTGGCTGTGCTGGCGGACATTTTGTGGACTGCGGCCGAAAGAGCGATGACCAGACCGAACTGGGCCACCACCATGAGAATGAGCACCAGGGTGTTGCCGAAAATGGCCTGCTGGATGGCGGGCGATCCGGCCACCGCAAAGGCCACCACTGTGGTCAGGGCCAAACCGGCGGTCATCCACTGGTAGACCTGGCGCATGAAAACGGAAGCGACGCTTCTGACGCCGCTTTGGGCGACTGTGGACGTATTGGGCATGGTATCCTCCGAAAAACTGTTGAAAACCTGCGGCCGGGGAGTATCTTCCTGTCCGCGTTTTTCACATATATATGAACGTGCGGCGTTTTAGCAAGGGTTTCTGCGCGCCGGGCTTTTGCCTGTCCTGGCCTTCCGCTCCTTGCTGGCCGGAGCGGCCCGTGCTAGGATGCGCTCCGGCGTATTTGCCGCGTACACATACCCGCACGGAGGCGGAGAATGAAAACTGTCGGTCTGGCGCGCATTGCCGCGCTGCTTTTTTGCCTTGCCCTTCCCCTGTTTTTGCCCCACCCTGTCCGGGCGGCCTCGCCCGACCCGGTGATCCGTCTGGAAACCTCGCACGGTGACATTGTGCTGCGGCTTGACGCGCGCAAAGCTCCCATCAGCGCGGCCAATTTTGTCCAGTATGTGAAGGCGGGTTTTTACGACGGGACGATTTTTCACCGCGTCATCAAGGATTTCATGATTCAGGGCGGCGGCTTCACCGCAGAGATGAAGCAGAAGGAAACCCGCGCCCCCATACGCAACGAGGCGGACAACGGGCTGAAAAACGCCAAGTACACCATTGCCATGGCCCGCACTTCGGATCCGCATTCGGCCACGGCCCAGTTTTTCATCAATTCCAGGGACAATGCCTTTCTTGACTTCAAGTCCCAGACGCCGCAGGGCTGGGGCTATGCCGTGTTCGGCAAGGTGGTTCAGGGCCAGGATGTGGTGGACAGGATTGCCGGAGTCAAAACGGGCAAAAAGGGCTTTCATGACGATGTGCCCCTGGAAACCGTGCTGATCAAAAAGGCAGTGGTGCAGGAATAAGCGTGCTGCAAGGCCCGCCGGTTTTCCCGGTATTTGCATCCCCCGGAGCCTCGCCGGGGGATTTTTGCTGCCCGCGCGCAAAGCGGAGCCGCGCATCTCGCGCGCGCCTATGCCTGCCGTGTCGCAAAAATTTTCATGCGCCGCGCTGCAAGATGGCAAATGGCCACGGCCAGCGCGTCAGAAGCGTCCAGCGGCCAGCGGGCGTCCCTGACATTGAGCAGACGCCGGGCCATGAAGGCCACCTGCTCTTTTTCTGCCCGGCCTTCGCCCACCAGAGACTTTTTGACCACCGTGGGCGTGTAGTCATTGATGACAAGCCCGTGGGCCGCGCAGGCCGCCACAGCCACCCCCCGCGCCTGGCCGAGCTTCAGGGCGCTGGCCGCATTTTTTGCGGTAAAAACCTGTTCGATGGCGGCTTCCTGCGGTTGCAGGCGCTCCAGCAGGTGAAAAAGCTCGCGGTAGATATGGGCCAGCCTTTCGGAAAACTCCTGTCCGGCCGCGCTGGCGCGCACCACGCCGCAGTCCACCAGACGCAGCGTCCCCGAAACCTCCTGCACCACACCCCAGCCTGTGCGCTGGGAGCCGGGATCAATGCCGATAACGGTGACAGGCGGCACAGCAGACCTCACAGCAGAAAGGAAGTGATAACGTAATCTGCGGCCAGAATAAGCACGCAGGAGATGACCACTGCCGAGGTGGTGGCATTGCCCACGGCCTCCGGCCCCATGCTGTCGCGCCTCTTGTCCGCAGTATAGCCCTGACGGCAGCAGACAGTGGTCACAAGCAGGGCGAAGACCAGCGCCTTGAGAAAACCGCCGCCGATGTCCGTAAGCGTGAGGGCGCTGGAAATGCGGTAAAAATAGGCGCCTTCGTTGATGTTGAGCATGAGGACGCCCGTGAGATAGCCTCCGAAAATGCCGACAACGTCAAAAATGGCGGTGAGCAGGGGAAAGCAGATGGCCGCAGCCAGCAGGCGCGGACTGACCAGATAGCCCATGGAATTGATGTCCATGACATCCAGGGCGTCGATCTGGTCTGTGATGCGCATGACGCCGATTTCTGCGGCCATGGAGGATCCGGCGCGCCCCGTGAGCATGATGGCCGTCAGCACCGGCCCCAGTTCGCGCACAAGGCTCAGGGATACGGCCGATCCCAGCATGCCCACGGAGCCGAACTGCACAAGGGTGTAGTAGCCCTGCAAGCCCAGCACCATACCGCAGAAAAGACCGATGAGCAGGATAAGAAAAAGGGATTTGGAGCCGATGACATATATCTGGTGCAGAGTGCGCGGAAAAATTCTGGGGCCGGAAAAAATCTGGAGCAGACCCTCCAGAAAGAAGAGAGCCGTACCGCCCAGAGCATCAATGCCGCGCAGGCAGGGGCGGCCCATCAGGCGGAGAAAGTGTCCGGGGCATGGCATGGCGTTCCTCAGCGGTTGTTTTTGCGGCCTGTCACGGATTTTTTGGATTCCAGCAGGGGAGTGCCCAGATTCATGCGCTTCAGCTCTTCCCGCAGGCGGGAAGCATCGTTGTCCGAGCCCCGCAGCCTGACCCTGACCATGTGCAGCCTGCCGCTTTGCCAGACCTGGGCGCGCAAGCCCTTTTCTTCCAGCTTCCGGCGCAGTTTGGCGGCATCCCCGGGATTTTTGAAGGCAGCCACCTGATAGACAAAATCATGCTGGGCCAAGGGCGGAACTGCCTCTGCGGCGCGGGCGGGGGTGCCCTCCTTGCGGGGAGGAGAGCCCGGAACAGGGCCGGGATCTGCCGGGGCCGGAGCGGCGGCTTTGTGGCCCCAGGCTTCCAGAGCCTGGCCAGTGGGGCGCGCAGAGGACGGGGCGGGTTTTTCTGCTGTCGAGCCAGGTGGCGGAGTCGCCGGAGTTTCCGGAGTCGCCGGGGGAGACTGCGGGTCCTGCGGGGGGGCTTGTGGCGGGCTTTCCTGCGGCGGCGTTTCTGCGGGCCGGGAGGGTTGGAAAATGCCCGCCATCTGTTCCACGCGCGCTTCGGGGTTCTGGCCTCGTCCCACCATGAAGCCCATGAAAAAAGCCCAGCCCACGGCTGCGATCAGAGCCGTGGCGGCAAGGATGGTCATGGGCCTGCTCAGGCGCAGCGTGGAGTCGCGCTGCGGGGGCGGGGCAGAGGCTTTGGAGCGGGGTTTTCGCAGGGGACCGGCCATATGTTTCCTTGCGCGTTTCCAGGCGGGTTTTTTGCGCGGTTTGCCGACATTTTGGGCTACATGGCGTCCGGCGCGCCGACTCCCAGCACGTCCAGGCCGTTTCGCAGCACCTGCCGTATGGCGCGCAGCAGGGCCAGACGGGCCAGACTGCGCTCTTCGTCCTCGGGCAACAGAACCTGATGCCGGGCATAATAGCTGTGCAGCAGGCCGGAGAGTTCCGTGAGATAGTGGCTCACATGGTGCACGCTGAGGGCGCGCGCGGCCTGGGCCAGCATGTCCTCGAAGGCGGCTGCCTTGCGTAGCAGGGCCATGTCCTCCGGTGTGTCCAGAGCCGCGAGCAGGCGGGGATCTGTGGCGGCCGGCAATGTGATGCCGCGCTCTCCCGCACGGCGCAACACCGCACAGATGCGCGCGTGGGCGTACTGCACGTAATAGACGGGGTTGTCCATACTGCGCTGTTTGACCAGTTCGAGGTCAAAATCCAGGGGACTGTCGCTCTTGCGCGAAAGAAACATGAAGCGCGCTGCGTCCGTACCCACTTCCTTGATGACATCGGCCAGGGTTTCAAAGGTGCCCGCGCGTGTGGACATGCTCACGGGTTTTCCGTTGCGCAGCAGGTTCACCAGTTGGATGAGCACCACGTCAAAACTTTCCCCGGCTTTGCCCATGGCCGTGATTGCGGCGCGCATGCGCGGAATGTAGCCGTGGTGGTCCGCGCCCCAGACGTCGATGAGCCAATCGTACCCGCGGCGGAACTTGTCGTGGTGGTAGGCGATGTCCGAGGCAAAGTAGGTCAGGCTGCCGTCGGATTTGCGCAGCACACGGTCTTTGTCGTCCCCCAGCGCTTGGGTGGCAAACCAGAAGGCTCCATCCTGCTCACGGGTGTGCCCGTTGGCGGTCAGGGCGGCAAAAGCCGCGTCCACGGCGCCGTCTTCCACCAGGGTTTTTTCCGAAAACCAGTTCTGGTGCTCCACGCGAAAGTCGGCGAGGTCGGCCTTGATGCCTTCCAGAATGGCGTTCATGGCGAAATCATAGCAGCGGTCCTGCCCCTGGTCTTCGGGCATGTCGGGCAGGTTGGGGTCAGCGTCCAGCATGGTGCGGGCAAGCTGGACAATGTATTCGCCCCGGTAAAAATCTTCGGGAAAAACCACATCCCGCCCGGCCAGTTCCCTGACGCGCAGCCAGACAGAAAGGCCCAGCAGGCGCATCTGGCGGCCGGCATCGTTGATATAATATTCGGTATGCACCTCATGCCCCACCGCGCGCAGCAGGCGGGTCAGGCTGTCGCCCACAGCCGCGCCGCGCCCGTGCCCCACATGCAGGGGGCCTGTGGGGTTGGCCGAAACATATTCCAGAAGGATGCGGCGGGGATTTTGCTCCGCGCTCCGCCCCCAGCCTTCTCCGGCGGCTTCGATATCCGTCACGATACGCTGCCAGAATCCGGGACTGAAGGTCACATTGCAAAAGCCCGGCCCGGCGGCTTCGGCCTTCTGCAGGTCGGGGCAGCGTTCAAGGAGCTTGCGGGCAAAAAGCTGCGCCAGTTCGCGGGGGGGGACCCCGGCTTCCTTTGCCAGCAGCATGGCGGCATTGACGGAGAGGTCGCCGTGCCTGGGGTCGCGCGGCGGCTCGATGACGGTTTTGGAGGGCCATGCCAGCCCTTTTTCCGTGAGAATGCCCATGAGGGCCGTGCGCAGAGTATCAATGGCACGCATAGTGTGTCCTTGGCAGGAATATGGAATGGCGGAAGAACCTCAGCCGTTCCGGGGGGCGAAATCCGCTACGTTTTGGGCGTTGCTGACCAACTCCACTGTCAGATCTTCGGCGGCTGCGTCCGCAAGGCAGGGAGCCACCATTTTGCCCAGAACAGCCTTGGGGCCGAGCTCCAGCCAGTGCCGCGCACCGTCCGCGTACTGGTTGCGCACGGTTTCGGTCCAGCGTACCGGGGAAGTCATTTGCGCGAGCAGGCTTTCCCGCGCGCTTTCCCCGTCAGTGACGGCTTTGCCGTGCAGGTTGCAGTAGACGGGAAATCTGGGCTTGCTCCAGACGGCCCTGTTCAGGTGCGGGGCCAGTTCCCTGTTGGCGGCATCCATCATGGGGCTGTGAAATGCGCCGCTGACCTTGAGTTCCACGCCCCGGCCCTTGCGTTCCCTGGCCTTCTGGCAGGCCAGCTGCACTGCGACCCTGGCCCCGCTGATGACCAATTGGGCGGGGGTATTGTAATTGGCGACAATCAGGAGCAAACCGGTTTCGGCAACAGTTTCGCGGACCACGTCTTCCACGGCGTCCTGCTCCATCTTGAGCAGGGCGGCCATGCCCCCCTGGCCCTGGGGGTCGGCTTCGGCCATGAGGCGGCCGCGCAGGGAGGCGAGGGACAGGACGCTTTCGGGCGAAAGCACGCCAGCGGCCGCCAGGGCGCTCAGTTCGCCCAGGCTGTGGCCTGCGGCCCCGCACACGGCGGCGCGGGAGCACACTGCCTGCCAGAGAGCGAGGTTGACCACGGTCAGGGCGGGTTGCAGGGCGCGGGTATCGCTCATGGCCTGCTCATCCCCTTCCCAGAAAATTTCACGCAGGGGCAGACCGCTGGCCCGTTCGCCCAGCTTCCAGAGGTTCATGGCATCGGCCGAGGTTTCGGCCAGATCACGGCCCATGCCCGGCTCCTGTGAGCCCTGGCCGGGAAAAAGCAGTACGGCGTGCGTCATGGGCGACCTTCCTTGCGGCGGCATTGCTTCGGCCCCGGCGAACGGGGCATTTTTGCTCAAGCCGCATTTGTACGTTATCGGGGCGGGGCTTGCAAGTGCCGGGGAGCGGAGCTATGAACGGGCGTATACGGCCTTGCGGCCGAAAAATTCGAGCGGACGGCAGATGGCGAACATGGGGCAAAAAGCGGTGGACAGGGCGGAACTGGCCCGCCTGATCCGGGATACGGGCATCAAAATGCCGCAGGATGTGCTGGAGCCGCTGGCACTTTATCTGGAAATGCTGGCCGGGTGGAACAGGGCCATGAATCTTGTGGGCTTTGATGCTTGGCAGGACATTTTTGTCCGCCTGGTTGCGGACAGTTTTCATCTTGCCCGTTTTCTGGACAGTCTGCCCCTGCCCGACGCTCCCCTGACCTGGGATCTGGGGGCCGGTGCGGGCCTGCCGGGGATCCCCCTGCGCATGGTCTGGAGCCGGGGGGACTACCATATGGTGGAACGGCGCGAAAAAAGGGCGCTTTTTCTTTCTACTGCCCTGGCCCGCCTGCGTCTGCCCCGCACCCATGTCTGCCGGGGCGCGGTGGAAGATTTTTTTCGGGAGCAAGCGTCTTGTGCCCACTGTATTTTGAGCCGGGCTTTTTTGCCCTGGCGGAAACTCCTTGACCTGACCCGCGCGCATCTTCATGAGGAGGGCGTGCTGGTCATTCTGGCCCGCGCGCCGGAACAGGAGGAGCCGCCCGCGCCCTGGCGCTGCATTGCACAGCATGCCTATATGGCGGACGGCAAAGAACGCTGGTTCCGGGCGCTCTGCCACGGGCCTGCCGTTTGCGCGCGGGGAGCGGGGCATGGCAACGGTTGAAAGGCATGTTTCCCGGCTTGCGCCCTCTGCGCGCAACTACTGGCTGCGGGGCCTGCTGCTGGGGCTGGTCACTATGGCTCTGGCCTTTGGCCTGCGCATGCTGGAATTGCCCTGCTGGCAGAATCCCGAATACCGTTTGGGCGACCAGTGGCTTCTGGCCACGCACGATGCCTACCATTGGGTAGCAGGGGCCGAGGGTTTTGGTCTGGCCGCGGGGCATCCCATGGCCGAGATGCTGCGGTTGCTCTCTTCCGCGCTGGGCACCTTTCCGGCGGCGGTGGCATTCTGGTTTCCTCCGGTGCTGGCCTCTCTGGTGGCGGTCATTGTTTTTGCCTGGGTATGGGCGCTGGGCAGCATGGAGGCGGGCGTGGCGGCCGGCATACTCGCATCGCTGGCTCCGGGTTTTTTGGCCCGCACCCTGCTCGGGTATTATGACACGGATCTGGTAACCCTTTTTTTTCCCCTGCTCATGACGCTGGTTCCGGCCAGTTGGGCCATGCGCCACATGCTCCTGCCGCGCATGGTATTGCGGCGTCTGGCCCTGTCGTCAGGGCTTGTGAGCGTGCGCCGTCTGTTGCGGGGGGAGCGCGCGGATCTGGTCTGCCCGCCGCTTTTGGGGCAGGAAGACCATCTGGGCGACCCTCTGCGCCCACGGTGGATTATGCTGCTGGCCTGTTCCGGGCTGGTGTCCTGGTGGACGCAGGAATGGCATTCGGTTTTTCCCTATCTCATCCGCTACAATGTCTGCCTGCTGGCGTTCATGAGTCTGGTCATGGCGCCGCGCGGGCAGCGTGTCCTTTTGCTGTTGGGCAGTCTGGCCTATGCCCTGCCCACGCTGACAGGGCCTGTGGGGCTGGTTTTGGGCCTCCTTCCGGCGCTGGGCAAAATCAGGGGCGGCCAGCGGCTGCGCAACCTGCTCCGGCAGCCGTGGTTCTGCGCCCTGCTGTGGGGGGGCGTGGCCCTGTTGCTGGCACGGGGAGAAATTGTGGAGACCGTGCTGAACCACATCAATGCCTACCTCAAGCATTCCGGCGACCTGAAGGTGACCGGCCAGGGGCACATGCTGACCTACCCTTCGGTGGCGCAGTCCATCATCGAGGTGCAGGACTTGAGCTTTGTGGAACTGCTGCCCTATTTCCACCCCTGGATGGAAGCCGGTCTTGTTGGTCTTGCCGGGTTTTTTGTGGTGCTGCTGCGCAGACCCGGTGCCCTTTTTCTGCTGCCGCTGGCTGCTCTGGGGCTTTTGAGCACCAAGATGGGCGGGCGTATGGTCATGTTCGGCGCTCCTGTGGTGGCCATGGGGCTGACTCTGCCTCTTTTCTGGCTTGTGCAGCGCCTTGTGCGGGAAAATCTGCGCGGCGCGGGGGCAGGCTTTCTGACCAGCGGTCTTTTGCTGGTGGCCTTGGTATTGCCCATTGTGGACATCATTCCCGCCATGTCCCAGGGGCCCATCATAAACCGCCGCCATGCCGAAGCCCTGAGCCGCGTCCGGACGATGACGCCCGAGGATTCCGTCCTCTGGCTCTGGTGGGACTGGGGCTATGCTGCCCACCACTTTGCCCGCCGGGCGGTCATTGCCGACGGCGCGCAGCATGCCGGCCCTTCGCTCTATCTGCCAGCGGCGGTCTTTGCCGCCGACAATCCGCGCTTTGCGCGGCAGCTTATCCGCCTGACCGCCCTGAAGGGCAACGAGCCGGGCAAGGTTTTTGAGGGTATGGGCGGGCAGGAGGCCCAGGAGCTCATGGACAGTCTGCGTTCGTCCCGGACGCCGCTGCTGGAAGCCAGGGGGCGGCAGTTTGTGGTGGTGAGCTTCGAGATGCTGCGGCTGGGTTTCTGGATCAGCAATTTCGGCAACTGGAACTTTGTTTCCCGCTCCGGAGAGGGCGGCGCGCTGTCCATCGTGCCCCAGGCTCTGGCCTACAAGCTGGACACGGGTGAAGTCCGCCTTGACGGCAGCCTGAATTCTCTGGACGTTTCGTCCATCAGCGTGTTTGAAGAAACAGGGCTGACCCGCCGCGACTATATCCGGCAGTGGTTTGACAGCCATCCCGCGGCCGATGCCGGAGAACAGGAGAAATTTCTTGCCACGCGGCGCAATGTGAATTTTCTTTTCAACCGGGTGACGGACGAAAAGCTGGCCATGGACGCCGGACTGTACAATTCCGTCATGGTGCAGCTTTTGTTGGGTGATCCGCAGAATCCGCGCTTTTCGCCCTATTTCCGGCTGGTCTACGACAACGTGTTCGCCAGGATTTACGAAGTGCTGTGAGTCGGAACCAGGGTGTTTTTGACGTGTGATCCGCTCTGGTAGCCGGGTAACAGGAGATCAAGGCAGATCCGGAGGCTGCAAACTCCAGACAACGCGGTTTCTGCCGGTTTCCTTGGCGCGGTAGAGATGCTGGTCAGCGTCCCTGATGCCCGCTTGCAGCAGTTCCGTGAGGCACTGGGAATCGCTGCGCGGGGGGAGATCCCTGACGCCGAAACTTGCCGTAACCGTGACGGTTGCGTTGTCGGCAACAATGCTCATCTGTTCCACGGCCTGCCGCAGGCGTTCGGCGACCATGACGCCGTTTTGCAGGGCGGATCCGGGCAGAAGCAGCAGAAACTCCTCGCCGCCGTGGCGGCAGCAGATATCCATGGAGCGCAGGAAGGAGGTGATTTTTGCGGCAACAGCCTGCAATACGGTGTCGCCGCAGGCGTGACCATAGGTATCGTTGATTTTTTTGAAATGGTCCACATCCGCCATGATGACGCTTACGGGGGTGTTTTTCTCCACTGTGTGGCCCAGGGTGTCAATGGCCAGGGACAGAAAGGCGCGCCGATTGAGCAGGCCCGTGAGAGGATCCTTGCAGGAAAGTTCCTTGTACTTCTGGGACAGTTGCGTCAGGGCGGAAACGCTTTTGTCCAGTTCTTCCACCATGGTGTTGAAAGCTTCGGAAAAGTCGCCCATGAAGGCGGCACGGTGCTGGTATTCGCCCCTGGCCACGCGCTGCACCTGCCATGTCAGATGGCGCAGGTCGGATTGCAGGCTTTTGAGAGCGCCTGCCACAAAGCCCCTTTCCTTGCAGGAGTGGTGCAGATCTCCCTTGCACAGGGCGGAAACCATCTTTCTGATGCCCAGAAGCTGCCTGTGCAGATCGTCCATGCCTTCCACACGGCGCAGGGCATCGGGCAAGGGCTCGTTGTCCGGCGGGACGCGCATGAGCAGATCGAGCACGGCCCGCACGACATCTGCGGCCGAAGGTGCCGGAGGGAAGGAGACGGCGGGTGAAACAGGGTCTGTCATGCTGTCCTCAGTGCGGGTGCTTGCCCTGCCCTTCTTTGTCAACTCTTTGCTGTGATGCCAGATGTGCCGCTCAAATCGCGCACACCTTCTGCGCGAACACGGGATAACTTTTGTATTTTTATCTTCCAGATAAAATATCTATATATTCATTTATTATTCTTTTTCTATCGCACGTTTTGACAAGTATTTTTTTTAGCATGGATGAGTTCGGCATGTTTTTCTTTGCATCATCACAACTCATCTCGTTGGAGAAAAACAATGACATGACATATGCATCGCTTGAATAAACATTATTTTTTTGCGCATCATGTTTGCAGCATCTTTGTAGCAAGATAGAACTTCTTGTTCAGGATAATTTCTGTAATCATAAATTGCGCAAATAAATTGTCGTGCTTCCCATTTGCCCTGGACAGGTTTTAATGCTTCTATGGCTCCTGTATAATCTTTGTCAATCAAACGCATTTTAAATTTTTCATATCTGAAAATCATGTTTTCAGGTTTCAATTTCAGCCCGGAATCAATTAATTTTTCGTATTTTCTTTTTGTATCATGGTCAAAAAATTCACGTTCTGCAATTTTTTGCACATACGATTGCTGTTCCTTGAACAAGAAATGCCAATATAATTCTCTGGAAGAATAGGCTATGCAGGGTAATGCAAAAATAACCGATAGATAATAAATTTTTTTTTTCATATAGGGCATTGAGGCTCTACCCCAACAGTCACAAGGGTGTTTTTGGATCTGGCCTCAAACCGGCAGGTGCGGTCGCCCGTGCACCAGCAGTCGATTTCCCTGACCTCGAATTCCTTGCCGGTCTGGATGAAGAGCATTCCGGCAAGGAAGCCCTCGTCGTAGGTGCACAGGGTTTTGTCCAGGTCGGGCAGGCCGGAGCAGTCCAGGTCTTCCGCCACGGTGATGGTGTAGGAGGCGTTTTCCGTATCCGCCTTTTCCACCTTGAGGATGCCGATGCGCATGTCCAGCAGGGCTTTCTGGGCCGCGGTCGCAAAGCTGTCGAAGGTCGCGTGCCTGCCCACAAATTTTTCGCAAAAATGTTTTCCGGCCAGTTCTCCTGCCCGGTACATGATGCGGTCACAGCCTTCTGTTCCGTGGATCTGCTCCAGAATATCGCGCATGGTATAGTGAAAAATCCGGTAGGCTTCGATGCGCGTTGTATTGCCCAGATTGGGGCGGCCGTTTGCGGGGTCGCCCAGAAATTCCCAGGCAAATGCGTAGCGTCTTTCCGGCATGGTGTTTCCTGTTTTTGGGGGCATGATTTTTTCGCGGTTCTGTGTACACAAAAAGATCAAAAAAGGAAAAACAAAAAACGGCAGGGCCGCACCGGTTTCTTTGGCTTCGATGCAAACCCTTCGGCTTTTGTGCGGGAGGCTGTCAGTGGTTGACCGGCGGCACATCGCCGCCCGCCCGGAGCAGGCTCCCCAGGTGGCGGCGGGCCAGGGCCAGTTCGGCATCCGTGACTTCCGGCATGTCTCTGGCGCGCGCGTTCTGGCTGTTGCCTTCTTCCACAATGGCCAGAGCTGCGGCCATGCGCCCCATGACGCAGAAAAAGCGTGCCGGAACCCAGCCGTGGCCCTGCACCCAGGCCGCGGCCTGGGCAGAATAGAGAAAATCCGCTTTCCCGTTGCGCAGAACAGGATGGGCCTCCTCATTGCTGGTTTTGGTCCAGGCGCGGAATTGCGGCAGAAGTTCAAGGAAGCCCAGAAGCTCCTTGTCGGTGACAGGCGGCTGTTTGTCGTAGACCGTGGTCGTGCGGCCCGCCTTGGCGGCCAGAGCCGCATTCTGCCCGGGATACAGCGCAGGCAGGGAGAAAACGAGGGCCGGAACAAGAGTCAGGACGAGCAAAAAAGTCGGACGCAAAAGCCCGCAAAGCGCGGCACGGAAAGTGTGTGCCCGTACCGCGTCCGTACCAGCGGAAAAAACTGTTTTTTTCATTCAATACCGTACCGCACTGAATTTCATGAGCCTGTCCATATTGTGGTAGGACTCCACATAGCGCAGGGTTCCTGTTTTGCCGCGCAGAACAAGGGAATGCGTTACCGCATACTTGGCGCTGTAGCGCACGCCGCGCAGAAAATCGCCGCCGGAAATGCCCGTGGCGGCAAAAAAACAGTCGTCGCTGCGCACAAGGTCGTTGACGTCCAGCGTTGCGCGCAGGTCAACCCCCGCATCATTGATGGCCTCTTTTTCCACATAGGACTGCGGGTCGAGGCGGGCCAGGATCTGGCCGCCCATGCCCTTGATGGCGCAGGCTGCCAGCACGCCTTCGGGGGTGCCGCCCGTGCCCATCATGATGTCCACTTCGGAGCGGGGATCCACGGCCATGAGGGCTCCGGCCACATCACCGTCGGTCTGGAGCTGGATGCGCGCACCCGCCTGGCGGATATCGCTGATGAGTTTTTCGTGGCGGGGTTTGTCCAGCACAAAGACCACCAGATCCTGAACGCTTTTGCCCAGTGCCTTGGCCACGCTGGTCAGATTGTCCTTGACCGGAGCGTCAAGATCCACCACAGAGGCAGCTTCGCCGCCCACCACCAGCTTCTGCATGTAAAAGCTGGGGCCGGGGTTGAACATGCTGCCCCTCGGGGCCACACCCACAACGGAAATGGCATTGGGGCGGCCGTAGGCCAGCAGGTTGGTGCCTTCCACGGGATCCACGGCCACATCCAGATTCGGGCCGTGACCGGTACCCACCTTTTCGCCGCCTGCCAGAGCGGGGGCTTCGTCCTTTTCGCCTTCGCCGATGATGACCAGGCCGTTGATGTGGAGGGAGGCAAAGCTCACGCGCATGGCGTCCACCGCCGCGCCGTCACCCGCATTCTTGTCCCCCCGGCCGAGCCAGCGGGCCGAAGCCAAGGCTGCCGCCTCGGTGATGCGCACAATGTCCATGGCCAGATTTTTTTCCGGTGCTTCGCCCATGCCTGTCTCCTGATGCGTTGTGTGGTTTCCTGCTCATACTCCAGTGCGCCGCGGGCTTCAAGAAAAAACACCGGGCGCGCAACTGTCAGGGCTGCGGCAGCCTGTAGCGCCCGGCCACAGGCGTCTGCCATGCGTTGCCGAAAGGTACGGAAGTAACGCAGATGGCCAGCGGCTCCTGCCGCCGTTTGAACTCCGCAGCAAACAGCTTCCGGCGTATTTCCTGCCGCAATGGTGTCTGCGGGGCAGTGCCGGAGGAGGCGGGCGCGAGCAGGCTTTCCAGCAGCGGATCCAGTTTTTCGTAAGGCGGGAGGCTGTCCTCGTCTTTCTGGCCGGGGCGCAGTTCCGCCGAAGGGGGCTTGCGGAAGATTTCTTCGGGGATGCGCGCGTCCCTGTGGTCGTTGTACCAGCGTCCCACGGCGTAGACGAGGGTTTTGGTCAGGTCGCCGATAACGGACAGCGCGCCCACGGTATCGCCGTACAGGGTGCTGTAGCCCACGGCGCATTCGCTCTTGTTGCCGGTGTTGAGAACCAGGGCTTGCGCGCGGTTGGCCAGCGAGGCGACGATGCAGCCGCGAATGCGGGCCTGGATGTTTTCAAAGGTCACATCGCCGGGCGGCTCCGCAAAAAGTTCCAGACCCGGCGCAAGGGCCTGGGCAAAACCGTGCATGAGCGGGCCTATGGGGATGGTCAGGGTTCGTATGCCCAGATTCTCCGCCAGAGCGCGGGCATCGTCCAGCGAGCCTGCGCTGCTGTGAGGGGAGGGCATCAGAACGCCCGTAACATTGTCCGCCCCCAGGGCTTCCACAGCCACGCAGCAGACCAGGGCCGAATCCATGCCTCCGGACAGGGCCACCAGAACCCTTTCCATGCCGCACTTGTGCACGAAATCCCGTGTGCCGAGCACCAGCGCCCGCCAGTATTCCTCCTCCCGGCAGGCGGGGGGGGGCGCGACCCTCCCCCCGCCACGGGCGGAGGAGGTATCCAGCAGGAGAAGATCTTCCTCAAAAGCCTTGCCGCGGCCCAGCAACTGCCCGGTGGGGTCGATAGCCAGGCTCTGGCCGTGGTACACGCGGCTGTCGTTGCCGCCTACCATGTTGGCGGAAAAAATGTAAACATGATGCCTGGCTGCCACGTGGGAAAGCATGTGCTCCGTCATGGCCTGCGAGCCCGCGCGAAAAGGGGACGCGTTCAGGTGGACAACAGCGTCCACTCCGCGCCGGAGCAGTTCCATGAAGGCGCTGTGCCCGCCGGCATGGCGCGGCTGCCAGAAAGATGCATCGCCGCCCCGGCTTTCCTCGCAAAGCACCACGCCCAGCCGCCAGCCGCCCAGAGCCAGAATGCCGCAGGAGATACCGCGGTCAAAAAGACCGTCGTCCCCGCGTTGCGGCGCATGAGCATCCTGCCGCAACGCCGTTTCCTGACAAACCTTGCGCGAGACCACGCGCCACCGTCCTTTTTCCACAAGAACAGCAGCATTGGACAGCAGGCTTGCGGCATACGCGCTGGGCACGGGCGTGCCCACCAGCAGCGGCGGGCCGTCCGCAAGGGCGACCGCCATTTTGTCCAGCGCCGTGAGGCAGCCGGAAGCAAAATCCTCGGCGCAGAGATAGTGTCGCGGAGCCACGCCGCAGAGAGCCAGTTCGGGCGTCACGCAGAGTTCGGCTCCGGCCCGTGCGGCCTGCGCCGCAGCTTCGAGAATGTTTTCCAGATTTCCGGCAATGTCTCCGGTAACGCTGTTGCACTGGACAAGGGCGATCTTCATGCCATGCTCTTTTCTGTTGGCGCAGGGAGCTTACAAAAGCCCGTGCAGCGGGCCGCCGGGCGCAGCCAGGCTTTCCACCCTGCGGGTCACTGCCGGGTCTTCTTCCAGCGGCGGCGCGTGGAAGGGCTTCAGGCGCGCGTCCATGACAAGCGGGGCCTCGCAGGACCAGTGCTTGGCGCGTACAGCGGCTCCCGCTCCGTAAATGTCCGCAGCCGGATCCGAACGGGTGAAGGCCGCCCACAGAAAATTTTCCGGGCTGCGGGCGCAAAAGTCCGCATCGTCCACAACAACCACCAGAGGGAAAGCCTCGCCGCCCGGCCAGTCCGTCAGTGCTCTGGCCAGATCCTCCATGCGCGGGTCGCACTGATTGCGGTCTAGAGTGTGCCGCGGGCCTTCCAGCAGCAGGATGCCCGGCCCCGCCAGGCGGGCTTTGCCAAAGCCTTCGGGCAGGGAAGGCAGGCTTGCCGCTCCGCCCAATTCCACACCCAGAGTACGCCGCTGCGGCCCGGCCGAGGCCCAGACAAGTTTGGAGCCTTCGTTGAAGTCTGTACCCGTGTAGTCCAGGGTATCGTTGGTGCTGCGGGTAATAAAGTGCAGATCGCGCGAGAAATCCGCGCGTTCCAGCATGTGGCGCAAAAATGCGGGCGCATCGTGGGCCGTCAGCCCCGGAGCGTCTTCATGGGCCGCCAGCAGCACATACTTGGCAAGGGCTGTCTGCGTGAAGCCCAGAAGGTGCAGCCCCGCAGTGATGAGTTCGCGGGGGCGGCGCTCGCTTTCATAAGGCGTATAGCGCTCGCTGCCCAGAGCCAGCAGCAGGGGGTGCACTCCGGCCGCGTCCACGGCATGCACTTCGCGCACGCCGGGAAAGACCTGCGATACCAGAGGGCCGGTCAGCTCGTGGATGAAATCCCCGAAGACCGTGTCTTCCTGCGGGGGGCGTCCCACGGATGTGAACGGCCAGACCGCGTCCTTGCGGTGGTACACCGCCTCCACGCGCAGGGCCGGGAAGTCGTGGGTCAGGCTGTAATAGCCCAGATGGTCGCCAAAAGGCCCTTCGGGCTTGGTGGTGGGCAGAATGTGCCCGCTGATGCAGAAGTCGGCCTGGGTCAGCACGGGCAGCGGCAGGCCGGGCACGGACGCCAGCCGGACGCGCCGACCGCCCAGAAGACCGGCAAAGCGCAGTTCCGAAAGGCCTTCGGGCAGGGGCATGACTGCTGCCAGGGTAAGGCTGGGCGGGCCGCCCACATAAATATGCACAGGCAGAGCCTTGCCCTGACTCAGGGCGTGGGCGTGGTGGACGGCCAGACCGCGGTGGATCTGGTAGTGCAGGCCCACTTCGTCCGGGCCGTATTCGTTGCCGCCCATCTGTACGCGGTACATGCCCAGGTTGGAGGAGCCGGGGCCGGGACGCAGAGGGTCTTCGCTGTACACCAGAGGCAGGGTGATGAAGGGGCCGCCTTCCAGCGGCCAGCCCACGATCTGCGGCAAGTCGCAAAGCCGGGTGCTGCATTCCAGCACGGGAACGCCCGCAGGCGGGTTTTTGCCTGTTTTTGTCAGGCGCGGCAGCATGCGCGCCAGTCCCGGCAGGGCCGAAAGGCAGGCCCAGGGCTTGCGCAGGGCGGCTGCGGGATCGGCCTTGAGCCGCAGCACGGCCTCCACCGCAGGCAGACTGTCGCGAAAGATGTGCCGCAGCCGCTCTTTTGTGCCGAACAGATTGGCCAGCACGGGAAAGGGCGTGCCCCTGACCCGCGTGAAGAGCAGGGCCGGTGCTCCGGCCTGAAAGGCGCGGCGCTGGATTGCGGGCAGTTCCTGACAGGGATCCAGCTCCGTATCAATGCGCGCCAGATGGCCGTGGGCTTCAAGGTCGGCCAGGCATTCCCCCATGCTGGCGTATCCCATCAGCGGCCTCCCCCGTTTATGAGGGCGCAGGGCGGCTGCACCGCCGCCAGCGGGCGCAGGCCTTTGAGGCTCTGCGCAAAGTCCTCCAGAATTTGGGCATGGTCAAAGACCAGCGGCGAGGGCAGGGCATCCAGAGGAAAAAAGGCGGCTTGGGCGGCATCGTCCCCGGCCAGAAGATCTGCGGGATTGAGGGCGCGGGCAGTAAAAGCTACGGTCAGCGTGTGCCCGCGCGGATCCCGGTCAGGGCGGGAATAGACGCCCAAAAGGCCCGTCAGCTCCACGTTCAGGCCGGTTTCTTCGCGCATTTCCCGCACGGCCGCAGTTTCGGCGGATTCTCCCGCATCAATGAAGCCGCCGGGCAGGGCATAACCCACAGGCTTATTGGCCCGGCGGATGATGACGACGCCGCAGGCAGGATCGTGGATGACAACGTCCACAGTGGGTACGGGATTGCGGTAGGGGGATGCGCCGCAGTGCGGGCAGGGAGCGGGATGTTTCATGGGCTGTCCGTGGTGTTGCGTGAGGCCTTGCCGCAGGAGCGTGCCAGTGTACGGCAGTCCGGGCCGGGCCGCAAGGTTTGCCGCGCTTCTGTGCCGGAGCCGCACAACGCCGCCGGTTGCGGCACTGGTCAGGGCGCAGCGTCCGTCAGGGCCGCATGCAGCGCCCGGCGTGCCGTGGGCGGCAGCGGGCGTCCTGTCCAGAGGCGGAACTGGGCATCCCCTTGGGCGAAAAACATTTCCAGCCCGGAAACGCATGTCAGGCCCGCGCTGCGCGCTTCCCGCAGAAAGCGGGTTTCCAGGGGATTGTAGACCATGTCGTAGGCAATAGTGTGTGGGAGGCGGGAAGAAAAATCGTAGGGACTTGCGTCCTGTGCCTTGCCGCGCATGCCCAGCGGGGTGGCGTTGACAATGAGCCTGGCCTGTACGCGGTGGCGTTCCCGCCAGGGCAGGGGATGCAGGCCGAATTCTTCGGCCAGGGGGAGGTGGGATGCGTCAGAGGGCGTGGCTACAAAAATTTGGGAGGGGCGTCTGTCGTCAGGCAGGGAAAGCAGGCCCGCGGCAGCGGCTCTGGCCGCTCCGCCCGCGCCCAGCAGGAGCGCCCCGCCCCCGGCGAGATGAGCATCGGCCAAAGGGGCCAGAAAACCGGCGACATCCGTATTTTCCCCGCAAAGGCGGCCTTCGCGCCAGAAGACCGTGTTGGCGGCCCCCACACGGCAAACAACAGGGCTGGTTTCGTCCAGCAGGGGCAGGAGGGCGACCTTGTGGGGGATGGTCACGGAGCACCCTTTGATGCCCAGCAGGCGCACGCTGTCCATAAAGGCCGCGAGGGCCTGGGGCGGCACCTCGAAGCGCCGGTAGAGCGCGGGCAGGCCCAGGGCGGCAAAGCCCGTATTGTGCAGCAGGGGGGAGAGGCTCTGGGCCAGAGGCCAGCCGACAACGCCGTAGATGTCCGCATGGCCGTCGGCTGCGGCGCGCGGGAGCATCAGGCCCCGCGCGCCGGGGCGCGGAAAGATTTTTTTCATGCGGGCAGTGTAGTCCACGGCCACGGGCACGGCAAGATGCCCGCGCGGTCGGGATTACGAACGCTTGAGTTCCACCGCCCTCTGCAACATCTGGTCGGCTGTGGTCACCACCTTGCTGTTGGACTGGAATCCGCGCTGGGTGATGATCATGTCCACCATTTCTGCGGCCATGTCCACATTGGACTGCTCGATGTTGTACGAACGGACAGTGCCGTAATTTTCTGTACCGGGCGTGCCCATGCCCATGACGCCCGCTGCGGGCGTGGCGGAAAAGAGGTTGTCGCCCTCGCGGCGCAACCCGTCCTCGCTGGTGAAGCGGCAGAGGGGGATCTGCCAGAGATCCATGCTCCGGTTGTTGGAGTAGAAGCCCGTGACAATGCCGTCGGTATGGATGTGGATGCGGCTGAGGATGCCCTCCGGATAACCGTCCTGCATGCCGTAGCGCAGAGTGGGAGCGCCAGTATAATTGGCCGTGGCGTCGGCGCTGCGTTCGGCGTTTGTGCCCATGCTCGGGAGAAGGCTCTGGTCTGTGCCCACGGCACCCGCATTGGCCGGAGGATTGACCCAGCCGCCCAAAGCCCGGATGCCCAGGTTGACGCTGACAGTGGAGCCCATGGCCTCCATTTGCGGCAGTCCGTCTGCGGAGAGCATGGCCGGAATCCAGTCGGCGGGCAGAAGGCTGTCGCCGGCGGAAGGCACAAAGGCCGACATGCTCGTGAGTTGCCCCTGGACATTGAAACTCAGCGTTCCCGCCATGAGGGCCTGCGCGCTGGTGCCTTCCTTTTCCGGCGCAAGGGCAATGAGGTACTGCGCCGTGCTGCCCGGTGTGGCGTCCGGCGCGGCGTCAAAATAGATGGTGGCCGTGCGGGCGTTCCCGCCGGAATCGTAAAGATCGATGCCCTGGGCGTAGCCGTAGGCAGAGGGTGCCAGAGGGGGGGTGCCCGTGGCGTTGAACTGCCCCAGCAGGCTGAAATAGGGATTGGCCGGATCCAGGCTGTGCTGTGTGTCCAGCCCCAGATTCAGGCGCATGTCCAGCGACGAGGTGGCCTTGGCCGGCATGGGCGAATATCGGGGAACCGTCACCGGCTCAAGGCCGCCGGGGCTGCCGTCGGGCTGGAGCCGGTATCCGTTGAGGGCCATGCCCTGTGGCGTGCGGAATACGCCTTCCTTGTCGTTGCGAAAGTCCCCCGCACGCGTGTAATAGGTTCGCGTTCCGTCAGTGACCTGAAAAAAGCCTTTTCCGGCAATGGCCAGATCCGTCACGGTATTGCTGGATTCCAGAGCCCCCTGTCCGAACAGGGTGCGCACCGTGTCCACACGCACGCCCTTTCCGGCCTGGCCTATGGCCACATAGGAGTTTTCCTGCGCTCCCCACCACCGGCCGATACCGCCCTGCTCCGGATAGATGAGGTCGGAGAACTGGACGTCCTGCTCCTTGTAGCCGATGGTGCTGACGTTGGCCAGATTGTGGGTGATGACGTTCATGCCCGCGCCCAGGCCTTTCATGCCTGTGGCCCCGATGTATAACGCAGAATTCACTGAAGGCCTCCGTGACGTTGCGGAAAAAAGTCGGAGCGAAGGGAAAAAACTTCCCTCCCGATCCTGCCTCCAAAGGCAAATCCCGCCCTGCGGGCTTTGCCCCACCGCTGTGGGCGATGCCGCCTTTGCGGTGAAGGCACGGAAACCAGTCGCTTGACGGCGCGGGCAAGCCGCAGCCTGCTCCTGGTTTCCGATTTGCGTTGACGGTGTCAACGCAAATCGGAGCGAAGGGAAAGAACTTCCCTCCGCTCCGAAAAAGCATATTCCGTGCCAGCGTATATTCTGTGCCAGCGGCAGTGTGGGGACGTGCCGGTCAGCTTGCTGCGGCGCGCGCCCTGGCAAAGCCCTGGGCAGATCTTTCGATGACGGCTGTGTCCACACAGAAGGCCAGGCGGAAGTGGCCGGGGCAGCCGAAGCCCGTACCCGGAACCGCCAGTATCCGTTCTTCCAGCAAAGCGTTGACAAAGGCCACATCGTCCCCGCCGGGAGCCTTGGGGAAGAAATAGAATGCCCCGGCCGGCATCAGGAAGTCGTAGCCCGCCTCCCGGAGAACGCGGGCCATGGCGGCGCGGCGGGCGGCGTAGATGCTGGTGTCCACCTGACTTTCCAGAGCGGCGGCCATGATATGCTGGCCGATCACAGGCGGGTTCACGAAGCCGAGAATGCGCGTGGTCAGGGTCAGTGCGGCCATGAGTTCCGCGCTTTCGGCCAGCAGCGGAGAAATGGCGGCATAGCCCAGCCGCTCGCCCGGCAGGGAAAGGCTTTTGGAAAAGGAGCTGACAATCACCGCGTGGGGATAGAGCGGCAGAACAGAAGGAACCTGCACGCCGTCATAGGCCAGAAAGCGGTACGGTTCGTCGGAGATCAGCCAGATGGGCCTGCCGTACCGGCGGCTTTGCGCTGCCAGCAGTTCCGTCAGGGCCGCCATATCGTCCTGGCTGTAGATGACCCCCGTGGGATTGTTGGGCGAATTGACGAGCACGGCGCGGGTTTTGGGACCAATGGCTTTTTCCAGAGCCGTCAGATCCGGGGTAAAAGTGTCTTTTTTGCTCATGACCGCGCGGAAATTTGCCCCGTGGTTGGCGGCGTAAAAGCCGTATTCCACAAAATAGGGGGCAAAGCCCAGCACTTCGTCGCCGGGGTTGAGCGTCGCCCGGAAAAAGGCGTTGAGCACACCTGCCGCGCCGCAGCCCAAAATGACGTGGCGCGCATCCATGTCCACACCCTGTTCCGCAGCGAGATGGGCGGCAAGTTTTTCGCGCGCCCAGGCAAAACCGCCGTTGGGCATGTAGCCGAAGGCAAAGGGTTCTTCGGCGCGGGCGGCGAATTCCCGCAGGCCGCGGGCCACGGCGGGCGGCGCGGGCAGGTCGGGATTGCCCAGGCTGAAGTCGCAGACCTGATCCTCCCCAAAGCGGGCCTTGAGCTGCCCGCCCGCCTCAAACATGCGGCGGATCCATGAGGCGTGCTCCAGATAGCCGGAAACACTGTCGGCAAGAATTGACATGAAAAGCTCCCGTATGGTTGTCTTTGTTGCGGGCATTGAGTATGCTTTCAAAATCTGCACAAGGCAACCGTTCTCCGGAGGATTCCATGGGTCTTGGTTCTTCGTGCGCTGCGGCGCGTGTGCTGGTTTGTGTTTTTTGTCTTGCCGTTCTGCTCTCCGCCTGCGCCGCCAAGGACGAACAGCCGGTTCCCGGCGGCATGTCCGTTACCGTGGCCCTGCGCGATGTGCACCGCTGCTCGCGGATTTCGCCCGAAATTCAGGTAGCCGACATCCCCGCCGGTACCGACTATTTTGACGTGCGCCTCATGGAATATGTGGAAGACGGGAGCGAGATTTTTCTTGGCGGCGGCATGTGGGACAATGATGTTTCGGGCGTGATCCCCGAAGGCGTTTTGTCCCGCCATTACCGGGGGCCGTGCCCGCCAGCGGGCAAGACCAGGGATTTTTCCTTTGTGGTTGCCGCCATGAGCAGAAAGAGCATGCAGCCTCTGGCTGTCCGGCTGTACCGCTTCACCCAGGAATAAAAAGACGTTTTTTGCGCAAAGATAGCGTCCGGGCCCGCAGCCCGGACAGCCAGATACAACCGCCGCAGGAATTCCTGCGGCGGCTTCTGTTTTTTTGTATGTATCGGCCGCGTTGTGCGCGGGTCTTCAGATGTCGTCTTCCCGTATTTCCGGCGGCACGGCGACAGATCCGGTGATGACGCGCCGGCGGGCCGGAGGCTCGGCGGACGGTTCCGGACGGCGCAGGGCTGGCTCCGGCAGGGCGTTGTACAGCGACCAGAAAGCAGGGTACAGGCCGGTCATGATGCCGGGATTGCCCAGCTTCTGGTGCGGGCTGGCACAGGCGGCCAGCGCCAGAGCCAGCGCCCAGGCCGGGGAGGGCGCGTTCCAGACAGCGCCTGGCCCCGACTGCTCCCTTTTTTGCAGGCGGCCGTCTTCCGCTTTTTCAAGGCCGACGGCATGCAGAAAACCTTCTGCCTCGCGGGGGTCTGCTTGCGGCGGCAGGGGGGGCAGTGCGCTTTCACCGCCTCGCAGGGCGGCACAGGCGGCCAGAGCCAGGGGCAGGGGCATCCACGCGGCGGGAAAAGCCGCAGGAATGGCCGCAGGGGTAAAGTTTTTGAGCGGAGCCTGGGCACGGGCCAGCACGCTCCCGCCGTCTCCGGTCTGAAAACGCACGTCCAGCCCGCAGGCCCGCAGCATGTCTCCGGCGGGGCTGGCCCAGACGGGCCAGATGCCGTCCAGTTGCGCTTCGCCGCCCAGCACCAGAGGCAGGGCCAGAAGAAAAACAGCCAGTTCCGGCTCCATGGGAATTTCGGGCGCGGCGGGAAGGCGCAAGCTTGAGGGATGCACCCGCACGCTGTGGCCGTCAGCCTGCATATCCGCTCCGGCGGCGCGCAACAGAGGGAGAGTACGGGCCAGAACAAGATCTCTGGCGGGATGGGCTGCCAGATCCAGCGTGAGGGGAGTCGCGTATCCCGGGGCCGCCAGCAGGATGGCTTCCGCCAGTGCTGCCGGAACGTCGGCGGGCAGGGCAACGGAGTCCGGCAGCATGCCGGAACATTCCAGACGTGCCGGCAGTCCTTCGCTTGTGGGAATCACGGGCGTGAGGCGCGCGCCCAGAGCGGGCAGAAAGCGGCGCACGGAGGAAAGGTCTGTCAGCTTCAGGCCGGTTGCACCGGTGAACTTGGCGCGGGAAGGCCGCCCCAGATAGTGCCCCAACAGCAAAAAGAAATTCCAGGCGCTGTCGCCCACATGGATGACCTTGTCCGGTGCGGCCAGAGGTGCTGTTTGCCGGGCGGTCACGCCGTCGTCCTCGCGGGTCAGGGCGGCTCCGGCCTGGCAGAGCATTTTCACGCAGTCCACCAGAGGGTCGTTCATCAGGCAGTGCGCGAGCCGCAGGGGCTGCCCGGTGGCCGCCGCCAGCATGAGCCAGGCGCGGGCGGCGCGGCAGGCCAGAGGGCCGGGCATGCGCAGGCGCACGGCGCGGGAAGGCGGTGCCAGATTGAAGGCAGTGCGGGGGGCAGATGCCGGAGCGTCCCCGGTTTCCGCATCTTGCAAGGCGGCTGGTTTGGGCAAAAACTCCACTTCCTGCATCAGCGAGAAAAAATGGCCGGAAAGGCGCGCATCGCGGCTGACGCGCGTGACAGCAGCCTCCCACGCTTCACGGATGGTTTTTTCTTCCGCAGGGTCAAGGCGGGCCTTGCCGCCGCGCATGCGGGCCAGAATGTTGGCGCGGCGCAGCAGCAGGCGCAGGATGTCGCGGTCGATTTCGCAGACGGTTTCGCGCAGGGGGCGGCGGGGGCGCTCCTGCCCTTCGCGGGGAGGGCGGCTCCGGCTTGGGCGGTTGGGCTGATCGGTCATGTTATTGTCCTGTGGCGGGGATTGCCTCTTTTGTGCGAAAAACGGCACAAGGCGGCTCATGGGGGTGGTGCGCATGGGCAGCGGCGGGGCGTTGTGTGAACTTTGTCCGGGCTCTGGCCTGAATTTCCGCCGTACAGCTCAATATCATATCCCGGATCAGGTTTTCGCGCAAGAGGTGGTGTGGCGGGCGCGCCTGCGGGAACGGGAGGGAGGTTTCGGGAGATTTTTTGCTTTTTTTGCCGCCTGCGCGGCAGGCTGCAAAAAAAGCCTCCGGACTGGCGCAACCCGTGTCTGGAGCGCATTTTTCGGCGTCCTGCCGTTGCCGCCACGGCATTTTTTTGTGTTGCGAGCCGCAAAAATTTCCGAAGGGGGCTTGACGCGGCCACGCAGAGCTTGTTATTAATTGCGCAAGCCATTCGCCCTGTCTTCATCGTGGAGGCGTCCGGGCGGCTGGACAAGCGGAAAAAGCGGTGTGCCTCGTCAATCGGCGGGCGTATAAACACTCAACAAGGTTGGAGGATAAGTATGCCGACATTTGTCGATCCGTCCAAGTGCGACGGCTGCAAGGGTGGCGAAAAGACGGCCTGCATGTACATCTGCCCCAACGACCTCATGATCCTCGACGCCGAGGAAATGAAGGCCTACAACCAGGAACCCGATGCGTGCTGGGAATGCTATTCCTGCGTGAAGATCTGCCCCCAGGGAGCCATCACGGCCCGTCCCTATGCCGACTTCGCGCCGATGGGCGGCACCTGTATCCCCTTGCGCTCGGCCGACTCCATCATGTGGACGGTGCAGTTCCGCAACGGCAATGTGAAGCGTTTCAAGTTCCCCATTCGCACCACGCCGGAAGGCTCCATCAAACCTTTTGAAGGCCATCCCGAAGGCGCCAATATCGAAGACGAACTGCTCTTCACCGAAACGAGCCTTGTGGCTCCCAAGGAAGTGCTCGGCAAGAAGTTCGATGTTGAGGATGCCGGCAAGGTCTTCACCTGCATGGAACACGGCCGCTAGGTCTTTGCAACCGCTAGTGCGACAAGGAGAAACCATTATGCCAATGATTCCCGTCAAGGAAGCCATCAAGGGTGTGGCCATTGCCGAGCCTGAAGTGAAAGAACATGCGGTTGACCTGCTCATCGTGGGCGGCGGCATGGGTGCCTGCGGAACCGCTTTTGAAGCCGTGCGCTGGGGCGACAAGCACAATCTCAAAATCCTGCTGTGCGACAAGGCCTCTCTTGAGCGTTCCGGCGCCGTGGCCCAGGGCCTGTCGGCCATCAATACCTACCTGGGCAAAAACAGCGCCGACGATTATGTGCGCATGGTCCGCACCGACCTCATGGGCCTGGTGCGCGAAGACCTGATCTTCGACTGCGGCCGCCATGTGGACGACTCCGTGCATCTGTTTGAAGACTGGGGCCTGCCCTGCTGGATCAAGGGCGATGACGGCCACAACATGAACGGCGCTGCCGCCAAGGCCGCTGGCAAGAGCCTGCGCAAGGGCGACGAGCCTGTGCGTTCCGGCCGCTGGCAGATCATGATCAACGGCGAATCCTACAAGTGCATCGTGGCCGAAGCCGCCAAGAATGCCCTGGGTGAAGACCGCATCATGGAGCGCATTTTCATCGTGAAGCTGCTGCTCGACAAAAATACCCCCAACCGCATTGCCGGTGCCGTGGGCTTCAACCTGCGCGCCAACGAAGTGCATATTTTCAAGGCCAACACCATCATGGTCGCCGCAGGCGGCGCGGTGAACGTGTACCGTCCCCGCTCCACCGGTGAAGGCATGGGCCGTGCGTGGTATCCCGTGTGGAACGCCGGTTCCACCTACACCATGTGTGCCCAGGTCGGCGCGGAAATGACCATGATGGAAAACCGCTTCGTCCCGGCCCGCTTCAAGGACGGCTACGGGCCTGTGGGCGCCTGGTTCCTGCTGTTCAAGGCCAAGGCCACCAACAGCAGGGGCGAGGACTATTGCGTGACCAACCGCGCCATGCTCAAGCCCTATGAGGATCGCGGCTACGCCAAGGGCCACGTTATCCCCACCTGCCTGCGCAACCACATGATGCTGCGCGAAATGCGCGAAGGCCGCGGCCCCATCTACATGGACACCAAGACCGCCCTGCAGACCACCTTCGCCACGCTGAACGAAGAACAGCAGAAAGAGCTTGAGTCCGAAGCCTGGGAAGACTTCCTCGACATGTGCGTTGGTCAGGCCAACCTGTGGGCGGCCACCAACACCGCTCCGGAAGAACGCGGCTCCGAAATCATGCCCACCGAACCCTATCTGCTCGGCTCCCATTCCGGCTGCTGCGGCATCTGGGTTTCCGGGCCCGACGAATCCTGGGTTCCCGATGACTACAAGGTCAAGGCGTCCAACGGCAAGGTCTACAACCGCATGACCACCGTGGAAGGCCTCTTCACCTGCGCTGACGGCGTGGGCGCTTCCGGCCACAAATTCTCCTCCGGCTCCCACGCCGAAGGACGCATCGCCGGCAAGCAGATGGTGCGCTGGTGCTTGGATCACAAGGACTTCAAGCCCGAGATCAAGGAAAGCGCCGACGAGCTCAAGAAGCTCATATACCGTCCGTACTACAACTACCTGGCCGGCAAGGACGCCTCCACCGACCCGGTGGTCAACCCCAACTACATCACGCCCAAGAACTTCATGATGCGCCTTGTGAAGTGCACGGACGAATACGGCGGCGGTGTGGGCACCTACTACACCACCTCCAAGGCTCTGCTGGACACCGGCTTCGACCTGCTCGGCATGATGGAGGAAGACTCCGCCAAGCTGGCCGCCCGTGACCTGCACGAACTGCTGCGCTGCTGGGAAAACTACCACCGCCTGTGGACGGTGCGCCTGCACATGCAGCACATCGCCTTCCGCGAAGAATCCCGGTATCCCGGATTCTACTACCGCGCGGACTTCATGGGTCTGGACGACGGCAAGTGGAAGTGCTTTGTGAACTCCAAGTACGATCCCGCCACCGGCGAAACCAAGATCTTCAAGAAGCCCTACTACCAGATCATCCCCGACTAGTCGGCGGCACTGGTGCAAAAAAGGGGCGGCCAAAAGGCCGCCCCTTGAGGCTGAAACGGTGCGTCCGTGGCTTTGGCTCCGGTCGCCCGCGGCCCGTCCTTATTTTTGCGGCAGGGGGCCGATCCCTTCCACCGCCGCGATGCAACAACGCAGGAGGATATCCAGGATGTCCAATGCCATTCTCGTCGTGGGCGGCGGCTTTGCAGGCCTCACAGCCGCCATTGAAGCGGCGGAACTGGGCCACGACGTCTATATCGTCGAAAAGTCGCCCTGGCTCGGGGGCCGTGTGGCTCAGCTCAACAAATATTTTCCCAAACTCTGTCCCCCCTCCTGCGGCTTGGAAATCCAGTTCCAGCGCATCAGGAACAATCCGCGCATCAAATTTTTCACCCAGGCCCGCGTGGTGGGTTTCAGGGGCGTCAAGGGCGACTATACGGCCACGGTACGCATCAGCCCCCGGCATACGGCGCCGCACAATGTGGATTTCAGCCTGCTGGCCTCCAGCCTTGAGGGGGAGAGCGCGAGCGAGTTTGAGCTTGGGCTTGCCAAGCGCAAGGCCCTCCACAAGGATATGCCCTTTGCTTTCCCCAGCCGCTATACCCTTGACCTCTCCTGTCTTTCCAAGGCCGACACGGCCAGGGTAGCGGGCAACAAATTTCTTGACGTGACGGAGCAGCCGCGCGAGTTGGAACTGCGCATCGGGGCAGTAGTTGTAGCCACAGGCTGGAAGCCCTATGACGTGACCCGCCTGACCAATCTCGGCGCGGGAACGGTCAAAAATTGCGTGTCCAACATGCAGCTCGAGCGTCTGGCTTCGCCCTTCGGGCCCACCGGCGGCCGTATCGTACGCCCCTCCGACGGCAGGATGCCGCAGCAGGTGGCCTTTGTGCAGTGTGCCGGTTCGCGCGACCAGAATCATCTGAACTACTGCTCGTATATCTGCTGCATGGCCACGCTCAAGCAGTGCCTGTACCTGGCGGAGCAGAATCCCCAAACGCGGATCACCGTCTATTACATAGACCTGCGGGCTCCCGGCCGTTATGTGAAGGTGCTCGAAAAGGTCAAGGCCCAGCCCAATGTCTGTTTTGTCAAGGGCAAGGTGGCCGACTGTGTGCAGGCGCCCGGCGACACGGTGCGCATTACGGCAGAAGACGCTGTGCGCGGCGAAAAACTGACTCTGGACTATGACCTTGTGGTGCTGGCCACAGGCATGCAACCTTCGCTGGCCGGTGAAGACGCGCCCCTGCCCCTGCCCCTCGACGAGGACGGTTTTGTCGCAGGCGGCGAGGAGGCGGGCATTTTCGCCGCCGGGTGTGCGCGCATGCCCCTTGATGTGATGCGGTCCGCGCAGTCCGGCACAGCCGCCGCCCTGAAGGCGGTGCAAACGGTGAAAGGGAGGTAGGCGGCATGGCCGGTAAAATTGGCGTCTATTTTGACCAGCAGAATATCGGCGGCGGGCTTGACGCGGAGGCTCTGGCCCAGCAGGTAAGCCAGAAGTGGGGCGACCTGACGCCTGTTGTCAAGGTGGTTCCGGTGCTGGCCGAGGCTGTGGACGAAATCACGGCGGACATCGAGGGCAGCGCCCTTGACGGCGTGCTGCTCTGCGGCTCCTCTCCTCGCGCCGAGGCGGGGCTGTACCGTTTTCCGGTTCAGGTGGAGCATGTGAACCTGCGCGAACAATGCGTGCAGGCATACAGAAATCCCGACAAAAGCCCTGTGGACGTGTCCTGTGCGCCGGAGCTTCTGACTGGTATGGCGCGTGACTATGTCAATATGGGCGTGGTCAAGCTGCAAAAAAGTCAGGTGCCCGATTCCGCCGCTGTGGCGGGGGTTGCGCGCATCATGGTTCTTGGCGGCGGCTGGACGGGGCTTGCGGCGGCAGCCGAGGCTGCGGCCACAGGCTATGAAGTCGTGCTGGTGGAAAAATCCGACAGGTTGGGCGGCGCGGCCAACAATATTCCCATGGCGTCCCCTCTGGCTTCCCCTTGGGAAGAAAAGCAGCCGTCCCCTCTGGCGGGCAGGATCAGCCAGGTGGAGGGCGACAGCCGCATCACGGTGCACCTGAACAGCCGTCTGGAAAAGCTTGAGGGCCAGCCCGGCGAGTTCACGGCCACGGTGGCAACGCCCTCCGGGCCGCAAACCTGTGCGGTGGGCGCAGTGGTGCTGGCCACGGGCTGGACGCCTCTGGACCAGAAGTTTCTCGCGCCCATGGGCCTTGGGCAAAATCCCGCCGTGGTGGACGCGGCCACCTTTGGCAAGATGCTGGTGGCCGGGCAGGTGAGCGCGCGGCGCATCGCCTTTGTGCTGGACACGACCCTGGCCGAGGACGCGGCGCGCAAGGCTGCCGCCGGGGCGGCGGAGAGCGCGGAGGCAGCCTCCCCGGCAGCCGGAAGCGGAGAAGAGGGCGAAGAAAAGGCCTTTGTCAAGGAAAACTTGGAAAGCATCCGCCATCTGGCCTACTCCAATGCGGTGAACAGCGTGGGCATGCTCCGCCTGGCCAATACGGTATGTGAAAAGACCGACGATGCCTGCCAGGCGTTCATTCTTTACAAGGATATGACTGTTCCCGGCATTCTGGAACGCTTCTACAAGAAAATGCAGGATCGCCTGGGCGTGATGATGACCAAGGCCGATGTGACCGCTGTGCGCGAGGCTGGCGGCCATATGGTTGTGGAATGCAAAAACACGCTTTTGGGCATGGATTTTGACCTTGAGGTGGACCTTGTGGTGCTGCCCACCGGCCTTGTGCCCACCACGGCCAAGGACGTGACAGTGAACTTCGACTACCGCCAGGGGCCGGACTTTCCCGATCTGGAGCTTTTTGACGGTTTTGCCGATTCCAACTACATCTGCTTCCCCTACGAAACGCGGCGCACCGGCGTGTATGCCGCAGGCTGCGTACGCCAGCCCCTGACCATGGACGCCTGCGAGGAAGATGCGCGCGGCGCGGTGCTCAAGGCCGTGCAGTGCATTGAGGCGGCCAGCCGCGGCATGGCCGTGCACCCCCGTTCCGGCGACCTTTCGTACCCGGTGTTCAACTTTGTGCGCTGCACCCAGTGCAAACGCTGCACCGAGGAATGCCCCTTCGGCGCTCTGGACGATGACGAAAAAGGCACTCCCAGGCCCAATCCCGCGCGTTGCCGCAGGTGCGGCACCTGCTTCGGGGCCTGCCCGGAACGCGTTATTTCCTTTGCCAACTACAATATCGACCAGATCGGCTCCATGATCCGTGAAGTCCAGGTTCCCAAGGACTTCAAGAAGGACGGGCCGCGCGTACTCATTCTGGCCTGCGAAAACGATGCCTATCCCGCGCTGGACATGGCCGGGGAGCGCAACCGCTCCTGGAATCCCTATTGCCGCATCATCCCTGTGCGCTGCCTCGGTTCGGTCAATGCCATCTGGGTGTCTGATGCCATGAGCAAGGGCTTTGACGGCGTCATGATGCTGGGCTGCAAGTACGGCGATGATTATCAGTGCCACTTTGTGAAAGGCTCTGAAATCTGTTCGCGGCGCAAGGAAAATATTGCCGAAACGCTCAACCGCCTGGGCGTGGAGGCAGAGCGGGTGGAACAGTTCGAGGTGGCCATTGACGAATATGACAAAGTGCCCGGCATGATTGACGCCTTTGTGGATCGCATCATGGCCATGGGCCCCAACCCGTTCAAGGGCATGTAGGAGGAAGGCAGCAATGGCACAATGTACTATCAAACCTGATCTGGAGTTCGTCAGGGCGCTGGACGAGGCGGGGGGCGAGTCCCTCAAGAAGTGCTACCAGTGCGCCACCTGCTCTGTGGCCTGCCCCATGGCTCCGGCCAATGCCCCCTATCCGCGCAAGGAGATGGTCTGGGCCTCCTGGGGCCTCAAGGACAAGCTGCGCGGCGATGTGGATCTGTGGCTCTGCCACAACTGCGGCAACTGCTCCGACCTCTGCCCCCGTGGGGCAAAGCCTGCTGATCTCATGGGCGCTGCCCGCAATGTCATCTACAAGGATCTGACCGCCCCCACGGTGGTGGGCAGGCTCATGAGCAAACCCTCCGGACTGCCGGTGCTGTTTGCCATTCCGGCGCTTCTCTGGCTTGTGGTCTGGTGGATACGGGCCGGATTCAACGGCGGCCAGTGGTTTCCACGGGCTGCCGACGGCCGCATCGTGTTTGGCCAGATTTTCTACGGCGACTATACCATTGACCCCATTTTCATCCTGACCTTCTTTGGCGCGGTCTTCATTCTCGCCCGAGGCGTCATGAAGCTGTGGGCCATGTTCCGGCCGGAGGGCACGCTGGCTGTCATCGGCAAGACCAAGTGCTGGATATGGCACCTCTGGGATGTGCTCTGGGAAGAGATCATCACCCACCGCAAGTTTGACGACTGCGAGGCCGGGCCTCCCACCGGCAAGGATACGCCCAACCGCAAGGCAGGGCATTTGCTGCTGGTTTACAGCTTCGCCATTCTGGCTGTTGTGACCACTGTGGTGGCCGTGGGGCACTGGGGCGGCAAGGTCATTCCGTTCATCAAGATCGAAACGCCCATGCCCCTGCTCTTTCCGGTGAAGATTCTGGCCAACGTGGGCGCGCTGATGCTGCTGGTCGGTCTGGCCATCCTGACGGTGCGGCGCATGCGCCTGAACCCCAGGCTTCAGGGTTCCAACTGGTATGACTGGTACCTGCTGGGCATTATCTGGCTGGTGGCCGTGACCGGGGTGCTTTCCCAGGGCTTCCGATTGGCGGATGCCATTGTGCCCGCATTTCTGGTGTACTATCTGCACCTGGTTTTCGTCTGGATGCTGTTTGCCTATCTGCCCTGGTCCAAGCTGGGCCATTTTGTCTACCGCACTGCGGCTCTGCTGTATGTCCGCATGTACGGCCGGAGCTGACGGGCAAGCCTTCGGCCTGCCGGAGGCTTGACCCTTGCGGTGAAAGGCCCTGTTTCTGAACTACCTACGATCTCCGAGGAGGAGGCCGCCATGTCCGATACATCTCGCAAAGTTTTTCCCGTGGAGTCCGTGCTTGCCCTGGTTGTGGGCAAGGAGGGCATTGACATCAAGGAAATCGCCGGTTTTGTGGCCGGGCGTTCCCTTGCCTGTGACTGCTGCGCCAGGGCTGTGGGGCCTTTTGCCGCTGCCTGGCTGGCCCGCTGGTATCCCAAGTTCACGGAGCTGAACTGGGTTGAGGGGCAGGCTTGGGACGCCTTTGTGAATACCGGCCGGAGCATGCTGGGGGACAATGTTTCCCTGGCGCCCATGGACGGCTATACCAAAGCCCTGTGCGACCAGACCCTGAAAGCCCTGGCCGACAGCTACAGCAGTATGGCCGCCCAGACTGCCGCAGCCGCTGCGCTGGAAGAACGCGTGCGCGCTCTGGAGCCTGCCGAGGCCCGGGCCGAGAGCCTGTCCAAAAAAGTGGACGAGCTGGAGGCCAAGATCAAGGCCATGAATACCGATATGGGCGGTCTGCGCAAACAGGTGGCGGAGTATCAGGGCAAAGTGGCCATCAGCCACGATGACCTGATGATGACCATCAAGGACGCCATCAAGGACGGCCTCAAGGGCATGGTGGTGGGCGGCGCGGCCGCTGCCGGCGTTGCCGGTGCCGCCGAAGAGGCTCCCGCGCAGGAAGAGAATGCCGTGCCCGATGATTTTGGCTTCGGCTCTTCCGGAGCCGACAGCGACGGTTTCGGCTTCTAGAAAATTGTGCCCGGCCTGAAGGCCGGGCAGCAAGCACAACAGGCCCCGGTACAGCCGGGGCCTGTTGTGCTTTGGCGGTGTTTTTTGGTGGTATTTTGGGCATCCCAAGCGCGGGAAATGCCAGCCAGTGTACATCCGATGCCGCCATATGGTTCTTTGGTACTCACCAGTGCCGGGGCAGAAAATGCGGAGGAGCGGCGTTTTCCGGCTGGTCAGCCAGTTTTTCGCGCAGTTGGCGGAGAATGTCTGCCGTTTGGGCCATGCTTTTTTCCAGCCGGTCCAGTTGCGCCTGCTGGGCTGTAAGGGCGGCATCCAGGGCGTGCAGGCGTTCTTCCTGAAAAAAGGCCAATTCTTCCAGGCGGTCAAGTCGATGGTCAGAGTGATGGTCAGGGCTGGGCATGTTTCCTCCTGCGGGCGGTGGGGGAGGGCCGCCGCCGTGGGAGCGGCTTTTGTTGCGAGCCGCCCGTCTCCGCGTCAGCGGGAAAAAGAATATGGTGCTGGCGCAACCGTTGCGCATCGGTGCGCGCCACGGGAATGGGCTCGCCCGCTTCGTTGCGGCCGCTGTAATACATGGCGGTGGCGATGGTTCCCGGCGTGGGGATGAAACACTGGCATTGGCGGGGCCTCCAGCGGCGCTGGCGCAGCCAGCGGGCGAGGGTGCGCATGTCTTCGTCCGTGCAGCCGGGAAAGGCGCTCATGAGATACGGCACCACATACTGTTCGCGGCCCGCTGCCCGGCTCTGGCGCACAAAATTTTCCAGAAAAGCTTCAAAAACTTCCAGCCGGGGCTTGCGCATGAGTTCCAGAATGTGCGGCGCGCAATGCTCCGGGGCCAGTTTGAGCTGTCCTCCCGTGAATTCGCCCGTATAGGCGTTCAGGGCCGTAGGGTCCCGCAGGGCCAGATCGGCCCGCACGCCGCTGGCCACACGCACCTGCTTCACATGGGGCAGGGCTGCCGCCTCGCGTAGCAGTTCCACATGGTTGTGCTGGGGAGTGCGAAAAAATTTGCAGACCGCAGGGTGGCAGCAACTGGCGCGGCGGCAGCGGTGCGCAGCGTCTTCTTTGTCCCTGTCCAGAGCGCAGAAGCCCTGCCACATGTTGGCGGTAGGCCCGCCAATGTCGGAAACAGCCACCGGGCCTTTGCCGCTGTCCAGGTTTTGCCGGGCCAGCAGGCGCACTTCTTCCAGAATGGAGGACGCCGAGCGGGAGCTGATGCGTCGCCCCTGATGCAGGGCCAGGGAGCAGAAGGAGCAGCCTCCGCCGCAGCCCCTGTGGCTGGTGATGCTGGTGCGCATCATGCTGGCGGCAGGGATGGGCTTTGTGTAGCTCGGGTGGGGGCGGCGGCAGAAGGGCAGGCCATAGAGGCTATCCATGTCCGCGCTGCTCAGGGGGGGAGCCGGTTTTGCCAGAACCAGGGCGCGGCCCCCCACTGGCTGCACGGCCCAGGCATCCTGCCGGTGTACCTGACGCTCCAGGCTTCGGGTCAGTTCCATGAGCAGGAAAGGATCTTCCAGAATGGCCTCGTGGGCGGGCAGGGCAAGGCACGGGCTGTCGGCCATGTGGGGCGGCAACCCGGCGGGGCGGTTTTGGGCGTTCAGCCTGTCCAGCCAGGCCGTGCCTGCGATGCCCTGCAGATCTGCGCCTTTTTCCAGCCGCCGGACACACTCCAGAATGGCGTATTCTCCCATGCCCCAGATGAGCAGGTCTGCCTTGGCGTCCGCAAGAATGGGCTTGCGCAGGGAGTCGGTCCAGAAATCATAGTGGCTGACCCTGCGCAGGCTGGCCTCAATGCCCCCAAGAATGACGGGCAGGCCCGGAAAGGCCCGCCGTGCCAGATTGGCATACACCAGGCAGGCCCGGTTGGGGCGCGCTCCGGCCCTGCCGCCGGGGGTATAGGCATCGTCGTTGCGTTTTTTCCTGAAAGCCGTGTAGTGGGCGAGCATGGAGTCCAGAGCGCCCGCGCTGACCCCCACAAAAAGGCGCGGCCTGCCCATGACCAGAAGGTCGTCGGGAGTTTCCCAGCGGGGTTGGGCCACAATGCCCGTTCTGTAGCCGTGGTGGACAAGCCAGCGGGCCAGCAGGACGCTGCCGAAAGAGGGGTGGTCCACATAGGCATCGCCGGTGACCAGCAGCACGTCCAGCTCTTCCCAGCCCTGTGCGCGCATTTCTTCCGCGCTCATGGGCACAAAGAGGGGCTGGGCGTTGGGACGGGCTTGGGGGGGAGCAAAAAATCCGGCGGCAGCGCGCGGCTGCCGCCGGATTTTCGTGCCCAGGCCGCCCTGCGTGCGGCCTGCCGCGCGTTTACTTGCCATCAGGGGGCGTCACCAGAGGGGGGTGGGAGGAAGCAGGGCAGCCGCCCGTACCTTCTGCTCCCTTTGTGTCCGCTGCATGATTTTTCATGAAGGCATTCCATTCTTCGCGGTCAATGCCCTTGTCTTTGTTTTTGTCAATGACGGTAAAGGCTTCTTCACGCATATCGGGAAAGGCGGCCTTGAATTCCTCGTAGACGACTTTGCCGTCCTTGTTGGTATCCATGCGGGCAAACCTGTCCTCCTTGCCGTCCTCGGCAGGCTGGGCCAAGGCTGCTCCCGCCGTCAGGCAGAGAACGGCCAGAGCCTGAAAAAGAAGAAAAAAGACGCGTTTCATGCGATACTCCTTGCATGCGGGTTGGCCGGGCGGTGTGGTCAACCAGCCCGAAATTCTGTTTTCTGCTCCGCCATGCGCTCAATGCACAGGGAGAGGTTGTCCGGATCGCCCTTTTTGTGATCGTCCGGATAGAGCAGGGCCGACATGTAAAAAAGCGAGTTGAGGCGCAGGGCGGTACGCGCGCTGGCCGAGAAGTTTTCCAGCGCCACGGCGAACTGAAAACGCGCTTCGCCCGGCAGTCCTTCCAGATGCGGGCGAGCCTCTTCGGCCATGTTTGCCAGCAGTTCGGCTTTTTGGCGCATACCGGCGTTGTGGCCGGGAACATCGCCCGCCTCAAGGCAGTCCAGAGCGCGGGCCTCGGTCTGCATGGTCAGATCGTGGCGCTGGCGCAGCCACTGGACAATCTTGTCCACGGCAAGGTCGCTTGCACTCATGGAACCTCCGTGCGCGGCAGGTCAGGCCATTTTCTGCCGCCAGCCGCTTTTGGTTTTTGCGCTGCCCCCGGAAAACCGGATTTTGTGCGCAACGTGGGAAAAACCAGATGCGCACGGAGCCTGCCGGAATATTTGGGGGCAACGGCTCAGACGCCGCGTCGCAAAAATTTTTCGCCCATAAGGCATTTAATCCCAGTGCCGCTTGTCGTCAATGGGACGGATCTGGGGCGGCAGGCTGCCGGGGGCAAGCACGCGCAGTTCGGGGCGCAGTTTGATTTTTTCGCGGAAGAGGTGGAGCAGTTCCTCCTCGCGTTTGAAGCCGCTGGTTTCCACAAAGAGAACCATCTCGTCGATGCCGCCCGGATTGGTGACCTCGATCTGCCAGCGTTTGATCTCTTCAAAGCGGCTCATGACCTGTTCCACCTGATGCGGATAGACAAACATGCCCATGATGCGCGCGGTGGTGTCCACGCGGCCCACAATACTTCCCAGGCGGGGACTGGTGCGGCCGCAGGCGCAGGGCGAGCGGTCAATATAGGAAAGATCGCCCGTGGCCAGCCGGATCAGGGGATAGGTTTTGTTGAAGGCCGTGACAACGATTTCGCCCACTTCGCCGTCCTTGAGGGGGATGCCGGTGTCGGGATGGCAGATCTCCACATAGCAGCGGTTGGCAATGTGCAGGCCGTTTTTGTGAAAGCATTCGTAGCCGATACAGCCGACATCCGCTGTGCCGTAGCCCTGACGCATGACCAGATCGTACTTTTTTTCCATCTGGGAGCGCATTTTTTCGGACAGGCGTTCGCCGGTGACAAAAGCCACCTCCAGAAAAAGATCCTTGCGCAGGTTGAGGCCTTTTTCTTCGGCTTTCTGGGCCAGGTGCATGAGAAAACTCGGCGTGCCCACATAACCGGAAACACGCAGCTTCTGCATGATGTCCAGTTGGGTGGAGGCATCGCTGGGGCCGGCGGGGATGACGGCGCAGCCCAGGTTGCGCAGGGGCTCCTCAAACATCAGCCCTGCGGGGGTCAACTGGTAGTTGAAGGTATTCTGCACGGCATCGCCGGGCCGGAAACCCACGGAATAGAAGGCTTCGGTATAGCCCCAATAGTCTTCGCCGCGGTCTTCGGGGTCAAAGATGGGGCCGGGGGAAAGAAAGATGCGCTTGAGTTCGCCAATGTCCTTGGTCAGCAGCCCGCCGAGGCGCGGGCCCATGGACTGCAAAAAGATAAGCTCTTTTTTCTTCAGAATGGGGATATGCTTGATGTCCGCTATGGTTTTGAATTTTTCCACATTGAACTGCGCGCGGTCAAAACGCTTTTTGACATCTTCGGAATAGCGGTAGGCATAGGAGAGCAGATCTTTCAACTGGATGAGGCAGTATTGGCGGCGCTCGCTTTCGTCAAGCACTTCGCGGCGGCTGTAAATGCCTTCGGTGCGGTCTTTGCGGGTCATAACCTTCGCCTTGTACATGGTGGATTGACAAGAAATTCATGTGTACGCAATGCCCTGCGATATTGCAAGCATTTTTTTATTTATACATTGATTACAGTGCATTGCAAAATATTTTTGCGCCCCGATACTCTGCGCCTGCCGTTGTGCGCACAGCGACGTTTTTTTGCCTTGCCAAAAAATGCTTGCCAAAGTCGCGCCAAGCGGCTATCACCATATCCCGCACGGGCCGAGGTAGCTCAGTTGGTAGAGCAGAGGACTGAAAATCCTCGTGTCGGCAGTTCAATTCTGTCCCTCGGCACCATGAATATCCAACCAGTTCAATCAGTTATAACTGGCTAAAAATAAAACGCTTATTCTTCCATTTGTAACACAAACTTGTTACACAAG
>NZ_RQYH01000050.1 GCF_003860215.1 Desulfovibrio sp. OH1186_COT-070 | reverse complement strand
GCATAGAACCGGAGCCGTCACGGGCCTTGCAGCGCGGGATTGCCGCTTCGCATCCCGCTCACAAGGCCCGCGCCGCCTCCTCAAGGCAGAGCCAAAACTCACACCATATGGCTGCTACGAAAAGTGCGAAAATTTCTGGACACTACCCATCAATTCCGTTGTCCATAACCCGTTGATTACCAGCTTCTTTATCCAGTTGCTTGTCCTGGCTTCTGGTAAGCAATTCATTACGCAGGGCATCAGGCAGCGTGTACGGAATTTCAAGCAGGCCTTCCCAGCACTGTCTGCGCTTGCACCATTCAGTCACGTTGCGCACATGATCCGGGGTTGCCGTGATAAACGTGTTAACCTTTTCTGCTGTCAGCAATAAAGCCTCAGCCACAACCGGGGAGGGAGCCTGTTTTGCCCAGGTGCTGTCCCAGTTCATAGCCAGCCCGGCACGGTGTATGTGCTCAGCCAGCAGAGCCTGAGCGTACGCGACAATGTTGGCGCGATAGCCGCCCTGATACCAGGGCTGCTCAGAAACCATTTTTTCCACTGCCCTGAAGACAATGCCCCGCGCGACAGCACGCTTGTAGAATCTGTCATTGAAGGCCGTATCATCTTTTTCCCATAACTCGCTGATACGCCGTGCGTATGCGGCAAAGTTCTTTTGTGCTCCCAGGTTGACTTCTACTGGGAAGCCGTCCCACGCATTGTCGAACTTGGCCAGATCCGTTTTGGTAAAAAGCTGCGCCCTAGGGTATTCACGCTGCCAGGCGTCCTTTTGTGCCTTGGTTTTATCGGACTGTGCCTCAGCATATTGCCCACGCGCCCGTTCGTAAAACCATTTGGACTGTCGCTGCGAGCCATCGACCGCTGGTGCCCACAGACGTCGGGACATTTCTTCCAGGCGCACATGAAAAGCATGATTTGAAAAGAAATCCGCCGCGCTGACTTTGTTCTGTGTGTTGGAATATTCTGAAATTTTTGGGATTACTTTGGACGACAGATCCGACTGCACTTCGGAAAGTTTCATCTGGACAAAAATGCCCGACAAATCAGCCTTGCTCCGTCCCGCATGGTACAAAGAAGCAGTAGTTTGTCCGCCGTTGACAATCTGCAGGTTCTGCACAGATACCAGTTCTTCCCTGCCGTTCTGGTTTTCAGTCACAATGGCTTCTGCCACCGCTGATATGCCATTGTTGTAGGCAAAAAACATATCCGGTTCCTGCACAATGGTGCGCCGGATTCCTTTGTTCACATTGCCGCGCACCTGAAGAAAGGTGCGTACATTCAGCTCCAGCAGCCGGGAACCATATTTCCCATAAAGATCAGCAAGCAACTGTCCAGGCAGCACCACCATATATGATTTATAGGCTGTGGCATCGAGATGAGCAGGCAGACAGTGAAGCGGACGCCCAAATTCTTCTCTGAAGTTGATGACAATGGCTTCGCGCTCCGCTTCCTGAAGACGGGACAGGCGCTCTACATCCCAGATATGAAAACTTGCGCTCCAGTCCCCAACCTGCTGATTCTCAAGATGAAGAATTTTACTGCTCAAAGGGCGGCTGGAAATCAGAAAAAAGCGAATTCTGCCATAGGTTCTGGCGTCTGTTCGCAGGCTCCAGGCCAGACCATAGGCGGCAGAGCTTTCTTCCAGATTTTCACACAGATTTTTTGTGGCAGCCTGCACAAAGAAATTTTTTAAGCGGTTGAACGCCTGCGTGGCGTCCGTCAAAGTCAGGTTGCCTCCGGAACCCGCCTGGTCGTGATCCACGATGAAAAGATCGATGGCGTCTTCATTTTCAGAAAAACTGTACCCGTCAACTACCGGGACACCCCGCATTTCGTAGTATGCCGGAGAAAAGCTTTCAATTTCTCCTTCATCTTCAAGCCATTTGCCTGCAAGTTCCGCCACAGCGCCACGGGTGAAGTTCCTGGTGCTGTCTGCCCAGTTCATGACCATCTGCGCAAAATCACTGGAGAGGTTATGGACTTCACTCATGGGCTACCTCCACGTCTGACATCGTGGATATGTCCTGCGCCCAGGGAGCGCAGTCAGACAACGACAGGCTGTATCGGGTCTCCAGAATACCTGTAGGCAGCATGGCAGGCTCAAGGCGAGGAAAGTCCTCTCTCACGGAAAAACATCGTTTGCCGCTGATTCTCCACCAGTGCTGGTCATACGCCGGGGTGTCAACGTATCCCCTTTGCAACAGGCGTACCTCAAATTCTTCGGACGCCAGTTCGTCGTCAGCAAGAGTCTGTCGAACAACCTGCACAAGGGTATGCAGTGAAAACGCCCCCCGCTGACCACGCTCAGCTTGTGACGCGCTGAATACCACCAGAAACAAGGGACAATCCGGCTGATGCAACTGGTGTTGCGAAGCAATGTGAACAATTTCGGGTGCCGTGGCTTGCCTGCATTTGACCTCCACGGCAATGCCGGATGCCAGCATAAAATCCTGTGGATGCTCTTGCGGGGCAACCCAGCCAAATACACTCTCCGGCAGGGTAAATTGTGAAAGCACATGGGCACTGAGAAAATACAGCTCTCCAAACAGACCAAGTTGTTCATGCAGAGTCATGAAACCTGGTGTGAGTGAGCGACCAAGCAATTTTTGCCATCTGTTCAGGTGGCGGAGAATAACAGGGAGAACGGCTTCAGATTTGATAACCTTGCGCGATGCCTCCACAAGAGCGATGCAGAGAGTGTGAAAATTGTCTTCATGCGCCCTGTCATGCAGTTCAACAGTACACCAGGAATGGGCATCCAGGTGCTGGAAATGCACCTGAATCAGTTTCAAAGAGGGAATATTTTCGGCAGCAGGGAACGGCAGACAACCGGGCAGGCGGCATAAAAGCTGTGGATGTTGCTGCGCACTCAAAGCCCAGAAAAAATCGTGCGGGTGCTCTGTGTCCACGCGAACGGCTAGGCTTGTGCCAGGCTCTGTGGATGGACGGAGGTTCCCCCAGGGAGAAGCTGGCTTATTCATCTTCTGGCTCCGCCTCCACAGATTCGAACAATCGCAACCAGTTTCGGCTCACGGTATATTCATGTGCCTGGATGCGTAAATCACCGTAAGGGGGAAAACTCGCTCCCCAGGCGGCAACATTCGGGCAAATAACAGCGTCCGCGGCATCCTGAAGATCGATAAGGTGCAGCATCAGCAGAGGACGCTCCAGCTCTCCTCTGTACCAATGGTCGGCCATTTGCTTTGAATCGCCTTTTTTCCGCCATTTATCTTCCGCTGTTGCTATCTGCTCAGCAGAAAGTGGCAAACATTCGATTCCCTTTGTGGCGACACGTTGCCTGGTGCTGAGGAGAAAACCGTCAACAGGGGAGTCCGCCCCAATTGTCCGACGTTGTTTCCACACCTCAAGGCCTGCAAAAGAAGTTCGAATATCCTCCTGTTGCTGCTTGGCAGAAAACAAACCAACATCCCAGCAAAGCTCTGTACCTCTTCTCCGCAGGGCATCTTTCAGCGCAAAAAGGTAGGCGAACAAGTATGGATTGTCATATTGCATCCTTGGGTGAACCATAAATTTATTGAAGAAGTCTTCAACAAACTCAGTGGGGACTGCCCTCCACAGGAAGGGGCCAGGGATGCTCTTTTCGGTATTTGCCTGGGGATGTTCTGTTTGCGCGACAGTCTGCACCTGTTCAAGCAAGACCCGCATTGCCTGCTGATTGTTTGCCAGTTTTTCCTGTTCGCTGAACACAACCCAGGTTTCCACAAGTCTGCCGTTAAGGTCCGGGCGAATAACCCGTTCCTGTGTAGCGCGACGTTTATTCATTGCCGTGACAATGAGTGTTTCCGGGTGGTTTCTGACTTTCAAGCCAAAGTCAGCGGGCGTCAAACCCCGTTGGGACATACTGATCAGGTCTTCTCTGAGCTCCTGCGATATTTCGGCAATGTGGGCATACCACCCTTGGGCATCTTCGGGCATCCAGACACGGCACAGGTCTTCATAGCTGTCGCGGTAGCCAAACCATCGCCCCATCTGCATCAACGTGTCATACGCCCTTGAATTTCTGTTCCAATAGCTGATCATCAGCCCTTCCAGGGTAAGACCACGCGAGAGTGTGTATCCCCCAATGGCAATAACATGGAGCCCGGTATCGCTGTAGTCACCATACTTCAGCGAGTCGCCGGAACGGCTGTTAATCACCCGCAACTGGATGGAGCGGACAACATCCGGGAGTATTGTCCGAATGCCTGACCACAGGATGCCGCAATCTGGGTAATGCTTTCGGAAAACACTCTCCAGGTGACCCCATAACGCGTTTTCCTGCCCTGGCATCCGGGCGCTTGCGCAAATCATATTTTTTCTCTGCTGCACGGCATCATCCAGAAGAAGTCTTACATGCTGCTGTACGGCGGCGTATGGGGATACGTTCACAAGCATGGACATATGGTTTTCAGATTCCCCATTCTTATATCGTATTGCGCAGGCTATTAAAAAAGTTTCGACAGCCTCAATCAAGCTGGCTGGAAGCTCCACCGGAACAAATGTTGAGCGGGCAGAACGTGGAAGTACGTCTTCGGCATCATTCAGAATGTTCAGATATTTTCTGCGGTCATCACCGTAGTCAGCAAAAACTTTATCAGCACCAAAGTAATTGTCTGGGGCACTCAGGCAGTAAATAAAGTCACTTGGGAAAAGATCATGCGAATACATCGCATTTTCAGTCTCAGGATCAATAAAAATATTGGCAAATGGCGTTGCCGTATAGCCAACATAAGAACTTTTTCTGAACGTATTCAGTATAGAGCGGATTAGTCCGTTAATTCGTGTAGGGTCAAGCTCTTCTCTGTTCGTATTGACTGAAGCATTATCTGCCTCATCGTCCACCAGCAGCAAGGGCATGTCCGCCCAGTCACCACCGGGTTTACTGCTGTTTCTTAACCATTGCAGAAGGTTTTCAAGTACTCTTGCATTCTTTTTGATTACAAGAATCACAGATGTTCCCACCGCCTGCGGTGGTATCTGAAGTTCAGCCTTTTGTTGAGAAAAGTCATACTCAGGAGTGGTGAGGCTTATGGGCCGCATCTCAGCAGGTGCGAGATTAGTAAACCCTTCTTCCAGCCGCTGCTGCGTTTGTGAACGCAGGTTTTCATGAATACCTGTGATTACAATAAAAAGCTTATACCCAGCGTCCGCAGCCCGGCACAGAAGGCCAGCATAGTTTGAAGTTTTTCCTGACTGCACATGTCCAAGCACCAGCCCACGTCTGTCCCAGCCATCAGCTTCTTCAGGATTTCCAAGCAAATTAAGAATATTTCGCGTATCATGTCCCAAGGTCATGATGACATTGCCTGGGTATCTTTTACTGTGAAGGTATGTTTCATACGCATTCCAGCATGGCCATTGCAAGTCACGCTGGTCAACCCAGGGAGGTGGCAGATACCGCTCTTTCAAGGCGGCACCCACACGCATTTTTACCGGTATGCATGCCAGCATGGCTCTGATGGCTTCTTCAGTAAGCAATTCGTCCACGGAAACGCGATATGCGGGAGCGAGAACAGGAAGGAGGCGGAGAACCTCAGCCCGGATATCAATCTCAGAAGGTTCATCCATGCCCATGCTTTGCAACTGGGCTTCAATAGCTCCTTTGAGACCTGCAAACAACGCGTTGCGAGACATGGAACCCCCTGTTCTTTATTGGTCAGGATTTAAGCGTTGCAGTTATTTTCTGGATTTCATCCTCGCTCAGCCCCTGCCTGTGCAGCAGAGCAACGATAGTCAGGAGGTGTTCAGGCTCAATCGATGGTACAGCATGTTTCGCTTCAAGGTTGCCACCAAGCTTGTCATTGTAAATAGCTTCTGTGGGAAGCTGGCGTTCAAGGACATCCAGAAAGGCAGAAAATTCTTTTTGGCTTGTTTCTGACAGCGTACCAAGAAATGCCTGAACAAGTGCCTGTTCCTTATTGATACGGTAACGCACGCCCTGGTTGCTCTCTTCTCTTACCCAGGGAGAATATTTTTGTATTGTAAAGCGTTGTCCCCGACTTGTGTAGGTCCTCGTGGAGTGTTCGGTAATTCTGTCAATGATGCGTGACAATTCGCGTCGTACTGCTTCCGGCGGGGAGACGCTGGACTTTTTTATGTCCAGGCTCCACAGATCATCAAGGTCATTGGGTATGTCAATCATTACTCTGGCCAGGCCGGAGGCTTCCGTTTTGGCTTTTCTCAAGCGAAACCAGTCTCCCCAGGCGAGGAGTCTTTTGTTGCGGTAGACATAAAATCCTTGGGTAGCAGCCGGGCCACCCAGCTCTCGCAGAGCGTCATAGTCCACAGCCTTCAGCTTGGAATAGTGTGGAATTATAAACGATTTTACAGCAATATGCGCATCGCGTACAAAAATACTTTCTTCCGGAAGCCTTTGGGTAGCCTCATAGGTGCGGAAGTAAGGATCAAATGGAGGGATCGACTCATGGTTGATCAAAATTTTCAGAGCAGCAGTTCGTTTTTCTTCAAGATATCTGTGAAATACGAGTGACAGATGCCGTCTGACCATCTCAACATGCTTAAGAAAGGCATCACGGACACTGCTCTGGTCAGCCCCACTGGTGCATAATCTGTCCAGCTTCTCCCAGACAACAAGCGTACCGGAAGACTCACCGAGTCTGTCTGCAAAAGGGACTTTGTCCAGTTGCCTGAGTAGCCGCAAGTTCCAGCGATCCTCCATCTGGTCAAGATCCCACTGCCCCGCGGTGAGCTCCCCCTCTTTCTGGCTGATTACTGTCAGATTGCGACACTGTGAAAAGGATGCCGTTTTCAATCCAAGGCCAAAGCGGCCAAGGTCTTGAGGCGGTCTTTTTTGCAAAGGGCCAAGCCCACCCGGGCGCATAGCTTCGATAAGTTCTTCGCGGGTCATTCCTTGCCCGTTGTCAAGAATCGCAAGACAAGGAATGCCTTCTTCACACCTGTGCAAAATATGAATTTCCGACGCTTGCGCGGCAATGCTGTTGTCAATGATGTCCGCCACAGCCGTTTCCATAGTGTAGCCAACATTCCGCATCGATTCTATTAAAGATGACGGGCGCGGTGTGCAGTCAATCAGCTCCATAAAAATCCTTTTGCTGGATTTTTTTGTTTATCGAATCACTGTAGCAACGTATGGTGCACTGAAGCATCTTCAGCAGCCTTATCGCCATCCTGCTCAAAGAAATTTAAAACGGGTGGACAGCAATCTTGTCGTATCCTCTGCAACGACTAGATATTGTCGTCAAATTATTTTTGCCCACAATGAGATGCACCTGATTTGCACGGCGGCAAGGAAGGAAAGGCTTCGTTTTGCGTAGCGCGTAGCGATGCCGCG